>JBHIAV010000014.1:0-61847 GCA_046758745.1 Gemmatimonadota bacterium
ACCGGGGACCTCTGCGTCCCGAACGCAGCGCTCTACCGGACTGAGCCACGCCCCGACGGGAGTACACGGCGAGGGGCTCGCCGCCACGAAACCGCCCTGGCGCTCACGCCCAGGGCATCCGAGGGATCCGCGTCACCGACTCCCCCGCCCGGTCCGCGACACCGTCCCTCGAGCGAAGCGGGCGACCGGTCTCGAACCGGCGACCTCAACCTTGGCAAGGTTGCGCTCTACCAACTGAGCTACGCCCGCATTGTCAGCCGCCCCACCGCCATCCCGAGCGTGGCGGGAGATCCATTCTTCTTCGTTGCCCCCGGCACGCCTGCACCCGATCCGAAGCCACCGGTCGGATTTGAACCGACGACCGCTCGATTACGAATCGAGTGCTCTACCCCTGAGCTACGGTGGCGTCGACCTCCCCGGCGCGGGTCGGTTCCACCCGCCCGGTTCGGCGTCCGCAACAGTGGAGCCGGCGGGGCTCGAACCCGCGACCTCATGAGTGCGATTCATGCGCTCTCCCAACTGAGCTACGGCCCCAGGTCACATCATCGAGCGGCTCTCCCCGGGCCGCTTCCCGGCTTTGAAAAACCGACGGGGCTGACGGGACTCGAACCCGCGACCTCCGGTGTGACAGACCGGCACTCTAACCAAGCTGAGCTACAGCCCCAACGACCCGGTACGGCGTTTCAAACAGCGCGAGGTGCCGGCCACGGGACGTCCATCCCCGGTCTCCGTCGGTGCCCCGATGGGGCCTACTGGACTTGAACCAGTGACCTCTACGATGTCAACGTAGCGCTCTAGCCAGCTGAGCTAAGGCCCCCCAGAAACAGGCGAGCGGGACCCGGTGCAGGCGCCCGCTCGCAGGCGAAAAAACGTACTCGCCGCGGCTGCACCGGTCAAGGCGAGGCGTTGCGCGGCTCCCCCGCTTGAGCACCGCGTCGGGCTCTCGTACGTTGCGTGCCCGATCAGCCGGTACGTCCCCGCAACCAGCCCGAGACTCATGTCGAAAAGCGTCGCGCGTACGCCACCGTGGGCTTCCGTGTGCGTGCTCCTCCTGGGCGTGCACCCACTCGCCTCGCCGGCCTTCGGCCAGGAGCCGGCGCGTCGCCCGGAGGGGCGAAACGAGTCGGTAGGGTACCGGGCCTCGGCCTACCTTCCGCTCGGGCACTGGGCCTATCCCGCCATCGAGTACTGGATCTCGGTCGGTCGCATCGGGTCGCTCTCCCCCTTCGTGAGGCCCTACCGGCGCATCGACGTGGCACGGGCGCTCCGCAAGGTCGAGGAGGAGCGGCTCTATGCTTTCGAGAAGGACCTGATGCGCAGGCTCCGGGCCGAGTTTGAGCCGGAGCTGTCGGCCCTGCGGGGGACGGCCGAAGGGGCCGGTACGCTCGATATCCGCTTCGCGGCGGGGGGAACATACCGCTCCCAGCAGCATCGCGACGCGCTGCGGCCGGAGCTGGAGGGACGCTTCTCGGACGACGACGCCTTCGAGCACATGTCGGTCCGCGCTGTCGGCCAGGCGGGCGTGCTGGCCGGCGGCTTCATAGGGACGCGCGACAAGATCTTCGTCAACGACGCCCAGTTCCCGGACGGCCGCGTGGTCCCGAGGACGTCGTTCCCCATCTTCGACGAGGGCTCGTTCCGCATCCAGGAGGGATACGCGGAGCTCCAGACGAAGTTCGCCAGACTGTTCTTCGGCCGCATGTACCGGAACTGGGGGCCGCCCGGGCTCCTGGGGTTTCTGCGCTCGAATTACGCGTACAGCGAAGAGGAGATCGGGTACCGCTTCGGTGTGGATGAAATCTTCCTCATCGGGTTCTTCACCAGCTACGGAGACTTTCGGAGCGACACCACGCATTACCACGCGGTGCACCGCCTGGAGGTCCGGCCGGTCCACAACCTCATGCTGGCCGTCTCCGAGGCCACCGTGCATGGAGGACCGTCCCAGAGCGTCAACTTCCGGCTCATCAATCCGGTCTCCATCTGGCAGTTCGCGCGGGCCGACGACGATCCCCCGCACAACAAGCTGGGACAGCTGGACCTGTGGTGGCGGCCGGTGCGGGGGCTCGCTCTGTACGGCAGCTTCCTCGCCGACGCGACCAACGAAGAGCAGTCGTGCTGCCAGATCGGGGGCTCTTTCGGCTTCGCGCTCCCCACGGTGGCGCCCGGATGGCTGGTGCGGGCCAACGTCACGGCGATCCAGAGCCTGGCCTATCGCACGTCGCTCCCCTGGGAGGAGTATTCCGTCGAGCGGATCGGGCTCGGATGGGACAAGACCGATCTCTACCTCGCGACGCTGGAGGCCGAGTGGTTCGCGGGTCCGGGTCTTCTCCTCCGCCCGCGGCTCGACGTGCAGGTGAAGGGCGAGGGGGACTTCCGCGAGCTTCGCCCGCCGGCGGCTGCGCTCGATACCTTCCCGCGCATTCTGGTCGGGGACGCCGAGACGACCTTCCGTCCGTCGCTCGCCGGACGCTGGCGCTCCGGCACCTCTTTCCCGATCGATGTCGAGTGGGATCTCGGCGTCAATATCATCACCGACTACCGCAACGAGACCGGCGACGACCGCACGGAGTTCGTGGGAAGCGTGCGTGCGGTTATCGAAACCCCGAGGATCGGCATCGTCCTCCCGTAGGGCGGCGGCCGGGCTCCCCTCGCGGAGGCGGGCCCGGCCTTCCCGGGTGGAGACGGACCCGGACTCTCGTCGATCCGAGGTTAGAATCGCCTTGGGCCCCGCCGTCGGATTGCCGTGCGCTCCGCCCTCGGATTGCCGTGCGCCCCGCCCTCGGATTGCCGAGCGCTCCGCCCTCGGATTGCGCTTCGCCCCGCCCTCGGATCGCCTTGCGCCCCGCCCCGAGTGTGATAGCTTGCGGCGCTTCCGAGCCATCGGAGAGGCTGCGGCCGCAGCGGGGTGTGGCCGAGTCCTCGGCCCGTCCGGAACCGAACGATCGACATGCCAGCACGCGTGCACGTCACAATCGCGGCGACCTTCGTGCTCCTCGCTTCCGGAGCCATCGCGTGGCTCGTTGACCGTGCGCCGGCGAGCGCCACCGCACAGGAGGCGACGCCGTCCGTTCAGCTCGTCGGGATGACGGCACAGGAAGCCATCCTCGCGCACGAGAGCGCGAGCCGGGGGCCCGCGCAGCCGATCCCCTTCAACCATCGCTTCCACGTGCGCGAGCTCCGCATGGACTGCCTGTACTGCCACGCGGGGAGTGATCGGTCCCAGGTAGCGATCGTGCCGCCGCTCGACCTGTGCATGGGGTGTCACCGCGTGATCGGGAACGAGCTGGAGCCGATCCAGCAACTGCGGGGATACTGGAGCCGGCGCCAGCCCGTGCCGTGGGAGCGCGTGTACAAGCTGCCCGAGTTCGTCCAGTTCTCCCATCAGCCGCATCTTCGGAACGGGATCGACTGCCAGCAGTGCCACGGCCCGGTAGACGAGATGGACCGCGTCTACCGCGTCACATCCCTGCGAATGGGCTGGTGCCTGGAATGCCACTTCGGCGAACCGCGTGAGTCCGACGTCGCGACGGATTACGTGCTGTGGCGCGAGTTCCCGCCCCCCGACATCCCGGCCGGCCGGCAGTCCGCGGGCCTCTACCCGATACGCATCGACGAGCAGTACGCGTCCAACCGCGCGCCGATCGACTGCTTTGCGTGCCACTACTGACCGGGCGGGCATGAGCCACCACGAGGGCGAAGGCATCCCTGACGGCCGACCCGCGAGCGGCCTCGAGGCACATCGCAACGGGGCCTCGCGCCGTGATTTCCTGAAGGTGCTGGGGATCGCGGGAGCGGGAACCGCGGCGACCGCGTGCGGCCCACCCGATGCAGGCGACAAGCTGATCCCGTACCTGATACCGCCGCAGGACATCGTCCCCGGCACGAACACCACCTACGCGACGGCCCTCCGCTCGGACGGCCCGGAGCCGCTCGGCCTGCACGCATGGGTGCGGGACGGCCGGGTCATCAAGCTGGAAGGGAACCCGGATTTCCCCACCAATCGGGGACGTCTCTCGGCGCTCGCCCAGTCGGCCCTGCAAGACCTCTACGATCCCGACCGACTGCGCGGGCCGAAGAAGCGGGAAGGCGACGCCCTGATCGACGCGACCTGGGAAGAGGCGATCGCGGCTGCCGGTACGGCGATCTCGCAGGACGGAGTCGTCCTCCTCACGAGCGCCGTGACCGGCACGAGTGACCGCTTCTTCGACGAGTGGGCCGGCACCGTGGGCTCGGAGCGGGTGCGTTACGAGAGCTTCGGCTATGAGGCTCTCCGGGAGGCGCACCGAATCGCCTTCGGGCGGCCGGAGATTCCATCCTACGAGCTGGACCGGGCCGACCGGATCGTGTGCTTCGGGGCCGACTTCCTGGAGACGTGGCTCGCTCCGGTGGAGCTGGCGGGTCGCTTCGCCCGGGCCCGAGATATCGAGGCCGGACGCCACGCCAAGTTCACCTTCGTCGGTCCTCGGCTCTCCACGACCGGGACGAACGCCGACGAATGGCTCCCGGCGCGCCGCGGAAGCGAGGGGCTCGTCGCCCTTGCGGTAGCCCGTGTCGTGGCCGACCGGCGCGGCGGCCCCCGGGCGGCGAGTGCGGCCTCGGTGCTGGCGCCCTACGCCCCGGAGTCCGTGGCCGAGGCAACCGGTGTCTCGGCCGAGCGCATCGAGCGGCTCGGAGCCGAGATCGCGGAGGCGCGCTTCCCGATCGCTCTCCCGCCCGGTGTGGCGGCGCAGGGGCCGGCCGCCACGGAGGCGCACCTCGCCGCCGCGATCCTGAACTTCGTGTCCGGGGCCATCGGCACTACCGTGCGGTTCGGGCGAGGCCCCGTCCGAGGGCGCACGGCCAGCTTCGCGCAGATGCAGGACCTCGTGTCGCGCATGGAGTCCGGGGCGGTGCGGACCCTCATCGTGGTCGGTCCGAACCCCGCGTTCACCCTCCCGAAGTCGTCCGGCTTCGCGGCCGCGCTCTCCAACGTGCCGAACGTGATCTCGCTGAACCCACAGCTCGACGAGACGACGGCCGCCGCGGGGTGGGCGCTGCCGTCTCACCACGAGCTCGAGGCGTGGGGAGACGCCGAGGCGGCACCGGGGACCCTCGCCCTCGCCCAACCGGTGATGCGGCCGCTTTTCGACACCCGCCAGGCGGAGGACATCCTCATGCAGGTGGCGGCGGCCGCGGGGCACGGCGACTTCGGAGCAGAGGACTTCCGAGGTTACCTCCAAAATGCGTGGCGGGAGCTGCACACCGCTGCCGGCGCCGGCGGCAGCTTCGAGGCGTGGTGGCGCGAAGCGCTGAAGCGCGGCGGATGGTTCGCCGGAGATGGGGCGCCGCAGGCGCAGCCGGAGAAGCTCACGGTCGAAGCGGCTTCTTACCGCTTCGGATCCTTCGTGCCTGCGGAAGACTTCGCGCTCATCGCGTACCCCACCGTCCAGTTCTACGACGGGCGGGGAGCGAACCGGTCGTGGATGCAGGAGCTTCCCGACCCCGTGAGCCGTCTCACGTGGGGCACATGGGTCGAGATCCACCCGGAAACCGCCGAGCCGCTCGGCATCTCGAACGGGGACGTGATCGAGGTCCGGTCGAGCGAGGGAAGCCTGCAACTTCCGGCCTACCTATACCGGGGAATCCGGCCCGACGCGGTGGCGATCCCGCTCGGCCAGGGACACACGGCATACGGTCGGACCGCCCGGGGCCGGGGTGCCGATCCGCTCGACCTCTTAGGCGCGACGGCGGATCCGGTGAGCGGTGCCTTCGCCTTCGGGGGCGCGAGCGTCCGGATCCGAGCGACGGGCGTTCGGACGACCCCCGCGAGCGTGCAGGGGAGCGATGTCGACCGCGACCGCGAGATCGCGGAGGTGATGGGGATCGAGGCGGCAACGCGAGCGATCCGGGAGCACCACGTGGACATGGCGGCGCTCCTGGAGGCCGCATACGACTCCGACCCGAAGAGCCCGTACCGGTGGGGGATGACGATCGACCTCAACGCGTGCACGGGCTGTGGGGCCTGCGTGACGGCGTGCTACGCCGAGAACAACATCCCGACGGTGGGCGAGGAGCTGACCGCCCAGGGACGAGAGCTGGCGTGGCTCCAGGTGCACCGGTACCACAAGGAGACGGAGGACGGCTTCCACACGGTGCACGAGCCCGTGCTCTGCCAGCAGTGCGGCGACGCGCCCTGCGAGCCGGTATGTCCGGTATTCGCCGCCTACCACACTCCGGAGGGCCTGAACGCGCAGGTCTACAACCGGTGCGTCGGCACGCGGTACTGCGCGAACAACTGCCCGTACAAGGTGCGCCGGTTCAACTGGTACACGTACGAGTTCCCCCACCCCCTCAACATGCAGCTCAACCCCGACGTCACCGTGCGTCAGAAGGGGGTCATGGAGAAGTGCACCTTCTGCGTGCAGCGCATCAATCGGGCGAAGATCTCCGCCAAGCAGGAGGGGCGGCAGGTACGGGACGGTGAGGTGATGACGGCCTGCATGCAGTCGTGCCCGACGGAGGCGATCGTGTTCGGCAACCTGAAGGATCCGAAGAGCCGAGTCTCCCGCATCGCGAAGGGGGCGCGCGCGTACCACCTGCTGGGCGAGCTGGGCACCCGTCCGGCCGTGACGTACCTGAAGAGCGTGACGCACGCGGCCGTTCCGGACGCGCACGGCACGGAGACCGGGGAGGGGCACGATCCGGACCCTGGCTGAGGCGGCGACGGACGGGCGGGCCGATTCCCGCAGCGTTCCTCGTCCGATGATGCACGAGAGGCCGTAAGGACTACATGGCGACGGCGGAGATCGAGGTACCCCAGGAAGTGCGGCTCACGCTGGCCGATGCCAACGAGGACATCATCCGTCCGATTTCGGCGCCGGCGTGGCGGTACTGGCTGGTCCTCGGGATCACAGGCTCGCTCATCCTGTGGGCCGGCTACGCCTGGATGGTCCAGATCAGGGACGGCCTCGGCGTCACGGGGATCAACAACCCCGTAGGGTGGGGCGTCTACATCGTCACCTTCGTGTTCTGGGTCGGGATCGCGCACAGCGGTACGCTCATCTCGGCCATCCTATACCTCGTGCGTTCGGGTTGGCGCACCACCATCAATCGCGCCGCCGAGGCGATGACGATCTTCGCCGTGATGACGGCGGGCCTCTTCCCCCTCATCCACCTCGGGCGTGTGTGGTACTTCTATTACCTGGTGCCCTACCCCTCGCAGCGCCTGATCTGGCCGAACTTCCGCTCCCCGCTCGTGTGGGACCTCTTTGCGATCGGGACGTACTTCACGATCAGCCTCATCTTCTGGTACGTGGGGCTGATTCCCGATCTGGCGGCCATCCGTGACCGCCTCTCGGGCTGGAAGCGATGGATCTACGGCCTCTTCTCGGTCGGTTGGCAGGGGTCGGTGCGAGACTGGGCCCACTACCGCCGCTTGTACCTCTACCTGGCGGGAATCGCCACGCCCCTCGTCCTCTCCGTGCACAGCGTGGTCTCCTGGGACTTCGCGATGGGCATCGTGCCCGGTTGGCACTCGACGATCTTCGCCCCCTACTTCGTCGCCGGGGCGATCTTCTCCGGGATCGCCATGGTGATGACGCTGCTCATCCCGACGCGCTGGGCCTTCGGGCTCGAGGACTACATCACGGAGTACCACTTCGACAACATGGCGAAGCTGCTCCTGCTGACGTCGCTGATCGTCGGCTACGCGTACTTTGCGGAGTACTTCCTCGCCTGGTACTCGGCCGATCCGATCGAGCAGGAGAGCTTCCTGTGGCGCGCCGCCGGTGCCTACCAGGGTCCGTTCTGGATCATGGTCTTCTGCAACGTGGTAGTCCCGATGAGCCTGTGGTTCAGGCGAGTCCGCAGGAGCCTCGCGGCCCTGTTCGTCGTGTCGGTGCTCGTCAACATCGGGATGTGGTACGAGCGGTTCGTCATCATCGTCACCTCGCTCGCCCACGAGTTCGTCCCGGGCGCGTGGGGGATCTACACGCCGTCGTGGGTCGAGCTGAGCATCCTGGTCGGGAGCTTCGCGTGGTTCTTCTTCTGGTATCTGCTCTTCGCCAAGACGCTGCCGGTGATCAGCATCGCGGAGGTGAAGGAGCACCTCGCCCATCGGCATGAGCATGGGGACGAGCACTGAGATGAGCGGTCTCCTGGCCGAGTTCGGGACTCTGGGCGAGACGCGGCGGGCGATCGAGAGGCTCCGGGACGGGGGGCACGCCGACCTGGAGGTGTTCTCCCCCATCCCCGCCGAGGAGCTCGAGGAGGCGTTGGGCATCTACTCGAGCCCTGTTCGACGTTGGGCGCTCATCGGCGGGATCACCGGGTTCAGCACGGCCGTTCTGCTCACGGCGTGGACCTCGCTCGCCTACCCGCTCGTCACGCAGGGGAAGCCGATCGTCTCGATTCCCGCCTACGTCATCATCATGTTCGAGCTCACCATCCTCTTCAGCGGGATCTTCGGGCTCCTGGGGCTCCTGCATCACGCCCGCAAGCCGACGTTTCGGCTCTCGCCGCGCTACCGGGAGACCTTCTCGGTGGATCGGTTCGGGGTGTTCGTGGCCGCTCCGGCGGAGCGCCGGGCGGAGGTGGAGGAGATCCTCAAGGGCGCCGGGGCGGTCCAGGTGGAGGCGGCCGAGTGAGACGGCGGCTCGGGCCGGGGGCCACGCGCCGGGGGCTCGCCCTCGCGGCGACACTCTTCCTCGCCACCGGTCTGGCCGGGTGCGACGACCAGATCAAGTACGTCCCCTGGTTCGAGACCATGACCGACCAGCCCTCGATCGAAACCTATCAGGAGGAGCCGATCGCGCCGCCGGAGGGGACGGTCCCGGTCGATGCGACCCACCGCTACGACCTACTCGAGGCGGACACGGTCCTCCTCAACCCGCTCGAGCCCAGCCCCGAGAACGCCGCGCGCGGCAAGGTGCAATACGAGCGATTCTGCCTGCCGTGCCACGGCGACACCGGAGAGGGGAACGGACCGGTCATCAGCTCGGAGCAGAACCCGGGCCGGTTGCCGCCCCTCCCGACCGCCAACCTGCTGTCACAGCGCGCCCGCGGTCTGTCGGACGGCTACATATGGGGAATGATCGAGAACGGCCGTGGTCTCATGCCCGCATACAGCCGCGTGCCGCATGAGGAGCGCTGGTACCTGGTGGAGTATGTCCGCGAGCTGCAGCGCTCGTCGCCGGGCGACCTGAACCCGCAAGAGGTACGGCAGAACGCCTTGAGCCTGAGATCGTGGTAACGCCGGAGCGCGCGCTCGCGACGATCCCCGGCCGACTGGCCGGCCGAAACCTCGCCCTGTGGCTCCTCGCGATCGCCGTGGGAGCGGCCGGCTTCTGGGTGTCGCTGCAGGACGCGCCACAGCGTGCCTGGCAGACGGTGTGGGTGAACTTCCTCTTCTGGACCGCCATCGCCCAGGCCGGCATCATCTTCGGCGCCATCCTGCAGGCAGCGAAGGGCCACTGGGGAAAGCCGTTCCTGCGCGTTGCCGAGGGTGCCGGCGCCTTCCTGCCGGTCTCGTTCGTGCTCTTCTTCCTTCTCTATTTCGGGGCCGGCCACATCTTCCCGTGGCTGCAGCCCGTCGAGGGCCACATCAACCGGACGTGGCTCACCCTGGAGGGGGTGTTCCTGCGGAACGGTATCCTCCTCCTGGTCCTGTACGGCGCGAGCTTCGTGTACCTCCGGCTCTCGCTGAGGCCTGACGCTCCCCTCGTCGCGGAGCGTCTCACCGGCTGGCGACGCACGCTGGTGGCCGGTCTGGCGCGCAGGTGGCGGGGCGACGCGGCCGAAGTGGAGCGCTCACGGCGCATCCTCGGGTGGTACTCCCCGGCGCTCATCCTCGCCTGGGCGGTCGTGTTCAGCTTCCTGTCATACGACCTCGCCATGTCGCTGATGCCGGGCTTCATCAGCGTCGTGTGGGGACCGTATTACTTCATCGGCGGCTGGCTGTGCCTGCTAGCATTGGTCGCCTTCCTGTCGCACCGGTACAAGCTCGAGTACGGCCTCGCGGACATCTGGGGGAAGTGGCAGTACCACGACCTCGGCAAGCTGATCTTTGCGTTCGTCATCTTCTGGACCTACCTCTGGTGGTCCCAGTTCCTGGTGGTGTGGTACGGGAACCTGGGACACGAGACGATCTTCTTCGAGCAGCGGACCTCGAACGGGTTCGGCCCTTGGTACACCGCGCAGATGGTGTTGATATTCGGTGTCCCGTTTCTGCTCCTGTTGGGTCGCCGGCCGAAGATGAACTCGGCCTTCCTCGCCTTCGTCGCGACGATCATCCTGGCCGGCTTCTGGCTCGAGCGCTTCAACCTGGTGGTCCCATCGGTGTGGCAGGGGGAGGGTGTGCCGCTCGGCTGGATGGAGCTCGCGATCTCGCTCGGCTTTGTCGGGCTGTTCGGACTCGCCTACTCGCTCTTCGCGAGCACCTTCCCCAAGCTCCAGATCCGGGATACGCTGGTCGGGCGGGCGAGCCGGGGGCCCTGAAGGATCCGCGGCCCTCCCGGCGCTCGAGAGGGTTCCCGAATCGGGTAGGCGAGGGGCCGGCGGGCCCCCGCCGGCCCCTCGCGTGACTGCCGAAGCCCCCCGGATGACGTATGCTTCTTATGTAACCACCTTGTACTGCCCTCTGACTCCTTTGTGGAGCGGTAGGGCCGCATTCCGTCGCGCGGTAACCGGGAGAACGAAGTGCCGCGTAGCCTCCCGCCACAGCTCACGGAGCTGTTGGACAGCCCCGACCCCGCGTCTCGGGAGACCGCCTGGGCGGCGTTCCTCGAGCGGTACAGCCCGGTCCTGCTCCACACCGCGCGCAAGCTGGCACGGGACTACGACGAGGCGATGGACCGGTATCGGTTCGTGCTTACCGAGCTTCAGCGCGATGAACACAGGAGGCTTCGAGCTTACGCCGCCTACAGCGGCAGTACCTTCTCAAACTGGCTCATCGTTGTCGCCAGCCGGCTATGCACCGACTACCACCGAGCGCGGTACGGTCGCGTCCGAGGTTCCGAGGGACGGGACCTGACGGCCCACGAGGCACGGGAGGTCCGTCGCAGGCTGGCAGACTTCGACGTGGAAGAACTGGACCCTTCGCGCGTGCCGAGTCGAGGGGACGCGAGCCCCGACCAGCGGGTGCGAATCGCCGAGCTCTCGCGGGCGTTGGCTACCGCCCTCGGCGCTCTCGATACCAGAGACCGACTTCTCCTGAAACTCCGCTTCGAAGATGACCGCTCGGTCAGAGAGATCGCGGGCATCATGGGCTTTCCATCGGTGTTTCACGTATATCGCCGGTTGAAGGCCCTAAACGCTGTCCTTCGGCGCCAGCTGAAGAAGCAGGGGATCGATGCACCGGAACCGTAGTGAACTCGACGGCCGGGCAAGAACGCCCCCGACCCGAAGCGAGAATGGGATCCGCGCAAGAACCCCTTCGGCCGACCGTTCTAACCAAGTGGAGGGGAAGACGTGGAGAAGCTGACCGCTGCGGAGGAGCGAGCCGCATGACGCCCATGGGTGAGGATCGGCACGAAGGATCCTCCGGGACCCTGGGGAACGAGGAGACCGTCCACGTCACGACGGAAGAGATCGCGGCCTACCTGGAGCGCTCGCTCTCGAACGCGGAACAGGCGACGATCGAAGCACATCTGACGGAGTGCGCCCTGTGCCGCGAAGACGTCGCGCAGGCATGGGACCTTATTCACCCGAAGGCACCGCGGAAGCGCTGGCTGTACGCGATCCCGCCGGCGGCCGCCGCGGCCGTGGTCGCGTTTCTTCTGTTGGCCGGGCCACGAAGCGCCGGGCCTCCGGAACCCACCTGGGAGACGCGGCAGAGGACCGAGCGTGCTTCCGAGCGGGAGGCGGTGGCCTCGATCGCTCCCGTGACGCCGTTACCGGAGGCGCCTGTTGATCCGGACCGGATCATGTTCACCTGGCGCGGCATCGGCGGCCAACCCTCCTACACCCTCACGCTCACCGCCGAGAACGGAGAGGCGATGTGGACCGCGGGCACATCCGACACCTCACTCGTCCTTCCGCCGGACATCCGCCTCGAGCCGGGGCGACTCTATTTCTGGTATGTCGACGCTCTGCTGGCCGACGGCCGCTCCGCTACCTCGGGGTTGCAAAGCTTCACGACAAGACAATGAGGTTTCCCGCCCTGTCGGCGAGCGCGTCGTGGCTGGTCATCCTGACCATCGCGGCTGGAGCCTGCTCGAGAGTGGGAGACCGGGAAGGAGCTGACGAAGGCGGAGGCCAAGAAGAAGCCACTTGGAAGGAGAGCCAACCCGTCGAACTCCACACGGCCCTCGACTCGCTCCTGGGCGCTGGCGAGCGCGCGTTCGAGGAAGGCGAGTACGCGAGCGCGCAGACCGCGTTCGATTCGGCACGCGAGATGGCGGGCGGGCTCGGCGATAGCGCGGAGGTCGCCCGAGCGCTCACGTGGAGCGGTATCTCTGCTCGCTGGCTCGGTGACTTCGAAACAGCACGCCGGCACGGCGAGCTGGCTCTGACGCTCAAGCAGCGGCTTCGCCTCCGGGGCCATGAGCCCGATCTCTTCAGCTCGTACAACTCGCTGGGGCTTCTCGCCTGGTGGGAGGGCCGGCTGTTCGACGCCCTCGAGCTCTACGAGAGAGCCTACGCATTGGCCGAGGCTGAGCCAGATGCTGAGAACCTCGCCAAGGTCGCCAGCAACCGCGCCCTCGTTCGCATGGACCTCGGGGACTTCTCGAGAGCCCGAAGGGAGCTCGAGACGGCGCTGGCGACGGCGCGCACGATCGGAGATCCGCTCATAGAGGGCCGGGTGCTCGACAACCTCGCTACGCTGGAGGTTCAGGTCGGCAGCCCGGTGCGCGCTGTCGCCTTCCTCGAGGATGCGCGGCGGCTCAGCCGAGAGGCCGGCGACTTGACCGCCGAGACGTACAACCTGGGTCAGCTCGGCAGCGCATACAGCGCGATCGGCGAGCTCGGCCGGGCGATCGCCTACATCGACAGCGCGATGCAGCTATCGCGGTCACAGGGACTGCGGTTTGAAGAGGCCGCGAACCTCGAGCAGCTCGCCGACGTCCACGCCGAAGCCGGCCGCTACCGCCATGCCCTTCGGTTGCTTGCCGAAGCGAAGGGGATCCATGGCGGGCTCGGTCTCGATCTGGAGACCGGCATCGACCTGCGGCGGGAGGCCGACATCTACGACTTGCTGGGAGACCTCGAGCGGGCGCGGCGCCACGCTTCCGAGGCCCTCGAGCGTCATCGCCGGGTCGGGGCACCTTTCGAGGTTCTCGCCGACCTGCTCCTGCTCGTGGATCTCACGCACCTGTCGGACCGGCCACATGAAACGCGGCGCCACCTGGACGGCGCGCGCAGGTTGACCATGGAACTTGACACCCGCCACGCGAGGGCTTCGCTGGCCCTTGCGGAAGCCAGGTTCGCCATGCGGGATCGGCGGGCGGATGATGCGTTAGCTTTCCTCGCGGCCGCCGCGCGCGATTTCGAAGGCGGGGGCTTCGGAACGGAGTGGCGGGCCCATGCGCTACGAGCCCGTGCCCACGCGAGTCTCGGACGGCTCGATTCGGCGGCGGCGGCGGGCCGGGAGGCGGTCGCAGCCGTGGAACGATCGCGCAGCCGGTTCGCCGGGGCCGTACTTCGGGCCTCCTACGGGGCCGCCCGAGTGGAGGTGTACGCCGATCTCGTCGACATCCTGCTGAGTCTCGACAGGGTCGAGGAAGCCTTCGAGGTGGCCGACGCGGCGCGCGGTCGGGCGCTTCTCGAGTCACTACCGATGGCCACCGAACGCGCCCGCGAGCCGGAGACTGAGACTCCCGGTCCCGCGGCCTTTGCCGGGGCTCGTGAGCGACCGCGATCCGGCACCGGGTGGGAGACGCTCCAGGATCTCGCGACCGCGGAGGAGCTCCTGATCCGTATCGACACGCTCGTCCACCGGATCGACGGCATCGACTCGCTCCCGGCCGCCGAGCAGACGGAGCTCGAAACGGAGGCCGCCAGGCTGTACGCCGAGCTGGATCGCGCGAGATCGGAGTACGAGGCCGTGCTGGTCCGGGCGAATGAGGAGAATCCGGCCGGCTCGCGGCTCATAGGGGCGGGGCGGGCAGGAGCCGGAGAGGTGAGGACCGCCCTCGGCCACGACGAGGCACTGCTCGAGTTCCTGCTCACATCGAAAAAGCTGTTCCTGTTCGTCGTGCGGCCGAGCGGCGCCCAGGCGTTCGCAACCGAGATCCAGCCGGAGCGTTTCAAGAGCCGGATCCGGGTGGCGCGGGAGCTTCTCCAGAGCCCTAAGGTTCTGGCGCCGGGGCGGAGCGCCGTCCTGTCCGGTCTCCGCGACCTGCTGATCGGACCGGCCATCTCGGCTGGCACGCTTCGGGGCGTGAGCCGGCTGGTGATCATCCCTCATTCCGAGCTCAATTACCTGCCCCTCGCGGCGCTGCTTGACGACGCGACGGGTCGCTACCTCGCGGAGGAGTACACTCTGCTTCACGCCCCGTCCGCGGCCGCGCTCGCGGCGATGCGAACCCGGCCGCGCCGGCGGCCACCCGGAGAGAGCCCACCCCCGGAGGTCCGACGGCTCGAGGGCGGCGCGCCGGCCGCCTTTGCCCCGCTGCCCGAGGAGCTTCCAGCCACTGCCCTCGAGGCCGAAGCGTTCGGGCGCATCGTCGAAGGAGCCGAGGTCTTCCTAGGAGCGGAGGCGACGGAGGGACGGTTTCGTGAAACGCTGGCGGGTGGCGGTGTGGTTCACGCCGCCACGCACGGGATCCTCAACGCCTGGAATCCCATGTTCTCGAGGATCGAGCTGGCGTCCGGCCCTGTCGGTACGCCGGAGGACGACGGCCGCCTCGAAGTCCACGAAGTTCTGAACTCGCGCGTGCGCAGCCCGCTCGTCTTCCTCTCAGGCTGCGAGACGGGCCGCGGCACCGTCGGTTCGACCCGATACGTCGGCGGCGAGGACTACGCAACGCTGGCGCAGGCCTTCCTGTTCGCCGGTGCCGAGAACGTGGTGGCCACTTTGTGGCGGGTCGACGATGAGGGCGCGGGCGCCTTCGCCGAGCGGTTTTTCCAGCGGCTCGGCACCTCTTCGTTCGCGGAGACCCTGGCCCTCGCGCAGCGCGATATGATAGAGGATCCGCGGTACGCGAGTCCTTTCTACTGGGCGGGCTACCGGCTGGACGGACGCAGCCAATGACGCCGCCCCTGCCAAGCGAGGCGCAAAGTAGCGATCCGGCGTCCGTTACCCCTGAACAAAGGACGTAACGCTCGCTCGGAGGTGTCCGATGACTCCCGTACGCCGCTTCTCGGTCCCGCTCCTTACGAGCCTGGGGCTCGGGGCCGCCGCCTGGTCGGCCGCGTGCTCCGACTCCTCGCCCATGTCTCCACAGGTCATGGAGATACAGGCCGCCAAGGGAGGCAACGGCAACTCAGGCGGGGATGTCACCGTGGACGCGACCGACCCGACGAGCGCGCCCCAGGGCGTCACGCTCGACGTCCGGATCCTCGGAATGGGGTACGAGCCGGGGTTCCAGGCGCGCTTCCTGCTCAACGGCAAGAAGACGGGCGACATTCACACGAACTCGACAGCGTTCGTCAGCCCGACCGAGCTCGTGGCGAACATCACGATCGATGCGGACGCTACGACGGATCTCTTCGACGTCGAAGCCTTCAAGGGCAAGAGGCGCGGCATCGGCATCGATCTGTTCGAGGTCACCTGCGGCAGCCAACCCCCGCACTCCGGAAGCAACGGCAAGGGGAATCAGGGCGAGGCCCTGAGCGTGCGGTTCCTGAGCTCGCAGGCCGGTGGCTTCGGCGTCAGCGCGGGCATCTACGTGAGCTCCGCGCAGACGGTCAACGGCCAGAATACAGCGGACGGGACGGACATCAACAGCCAGGGGCCCTACACCCTCACCTTCGGGCTGCCGGCCGGCCACGCTTGCCTCATAGACGAAGCGTTCGGGACGGGGACGGATCCGGAGAGCGAAAGCGAGGACGTCAACCTGCTCGCGCTGCTGAACGGGAAGGAGCTCACCTCCGCTGACGGCTTCGGCATGGTCTTCGACAAGACCGAGGGCACCGGCGGCGGCTTCTCCCAGAACGACCGGATCCGGGTGGGCTTCAACTCGTTCACGATCCCCGAAGATGCGGTCCACGTCTACGCCATCCGCCTCCACAGCATCAACACGCCCGAGTACGATCCCGCCGTGGATGTGTGGTTCGAGGACACGGTGGTGGACGGCCAGATCGTCGAGACGCGGATCAACGTCCGGAAAGAGAACATCCGCGTCGACAAGCTGCGGCCGACGGGCAAGAAGGGGAAGAACACGTTGGAGCTCGTGGACCGCGACACCTGCGTGCTGGGCGCCGAATACGCCATCACCATCTCCCCAGCTCCGGCTCCGTAGGACAAGCCCGTGGACGCCTCGTTTTCGCGCGCTCCCGGACGCGCTTACCCTCCATGCTAGAGCTCCGCACCCTGGGAGCGATCGACCTCAGAGCGCACGACGGACGGGACGTGCGATCGATCCTTAAGGGCCCCAAGCGCCTGGCCCTTCTCGCCTACCTTGCCCTCCGCATGTCGCACGGCTTTCAGAGACGGGACGCCATCGTCGGTCTTCTGTGGCCGGAGCTGAATCAGGAACGAGCCCGGCACGCGCTTCGGAACACCCTCCACTCGCTGCGGTCGGCGCTCGCCGATGGCGCGGTGGTGAACCGGGGTGACGAGGAGGTGGGAATCGCGCGAGGACGGCTGTGGTGCGACGCGGTGGCCTTCGAAGAGGCTCTTGAGAGAGGGGATGGGTTCCGGGCCGCAGAGCTGTACCGCGGCGAGCTGCTGCCGGCTTTCTTCCTTGCCGACGCGCCGGACTTCGAACGCTGGCTCGAGGCGGAGCGCCGCCGGCTTCGCGCGCGGGCGGTCGACGCGGCATGGAGCGCCGCGCGTGCGTGCGAGGCGGCCGACGACGTATCGGACGCCAAGCGCTACGGGCGCCGCGCGGTGGGGCTCGACCCGGCAGACGAGGTAAGCGTCCGCCGTCTCATCGCACTGCTCGACCGTCTGGGCGACCGGCTGGGCGCGGTCCACGCCTACCAGGAGTTCGCCTTGCGCTTCAAAGCCGAGTACGGTCTGCGGCCCTCCCCGGAGACGCGGGAGCTGATCGGAGTCGTGTCGAGTCGCGACGAGGCGGAGAGCGCCGCATCGAGCCACCGTGTGGAGGCCTCGACGCTGTAGCTCCTGCACGAGGCCTCGCCGTGCCTGCACAACCGCACGCGCTCCGTACGCCCTCCCATAGTCCAATACTCTCAACTGTTTCTTCTCTCCGCCGCGCGAAGCGCCGGCGTGACACGGCTCGTCCGTGGAGGCTAGAGCCGGAGACGGCGGGGCAGCCGCCAAGTTCAGGTACGGCCAGCCGACAGCCGGCGACTGCCCAGCGGATGAATGGGCGGACGGCCACCGGACGACAGGCGGACGGTTACCGGACGACGGGCGGGCGGCCAGCGGATGCCCGTGAAGCATCCTGAAGGTGGCGCGCAACGAGCCGGAGTTCCCGAGCCACATGAGTTGCGCCCCCCGCTCGTCAAGCGACGGCCCGGAAACACTTACGAGGAGGGACCAATGAGACGGCTCGCACACTGCTTCTGGCTACTCGCCATTACCGTCGGCCTCGCCGGCGCGTGCGATGACCAGATGACCATGCCGACGGCGGCCCCGGCCTTCGACAAGCCCCCCCATGCCGGCGGCAACGGCAAGGGGAACAAGGGCGAGGCCCTGAGCGTGCGGTTCCTGAGCTCGCAGGCCGGTGGCTTCGGCGTCAGCGCGGGCATCTACGTGAGCTCCGCGCAGACGGTCAACGGCCAGAATACAGCGGACGGGACGGACATCAACAGCCAGGGGCCCTACACCCTCACCTTCGGGCTGCCGGCCGGCCACGCTTGCCTCATAGACGAAGCGTTCGGGACGGGGACGGATCCGGAGAGCGAAAGCGAGGACGTCAACCTGCTCGCGCTGCTGAACGGGAAGGAGCTCACCTCCGCTGACGGCTTCGGCATGGTCTTCGACAAGACCGAGGGCACCGGCGGCGGCTTCTCCCAGAACGACCGGATCCGGGTGGGCTTCAACTCGTTCACGATCCCCGAAGATGCGGTCCACGTCTACGCCATCCGCCTCCACAGCATCAACACGCCCGAGTACGATCCCGCCGTGGATGTGTGGTTCGAGGACACGGTGGTGGACGGCCAGATCGTCGAGACGCGGATCAACGTCCGGAAAGAGAACATCCGCGTCGACAAGCTGCGGCCGACGGGCAAGAAGGGGAAGAACACGTTGGAGCTCGTGGACCGCGACACCTGCGTGCTGGGCGCCGAATACGCCATCACCATCTCCCCAGCTCCGGCTCCGTAGGGCGCGCCAGCGTGGGAAACGAAAGGGGCGACCGGACGGTCGCCCCTTCCTGCGCCTGACGGTTCCGAGCTCGCGGATCAGCGGCTCGCGAAGCTCACCAGGGCGAGGTCGGTCAGCGCCGTCTGCGCCATCTCGGAGACGAGTGCGTGCTCGTACTCCCCGTCGGACCACCGGGCCACCTGGACGCCCATCTCGCTGGTAACCTCGAGATCCGTGCGCTCGCCATCTCTCCCGCGGCTCATCGGGAGGCGGTAGTGCGCGAGGCGGCTCCCCGCCAGGTCGTACTCGATCATCGCCCCCCGCCTACCGTCGATCTGGCAGATGATGGCCCGTTTCACCTCGGCATCGGCGAGCCGCACCGGAACGATCCGCCGGCCGAGCTCTCGCATGTAGAAGGTCGCCAGCGTGCCCGAGTCGAGAGACGCCGGGACGGCGACCTCCTGGACGGCCATCCGCACGTAGTCATCCGCGTACTTGGCCGCTCCCAAACGTCCGTCCGCCCCGGCGCGGAGCCAGAAGGCCGCCCCGGCGAGCAGGGCGACGGCCGCGGCGGCGGCGACCCGGGAGGAGGCCGGAAATCGTCGGGACAGGGAACGTCCCGGCCGTGCTCCCTCGCCCGAAGCGATGATCGTCCTCTCGCGCGCCAGGGCGTCGTACAGACGTTCGCGGAACTCCGGGGGCGCCTGAACCGAGAGCGAGACGCTCCGCAGCGCCCGCGTCAGCAGCGCGTCCCGCTCGAAGAAGTGGCGGCAGGACACACATCCCGCCAGATGCACGCGTGCCTCCTCCTCACGAGGCTCGAAGCCGCGCGGCTGATCGAGCGGCCACAGGACCTCTCGAGCCTCGTCGCACGTCATGTTCATCCGTCAGCAACCTCCCTTCATTCGCACGCGCACCTTCGTCTCGGCCTCGGCTAAGAGGGCCCGCTCCATGCTCCGGTGCAGCGCCCGCCTCCCCTCAAACAATAGTTGCCGGAGCTCGGAACGCCCAACGCCGATCGCCTCCGCCGCCTCGGCGTAACCGACACCCACGCTGCCAACGAGCCACGTGGCAGCCCGCTGCTCCAGCGGCAGCTCGACCAGCGCCTGCCGTACGAGCTCGCCGAATCGCTCCGGATCCGCGCTTTCCAGCCGGCTCGCCGCCTCCCACCCTGCCGCACTCCTCCCGCCCGGCTCCATCTCACCGGCCGGTCCCTCCTCGAGAGACCAGGACATCAACACCTCGACCGGGGCATGCCGTTCCCGCATGAAGTCCAGGTACTGCCGGACCATCCGCGTCAGGATCCAGGCCCGGAAATCCGAGGGACGGGGACCGCGCCGGAACGCGGAAGCTCCCCTCACCACCACGTCGAGCGCCAAGGCCTCGGCGCGGTCCGCCGACCCTGTCAGGAGGACGGCGCCATCGTACAGCGCGTCGAGCACGCCGCTGATGCACTCCTCGTAGGTGCACGCGCCACTTACCCTATTCCGTAGTTCCCTGAGCTTTGACAACTTGCCCACCGTTGTGTCACGCCACCCTTCCACCCGGACGGCACCTTGCAAACCGGTAAACAAGTGTGCAGGCCACGAGGTTCACGGAGAGGGCGTGGGCTCCGAGGCGCGCTGCTCGGCGGGGGTTGCGCGCGGCTTCCGGCGGCCCGGTGGCGGTGCGTCGGGCTTCGCCCACTCAACGTCGGCCGACCGACCGAGCGGGCCATCTCGGCCGCTTTCTACGGACCGGCGAGCCGGGCGACCCCCGCGCTCACCCCCCAGTCCGGAGAGGTGCCGGCGTAGCCGAGGGAGAGATGGGCGTCCAGCAGCCATCCTCCGGCGCGGTAGTCCGCGCCGAAGCGAAGCTCGCCGAGGTCCTCTGTGCCGAGCGGCACCCGGTCGCGGGTGCTCGCCCGCCCGTCCACCCCGAGCGCCAGCCGTCCCCTTCCGGCCGCGATGCGGAGGAGGATCTCGCCGCTGTACATGAGGACGTCGTTTTGCTCGAAGCTCTCGAGCGGCGCCTCCAGGATCCCCACTCCCACGTCGGCGGTCACCCGAAGTCGTCGCACGCCGTAGCTCCCGAGCACGCCGAAGCGGAAGTCCGTCGTGTTCGTCCCGATCCCCTTCGTCTCATCGGAGTTCGGCAGCTTCACCTCCATCCGCAGCCCTCCCGACAGGCCTTCGCGGCCACCGATCGGAGAGAAGAGCGTGCCGATGCGGAAGTCGCCTACGTCGCCGCTCGTGCCGTCGGCGACACCCGGATCGAGGGGGATCGCCGGCAGTCCCGCCCGCTGTACGGTGAGGACGCGATACACGTCGCCTTCCAGCATGACCAGGACCCGCGACGCGAGACCGTAGGCGACGGTAAGGCGAGCCACGCTAACGAGATCACCCGCGAGAGCGGAGAGGGGGAACTCCGCGTCCGCCGCGTAGCCGGATCCTCCGCCGACGAGCAGATCTCCGCGCGACACCTCGGCCACGGGCTGTACCGTCGGGGCTCGACGGAGCTGCGCTACCGCGTGGCCCGGAAGAGCGACCAGGCCCAGCAGGAGGTCCACCGAGAGAAGCAGAGCGAGCCTTTCCCGCCCGGCGTGCCGACACCGCTGTCGCGAGACGGGGAAGGCGGACACCGCCGTCGGGCCTCGACGGCTACTGGCTGCGATAATTGCCGAACTGGAGCTCGAGGCCGAAGTCCCTCTCCCGCAGGGCCCGGATCACCTTCTGCAGGTCGTCACGGTCCGGACCCTGCACCCGCAGCTGGTCTCCCTGGATGTGGGCCTGCACCCTCTTCAGCCCGAGGTCCCGCACCGCCCTGCTCATCTGCTTCGCTACCTCGCCGGGGATCCCCTGCTGTAGCGAGAGCTCCATCCGGCTGGCACCGCCCGCCGCCGGTTCGACCTTCCCTGCCCGCACGTTCTTGAGCGGAACACGGCGACGGGCGAGCTTCTCTCGCACCACCCCGAGAAGCGCCCGCAGCCTGTACTCGTCCCCCGCCACCAGGCGCACCACGCCGGCGCTCCGCTCGAGCTGGATCTCCACCCTCACGCCCTTGAAGTCGAAGCGCTGCGAGACCTCCTTGCGCGCCTGGTTCAGCGCGTTGTCCACCTCCTGGAGGTCGACCGTCGAGGTGACGTCGAACGACTGCATCCTGGCCATCAGGCGAAGGCCTCCCGGACGATGCGCTCCTGCTCCCTCGAATGGGCCGCCGCGTATCCCTCGGCGGGACTCGCACGCTCCGGCCGGCCCACGTAGCGCAGCGTGCGTCCCGCGGCCAGCTCCCGGAGGGCGAGTTCCACGCTGCTCCACGCCCCGGCGTTCCGCGGTTCCTCCTGCACCCACACCAGCTCCCGTAGCGAGGGATAGGCGGCGAGCGCCGAGCGCAGCTCCTCGATGGGCAGCGGATACAGGCGCTCGACGCGGATCACCGTCATCTCCTCGGCCTCGCGACCCGCCTGCGAGGTGACGAGGTCGTAGTAGACCTTGCCACTGCACAGGATGGCACGGGTGATCCGGTCCGCGCGTTCGACCGACTCGCGGTCCGGAAGGATGGGGTGGAAGCGCCCCGTACCGAGCTCCTCGACCCGCGAGCGCGCCAGCGGGTGACGCAGCAGGCTCTTGGGGGTCAACACGACGAGCGGCCGGCGTGCGTGACGCAGCGCCTGGAGCCGCAGGAGATGGAAGTACTGGGCGGGCGTCGTGCAGTTGGCGATCCGGATGTTCAGCTGCGCCGCGAGCTGAAGAAACCGCTCCAGCCTCGCGCTCGAGTGCTCGGGTCCCTGCCCCTCGTAGCCGTGCGGAAGAAGAAGGACCAGGCGGGACTCCTGCCCCCACTTCGTGCGGCCCGCCACGATGAACTGGTCGATGATCGCCTGCGCGACGTTGGCGAAGTCCCCAAACTGCGCTTCCCACAGCACGAGAGCCTCCGACGCGACGGTGCTGTAGCCGTACTCGAAGCCGAGCACCGAGACCTCGGAGAGCGGGCTGTTGTACACCTCGAACGGAGCTTGATCGGGTGAGAGGTGCTCGAGCGGGGTGTACGTCGTGCCACGCTCGACATCGTGGAGCACGAGGTGTCGCTGGCTGAAGGTGGCGCGCTCCGTGTCCTCCCCGGTGAGTCGCACGCGGACCCCCTGCGTCACCAGGCTCGCGAACGCCAGGGCCTCGGCGTGCGCCCAGTCGATTCCCTCGGCGAGGGACTCGCGCCGCTTCTCCAGCTGACGGCCGAGCTTGCGGAAGAGGGCGAACCCCTCGGGCCACCGGTGGATCCCCTCGTTGAGCTCCTTCAGACGGTCGAGCGGGACCGCCGTCTCCACGGCCGGCTCTCCGCGGTCCTCGGTCAGGGTCTCCCGCGGCCGGGCCCACGGCGCCGGCTCGACGAAGCCGGCCAGGGTGCACTCTCCGCCGGCCGTGGCGCACCCGCGGGCCTCGACGAGTCGCGCCGCGACCCGCTCGGAGATCTGGCTCGCTCGCTCCCGAGAGACGACGCCGGCCGCCACGAGCCGCTCCGCCCACTGCTCCCGAACGCTCGGGTGCTTCCCGACCTTCGCGTACATGAGAGGCTGGGTGTAGCCGGGCTCATCCCCCTCGTTGTGCCCGTGCCTCCGGTAGCCCACGAGGTCGATGACGATGTCCTCGCCGAACTCGATGCGGTAGTCCACTCCAAGCCGGATCGCCGCGAGGCAAGCCTCAGGGTCGTCCGCGTTCACGTGAAACACCGGAATGCGGAAGCCCAGGGCGAGATCGCTCGCGTAGCGCGTCGAGCGACTCTCCTCGGGCAGGGTGGTGAAGCCGAGCTGGTTGTTGGCGATGATGTGGAGCGTACCGCCCGTCTCGTAGCCCTCGAGACGGCACAGGTTCAGCGTCTCCGCCACTATCCCCTGGCCGATGAAGGCGGCATCGCCATGGATGAGAATCGGCAGCACGCTGTTTCGATACGCCTTCCAGGAGGCACCGCTCTCGGAGAGTTGGCCGGCCCGGCCGCGCAGCTCGTGGAAGAAGCACTCCCGTGCGGCGCGGGCCATCCCTTCGATCACCGGGTTGATGTGCTCGAGATGGCTCGGGTTCGGGGCGAGGTACACCTCCACCTTCCCGTACGGCGTGTCGAGCGTCTCGCGCGCCCCCACGTGGTACTTCACGTCGCCGGATCCGCGCTCCGGAACGGTGGTCTGCAGCCCACGCGACAGTGCCCCCTCGAACTCCGCCACCACCGCCTCGTACGGCCGGCCGATGACGTGGGCGAGCACGTTGAGCCGACCCCGGTGGGCCATGCCGAGCATCACCTCTCGGGTCCCGGCCGCCGCGGCGCGGCGGATCGTCTCATCGAGCATGGGGACGAGCATGTCGAGCCCCTCGATCGAGAAGCGCTTCTGCCCGAGATAAGAACGATGCAGAAAGCGCTCGAGACCCTCGACCTCGGAGAGTCGCTCGAGGAGCCGGATGGCGTCCGCATCCTCGAGCGGATGGCGGTGGCGGGGCGACTCGATGTAGTCCACCAGCCAGTCCCGCTGCGCCGGATTCTCCATGTGATCGAGCTCGTAGCCGATCGACCCGCAGTAGATCTCCCGCAGCCGGTTCACCACGTCGAGCACCGTCTCGCCCATCGTCTCCCGGCCGACGACGGCTGCCGGAAGGGCTGCCAGGTCGGCTTCCGAGATGCCGTAGAACTCCGGTTTGAGGGAGGGGTGTCCCGGGGGCGGGGAGCCGAGCGGGTCGATCCGCGCCGCGAGGTGGCCCTGTTCCCGATACGCCTCCACCAGGGCCCCGGCGATGGCGGCCGAACGCAGGCGATCCGCCAGCTCGGCGGGAGCGATCTCCGCCGCTACGGCGGCAGATGGCGCGGCGGAGACCGGGGCCCGGAACGCATCGGTGGGGGCCGTCCCTTGGCTTCCCCCCAACCAGTCGGCCAGAGACGGCGGGATGAGACCCTGCTCGCGCAGCTCCTGCTCGTACAGGAGCTCGGCGTACCCGGCGTTGTAGCCATCCACCCGGGCGCTTGCTCCCGGGTTGCTTGTTCCGAATCGATTCACGGCTGAAACCTCTCTTCGATGCCTCCGATCAGGAGCGGACAAACTAATGCGGGCGGCGGTACCAAACAGCCGGCGTGCGGATCGGGAACCCGGATCCGTGCGGGCTTGTTTCGTTTCGATGGGATACTGTTGAACCCGGAGGAGGCCGCCCCTCGCGGCCACGATCATGAAACCGCAGCACAGGAGGAAGGCGATGAAGGCACTGGCGCTGGCCGCGGGAGCCGCGTTCGCCACGGTCGGCCTCGCGGCCGCGGCCCCCGGCGATCAGGCGGAGCCGAGCCAGGAGGCCCAGGAGACGACGATCACGGCCCAGGTCGTGGACCAGTCGTGTTACCTGGCGAACGGGCTGAAGGGCGCGGATCACAAGATGTGCGCCGAAGTGTGCGCCAAGAAGGGAATCCCTCTCGTCTTGCTCGGCGATGACGGCCAGATCTACCTGCCGGTGGACACGGCCATGCCGGGGGCGGCCTTCAACGAGCAGCTCCTGCCGCACGCCGAGGCGAAGGTGAAGGTGACGGGTAAGGTGGTGGAGAAGTCTGGAAGCAAGGCGATCGTGGTGAAGAAGATCACCGCTGCCTGATCCAAGCCGCCCGGCACCGCTTCGGGCGCGCGATTTGAGTACAGCGAGGGGGCAGCCGATCGGCTGCCCCTTCGTGCTTGCCGAGCCCGTGGCTTCCCGTGTGCCGGGGGCCCCTCACTCCCGCCCGCTTGGTACCATGCCGTCGTGTCGGTGTGCCGACGGCTCGAGGGCGTCGCCCCCATGCGCCGGCGCGGCCCGCTCGATCTCGGCGGCGAGCGTCTCGGTGAGGCGCTTCCAGCTCGCCTCGCTCCCGAAGCCGAAGAACTCCTCTACCACCCGGCCTCGATAGTCCGCCAGGACGGTGTACGGCAGGCCCGGAAAGCGAAAATGATCCTGCATCTTCCCGCGGCCCAGGAAGAGCGGGAAGGGGAGGTCGAGGGATGCCGCGAAGCCGCGCGCCGCTTCCTCGTCCTCATCATCCGAGATGGCCAGGAACTCGACCCGGCCGCGGTCCAGCCTCTCGTAGAGGGCCTTCAGCCGGGGCAGCTCGGCCCGGCACGGGACACACCAGCTCGCCCACACGTTGATGAGGAGAGCTCTCCCCCGGTAGTCGGCGAATGTGACCGAGTCGCCGCCGAACCCCTCCAGGACGAGGCCCGGCAATGACCGCCGCTCGGGCGGCGGAGCGCTGTTCACGATCGCGGCATCGTCGACCCTGTAAACCCGGCCGGCATCGTCCACACCGAAGGAAGTCCAGCCGGCGGGCACCGTCGTCGCGCGGAGGAGCGTCCCGTCGGCAGGATCGTACACCTCGACGCGCCGGTGGCCCACCGGCGGGCCCGAGCTCGAACCTGGCAGGCTGTCGGAGGCGGTGAGCGCGTACAGCAGCTCATCCGGCCCGATCGCCAGGGCCTGCGTAACGGGTCGCACCCGGAGGGTACGCCCGCCATCATCGGCGGCGAAGGTCGGTTCCATGGGCGGCAGGGAGAGGGAGCGTGTGACCCGCCACGCCAGGCGGCCATCGGACCGGTACGCCCGCAGCTCGTTGCGAAGGAGAAAGGCGAAATAGCCCGAGCCGTCGGGGCCGGCCGCGACAGCCCCCGCGTTTGCCAGCCGGTTGAGCTCGGCGTGCGTGACGGGCTCGATCTCCGCGATCGCCGCGCCTTCGCCGCGTAGCGGGTCGAAGCGGTAGAGAAGGGGCTCGCCCGGCGGCGTGGGATCGAAGCCGAGGATGTAGGGCGAGCGGGCCGTCCACAGCGCCCCGTCCGGCGCGGCCGAAAGGCTGCCGTTGATCAGCGGGGGCTCGCTGGATCCCCGGTACCGCCCCCGCTCGTCGAAGTAGAGCAGCCCCTCCGGGTGCTCGACGTCGATCAGGAATGTCGCGCCGCCGCGGGTCGCCGCCACCGAGAGGGGCAGACCCACGCCGCCCCTCTCCTCGGATGGTCCGCCGATGGTCCGCACGACCGACAGATCCGGGCCGACGACGAGGATCCGGCCGGCGCTCTCCTGCGGCAGGTAAGCGTTGCCGGCCGAGTCACGGGGGACACCACGGCCCCGATAGAAGACGAGGGCGAGCCCCTCCGCCGGAGGCTCCTCGTACACGAAGAGCGACTCGCGCGGCGTGATCCATTCGATCAGGGGAAACTCCCCCGCTTCCGCCACGCGGGGCGGGACGTAGGCCGGGTAGGGACGCCCGACCCGCCCGTCCGGCCGCTCTCCGGCGCACGCCCCGGCGAGCCACGCCGTGAAGATCGCCGCAGACACGACGAATCGGCCTATGTCCATGACTTTCCCTGATTTCCCTGTCGTTCTTCTCGTCCTGAAGTCGGTCCTGACCTGAAACCGGAATCCGTGCAGTCGCCCGGTGCTCTCCCTCCGATCCAACCCACATCGAAGGTACCGGGTTTCCGGCGCTCGAACACCGGACCCGGCCGGACCGCCCACCGGAACCGCCGGGAGCGCGCGGCTGTTCCCCCTTCGGGCCCTTGGCCGGGGAAACCGGCGCATCCTGACGGTGAACCGTCGAACAGGCTCTCCTCATGCGACCGACCAGCCAGACCGCACCGCCCGCCGGATCGCCATGGCGACCGGCGATCCGCGCCGTGCTCCTCGCTGCCCTGTGCGGTGCGACGCTCGGTCCGGCCGCCGGCGCCCAGACGAGCGAGGCCAGGCGGGTGGCGGGGAGAGACGGGTGGCGCACCGACTTCAGCCGCGCGTCGGTCCCCCTGTCGGAGATCGCTTCCGGCGGTCCGCCCAAGGACGGGATCCCCGCCATCGACAGGCCGCGCTTCGAGTCCGCGGGGGAAGCGGACGAGTGGCTCGGAGACCGCGATCCGCTCGTCGTGCTCGAGCACGGGGGCACGGTGAAGGCCTACCCGCTCGGCATTCTGATCTGGCACGAGATCGTCAACGACGAGATCGCCGGCCTCCCGGTCGCCGTGACCTTCTGCCCCCTGTGCAACACGGCGCTGGCGTTCGACCGGCGCGTCGGGGACCGCGTCCTGGACTTCGGGACCACGGGCCGGCTTCGCCACTCCGACCTCATCATGTACGACCGGCAAACGGAGAGCTGGTGGCAGCAGGCGATCGGGGAGGCGATCGTCGGCGAGCTGCTCGGCGAGAGGCTCGAGCTCGTATCGGCGAACACGATGGGGTGGGCGCGGGTGAAGGAGCTCTACCCGGCCGTGCGCGTGCTCTCGCGGGACACGGGTTTCCCCGGGTACCGTACGCGCGGGCGGTACGGCCGAAACCCCTACGCAGGCTACGACACGCGGCGGGGGCCGTATCCGCGTTTCTTCTCCGAGCGTGTGGGCGGAAAGCTGCCCGCGATGGAGCGGGTGGCGGCCGTGGACCTCGGGCCCGGTTGGGCCGCGCCTTTCTCGGAACTGCGCGAGGCGCGAGTCGCCAACGCGGAGGTGGAGGGCCGGCGCTTCGTCGTCTTCTGGGCGCCGGGCGCGGCGAGCGCGCTCGACAAGGAGCGGATCGCGCGGGGACGCGACGTCGGACAGACCGCGGCCTTCGATCGTGAGCTGGACGGCCGGGCGCTCACTTTCGAGTGGGAGGGCAAGGCGTTCCGCGACCGGCAGACCGGCTCCCGGTGGGACCTGGCCGGACGGGCGACGTCGGGGCCGTTGGCGGGCAAACGGCTCACACCGGTTCCCCACGGCAACCACTTCTGGTTCGCGTGGGTCGTCTTCCGTCCGGACACCGAGCTGTGGAGTCGGTAGCTCTTCGGACCCGCCAGGAACGCTAGCCGCATTCGCAAGATAGACCGATCCACAGGGGGCCGGAGATCGCCCCGTCGGCGAGAAGAGCTTCGAGGAAGACAGGCGGTCGCCGACCTGTTACCTTGGGCTGCGTCCCCCTGCAAGCAGTCGACCGGCAGGGTCCGACGGTATCCCACGGACGGCCGGGAAAGGAGGAAACGTGCGCACCGTAGCTCTCTCCCTGGCAGCCGCCACGATCCTGGGTCTCGCCGCGTGCGATGGCGACGACGGCGAGAACGGGATGATGCAGCCCCCACCAACCAACCAGGCGCCCACGGCCACGATCGCCGCGCCGGGGACCGGGTCCATCTTCACCGCGGGTCAAGACGTCTCCTTCCAGGGGTCGGCGAGCGATCCGGAGGACGGGGCGCTGAGCGGCGCCTCCCTGGTGTGGACGAGCGACCTGGACGGACAGATCGGCACCGGTGCCTCCTTTACCAAGAGCGACCTCTCCGTGGGAACGCACGTGATCACCCTCACCGCGACCGACAGCGACGGCGCGACCGGCACGGCCACCGTGCAGATCACCGTGGCGCCGGCGGGCAACCAGGCCCCCACCGCCAGCATCGCCGCGCCGACGGCCGGGGCCGGCTTCACGACAGCCGAGAACATCTCCTTCCAGGGATCCGGAAATGATCCGGAGGACGGGGCGCTGAGCGGCGCCTCCCTGGTGTGGACGAGCGACCTGGACGGACAGATCGGCACCGGTGCCTCCTTTACCAAGAGCGACCTCTCCGTGGGAACGCACGTGATCACCCTCACCGCGACCGACAGCGACGGCGCCACGGACGCGGCCAGCGTGACGATCACCGTCCAGGCAGTAGGGGCGGGGCAGACCATAGACCTCAACATCGAGGACAACGCCTTCGTCGACCTGCAGGGAAGGAGAAACGAGCAGGCGGACGTGGTCATCACGCTCGGCACGACGCTCCGGTGGACCTACCTGCCGAGCGGCATCTCGATCCACACCGTGACGTCCGGTGCGGGAAGCGGAGGGGGAACGGGATCCGGAGTGCCGCCGGGAGGAACGGCGTTCGACAGCGGGGTGCTGAGCCCGGGTCAGACCTTCACCTTCACGCCGGATGCGGTGGGCACGTGGACCTACTTCTGCCAGGTCCACCCCACGATCATGTTCAACGCCACGATCACCGTGGTGCCGTAGCGCCGGGCTGACCGCTCGGCGGACCGGCGAGCGGCCGTAGCGGCCGTACTCTTACGCAACCGGCCCCGCCCGAGGGCGGGGCCGGTCTCACCCACGCAGCTTCTCAGCCGGGAGGCGCCTGGAGCTTCGCCTGGAACTCCTGCGCCTCGGAGAGCCTGTGCACCTCCGAGTCCAACCCCCCGAGCTGCTGCTCGAGCAGGTCCAGCCGCTGCCGGATGATCTCCAGCTCACGGCCCGCTCCCCGGGCCTCCTTCACCTTCGCCATCGCCTCTGCGATCGGCTTGAGAGCGTAGCCGACCGCCGGCGTCCCCTGTACCTTGGGGCGCCATGCCCCCGCCACCGATCTCACGGCTCGCCCCAACGTGATCCGTCGGGATCCGTTCGACCTCGCGGGCCAGGGCACGGCCGTGAGAACAGAGCTCCTGGCGGGCCTCACCACCTTCCTGACGATGGCCTACATCACGGTCGTCAACCCCGCGATCCTCTCCGCCGCCTTCGGCACCGATCCCGAAACGATGCACGCGCTGGTGACGGCGACCTGCCTCTCCGCCGCGGTCGCCACCCTGGTCATGGGACTATGGGCCAACTACCCGGTCGGCCTGGCCCCGGGCATGGGAAGCAACGCCTTCTTCGTGAGCGTGTGCACCGGTGGCGTGATCGGGGCGACGGTGGGCTGGCAGACGGCGCTCGGCGCCGTCTTCTGGTCGGGCGTCCTCTTCCTGGCGCTCTCCGCCTTCCGGCTGCGGGAGACGATCATCAACTCGCTCCCGGCTTCCCTCAAGTGCGGGATCGCCGCCGGAATCGGGCTCTTCCTCGCCTACATCGGCCTGCGCAACGGCGGCCTGGTCGCGGGTGCCCCACCGGAGTCGGGACTCCTCACCGTCCGAGGCGACTACGGGTCCCGCGACGTGTGGGTGATGGCCTTCGGGCTGCTCGCCACCGGGGTGCTGCTCGCGCGGCGGGTTCCGGCCGCGATCCTCATCGGGATCGTAGGCGCCACCGGCTTTCACCACCTGTTGAACGGCGGCCTGCCCGACGGGCTCCGGGTCGTGGCCGCGCCGAGCTTCTCCCTGTTCGGGAAGCTCGACCTCGGCGGCGTGTGGCGACGCGAGCTGATCCAGGTGCTGCTCGTCTTCCTGTACATGGACCTGTTCGACACGGTGGGGACGCTCGTGGCGGTAGCCAAAGAGGGGGACCTGCTGGATGAGCGCGGCCACCTGCCGCGCGCGGGTCGTGCCTTCGTCAGCGACGCGGCCGGCACGATGGTGGGTGCGCTGTTCGGCACTTCCACGGTCACCAGCTACATCGAGTCGGGAGCGGGCATCGCAGCCGGCGGGCGCACGGGCCTCACCGCGATCGTCGTGGCCGCGCTCTTCCTCGCTGCGATCCCGTTCGCGCCGCTCGCCGCGCTGGTGCCGGCTGCCGCGACGGCTCCGGCGCTCGTCATCGTGGGGATCATGATGATGCGACAGGTCGGAGAGCTGGACTGGAAGGACTGGGCGCAGCTTCTGCCCGCCTTCATCGTCATCCTCGCGATCCCCTTCACCAACGGCATCCACACCGGGATCGCGTACGGCTTCATCTCCTACGCGGCCGTCATGACGCTGGCGGGACGATGGCGCGAGGTGAGCCTTCTCACCTATGTGCTGGCGGTGGTCCTCCTCCTCCTCATCCTCGCGTAACGCCGACCCCAGCGGCGGAGACCCGCGCGGCGCCCGCGATCGCCCGGCCCGCGGTCGGGCAGCGGTGGATGCGGACGGCGGCAGCGTCAGAACTCCACCGCCACCCGCCACACCACCTCGTGCCCCGTGTCGGCCAGGAAGAGGAGTCCGAAGGGGGAGGCGGCGAGCCCTCGCGGCAGCCGAAGCGACGTCGCGCCCGCGGCGAGGAGGTCTCCGTTGAAGGCCGGATCTCCGGTGCCGGCGAAGGTGGTGATCACCCCCGTCGTCAGCCGGACGGTCCGCACCCGGTGGTTCCGGGTGTCGGCGATGTACAGGGTGCACCCATCGAGGGTGACCGCTACGTCCTCCGGGACGTCCATGGCCGCCTCGACGGCGGGACCGCCGTCTCCGCCGAAGCCGCGCACCCCGCTTCCCGCCGCGGTCCCGATGCCCCCGCTGGCCAGGTCGATGACCCGCACCCGATCGTTGCTCGCGTCGGCCACGTAGAGCCACCCCTGCGCGAGGGCGAGGCCGGCCGGAAGATTCAGCGCCGCGTCCGCCGCCGGTCCCCCATCCCCGGCGAAGCCGGCCTCGCCCGTGCCGCCGAGCGTCCCCAGCGTGCCATCGGGCCGGATCGTGCGGATGCGGTGCGCGAGCCGCTCCGAGAAGTAGATGATCCCCCCCGCTCCGACGGCGATGCCGAGCGGCGAAGTCACCGGGGAGCCGGCCGCCGACGCGCCATCGGGCGTCGTTCCCTGCTCCCCCGTCCCGGCGATGACGGTCGGGAGGCCGGCGGCGATGTCGATCCGCCAGATTCGGTGCCCCACCGGATCGGCCACCAGCAGCCCTCCCGACCCGTCGAGAGCGAGCCCGGCCGGCCGCTCGAGACAGGGCTCGGTGGTGCAGCGACTGTGGTCGATGAGCACGCCCATGCGGCCGGAAGAGGTGACCGATACGACGCGGGCGTTGCGCTGATCCGCCACGAACAGGACGCCCTCGTCCCCGATCGCCAGGCCGACCGGGTCGTCCAGCCGACTGGCGGTGGCAAGCGGGTCGGTCGTGTTGCCGGAGAGATCCGGCATGCCCGCCACGATCCGCATGATCCCCGGGATGTCGCCCACCACGGCCAGCGGCTCGTCGCAGGCGGATACGCCGACCGCCAGCGCCACGGCCATCGCCCCGCCGCGCCCGGCGCGCCGGCCGCCCCTCACGGAGCGATCCTCACCACCCATATGTCGTGCCGACCGGCCGCGTCCGCTCGCGCGAAGGCCAGCTCCGTCCCGTCGGGCGACACGGCGGGCTCGCGGCCGCCCTCCGTCCCCGACATCGGTGACTCGGCGCTGCCGTCCCGGCCGATGCGCCAGATCCGGCCGGCGCGCCGGAAGAAGATCGTCCCCCCGTCCGGCGACCACGCCGGTTCGTCTCCTTCACCGAGCTCCCGTGGATCGCTCCCGTCCGGGTGGATCAGGGTGATGACCCGGCGCGCGATTCGGTAGTCCGTGCGCTCTTCCACGCAGCTCACGATTCGGCCCCCCGTTCGAGGGTCGATCGTGAAGTACTCGCACATCGCGTCAACGCCCTGGATGCGCTCGAGCCGAGAGAAGGCGATCCACTCGCCGTCCGGACTCCACGCCGGCGAGACGCCGTCCTGCGTGTTCGCCACCGGCACGACGCTGCCGTCGGCGAGGCTCCACACGAGAAGGCCGAGCCCGTCGCTGAACACCAGGCGGTCTCCGGCGGGCGACCACGAGGGGCGGAAGGGAAGGACGGTCTCCTCGTCGAAGAGCCGCTGGAAGGGGAAGTAGTCGATGACGAACACTCCCTCCAGGCCGCCGGGATGGCGGCTCGTGTCGAGGAACCGGCCGGGGAAGCTCACCTCGAGCGCGGGGTCCTCGTCGATCGGGCCGGTGGCTGCGAAGGCCCGCACCCGGAGTACGACGCTCGAAAGGCGCGGCGCGGGGGGCAGCTCCGTCTCCCCCTCGGGAAGGCACTCCACGGCGCCGCTCTCGCACAGCACGCCGCTGTCGAGGATCGAGATCACCTGCGCGTAGGCGACCCGCGCGCCCCCGGGCGCCACGGCCGGGGTCACCAGCATGCGCGGGGCTCCCGTGGGGAGCTGAACGGTCGGGAGGAGCGGCTGCGCGACGCCGCCCTCCCGGGGCATCGTCACCAGGACGCCGTCCGTGAGGGGCAGGTGCCCGAACCCCTCGGCCGAATAGAAGACGGAGTCGCCCGAGGGAGACCACACGGGCGAGCGGTCCTCGCCCTCGCTGAAGGTGAGCCGGCGCACGTCTCCCGGCGGCAGCGGGTCGGGCGGCCGGAACGGCTCGGCCGCTTCCCGGCACGCCGTCCAGCCGAGAGCGGCGAAGGCGAACGCGAGGAGGCCGGCCGCGGGGCGCGAGCGCAAGCCGCCCCACTGCGGGCTCCGCGGCGTCACGGCCGCCCCGCCGCGCGCCGGCGACCCCGGCCTCATCGGAACGAGAGCTCCACCCCGAGCCTCACCTGCGTCGCCTCTCCATACAGGAGGGAGGGATCGTTGCGGTCGAGGGCCGCCGCGAAGCGGGCGGTGGCGAACTCATCCGCCGTGATTCGGCCGTCACGGTCCAGGTCCGCGAGCGGGCTGTAGCGCGGCGACTCCCTGGGGATCGCCGGCTGGCTGCCCGGCAGCGTCCCCACCAGCTCGTTCACCGTCTGGAGGCTCGGAGCGATCTCTCCCGTGTCGCGCCGCAGCGCGATGATGTTGTTCCTGCCGAGGATGTTGCGCCCGTCGAGCACGAGCCGCAGGCGGCAGCTCCGGCACCCGGGGAAGGAGCCTATCTCCCGCGTCACGCGAAGGTCGAGGCTCACGGTCCACGGCAGGCGCTCCAGCGCCGGGGGGCCTTCCACGGGATCGGTCACGATCCGGCGGTCGAGGGGAAAGCCGCTCTGCACCATGGCGGTAAGGACGCCTCCCCATCCGGTGCGCGACCCTCCCGCCGCCCGACCGGCGAGGAATGTCAGGTCGACCGAGTGACGCCGGTCGAAGGCGAGGGGGAACTCCACCCCCTGGCCGGCTTCGATCGTCGTGGTATCGTTTCCGATGCCGGAGGTGATCCCGGTCGCCCGCTGCAGGGCGTAACCGGCCCTCAGCTCTCCCCACAGCCACCGCGTCCGAACGGTGAGCTCCGCGCCCTGAACGGTACCGTGGTCCCCCGTGGTGAACTGGCCCGGCTGCGTGCCGGCGAACCGAACGTTGCCCGTCACCAGGTCGGTGAGCTCCTTCCGGAACAGCGTCAGCCCGACCCCCACGACGTCCTCGAAGAGGTGGCTGAAGCCGAGCTCGAAGGAGCGTCCCTCCTCGAACGCCAGGTTGGGATTGCCCTGACGTCGTATGTCGGTGCGCAGCGAATCGCCGATCGTGTTGTCGAGGAAGAACTGGAAGTCGGGAGGCTGCGCCACGCGCGTGAAGTTGAAACGAAAGGCGCTCCGGCCGGCCGAGTTCCGGAACGCCCCCGCCACGCCGAAACGGGGCATGAAGCTTACCTTCCAATCGGTGTCGATGACGGGGGCGAGGAAGTCGGCCCGGTCGCGACGGAGCTTGAGACCCGAACGGAAGCTCTCGACCCGTACCCCGAGCGTGACGGCGATCGGCTCCTCCGGCTCGAGGCGTACCTCCGCGAACCCGCCCAGGGTGGCGGGGTGGAAGCGCGCGAAGTTGGGAGCCGAGCCGGGGAGGAAGCTCCGCGTCCGCTCGTAGCTCTCCACCTCGTAGAACCTCCCGGACGCGCCTGCCCGGAGCGCGGTGCCGGAGGCCGAGAGGAACTCCCCGACCACGTCGCCGCCGAGGAAATCGGAGCGGCTCCAGTTCGCGATGCCGGGAGTCCCCTCCGTCACGAAGATCGCCTCGGCAGCCGGTCCGAACGGCGATCCCAGCGAGCCCTGTGGCTCCACGTACCCCGGCACGGCGAGCCCGGAATCGAGCTGCTCCTCGATCGGGGAGCGCACGAAGTCCTCGCCGAGAAACTCGAAGTCCGAGAAGCCGAAGCCCGCCACCTCGAGGCGGTCCTCCAGAGTCTCCGCGTCGAGCACGCCCAGATACCGGTCGAGCCGCTGCGCGGCGAAGCGGACCGTCAGATGGGTGGCGCGTCCCTCCCGGTGCGAGGTGAGATCGAGGGTGAGGGTGCCGAGATTCCCGGTGGTTCGTCGACCGAGCTGATGGCGAGGGTTGTACTTGAACTCGGGCGTGTACAGCTCGTTCTGGGTGCGGTTGCGCAGGAGGGTGGCCGTGAGCATCGCTCCGCTGGAGATCGGTCGATCGAGACGGAGGAAGCCGATCAGCTTGTCCCCCTCCTGGTTGGGAAGCGCCTGCCGCTCGAACGGACAGTGCAGATGCGCCGTCGCGGCATCCGCCGCTAGCGCCGTGATCTCCGCCGCCAGCTCCGGATCGGCATCCTCCGGGCGCAGGCAGGTCAGCCCCCGGGCGCGCGGGTCCGCATCGCGGAAGCCTTGCAGGAAGAGGTCGGCGAAGAGCGTCGACCCGGCTCCGAGGAAGCCGAGCGGCCCCCCCACGGTCACGGTGGCGCCGGTGAAACCCGTGAAGATCTCGCTCGGCGCCCACTGGTCGCTGAGCACGGATGCCGCGCCCTCCCAGCGCTCCGGGTTCCCCCGCCGCGTGACGTAGCTGACCACGCCGGAGAGGGCCGATCCGTACTCGGCCCCGAACCCGCCCGTCACGACTTCGAGCGCTTCGAGAGAGGTGGGGGAGAGCTCGATGCCGGGGCCCTGCAACGAGCTCTCGAGCTGGTTCTTGATCGCGATCCCGTCGACCACGTAGGTCTCCTGCCCGATCCTGCCGCCACGGAACCGGCCGTCCGACACGCCGGTGGTCAGCTCGATCGCTTCTCGCACCGCCGTGACGGGCAGCTCGCGCAGCTCGCGCCCGCTCAAGATCTCGCGCGACTCGCTCACCTCAGGCTCGATGAGCGGCTGGCGCTCGGCGTCGACCACGATCGGCTCGACCGCGATCGCGGTCGGCTCCAGCCGTACCTCCACCTCGATGGCGCGGCCTCCGGGCACCGACACGCCCTGAAGCGTGACCGGCTTGTAGCCCACCAGCCGGAACTGCAAGTCCTGGCGGCCCGCCGTCACGCCTGCGAGGACGAAGCGACCATCCGGGGCCGTGATCGTTTCCCGGCGGAGGTGCACCGCGCGCACCAGGGTGCCGCCGAGCGGCTCAGCCGTCATCCCATCCGTCACCCTTCCGAGGATGGTGCCGGTGGTCTGGCCGGCGGCCGGGCCGGCCGCGAGGAGGAGCGTGAGCAGAAATGTCGCGCCGGCCTTCACGCTACCGTTCGCCTCGGAACCGCACCGTGACCTCCGATTGGACGCCGCCACACTCTCCGAGAAACGTCGAAGCGGCGGCGATCGCGTCTCCGCTCAGCGAGCCGCCGAACGCGTTGCCCCCGATGAGAAAGACGCACCCGGTAAGGTCCTCGAAGTCGTTCTCGCTTCCGCCCGGTACGATCACCAGGAGGACCAGGGCGCCTCCGGTCCGGACCTCCCCGTCGATCGGACCCGCCTGCTCCTCGCAGCCGTCCCCCGGCCGAATCATGAAGCTGCCGGACAGCCTGCCGCTCTCCGTCTGCCCCTCGATGGTGAGGCTCCCCGCGCACGAGTCGACCGCGCTCTCCCCGGTCACGAGGACCTTTCGCTCCACCTCCCACACGCCCTCGAAGCTCCCCCGGGCGTCCGGCAGGCTAGCCGTCGGCTTCATCGCATCGTCCCCGCCGCATGCCGGAAGCAGGCCGGCGATCAGCGCGAGGGCGAGGACGGAGCTTCGGCTGCGCGACGCTGGCGGCGAGGCGGCAGGAAGGGTTCGGCCGGCCATGCCGGCGCTCAGCGGGGGAACGCTTCGGGGAGACCGCCGTCGACCGGGAGGGTCGCTCCGGTGGTGGGGGTCGCTCCGCTGGCGAAGAAGACCACCGCGTTTCCCACATGTCGCCCGGTGACGCGCGCCTTCAGGAGGTTGCGTTTCCGGTAGTAGTCTGGCAGCTCCTCGAGCGGCATCCCTCGGGCCTTCGCCCTCTCCGGACCGACCGTTTCCCACAGGCCCGACGGGTGCGCCGCATCGCCGAACACCGCGTCGGCGTTGATCATGTTCACCCGGATGCCGTGCTCGGCGAGCTCCAGCGCGGCGACCTTGCCGAGCTGGTGCCCGGCCGCCTTGGAAGCGCTGTACGCGGCGAATTCTCGGCCGGGCGCGAAGACGTTCTTGCTGGCGTTGATCACGATGTGGCCGCCGATGCCCTGCGCCTTGAGGATCCGGATCCCTTCCTGCATGAAGAGGAGGTATCCGAAGAGGTTGATGTCCATCACGAGCCGGAACTCGGCCGGATCCATCGAGTCGATCGGCGCGGCCCGGGCGATGCCGGCGTTCGGTACGACAACGTCCACCCCACCGAAAAGCTGACACATCCGCTCGAACCCCGATCGGACGCTGGCCGGGTCCGTGACGTCCATCACCAGCCCGGCGGCGCGGCCCGCGCCCCACCGCGTCTCGAGCTCCTCTACCGTTCGGCGCAGGCGCGCCTCGTCCACGTCCGCCAGGGCCACGTGCGCCCCGGCCGCCGCGCAGCGGTCTGCCACCCCCGCCCCGATGGCGCCGGCCCCGCCGCTGATCGCCACGATGCGGCCGGTGAGCGGCATCTCCTCTTCCGGCGGGAGCTTGGCCAGTTGGAGCCCCCGGAACTCCATCTCGAAGAGATGCTCCGGCGGGAGCGCCCGGTATCCACCGATGAGGTGCGCCGTCTCCTTGACGGCCAGCGTGTGCTCGGTCACGTCGGCCGCGATGCGGGCGTCCTCGCGGGTGGGACCCCAGCAGAACGCCCCGGCGCCGGGGAGGAGGACGACCGCGGGAGAGGTGTCGGCCTCACGCGCCGCCTCCGGCGGACCGCCGGCCGGCGTGTCTACCGCAAGGTGCGCCTCGATGTAGCGCCGGTACGCCTGCCGGTAGCTCCCGACAGCCTCTCGCAGCAGCTCTTTGAGGGCCGCCGGGTTCTCCCATTCCGGGTCGCGCACGTACAGCGCGTGCGTGCGTGTCCGAATCAGATGATCCGTCACCAGAGGACCCGTCGCGGCGAGCTCTCCCGCCTCGGCGCTGTTCACGAAGCGAAGGACATCCTCCCCGGCCCGCCAATCCAGGATGGGCGCGCGGTAGGGTCGGTCCTCGTCCTCGGTCGCCGTCGCCAGGAGCCCGCGGAGGATCGGGGCGACCCGGGCTGCCAGCTCCCCCGGCGGAGCCGTCGTCCGGAACGACGTCGTGAGCTTCCGATCCCCTCGCCGCCGCGCCGCCAGCAGCTCGCATGCATCCACGATCTCGATGTGGCGCTCGTACGCGCTACGAGCGTCCTCCCCGCCGGTGAAGAGGCCGTGATGTAGGAGGACGAACGCGTCGGCCGCGGGCTCTTGCTCGTGCGCCTCCGCCATGGCGATCGCCAGCTCGAAGCCGGGGCGCACGTACGGGACGATGACGACCCCCTCGCCGACCGCCTCCCGGACCATGGCCTCGCCCCCCGGCTGGTTCGTCAGGGCCAGGACGGCGTCCGCATGGGAATGGTCGATGTAGCGGTGGGGGAGGAAGGCGTGCACCAGGGTCTCGATCGAGGGGAGCGGAGCGTCCGCGTCGAAAGCGGCCCGGCGGAGCTCGTTCACCATCTCCGCGTCGGTGAGGGAGGGCAGCGCGCGGAGGCGACGAAGCGGCGTGAGCTCAAGAGCGGCGAGGTCCGCCGGCTCAAGCCCGGCGAGGTCCCGCCCGGATCCCTTGACCAGGATGGCCTCGACGTATTCGCCGAGGACGGTCCGGAGGCGCCGCTTGAGCGAGACGTTCCCACCGCCGTGCAGGACCAGCGCCGGGTCCGCCCCGATGAGCCGCGCGGTGTAGAGCCGAAGCGCGACGTCCTCACCGCACCCCTCCCACCGCTCGATCGCCTCGCGGGCCTCCCCCTCGCTCCAGCGGCTCCTCATCGCCCGGCCCTCGTCACGCCGAAGGCCGACCCGCCTCCCCGAGGAGCCGTGTCCGGGCGCCGCTCCTCACGCCCCGTCGCCCCGCGCTCGGACGCCCGGGCGAGAGCCAAGGCGCAGCTCAGGCGGTGGCTCCCGCTCCCTCCGGGGCGTGAGCCAGCTCCTCTAACAGCTCCCACGCCTCCTCCGTCGACAGCCCCTCCTGGACGATGCCCCGCACCGCGCGGATCATCGCGACCGGCCATTCCGACTGGAAGATGTTGCGGCCCATGTCGACCCCGGACGCTCCCTCCCGCACCGCGTTCGCGGCGAGCTCGAGGGCCTTGCGCTCCTCGATCTTCTTCCCCCCCGCGATGACCACCGGGACGGGGCACCCACGCACGACCGTCTCGAAGCTCTCGCAGTAGTAGGTCTTCACGAGCTGCGCTCCGAGCTCGGCGGCGATCCGACAGGCGAGCCCGAGGTAGCGGGCGTCGCGGGTCATCTCCTTCCCGACCGCCGTCACCGCGAGCACGGGAAGACCGTATCGGCGGCCTTCATCGCACAGGCGGGCCAGGTTGGCGAGCGTTTGCTTCTCGTGCGGCGCGCCGACGAAGATCGAGAGGGTGACGGCGGAGGCGTTGAGCCTGATCGCGTCCTCGATCGATACGGTGATCTCCTCGTCCGAGAGGTCTTCCTTGAGGATGCTCGTGCCGCCGGACACCCGGAGCACGATCGGTGTTCTGTCGGCTGGATCCACGCAGTTTCGCAACACCCCCCGCGTGAGCATCAGGGCGTCGGCGTAGGGAAGCAGCGGTGCGATCGTCTTCCCCGGGTCCTCGAGGCCGGTGGTGGGCCCCTGGAAGTAGCCGTGATCCACGGCCAGCATCACACAGCGGCCGGTGTCCCGCCGAAGGATCCCCGCCAGCCGGTTGCTCATCCCCCAGTCCATGTGTTTCCTCCGTGGCTGCGCGATCTCGATCTCCCGCACGTTCCTGACGGACGCCCCCGACCGACGGCGGGGGACGTGGCGGCGACGCCGGTGAGGAAATTAGGGGCGTGAAGGCCGCGGGGACAGAAAGGTTGGCGACGGGCCGGCCCGCGCCGCGGTCTCATGGCCGCTGGAGGGTCGCGCTCAGCCGACCCTCGCGTGCTACCGTCGGATCAGCCGTCTTCCCGCACCACGATCACGGCCTTCATGAACGGGTGCGGGTTGCAGTGATACGAGAAACGACCCGGCGATTCGAAGGTGAACTCGTACGTCTCGCCCGGCCCGATCAGCGGCGACCCCCAGTCGCCTCGGTCCGACGTGCTCGTGTGCCCGACGGGATCCTTGTTCACCCAGCGCACGGTCGTGCCCACCGGGATCGTGAGCTCCCTGCGGCCAAAGCTGAAGCGCGAGATCTCGATCTCGACGACCCGGCGGCCGTCGACCGACGGGCCGGGCCCGCCGTCGGTGCGTTCCGTGAGGGGCTGTGCTCCCGCCGGAGCCGCGGCGAACAGGCCCGCGACGAGAGCCGGCAGGAGCACCCGCTGACGGGTGCCGGCCCACTCGTTCCACTTCATCCGATCCTCCCGAACGTGGTCCCACCGGCTCTCGACTCGCGAACCGTCCAGAAGAGCGCCGGGTTCCACTCCGGCGTCGGCCGCGCGGCCGCCTTCACGAAGGCCGCCTCCTCGAGGGAGCCCTCTGGAAGCCTTGCGCTCGGGCGACCGGCTCCTCCAGCCTGGAGAAGTGTCGGGCAGCCCGCCGGCCGCCCAGTTGGAAAGCCGATGGAAGGGTCGGACGCGAGGGATCTACGCGCCGTCCGCCGCGTCGATCCGCTCGAGCTCGGCGAGCTTCCGGGAGATTCGGGCCATCAGATCCTCGGGGACCTGGATCCGCCGGATCTTGGCGCGCAGCTCCGCCACCACGCTCGCCTCGAACCGGTACTCGCTGGCGCACGCTGCGCATCGCTCGAGGTGGTCCTCGACGAGCCTGACCTCCCCCGGGCTCAGCTCCCGGTCCACGAAGTCGTCGAGCCGCCGGAAGACCTCCCGGCAGGTAAAGCGGTCCATAGCCATCAACGCGTCGCCCCTTCGGCGGTCAGAGACGACACGATCCCCTCCTCCTCCGCTATATGCCACAGCATCTTCTGCAACATCTTCCTCCCACGGTGCAGACGCGACCGGACGGTCCCGACCGGCACGTCCAGCGCCTCTGCGATCTCCGGGTACGTGAGCTCCTCCAGCAGATAGAGCGCCGACACCACTCGGTACTCGTCGGGTAGGGCCTCGATCGCCCTTGTCATCTGCTCCAGGCTCAACCTTCCGAGCACCAGACGGGCCGGGTCGTCGCTTCGCGCGTGCAGGCCCGCTTCGAGTGTGCGCCGGAAGAGATACAGCTCCGGCACATCGTCCAGGTCCACGCTGGACGGCTGTCGCTTTTCCTTTCGCCGCTGGGCATAAAAGGCGTTCGTGAGGATCCGGAAGAACCACGCCTTGAAGTTCGTTCCCGTCCGGAAGGTGCTGAAATGTCGAAACGCCAGCAGGGAAGCCTCCTGTACGAGGTCCTCCGCCTCGGCGCCATCGTGAGCGAGGCTGACGGCGAGCCCGTACGCGGCGCCGAGGAGGGGCGACAGGAGCGCTTCGAAGCTCTTTCTGCTCGAGTGCGGCTCGTGGTCCGGCATCGTCTCCGCGGGCTGGGTGGAAGGGGGATGCGCGGCGGCATCCATTCGAGCGGCGCGAGGCCGAGACATGTGCCCTGGTGACGAATATTCCCGGGAGCTTCGGCAGGCGTCAACTTGCGCGCGTCCGTCTCCGACCCTCCGGCGGTCGTGGGCCGCGAAACCGACGCTCCTTTTCCGGTTCCGGCTCGGGCCACTCTCTCTCATCCACCCACCCGCCCGCTGGATGTGTAACGCCCGACGGGTCCCTAATGCCCGATGGGTGCGTAATGCCGCGAGGTCGGGGATGGTTCCATGGCCTCGGGAGAGTGTCGCCCGGCGCCTCAACGTCTGGGCCACCGGCGCGCGGAGCCCGGCCACCGGCACGGGCCGAGACGCCCACAGGCATCCACTTCGTCCTCCACCCGCACCCCTCCCGACCTCTTCGCACCCCGCCCGGCCCGTGGGCGCCCGATGCCCGCCCTTTCCCTCAGAACGCTCGCGCACTCAGAATCATGACATCTGTCACAACGGAACTTCTCGAACGTTCTTGAGATGGCGGGCTGTGGACTTTCCGGACGCCTACAGAAGCCTGTATCCGGCGGTCTTTCGATATCTGAACCGGCTGACCGGAGACGCGGACCTCGCGGAGGACCTGGCTCAGGAGGCGTTCGTGCGCCTCCTGGAACGGGAGCTGCCGGAGGACGACGCGCGGGCGTGGATCTTTGCCGTGGCGACCAACCTGGCTCGCGATCATGCGCGGACGAGACGCCGGCGCCACAGGCTGCTGGAGGAGAGGCAGGTGCGTGCGGACAGTCCGGCTTGGCCGGACCACGAGGTCGAGCGAGCGGAGCGGATCGAGGCGGTTCGGCGGGCCCTGGCCGCGCTCTCCCCCCGCGACCGTCAGATGCTCCTGATGCGAGAGGAGGGGTTCAGCTATCGGGAGATCGCCGAGGCGGTCGGTGTGCTCCCGGGTTCGGTCGGGACGCTGATCGCCCGGGCCCTGCAGCGGTTCGGTTCGGCGTATTCGACCCACTCCTCGGCAGAGAGAGGCGATGAGCCACCTGAGTGAGACCCAGCTGCTGAGCTATCTGGACGGCGAGCTCTCGCAGAAGGCCAGCGAGGAGGTGGCCGCGCACCTCGGCGAGTGCGGGGAGTGCCGCGCGTCACTGGAGGCGCTGCGGCAAGCCGCTCGTCACTTCTCGGCGGCGGTGTCGCTGCTCGACGTCGAGGCGGAGGTGCCGCGGACGATTCCCGAGGGCCCGCGTCCGCGCCGCGTCCGCCCGCCGCGGCCCTGGAGGACGCTCGCTCGAGCGGCCGTGCTGGTCCTCGCTCTCGCCGGAGTGGCATCGGCCGTGATCCCCGGCTCGCCCGTGCGCTCCTGGGTGGCGGCACTCCATCTCGGCGGAAAGGAGGAAGCCCCGATCGTCCCCACCGTAGGGCGAGAGGAACCGGCGCCGGAGGGAGAGAGGGGACCGGCGGGGGTCTCCGTGCTGCCGGACGCGGGAGTCCTTCGGATACTTTTGACGAACTTCGCGCCGGAGTCTAGTGTGCGGGTTCGCCTGGTAGATGGGGCCGAAGCGCACGTGGAGGTGGGAGAGGACGCAGAAGCGCGCTTCCGGATCGGTCCGGGACGGATCGAGGTCTCGGGGAGCGGCCGGGGAGACCTGGTGGTCGACCTGCCGCGCTCCGCGCTGGAAGCCACGGTGGAGGTGGAGGGCCGCATCGCCGTGATGAAGAAGGGCAAGCAGCTCCGGCTGCTTCGGCCGGCGGTGGATTCGCTCCAGGGGGATGTGAGGTTCCGCATCGGGCCCTGACAGGTCGCTTGGAATGCGACCCGCGGTGGGTTAGCTGAGACAGAGGCCGCACCCGGAGGGTTTCCCCCGGGGAGCGGCCGTTCCACATTCTAGGCCGGACCACCGGGGTGTTCTTCTCAGCGTGGGCGGCTTGATGACGGGTCTCTTCACTTTGCTGGCCAGCGTCGGGCTCGCGACGCAGCAGGCCTACGGTCTGGTCGAGGGATACGTTCGAAGCGCCGGGACGGACGAGCCTCTGGCGAACGGGCTCGTCACCGTGGTCGGCGGCTCCGCTCACCCCCGCGTGCTCACCGACTCGACGGGTCGTTACAGGCTCCCCGGTCTGCCCGCCGGGAAGCAGCGGATCCGCGCCACCCGGATCGGCTACACGCCGCTCGAGGTCGAGCTGATCGTGCCGCCCGCGGGCCGCATGCTGGTCGACTTCCTTCTTCCCCTCCGTCCCGTGTCCATGCCGCCGGTGGTGGCCGAGGCGGACGCCTCCCCGCCAGGACCGCGCTCCGCGGGCGACGGGGCGGAAGACACGGACATCGGTGAGCGGGGGACCGGTGCGGTCCGCGTGGTCGACGCGACGACCGGGATCTCCGAGTTCGGGATTCTGGCCGGCGCCCGGGCGCTGCAGCGGAAGCCGCGTCAGCCGAGAGGCCAGAACGTGCTCTTCGTGCGCGGGGCCGGAGCCAACCTCAACCTGGTGCTGCTGGATGGCGCGCCCGTCCACACCCCCTTCCACCTCGGCGGGCTCCTGGAGCGGCCCGTTCCCGAGGCGATCGCGCGCGCCACGCGGTTTCAGGGCGGCGCTCCGGCCCGATTCGACGGCGGGCTCTCCGATGTCCTGCAGCTCGAGACCCATACGGGCTCTACGGGTCGGCCGCGCACGGCGGCCTTCGCGGACATGGTCTCCGCCGGCGGGCTCGCCGAAGGCGGTCTCGGCGAACGGGCCAGCATCCTCGCGGCCGGACGGACCCTGCACGGCGCCGCGAGCGGTCCCTTTCTCGACGAGGCCTTCCCGCAGCGCTACACGGACGGGCTCGCCCGGATCGATCTCCATATGGGGGCGGGCGGCGATCTCAGCGCGACCGGATTCTTCAACCGGGAGAGCGTGAACCTCGGCGGCGTGCGCCCCTCGAGCGAGCGGGCGGAGTGGGGGAACACAGCGGCCTCGCTCCGCTACGTGCACGCGGTGGGCCGCTCGATCGCCACCCTCGGGGCGGCGTTCGGAGAGTTCCGTACGGATCTCCCCCTTGGAACACAGGCACAGGTTCAGGCCGCGGGGCGGGTGCGCCGCACTCGCATCACGGCGGATGTCGCCCGCCTCGTCGGTCCGGTCCGGCTGGGCTATGGCGCCCAGGTGGAGCGAATGCGGCTCCGCACCCGCTTCTCGGGCGTGCGTCAATTGAGCGGGGACTCCGTGAGGCTCGTGGCGGAGAGCCAGGGCGACACCTACTCGGGATACGTGGACGGCGCGTGGAACGTCTCCGACGACATCCGGCTGGGTGCCGGGCTCCGCGTGAACCTCTTCACGGAGGATCGGGGGCACAGCCTCTCGCCACGCGTCCGGGCCGAGTGGCGGCTCGCTCGGGGCGTGGCCCTCGACCTCTCCGCCGGCCGCTTCCACCAGCTCGTGGTCGCTCCGGACACGGCCGTGCCCCTCAGCCTCGCCTTCTTCACGGCCGGCGACGGGGGGCCTCTCGGCAACGCCTTCACCGACATCCGCGTCGCCGAATCCTCCCAGTTCGTGCTCGGCCTCGGCCACGAGGGGCCCGGCCTGGAGCTTCGCCTCGAGGGGTACTGGAAGACGCTGGCAGGGGTCCCCGGGGCGGAGGACGAGCGTCTCCGGAGCACCGGCATCGACGTGTGGCTGCGACATGGATCCCAGGCCCTGAGCTTGTGGGCCACCTACACGATGGCGTGGGCGTGGGCCGAGGGGGAGCCGGGACTCCGAAGCGGGATCTTCTCCGGGCGTCACTTCCTGCGGGGCGGGGCCGCGACGCTCCTGGCAGGCCGCTTCCGGCTGGAGGGAGACCTGGCGTTCGGGGCCGGGCTGGAGTTCGGGGCCCTCCCGGGTCCCAGCTTCGCCGCAACGGGTGCGGCGTCGGACGGTCCGGCCGGCGCGTCGCTCTCCAACGTGGACAGTCCCGGGGAGAGCCGGCTTCCCGACCCTGCCTACCTGCGGCTCAACCTGCGACTCACCGCCCTCATGCGGACACGGATTCTCGGGGTCGAGACGAAGCTGTATCCCTACGTCCGCGTGATCAACGCCCTCGGCCGGGCCGACGCGCTCTTCTACCAGTTCGACGGCGAGGGCGATGGTGAGCCCCGAGCGGTCGGCGACGTGCCGCTCCTTCCGGTCCTCGGCATCGAGTGGAGAATGTGAAAGGCCGGTAGCGGCCCCTTCCTCGGCGGCTCCCGGCGCTTCGCTCCCCGCGCGGCGACGCGGACCCACCGCCTCGTTCCGTCTGCGGTTGCCGGACCTCCCCGAATGCCCGTAATTTATTTCATCTGAACGCGGAGCGGGGGTGGGCCTCGGATTCGAGCGCCGTGCCGGATCCACCTGCTGGCGGCAGCGCTCCGACGCTCACGATACCTGAAACAGGACCTCGGGAGCGACCTCTCCGTGGCGGCTGGCCGCCCACCCCTGTCGCGCTCTCCGCCTGCTCTCGTGCCGGCCTGTGAGGACGCGCTATGCAGCAGACGGAACGTCCGCCCAGGAATCACCTCGACCTCCTCTTCCAGGCCAGCCTCGAGTTCAACTCGACGCTCGACCCCGACGCGCTGCTCTCTCGCGTCTTCGACCGGGTGGTCGAGATCCTCGAGGCGGAAGCCGGCTCGGTGTGGCTGCGCGAAGGCGACACGGTCGTGTGCCGGATCGCCAGGGGCCCGGTCGCGGAGCAGATCGAGGGGCTCGAGCTCCCGCTCGGGGCCGGCATCGTGGGCGACGTGGCCCGCCGGGGAGAGTCCGAGCTCGTCGCCGACGCGAGGGAGGACCCGAGGTTCGTACACCAGGTGGACGAGGCGACGGGGTTCACCACGCGCTCGGTCGTCTCCGTCCCGTTGAAGGCGAAGGGGCACGTGCTCGGCGTGCTCCAGGTCCTGAACAAGCGCTCCGGGTCCGGCCTGTTCGACGAGGCGGACCTCGCCCTCCTGGAGGGGCTCGCCTCCACGGCCGGGCTCGCTCTGCGCAACGCGCAGCTGCACGACGCCGAGAAGCGGGCGCACGACCTCGCCGCCCTGCTCGGCATCAGCCGAGAGATCACCTCGACGCTGGACACGGACCGGCTCGCCGTCTCGGTCGTCAACCTGGCCAGCCAGACGCTGGCGTACGATCGCGCGGCGATCGCTCTCGAGGAGGGCGGTCGATTCGTCCTGCGGGCGATCTCCGGGCAGGAGACGGTGGACGTCGGTTCCGAGGACACCCGCACACTCGAGCGCCTCATCGCATGGCTGGCGGAGCGGGACGAGCTGGTCTACCTGCCCGACTTCTCCGTCGGCGAGGACGGCATCGGGGCCGACCTGCGAAGCGTCTTCGGCGATCACCTCGAGGGCCGGGGCGTCCGCTCGCTCTGCCTCATTCCCCTCAAGGACGAGGAAGGGCGGCTCGGCGCGTTCTACATGGAGTCCGGGAGACCGGACTTCCTCGGCGAGACGGGCCACGAGGCGGCGGAGCTGCTCGCCAACCAGGTGTCCGTCGCCGTTCGAAACGCCGACCTGTACGGGCAGGTCCCGTTCATCGGCCTTCTGGAGCCGCTGGCGGCGTGGCGCCGCCGGCTCGCCGCCATGCCCCGCCGCGCGCTGATCCGTCGCTACGGCATCCCCGCACTCGTCGTCATCGGGCTCATCAGCATCCCGTGGGCCGAGCGCATCACGCCGAGCGATGTACAGCTGCTGCCCGCCGATCGGATGCCCGTGCGGGCCACCGTGCGAGGCCTGCTCACCGAGATCCGCGTGAGCGAGGGCGACGAGGTCGAGAAAGACCAGGTGATGGCCGTGCTGCGCGATGACGAGCTGCGCATGGAGCTGCAGGAGGTTCGCTCTTCCCTCATGGCGGCCGAGCGGCGAGCCGCGGTGGCCCGGGCCCGCGGCGACGAGCCCGGCGCGCAGCTCGCCCAGGTCGAGGCGCGAGAGCTCTCGGCGCGCATGGAGCTGCTGAACGATCAGCTCGAGAGGACCCGGCTACAGGCGCCCGTGGGGGGGGTCGTCCTCACCTTGCGGCCGTACGAGATGCTGGGCGAGTGGCTGGAGGCCGGAGAGACGTTCGTCGTCCTCGGCCGTACGGGGCAGCTCGAACTGGAAGCCCGGGCCGCACAGCGTGACATCGAGCGGGTGCGGGTGGGGCAACGGGTCCGGCTGAAGGTCCCGGCGCAGCCGAACCACATCTTCGTCGGCAGGGTGACGGAGATCGCGCCGAGCGCCGACGCGGCGCCCGGTGGCGAGCCGACCTTCGTCGTGCGGGCGGGCCTCGACAACGGACAGGGGCTGCTCAAGCCCGGCATGGAGGCGAGGGCCAAGATCGTCGGCGCGCGCCGCCCCATCGGCTACCTGCTGGCCCGCCCCCTCGTGCGCTGGATTCGACTTCGCTTCTGGCGGTGAAGATGAAGGTGAAGATGAACAGGATCAGAAGCCTTTCACTCTGGCTGGGCAGCGTGGGGCTGGCGGCATCCGTCGTCTCCTGCGCGCAGGAGATCGAGTCCAGTCCGGATACGGACGGGACGACCGAGCGCCGAACGACCCTGGCGGCCGCGACTCCGGAGGAGAGATCGGACGACCTCTACCAGACCCACCTGTACTCCGAGCGAGACGCCGACGTGTACGCCCGGCTGGACGAGGACGAGCTGAGCGGGAGTGGCCTGCCGGTGGTGGCCATCCACGTGGAGATCGGGGATGCCGTGGGCGCGGGACGCCTTCTCGCCACCCTGGAGGACGCCGAGGCGAAGCTCGCCGTCGAGGAGGCTCGAGCGGAAGCCGACGCGGCGAGGGTCAACTTCGAGCGCATCCGGGAGCTCCGCGAGCGGGAGGTCGTCTCGCCCTCCGAGTACGACGATGCGCTGTACGAAAACCGCCGTGCGCAGGCGGCGCTCCAGCGCGCCGAGCTGAACCTCGCGCGGACCCGCGTGCGGGCTCCCTTCGCCGGCGTGGTCTCCCGGCGCTACGTGCGCGTGGGAGAACTGGTCGAGGAACGAACGCCCCTCTTTCGGATCACGGCGCTCGCCCCGCTCCGGGCGCGGCTGCTGGTGCCGGAGGCAAGGGCGGGCGCGTTCAGCCTCGGAGCCACGGTGCGTCTCACGGCGGCGGATGGGACGACCGGAGAGGCTCCCGTCATCCTCATCGGGCCGACGGTCGACCCGGCCAGCGGCATACGGGAGGTGATCGTAGAGCTGCCGGAGGCCGGAGCGTTCAAGCCCGGCGCGGCGGTGGTGGCCGAGCTGGTCGGGGAGGACGTGGGGATCGATCGGTGAGCTCCGCCCTCGAGTCGCGCCCGAAGCTGCGAGAAGACCTCAAGATCGTGAGGCGGGAGGTCCGCGGTAAGGTCCACTACATCGTGAAGCTGCCGGCCGAGGGCAAGTACTTCCAGTTCGGAGAGACGGAAGTCCGCCTCATGGAGCTCATGGACGGCCGCCGCACTCCGGAGAGAATCGCCGACGCCGCCCGGGAGGTCCTGGGCGCCCGTCCGCACGCCGGCCAAGTGGCCGATTTCGCCCACAGGCTGAAGCGACTCGGGCTGGTGGAGCGGACTCCGGTCGAGAAGCACCTGATGCTGATGGAGCACCTCCGGGCCCAGCGGAAGGTGAGGACGCGGCGCCGCGCCAAGGGATCCATCCTCAGGCTCACCTTCTCGATCGGGGACCCCGACCGATGGTTCGAGCGGGTGGTCGCACGCCTCGGATGGGTGTGGTCCCCCGCGTTCGTCGGGGCGTCGGTCGCCCTCTTCGCGGTGTACTTCCTCATCCTCGGCTACCGGTGGGACGAGTTCTGGGAGGGGACCGCCGGGCTCGTAACGCTCTCGGGCTTCGGGGCGACGGACTGGATTCTCTTCTACCTCATCGTGCTGGTGGTGAGCGTGATCCACGAGCTCGGCCACGGTCTCACCACCAAGTACTTCGGAGGGGAGGTGCACGAGATCGGGGCCATGGTGCTGTACTTCAGCCCCGCGCTCTTCTGCAACACGAACGATGCATGGACGTTCGAGCGGCGCTCGCATCGCCTGTGGGTGACCTTCGCCGGGCCGTGGATCGAGCTCGTGCTCACCGCGCTGGCAGCGATCGTTTGGGTGACGACGGAGCCGGGAACTCTTCTCCACCTCCTCGCCTTCCTCGCCGTGCTGGCAGGCGGGATCGTGGCGGTGGTGATGAACTTCAACCCCCTCCTCCCCCTGGACGGCTACTACGCGCTCTCCGACTGGCTGGAGATCCCCAATCTGCGGGGGCGCGCCTTCGCCTACTGGGGATGGATCGGGAAGCGCTTTCTCCTCGGGGTGGACGCGCCGCCTCCCCCCGCGACCCCACGCGAGCGGAGGATCCTGATCGTGTACGGCGGCTTGGCCCTGCTGTACAGCGCCCTCACCGTGGCGCTCTCCCTCTGGTGGCTCATCAGCGTCGTTGGCCGCTTCCTCGGCCCGTGGGTGTGGGTGATCCTCGCGGTCATCGCCGGCAGGGTGGTGCTGCGCCTCGCCGGACGCTCCCGCATGCTCGCCCTCGCCGCCAGCACCGCATGGCAGGCGGGATTCCTCCGCGGGCGGCGGGCCGCCCTGCTGACCGCAGGAACCGTCCTCCTGGTCGGCCTCCCGTTCGCGATCCCGTGGACGCTGCGGGCCCGGGGGGAGTTCCTCGTGGAGGCCGCTCCCCGCGTCCAGGTGCGGGCCGAGGCGCCGGGCATGCTGGATCGGCTTCACGTGCGGGAGGGCGACACGGTAAGCGCCGGGCAGTCCCTCGCGACGCTGTGGAGCCCGGAGCTGGAGGCGACGTTCGCGGCGGCTGTGGCGCGCCTCGAGCGGCTCCGCTTGACGCGTGCGCAGGGGGGGAGCCGGGACGATCTCCCGATGGCCGCCTCGGCGGAGGCCAGCCTGGAGGGAGCGCAGCGGGAGTTCGAGGTGGTCCGCGCCGAGAGGGAGCACTTGGCGATCCTCTCCCCCATCGACGGAGTCGTGCTCGGCTACCGGCTCCGGGAGCACCTCGGGCAGGCCGTCGAGCGCGGCGAGCTGTTGCTGGAGGTGGCCCCGATCGACGCCCGCACGGCGCGAGTGCGGGTGCCGATGAAGTGGGCCGGGGAGCTGGCAGCCGGACAGCGCGCGAACCTGAAGCTCTCGGCGGCGGCCCACCTGAAGTTCCGGGGGACGGTCGCCAGGGTCGCCCCGGCGGCCGAGGAAGGCTGGCTGGAGGTCGAGGTCCCCTTCCCGACCGGGGGCTGGCTGCCGGCGCCGGGGATGATCGGCATCGCCAAGATCGCCACCCGCCGGACCACCGTGGCGGGCGCGATCGTGCGCGCGTGGCGACAGACGGTGCGGAGCGAGCTGTGGCTCTGAGCCGGCAGCAGCAGCACGAGGAGCTGCTGAGCGCGGCGCGCGACTTCTCCTTCCTGAAGGGGGCGGACGAGTCGGCCCTCGAGGAGTTGGCCGCTCTCGCCGTCTGCCACGACTATCCGAAGAACAACATCCTCTTCTACCGGGGAGAGCCGGCGGGACCCGTATTGCTCGTCGTGAAGGGCAGGGTGAAGCTGATCCTGGACAACGAGGAGGGGCGCGAGGTCGTGGTGAGGCTGCTGAGACCCGGCGGGCTCTTCGGACTGATCGCGGCGCTGGACGGCGGTCCGCAGGCGGCTACGGCGGTGGCGGTCACCAAGTCGCGGCTCGCCAGGTTCGAGGGCGACGCCTTCGTCGGGTGGATGACCCGTCATCAGGTGACGCACGAGACGTTCCTGCGGGAGTTCGGGCAGCGGGTGCGGGAGGCATATCACAGGATCGGGGAGCACGCCCTGCTCGGCGTGAAGGAGCGGCTGTGGTCCACCCTGCTCGAGATCGCCGAGCGGGAGGGCGAGCCGGACCCCGGGAGCGAGGAGATCGTCTTCACCCGGCCGACGCACCAGGAGCTGGCGCACCGGATCGGCTCCAGCCGGGAGGTCGTCACGCGCCTCCTCAAAGAGCTCCTGGAGAGCGATCTCCTCGAGGCCGAGGGCCGGGTGATCCGCGTCTCGGAGTCCGCCCTCATCCTGCACGACGAGCTGGCCGATTGAGCCGCGCAGGACGCGTGCGAGGGGCCGGCGGCCCGGCGAAGCGCCCCGGCCGGGCGACGCCTGCGAGGCGGGTTCGTCGCCGGAAGTGTGACGAACGTCACATGGTTCCGGCTGCCGTCGTCACGTGTGCTTGCGCCCTGGGAGCACGGCCGGACCCCGGAGTCGGCGCACATCCGGCGGCCGCCTGCGGTCACGGTCCCCTCGTGCCGTCCGTCCTAACACCCTGGCGAGCGATCCGGTACCTTTGGATCGTCCGGCCCGACGGAAACATCGGGCAGCCCACCGATCCCAGCGCGGAGGCACACCGTGGAGAAGAAGGAGAAGATCCGCATCCAGCTCACCGAGGAGCAGAAGCGGCAGATCCGCGAGTCCACCGGGAAGGAGGCCGCGGCGATCGAGCTGACGGTCGAAGAGCTCGAGAACCGGGTCTCCCCGCGCCTGGCCAGGCCGCAGTAGCGCCAGTTCCCTGTCTCAAGCCAACACGCGGGGTGGCCGCTTCGGCGGTCACCCCGCGTCGTCTTTTCCACCACCACCCGTCCGCACCGTGACCCACCCGCTCCCCGAAGGCAGCGCCGCCTGCCCGGAGTGCGGGGCCCGGTGCTCACCGGATGCCGCCTTCTGCTCCGCGTGCGGCGTGAATCTCGGCTCGCTCGGGGTGGAGGCGGAGCGTCGGGTGATCACGGTGATGTTCGCCGATCTCTCGGGCTTCACGCCGCTCACCGAGCGCCTCGACGCGGAGGAGGTGCACGCGCTCATCGCCAGCTTCCTGCACCCCCTGTGCGACTGCGTGACGCGGTGGGGCGGCTTCGTCGACAAGTTCATCGGGGACTGCGTGATGTCGCTCTTCGGCGCCCCGCTCGCGTACGAGAACGAGCCGGAGCGCGCCGTGCGGGCGGCGCTCGACATGCACGCCGCGCTCCACCGATGGGCCGAGGAGGGGGGGCCGGGGGGGGCGAAGATCGATCCGTCGTCCCTCCAGCTCAGCATCGGGATCAACACCGGCCCGGTGGTGACGGGGCTCTTCTCGGGTGGGGGCGCCCGGGACTACACGGCGATCGGGGACACGGTGAACGTCGCCTCTCGCCTCCAGGGGGTGTGCGCGCCGGGGCAGATCCTGGTGGGGCCGGACACGTACGAGCAGACGAAGCACGTGTTCGAGTACGGAGGGGCGCAGCTCCTCCGCGTGAAGGGACGGCGCGAGCCGGTGGGCGCTCGCTACGTGGTCGGGTTGCGGGCGGAACGGGGCGAGGTTCGCGGCTTCCGCGGACGCCGAATCCCCCTGGTGGGGCGCGCTCGCGAGCTGGAAGAGCTTCGGGAGCGGTGGAGGAGCGCGTCGCAGGGTCGGTTCGAGCTCTGCGTGCTGTCGGGCGCTCCCGGCATCGGCAAGTCACGCCTCCTCGAAGAGCTGGTGCGCGTCGAGGGGCTCGAGCCCGAGGAGGTGGCCACCTCCCGCTGCTATCCGTACGCGCGCAGCACCCCCTGGGAGCCGGTGGCCGAGCTGATCCGCGACCTGCACGGCCTCCCGCCGGACTGTCCGGCCGCCGAGGCCGCCGCGGCGATCGTGCACGGCACGCCAGGCGACTGGCTGCCCGACGATGCGGCGGTCCTCGCCGTAGTCCTCGGGGGCTCGGCGGAGGGGGTGCCGCGGCTCGAGGACCAGGGCCCCGAGGAGCGCCTGGCCAGCCTCGCCGGCGCGGTGGCCCGCGCCCTCGGCACGAGCGAGGCCGGACCCCGCCTGCTCATCGCGGAAGACCTGCACTGGGCCGACCGGACGACGCTGGAGTTCCTGCACCGTGTGCCCGACCTCGAGATCCCGGGTCCCATGCTGATGGTTCTCGTCACGCGGCCGCCCGTGCCCGGAGAGCGGCTCATCGCCCGACTCCTCGACCGCATCGAGGCGCGCGTCGAGCTCGGCCCCCTGCCGCAGGAGGTGTCGCGGGAGCTCATCGACGCGCTGCTCGGTTTCCACCGGCTTCCCGACGAGCTGGTGCGGCTGATCGTCGAGCGGGGTGACGGCAACCCCCTGTTCATCGAGGAGATCCTCAAGTCCCTGGTGGAGCGGGGCGATCTCCGCCTCGAAGGCGGGGTGTGGCGGACGTCTCTCGATGGCCGGAGCCTCGGGGCTCAGGTCCCCGATTCCATCGAGACCCTCATGAGCACCCGGATCGACCAGCTCGATCAGTCCACCAAGCGGGTGCTCCAGTACGCGGCGATCGTCGGGCGGCGCTTCTGGTCCGGGGTGGTGGCCGACGTCATGGCGCGCAAGCCGGTCGATCGCGAGCTCGACGACCTCGTCGAGAGCCATTTCGTGCGTCCCGAGTCGGATTCGCTCGTCTCCGGAGACAAGGAGTTCATGTTCGAGCACCTCCTGCTCCAGGAGGTGGCCTACGACGGCCTCCTGCGCGGGCTGCGGGCCCAGCTTCACGGAGCCGTCGCCGCGTGGCTGGAAGAGCATCTGGCGGATCGGTCCCCGGAGTACGACGACTGGGTGGCCTACCACCACGAGCGCTCGAAGGAGCCGGGACGGGCTCTTCCCTTCCTGGAACGGGCCGCCGCGCGGGCGAGCGCGCGGGGCGCCCTGCTGGACGCGGCTTCGCTGGCCGAGCGCGCACTCGCGGTGGCCCCGGGGCCGCAGGAGCAGCTTCGTCTTCTCGGACTGGTGGAAGAGATCGCCGCCGTGATGGGGGACGAGAAGCGGCGCGAGGAGGCGATCGAGGAGCTCGAGGCGCTTGCTCGCCTGCATGGGGACGAGGCGATCGGGGCGGAGGCAGGATACAGGCGGGCCCGGCGCCTCCTCGCCACGGGAGAGCTGGCTCGGGCGCGCGCGGTCGCCGAAGAGGCGATGGCGACGTTCGAGGGGCTCAAGAACATCGACAGGCAGGGAGACTGTGCCGCGCTGCTCGGCAGGGTGGCGCACCTGTGGGGGGAGTACCCGGAAGCCCTCGCGCGCTACAGGTCGGCTCTGCCTCCACAGCGCGAGGTCGGCGATCGGCAGGGCGAGGCGGAGATACTCGATCGGCTGGGCCTCGTGGAGATCGACCGCGGCGACTTCACGCGGGCCCTCGACTACTTCGAGACCGCCGCCGAGCTCTTCCGGCTGCTGGGCAACCGGCCGATGGAATCCCGCGTGCTGGCCCACCGGGCGACCGCGGTGCGATGGCTCGGCCTCCTGGAGGAAGCCGAGGCGCTCGCCGGCGAGGCGGGAGCGATCGCCCGCTCCTGCGGATCGCGGCGTGCCGGGGCCTCCGCGGAGCTGACGCTGGGCATCGTGCTGGTCGCCATGGGGCGCCGCGAGGAAGCGACGGCGATCCTGGCCGAGGTGTGCCGCCGTGCGGAGGAGCTTCGGCGTCCGGGGCTCGCGGCGCGGGCCTGGCTCGCCCTCGGGGAGCTGGAAAGCGGCGAGGAGGGGCTGCGGTGCCTCGCCCGCGCGCGGGAGGCGGCGCGGGGAGCCGGGCTCGTGCACATCGCCATCCTGGCCGCGAGCCGCGAGGCGGAGCTGGCGCTGGAGAGTGGAGACACCGCGGCGGCGGACCGCGCCTCCCGCGAGGCGATCGAGGGACTTCGTCGGCACGGCAACATCCAGGGTCCGGAGGAGGAGGTGCTCTACACGCGAGCGCGAGCGCTCCTCGCGCTCGGACGCGACGGGGAGGGGCGCGATCTCCTCCGCGAGGCCCGCGAGGCCATCCACCACAAGGCAGGACTGATCGAGGATCCCGAGCTGCGCCGGCGTTTCCTCGATGAGGTCACGATGAACCGCCAGATCCTCGGCGCGCCCAGCCAGGCAGCGAGATGAGAAGGCAGGCGAAGGGCGACGCTTCGGCGCGCCGGGACGACCCGGCCCGCTCGGGCGCTCCGGCCCACGGGAATGCCTCGGTCCGTCCGGACGGCCCGGCCCGTTGGGGCGCTCCGGCCCACGGCGACGGTTCGGTCCATCCGGACGCCCCGGAGCGGAGAGCCCCGTGACGCAGGATTGGGCGATTCTGCTCCTCGGCCTGCTCGTCGCCCACTTCCTGGGTGACTTCACACCCCTCGCCACGGCCCGCATGCAGGAGGCCAAGGCGAACGCGGGCCCCATGTCGCAGGTCGCCGCGCACGCCGCCGTGCACGGGCTGCTCGTCGGCCTCGTGGTCGCGCTCCTGTCGGTCTCGAGCTGGGGGCTGATCGCCGCGGCGGCGGGGATCGAGTTCGCGACGCACTTCCTGATCGATGCCGCCCGTGCCCGCGCCGGCTTGTACGTGGCGACGCTCCGGGATCCAGCGCGTCCGGCGTTCTGGCGCGTCCTCGGCGCGGACCAGCTCGCCCACCAGCTCGTTCTCGTCTTCCTGGCGGTCCTGGTCCTGAGGGCCTGAAGAACCATCCGAAGGCCGGGCCGTGCCCTCGCGTGGAGCCGATGCATGGGTGCATGCCGGTGAAGCGTTGCGAGTGGGCGGGTAGCGAGCTCATGAGACGCTACCACGACGAGGAGTGGGGCGTCCCGGTCCACGATGAGCGGACGCTGTTCGAGTTCCTCGTCCTCGAGGGAGCGCAGGCAGGACTCAGCTGGGAGACGATCCTCCGAAAGCGCGACGCCTACCGGGCCGCGTTCGACGCGTTCGACCCCGCAGCGGTGGCGCGCTACGGGCCGCGGAAGATCGCCAGTCTGCTCGGAGACGCCGGCATCGTGCGCAACCGCCTCAAGATCGAGTCCGCCGTACGGAACGCCCGCGCCTTCCTCCGCGTGCAGGAGGAGTTCGGAAGCTTCGACGCGTACATCTGGCGGTTCGTCGGCGGGCGGCCGCAGGTGAACGCGCGGCGATCACTGGAGGAGATCCCGGCCCGCAGCTCCAAGTCCGACGCGATGAGCGGGGATCTCCGGCATCGCGGCTTCAGCTTCGTCGGCTCGACGATCTGCTACGCCTTCATGCAGGCGACCGGGATGGTGAACGACCACGTGGTGAGCTGCTTTCGTTTCAGGGAGCTGGCAGAGAGGTAGCCGGAGCATGGCGTCTGGCGGTCTGCCTGGCTTCCTGCAGCGGCGTCGCCCGGCATGCCGGCCTGCGCGTCGCGGGCCTTGGTCGCCGCCGGGCACGCTGGCCCGCGCGTCGCCGCCCGGCGTCGGCACCGGTGATCGCTTACCCGGTCGTCGCCGATCGCCCCCCGCCCGCTCCCCTTCAAGTGCACGCGCCATCGGGTTATGCTTTATCCGGCCCTCGCACCTCACCCCCAGCAAGGAGGCGCCATGGTCCCGCTCGGCTCGCTCTGGCTGCCCATCATCCTCTCCGCCGTGATCGTCTTCTTCGCGGCCTTCGCTCTGCACACGATCGTCCCCCACCACCGGACCGACTACTCGAAGGCACCGGACGAGGAAGCACTTCTCGAGGCGCTTCGAAGTCAGGGAATCGGCCGCGGTCAATACCACTTCCCCCACGTCAGCAGCCCGGCGGAGATGAAGGACCCCGCATACGTGGAGAAGGCGGAGCGGGGACCGATGGGACTGCTCTACGTGATGGAGCCCACGGTCGGTCCCAGCGGCAAGCAGCTCGGCCTCTACTTCGTCTACTGCGTCGGCGTCTCCGTCTTCGCCGGGTACCTGGCGGGCGCCACGCTGCCGGCCGGAGCGGCGTACCTGAGCGTCTTCCGGGTGGTAGGAACGGCGGCGATCCTCGGGTACGCGGGGGCGCTGTTCAGCGACGCCATCTGGTTCGGGCACACGTGGAGCAGCACCTGGAAGCACGTAATCGACGGCGTCATCTACGGGCTCCTGACCGCGGGGACGTTCGGGTGGCTGTGGCCGGCGGTGTAGCGGTGCGATCGCGGGCGGTGCCCGCATCGGTCAACGTCTGGGGCGACTGACGCGCCGGCGGCGCGCCTGTATGTTGAGCCGGGAACGGGGTCGGCCGCCGCGCGGGGGCCGAGGTCGAACCACTTCGAACAGGGATGACATGGGCTCTCGAAACAGATGGACCGCTGCGACGGCGGCCGTTCTCGGCGCAGCGGCCGTCGCCGCCGTCATGATGGCGGGGAGACGGTCAGGCGAGGCCGACGCGCTCTCCACCGCCGACACCCTCTCCGCGACCGACGCCGTCCCGGCGAGCCCACCGGCATCGAACATCCGGGGAGCGAAGGTCACCGTATACAAGTCCCCCACCTGCGGCTGCTGCTCGAAGTGGGTCGACCACCTCCGGAAGAGCGGCTTCGAGGTCGTGGCCCTCGACGTGACGGATCTCGTATCGGTGAAGGCGCGCCACGGCGTCCCGCCCGAGCTTTCCTCCTGCCACACCGCGACGGTCGAGGGCTACGTGATCGAGGGGCACGTGCCGGCGGATCTTATCGCCCGGCTGCTCGAGGAGCGGCCTGAGGTGGCGGGTCTCGCGGTCCCCGGCATGCCGATGGGATCGCCGGGAATGGAAGGCGCGCGGAAGGATCCGTACGACATTCTCGCCTTCGACCGGGAGGGCAACGCCCGGGTGTACGCCAGCCGATAACCTCTCGGGCGAGGCCACCCACCGGTCGGGGCGCAAGAGCGCTCGCGGTCCGCCCGCGGGGATGCGCCAGCCGATAACCTCTCCGGCGAGGCCACCCACCGGTCGGGGCGCAAGAGCGCTCGCGGCGCGCCTGCAGGGGTGCGCCAGCCGATGACCGCTCGGCCGAGGCCGCGGCAGCTAAAGGAACAGGAGCATGTTTCGAAACATCCTGGTCCCCGTCGACCTGACCGAGAAGAACGCCGCCGCGGTCGGAGTAGCGCGCGACCTCGCCCTCCAGAGCGACGGGGAGGTCACACTCCTTCACGTGATCGAGACGCTCGACCTTCCGTTCGAGGAGCTGGAGGACTTCTACCTCAAGCTGGAGGAGCAGGCGGGCCGCGGCATGGACGAGCTCGGGCGCCCGCTTCGGGAGGCCGGTGTCACGCTCAAGCAGCACATATGCTACGGGAGGCGGGCGAGCGAGATCGTCGCGTACGCGGAGGAGGCGGAGACCGACGTCATCATCCTGAGCTCCCACCGGCTCGACCCGGAGAATCCGGAGCGGGGCTGGGCCACCATCAGCCACCAGGTCGCCATCCTCTCGCAGTGCCCGGTCCTCCTGGTCAAGTAAGTCACCAGCCCGGCGGAGCATTCTCCGTGCGTGCGTAGCACGCGCCCCCCTCGCGTCGATCCGGAGAACCTGGTCCGCACCGCGCAACGGGATCGCTGGCCGGGTGGGACCGGCGGACATAGTCTTGTGCCAGCCTCCGACGGGAGCCGAGGACCATGGCCGTCTCGTTCGACCGGCTGAAGGCCGCCCTCGAGGACCGCTACGACGTCGAGCGCGAGCTCGGACGCGGCGGGATGGCCACCGTCTACCTGGCCCGGGACCTCAAGCACCACCGCCGGGTGGCCATCAAAGTGCTCCTCCCGGAGCTCGGCGTCGCGCTCGGTGCGAAGCGCTTCCTGCGCGAGATCGAGATCTGCGCGCAGCTCGCGCACCCCCACATCCTTCCCCTGTACGATTCCGGCGAGGCGAGCGGCTACCTCTACTACGTCACGCCGTACCTCGAGGGGGAGACGCTCCGGGAGCGCCTGAAGCGCGAGCGCCAGCTACCGCTCGAGGACGCGCTGCGGATCACCCTGGAGGTGGCCGACGCGCTCGCCCACGCCCACGCGCACGACGTGGTGCACCGGGACATCAAGCCCGCCAACATCCTCCTCTCCGGCGGTCACGCCATCGTCGCCGACTTCGGCCTGGCGCGCGCGATCACACTGGCGGGAGGCGAGAGGCTCACCCAGACGGGCTTCGCCGTGGGCACGCCGGAGTACATGAGCCCCGAGCAGGCACGGGGAGAGGAGAGCCTCGACGGCCGGAGCGACGTGTTCTCCCTCGGCTGCGTGCTGTACGAGATGCTGGCCGGGCGGCCGCCCTTCACCGGCCGTACCCCGCAGGTGATCATGGCCAGACGCATGAGCGAGCCGCCCTCTCCCCTCGGCCGCCTCCGGGAGGCCGTTCCACCCGGGGTCGAGATGGCGGTGAACAAGGCGCTGGCGAAGAACCCCGTCGATCGCTTCCCGACGATGGAGAAGTTCGCGGAGTCGCTGGAAAGGGCGGTCGACCCTCTGTCGGGGAGCGGGCCGAGCATCCCCGTGCCCGTCTCCGGAGTCTCGCGGGCGGTCCCGTCCTTCTGGGAGGAGCTCAGGCGCCGGGAAGTCTACAACACCGGGTTCGTTTACGCGGTGGTGGCGTGGCTCCTGGTGCAGATCGTGGAGACCACCTTTCCCTACCTCGGCCTCTCCGATCAGGCTGTCACGGCGGTGATCGTGGTGGCGATCGCCGGCTTCCCCATCGCGCTCGGCCTCTCCTGGGCGTTCGAGATCACCCGGGAAGGGATTCGGCGCACCCAGCCGGTGGAGATCGCGGGGGACGCCTCGCCGAGCGGGAGGTGGTGGGTCTCGAAGCGGACGCTCGTCGTGCTGGCCATCCTGCTCGCCCTCGCCGCCGCAGGGTGGTGGTGGCTGGACCGCCTCCCGGGGCCCTCGTAGCGACCGCTCTCTCCGGGTCGTGCTCGCCGCGCCCTGGCTACCCTCCTCCGAAGGCGACCGTAAGGGCTTACGTGAAGAGCCGCGACCATCGAGAGGCCTCAGGATCCCCGGGACGGGTGGGGGGCAGGGTCGAAGTATAGCGCCCCCAAAGATCGAAAAACCTGGCCTTCATTGACACCGGAGCCAACCCAACGGTACTCGGCCTCCTCTACGACGTACGTTCGATAGAGATCGTGTAGCTAATGTCGGGCGCCGCCGAGTTGCAGGTTCTGCCAGCCTTTCCCGGTCCCTTCATGCGCCACTTCGTCCCGGTCACCACGGTCGTGTTGCCCACGGCAGGAAGCCAGGCACCGGCGATGCTCCCGTCCGACAGCGTGAGCGTGTAGCTAACCTCTTTCTCGCCCTTCCCATCAAAAGCGTCGAAGAAGAAGGTGGCCGCTGCCTTCGTGGCGTCCTCCTTGTCCTGACGCACATCGAGCGTGCCACTGATGGGTTGATTCTTGAAGCAGTTGGTTCCGGGGGGGAAGATGAACATATCCCGGAAAGCGTCGAGGAAGGTGATCTCGATCTCCTTGGCTACGACACCCAGCGTGGGTTTCTCCGCCACGGTGGTCGTGCTTTTTGATCCCTGAAGAAGGAGGATCGGGGGCACAGCCTCCGCATCCCTGCCCGAAACCGCGACGGTGAAGGTCCCCCCTCCTGCGGGGTCATGCGGCGGGGGGCCTCCATGGTTGAACTGCGGGCCGAAGTCTCCTGGGCCCACGGGACTGGATCCCTGCTCCTGGCAGCCCCACGTGAACGTGGAAACCAGGAGCGCTAGGGGGATCGTGAGGGCAGGTGTTTTCATTTCGGTTCCTCCGGCTTCTCGTGGGACGCATAGCACGAGCTCTCTCATCATGGGCGGGAGGGTTCATGGACGACCGGCGGCTGTATGAGACGATCCTCGGGCTGGAGGCCCCATGGTACGTGGAGGGAGTCGAGGTCCGAGCGGAGGAAGAGGAGATTCTCGTCCGCCTCGAGAGGGCGGAGAGGACGCCGCTCCTGTGTCCCGAAGGCGGGCAGTCCGCTCCGGGCTACGACCGCTCGCCCGAGCGCCGACCTCGTGCGCGTCCGGGTGGAGCCTGCGGTGGAAGCCAGCCTCCTCCATTTGGTAGAGCGCTACTCTTCCAGACATTATTGCACCGCTAAAGCCGCTTTGACCGGATGATCTCTTGCTTTCCTGACGCTCGCTTCGTCCGCCGCCAGCACAAGTAGCTGATCCTCTTTCCGAATCTGGTATTCGTTTTCTCTCACCGTTAAAGGATTGCAGAGAATCTGCCGGTCAATGTGGAACCGCTTTTGGAGCATGTCGCGGAGGACGCCTCGATCGATAACCTCTCGCATCCTTCCGGCCTTCCTCTCGTTCTCGTCCAGCAGGATGACCTTTATCCCGACAAGCAGCACCTTGTACTCGCTTCTGAAAACAGGCAGCACTTCGTTGAAAGTCTTCTTTTCGACCCACGGGTAATCGGAGGCATCGACGAGGTAGAACTCGTTCACTTGATTGTACGACAGCAACTCACGCAACACGTCTGAGAGCCCGTGATTGAAGGTGCTCTGCACCATGATGCTCTCCGCCAGTTCCGTTGAACAAAGTACCTCGTTGACATCGCATTCGAGTAGGCTATCCCGGTACTCGTCATTGTTTATCTCAGCGATAATGTAAATTTGATCCGCTAG
>JBHIAV010000015.1:0-54337 GCA_046758745.1 Gemmatimonadota bacterium
CCGGTTCGATCCCGGTCGGCTCCACTACGTCCACTCGGGCGCCGTGCTGGAGCCGGCTTCGAGCTGGGGTGAGTCGCTGGCTGGCTCCCGCTGCCTGTGGTAGGAGTGCTACGCCTCGACGTGGTATCGTCCGATAACACCAGTGGTCATTGTCAGTTACACTTAGGTACCCAGGTTGCAACTACAGCAAGGGAGTGGCGAGACTCGGCGTTGTTCGTCGAAGCTCTACAGAGCGAATCGATCCCCTGGAGCGATCCGTATGGCCGACGAAGGCTTCGGAGTCACCGACCCGGACGCGCTCCTCGTTCGAGCGGCACAGAGTCATGAAGCGAAGCGCCTGTTGAGCCTCTTCCTGGGGTACCCCTGGGAACACATCGATGCGCACCTCCCGGCGATCCTTCTCGAGGCCGTGCAACGACTCCCGGAGCGCGGCGGCCTCAGGCGGGAAAAGGACAGGATCATCGCCCGATCGATCGCGCGGCTCATCGCGGAGGTGCCGCACACGGATCCGCGTCGCTCGGAAATCCGGCGCACTCTGACCAGCCGCCTCCACCGCTCCTAGGGATCACTCCCGCCTGGACCCGTTCCGTGCTGTTCGCGCCGATGCCCATGGCTCGGCCAACGGCCCGGCGCACTGTCTCGGAGCTGGGGCGGGGAATAGCTTTCGAATTTTGGCTTTCCACCGCGACAGGTCGGGACAGGCGACGATGCAGGCTTGGCAGAAGCCCGACGCCCAGTGGCGCTCGTACGATCGGGGCGCCGTGCTCTTCGATCGGATCACGGTCCCCCACATATTTGCCCGGCCTGCCAGGGACCTCATCGGACTGTTGAGCCCGGTCGCCGGGGGAGTGCTGCTGGACGTCGGCACTGGAACCGGGGTCGGCGCGCTTGAAGCTCGCTCCGCGATGGGGGGCGGCGGCACCGTGGTCGGAGTGGACCCTTCGCTGGAGATGCTGCTGAGGGCCTCGACCAAAGGCTTGTCGGCCGTGGTCGTGGGCAGGGCTCCCGGGCTCCCGCACCGGGACGCCGTCTTCGACGCCGTCCTGGCGAGCTTTGTGCTCAGCCACATCGCGAGCTGCGAGCTGGCCCTCGCCGACATGGTTCGGGTCCTCATGCCCGGCGGCAAGCTCGGCGTTTCCGCCTGGGGTCCGGGAGGGAGGGAGGACCAGCCGATCTGGAGGGCCGCGGTGAGCTCGTTCGTCCCTCTGGACATCCTCGACCGGAAGGCGGAGGAGGCACTTCCTCGGCATGAGTGGCTCTCGGACGCGGACAACCTGACGGCGGCGCTCCGGAATGCCGGCCTGGAAGCGGTCTGTCTGCGGTTTCGAGACTACACGGTGAGAATGAGCGTGGCGGATTATATTGGATACAGAGGAGCCTCTCTGTACGGCAGGTTCATGCGCGAGCGGCTCGGCGCCGAGGGGTGGAACGACTTCGCGCGGGAGGCCGCCGAATCGCTTCGCAGCAGCTTCGGGGAGACGGTCGAGTTCTCGACCCCCGCGTATCTGGCGGCGGGCACCAAGCCCGCCTGATCACACGTGAGCGCTGTGCGTAAGGTATGTGCCAGCGACCTGCTTCGAGGATGTCCATGAGGACCTGCCATCCCGCGCGGGCCGCCCAGCCGGCATGGCGGGTGACGAACCTCACCTGCCTCGCGCTCGCTCTTCTGTGGACCGCCTGCACCCTCCCCGACCGGTCTGGTGACACGGAGTACGAGCCCGCCGGAGAGAAGCCGCAGGGAACCGAACTGGTTGCGGTCTACATCGGCTCGTCCACCTGTGCGCCCTGCCAGACGCCGGAGCTCAAGGCCGCCATCCGCCAGATGAAGGACGAGCTGTCCCGCCGAGCGGAGGGGGAGGGCCGCCGCTTCTACGCGATCGGCGTGGCTCTCGACTGGTCCATCGAGGACGGCATGGAGCTGTTACGCAGCACGGCAACGTTCGACGAGATCCTGGTGGGGCGGAACTGGCTCAATACCGGCGCGATCGAGCACATCTGGTCGGATCCCGGGACCCGACAGCTGATCCCTCAGGTGATCGTCTTCGAGAGAGAGGTCAGGTGGGGCAGCCAGGAGATCGAGCTAGGGCCCAAGCGCGTCCTACGGCGAGTCGGCGGCGGCGGGGAGATCTCCGAGTGGGTGGAGGCGGGAGCGCCGCTTTCCGCGGATCCGGCTCCGGCGGGCGGCGCGTAGCCCGCTCTTTTCCGGCTCCGTCGCGGCACTGAGCGGAGGCCGGGTTTCCACCCCAAACCACATGCCACGCGGGAAGCCTGCCGCGCCCTCAGTGGCCATGCAGCTTCCGCGGGGCGTCCAGCGTGTTCCTGAGATCGGCCACGTACATCGGGCTCTCCGCATCGAGCTCCGGCCACTCGGCGTCCCCGGAGGCGAGGATCACTCCGCCGATCTCCCCCATGCCGGGCTCGGGGTCGTAGCTGTCGGTCGGGTTGTCGTACGCGACCACGATTCGGTACTCGTGGTCCTTGTAGATCTTCGCACCGCCGCGCCACCACAGGTGCTCGGTCGTCACGCTCTGCACGTGGCCCTCCGCATCCCGATTCGGCTCCGTCTCCCACACGACTTTCCCCAACGTCACGTCCTCGAGCCGAATGAATCGGGCATGGTCATGCAGATGAGCCCCGATGGCGAGGATGCGGCCGTCGATGGCCGGACTCCCGGTCCACGACCGAACGGTTCCGCCCGGGGGAATGCGAAACGACTTCGGACCCACGGGGCCCATCACGTCCAGGTAGAAGGGGTATACATCGCGCGGCCGGATCAGGCCGTCCGACTCCAGGCTGTAGAAGAGGCGCACGTGAAGATACACCTGCTCGTAGTCGCGCTCGGTCGGACGGGCGAACATCGCGCTCACCAGGACGCGTGTCCCGGACTCGACCGGGTATCCGAGCAGACGGGGCATCTCCTGTCTGGTCGTCTCCCGGCCGGCGGCCATGATGCGACGCGGAATCGGGGAAAAGAGCTCCCGTCGATCGGGGTCGATCAGGTTGATGTGATGGAGCAGATCGTCGGGCAGCCTGTGCCCACGGGAGTCGGTGATCTCCCACTCGAAGCCGTGGAGCCATCCTTCGAGCGGTAGCTCGACCAGCTGGATCGGAAGGCGGACGTGATGGCCCTCGGTGGAGAGCTCGGCCGGTCCGACTACCATTTCGAGAACTCTTTCTTCCCGGTGGTCGATGATCTCTACGAGCTCGTCGCTCCCGACCGGAAGGCGGGGGGGCGTCTGCGCGGCGGCGAGCTCCGGCGACCGGAGACCAGATGCCGAGCACAGGACAGCGACCAGGCCGAGAAGCGCGCGCGCGTCACGGCCGCTCCCTGGATTGTTCAAATCTCCCTCCCGAAAGTCGAACTTCCACTTCGGCCTTCCACCTCGGCCGCTCACCGGCCTTCCGCAGCGGCGGAACTTCTTGCAGCGACGAAAATATGCAGCCGGCCTCTCACAGCGCGAGCTCGCCGCCATAACGGGCCTCTCCTTCTCCGCCGTCCGGAAGCGGCTCGAGCGGCTTCGCGCCCGTCTCAGAGCACGCGCAGCGGCGGCAAGCTAGCTCGGGCGAGGGAGCCGCGGCGTCCCCCCGAGCGCTCGTCCCATACGGGAACGCACGGCCGAAGCGCGCTGTTCCTATAGACACGACGTTGATGATTCGAGGTCTCGCCCATCCATCAAGATGCCCGTGCTGACAGCCATCCGTAGCTGGTCGAAGTCTCTCACGGACATCCGGCGCGATGAGATCGTGCCGGTGGCTCTGATGTTCGTGTACGGCTTTCTGGCGCTCACGTCGTATTACGTCCTGAAGCCCGTCCGGAACTCCGTGTTCGTGGACCGGGTGGGCGCCGACAACCTTCCCTTCGTCTACATCCTCACGGCTATATTCGTCGCCGTGGTGATGCTGGGCTACTCGCGGTACGTGGATCGCGTTCGCCAGCTCCCGCTACTGCTCGGAACCTTCGCGTTTCTCGCCTCGAACCTGATCCTCTTCTGGTGGCTGCTGAGGGATGACTCCTTCGTCGTGTCAGGCGCGTTCTACATCTGGGGCAAGCTGTACCCCCTTCTGGTGGTCAGTCAGTACTGGCTGGTGGGCAACCTGCTGTTCAGCACCCGCCAGGCACGACGTCTGTTCGGTATCATCGGCCTCGGCCCGATCCTCGGCGGCGTGGCCGGCAGCACGATCTCGGGCTTCGTGGCAACTCTGGTAGGAACCCGAACGTTGCTGCTCATGGCGGCGCTTATCCTTCTCCCCTGTGCTGCTCTCGTCGTCGTGCTGGGCCCGCGCATGAAGAACGTCGGGGCGGCGAGCGGTCGCCTCATGAGGGACATCTCGGGAGATGCGGTTCGCCTGCTTCGGCAGTCGTCCCACCTCAAGACGATCGCCTTGATACTCGGCCTGACGATCGTGGTGGGGACCCTCATCGACTGGCAGTTCAACAGCGCCGTCGAGGCCTTCGTCCCCGGCGAAGACCAGAAGACGGCCTTCTTCGGACGGTTCTTCGCCCTCCTCAATGTGGGATCGGTTCTCGTCCAACTGTTCCTGACCGGTTTCGTATTGAGGAAGTTCGGGATCGGCCTTGCCATGCTCGCGCTGCCGGTCGGTCTCCTGGTCACCAGCGTCGGGCTGTTCGTGGCGCCCGTGCTTCTCACGGCGGCGTTGATGAAGGGCATGGAGGGCGGGATGCGGTATTCGCTGGATCAGTCGACGCGCGAGCTTCTCTACCTGCCCGTCCCGACGGACGTGAAGTACAAGGTGAAGCCCCTCATCGACATGGCGGTGTACCGCGGGGGAACCGGGATCGGCGGCCTGCTGCTGCTGCTGACCGTGCGATACCTGGGCTTCTCGATACGTCATGTGGCCATCCTGTCGGTCTTCCTCATCGTAGCATGGGTGGCGGCGACGCTCCGCATGAGAGGAGAGTTCCGGGAGTCGATCAAGCGGCTGATCGGGGTGCGAGACGTCGATCTCGAAGACCTGATCGTTCAGCGGTTGAACGCGGAGACGATCACCGAGCTGCGGGCCGTGCTCGCCCACGGGGACGAGCAGGAGGTGCTGTACGCGCTCACCCTCATCGAGCACCATGCCTCCGGTGAGCTCGTGTCCGACCTGCAGCGCCTCCTGGAGCACGAGTCCGCTCCCGTGAGGGCGCGCGCCCTGGCGAGGCTGTACGAGATCGGAGAGGCCGGCGCGCTGCCGGACGTATTCCCGCTACTGCAGGATCCGTCCCTGCTGGTCCGCGTCGAAGCGATTCACTTCGTGTGCCGCTACGGCAGGCTGGATGCCGACAGGCAGATGGATGAGTTCCTCCAGCATCCTGACAGCGCCGTCCGGCTGGCGGCGCTCGCCTGCCCTCTGCAGTCCGACAGTCCCGATCTGACCCAGAGGGAAAGGGCGGAGCAGGCGCTGGCCGCGGCGGCGCGCTCTCCATCGGCGGCGGAGCGCCGAGACGTGGCTAGGGAGCTGTCGCAGCTCGAGTCGCTCTCGCCGAGACTTCGCGAGGTGCTCGAACGGCTTCTCGCCGACTCGGCGGAGGCGGTGCGGCACGAGGCGATGCGCGCGGTGGGTGCCGCTCAGAGCCGTGAGTTCATCCCGACGCTGGTGAGTCAGATCTGCTGTGGGAGCGACCGCGAGGTCGCGCGCGCCGCGCTCGCTCAGTTCGGGCCGGAAGCTCACGAGCAGCTCATCGAGATCCTTCGGGATCCGGCCGTCCCGGAGCGGGCTCGCATCGAGATCCCCCCGCTTCTGTATCGCAAAGCGGACCAGCGGACCGTCGATGTGCTGTTCGAGACTCTTCACGAGGCGCCGCCGCCGATCCGCTTCCGGATCTTGAAGACGCTGGACAAGCTGCGCCGGGATCGCGATGACCTCGTCTTCGAGCAGCTCGTTATCCGACCACTCGTGCGTCGCGAGGTCGCAGAGGGATACCGCTGGGCAGCCGCGCTGCACGTGCTGGTAGCCGGCAACGGGCGGCCCGATTCTCTGCTCACCGCATCGCTCCGCCAGCGCAGCGACGAGGCGGCAGAGCGTGCGCTTCGGGTGCTCGGCCTTCACTATCCGCTGGAGGACCTGTACGCGGCTTACACGGGGCTGCAGTCGGCCGATCCCCTCATGCGCAGCCGCGGTTTCGAGCTTCTGGACAACACGCTGCCGCGGGAGTACCGGCAGCTCTTCGATCCTCTGCTCAACCCGGACGAGTCTCTGGCGTCGCGCGCGGCGGCGGCGACGCGGTTCGGGATACGGCTCTCGGACCGGAGAGAGACGATGGCGACGCTGGCTGCCGGGGATGATCGCTGGGTCGCCGCACTCACGTGTATCGAGCTGGGGTGCGGAGAACCGAAGCCGCCGGCTGTAGCGCCCCCACCGTTTCATGTCCACTCGCTCGCCGAATCAGTGATCGGCATGAGCCAAGCCGAGTCGGCTCTGGAGGAAAAGATGTTAATGGCGACGACGATAGAGAAGGCGGAGGTGATCCGTCGCACCGATCTGTTCGGTCACCTCCGCACGAAGGATCAGGCGATCGTGGCTGCGCTGGCCGACGAGCGCGAGTACGAGGCAGGAGAGGTGATCTTCGAAGAGGGGGAGGCGAGCACGGAGCTGCTGATCGTGGTCGAGGGCCGCATCACCGCGCGCCGGGACTGCTGCGACATCTTCTTCGCGGAGGCCGGGGAGACGGTAGGCGACCTGGCGCTGCTCGACGGCCTTCCGAGAAACTACCAGGCGGTGGCGACCGAGCCGACCCGGGTGCTGGTGCTCGAGCGTGAAGCCTTCTTCAACCTATTGGAAGAGCGCTTCCAGATCGTTCGAGATGTACTCGCTCACATCTCCGGGGTAGTGCGAAAGCTGAACGTCCACGAAGCCCAGCGGAGGTGCTGAGCCGTCGCTCGAGGACGTCTACAGCAGGCCGCTGCTAGCGCAGCGGCGGGAGGGAGCGTGGTGCCGCAAGCCGGGGCAACTCGCTCCCTCCGCCCATCGCTTTCCAGCCGCTTGGCCGGCCGTTCGGCTGCACGCCACGTCTCACCCGCCGAGCCACATGCGCGACTCGGTACCCGCCACGGGGCAGCCGGTAACCCACCGCGGAGGCCGGGCGACCGACCTAGAGCCGAACGCGGATGCCCGCGGTGATGGGGATCGTGACGGCTGTGTCGAACGGCTCCACATCCGACCGCAGCTGGCTGAAGACCACCGTGTCGTCCTCATCTGAGAACACGACGAACGCTTCACCGCCCACGAAGACGTTCACGTTCGGCCCTACATCGTAGCCGATCGTCAAACCGCCGTTGAGCGCGAAGTAGGTCTCCGAGAAGTCGACTGTCGTGCCGCTCACCGTGAAGTCGTCGGCGTCGATCGTCGACCCGCCTGCACCCGCATTCAGATTCAGCGTCCATCTCGTGGCTTCCGGGTCCAGCAGGCGGACAGATACGCCCGCCGTGTAGTGGAAGATGTTGAGGTCCGGCGCCTCGGGCAGCGCGCCCTCGGCATCGACTCCGCTCAAGATGTCCGCATCACCGTCGACCCGAATGGCGATGCGAGGGTGAACCCAATAGGCGATCCCGATGCCGAAGCCGGCCCCGACATCTTCCAGATCCGCCAGATCGCCCGTGGGGACGGCGATCCCGCCCTGTCCTTCGATCGTCCACCGGCTCTGAGCCCTCGCCTCCGGCGCCGCGGTCGTCAGGAGGGCTACGGCCCCAAGCACTATCGACAAGCGACGAAAGAGCTTCGACATTGCGTTCTCCCTTCGGTTCGATGGTTTCTCGGTGCTGCCGCGCTTCGCCTAGGAACGTCTTGGCGGCTTCGCGAGTGACACTCTCCGGACCCTTGAGCTCAGCCCAGGCAGGCAGCACGCCCTCGGGGCCCGTACGACAGCAAACCGTCCCGGGCGACGGGAAGTTCCGGGCCCCACCCCGTCCCGAGCTCGAAAGGCGCGGCGCCGGAACGCGTGGATTCCGTGAGGGGTGGAAGGCGTGAGCCTGGAGCTTCCGGGAGGCGCCGGGATCTACCGGAGCAGGGCGCCCGAGCACGCCCCGGGGACTAGCGAAGCGGGATGGTCAGCCCCAGACCGACGAACTCATCGGTCGGCGTGAAGATCCGAAAGGAGACACCGGATGCGTCTGATGGCGAGTGGGGTGGCCGCCAGAGAACGCTCGACGTGAAGATGCCGAGAGCGGCGCCGGCGACGACATCGGTCACCCAATGGCGGCGGTCCTGCACCCGGCTGACGGCCGTCACAGTGGCAATCGGGTAGGCCACGAAGGGTATCCATTTCGCGTCGTCCCCGAGCTCGAGAGTCAGGGTCGTGGCCAGCGCGAACACGTTCGAGGCGTGACCCGAAGGGAAAGAATGATACTCGGAGTCGAATGTCAGGGGCCGGAACACATCGGAGTGTCCGGACACCTCAGGCCGTGCCCGCCCCACTGCGATCTTGAAGACCTTCGTTACCGCCACGGTCTCGAGAACACTCTCGAGGGTGCGAAGCCCGACGCGCTGCAGCTTCGAGTCGCCGGTGGCTTTTCCAAGCAGATACGTGGCCCCGGTGAGGGCCACGTCCACGGCGGTCGTGCCCAACGCACGGGCCGTCCGTCGTAAAGCCGTGTTCCGCTCGGAGATGTCTTTGGAGAACTGGCGACTCGTGTGCTCGTCGAAGCCTTCCAGAGGCTCCACGAGCAACAGACTGCCGAGAAAGATCCCCCCCAGGATGAGGTCCGATGGCCTTTCGAACGGCTCGGCCGGGCTCTGAGCGAGAAGGCGCGTGATGCTTAAGGAGGGAAGCAAGAGCTGAGCGCAGGCAGCCAGGGCGAGAAGACCGGCCCGGACCGTTCGCCAGCGATGCCGTGGGTCTAGCCGGCAGCCCTCAGGGCACAAACAGACGTCCCCGTGTCACACGCACCCGGACTTCTGACAGAGAGACCTCCCGCGCGGCAGCTTTAGGCCGTGCAACCCCCCCGGCGGCGACGGATTCCCGGCCGGGGCCACTCCCCGCAGTCCCATATTCCGTGACCCTTCTTCGTCGAGCCGGGTCCCGGGCCCTTGCCATCGGCGCGTCATGGAAAAGACACCTCGGGGACGCGGAACTCAAGAGGACATCGCTCGAGCGGCAGCTCGATCTGGAGGGCTGCCTCAGTCTGCCGGGCGTCGCAGCGTATGTGCCACGCTCCACCCATGTGACGGTGCGCGGGACAGCCCGTACTGGACACTTCGTCAGCTTCGAGGCGGGAGGTCTGCTCGCACGAATCCTTCAGCACCAGATCGACCACCTCGACGGCATCCTGCTGTGGGACCACGTCCCACCCCTCGAGCGATCGCGCCTTCAGAGGCTCGTGAGACAGGCGCCCCCGAGCTGCTCGTTGCCGGATAGAAGGGTCGAAGTCGGCCCAGGCGATCTCTCCGTGCATGGGCGAGAGGTCCCCGCGACGACAACCGCATAGAGCCGACCCACTCCGCCTCGGGGGCGGCGCCGGACAGCCCATCGGCCCCGCCGCCATGCCCGCAGGCGACAGGCTCACTACATTGCGGGCTGACCGGTTCGGGGGTCGTCGGGCAAGCCAAGGGGAGGAGAAATGTCTCTGAATCTCCGAGCACTTTCGCTGGCGAGCGCGCTGCTGTGGGGAGGTCTGTTTCTGTTCATCGGAGCGCTCAACCTAATGTTCCCCAGCTACGGGGCGCACTGGCTCGATTTCGGCGCGTCGATCTATCCGGGATATCATGGCCCGTCCGGCTTCGGGTCCGTCATCATCGTGACGCTGTACGGACTGGTGGACGGGGCGGTAGGCGGAGCGATCTTCGCCTGGCTCTACAACCGTCTACTCCCGGCGTAGCTTAGCACGTAGGCGTCCGAAGGGCGCGGGCGAGCCCTACAGAGAGACGCGCCGGCCGGCGTGCCGGACGGAACGCTGAACACGACCCGGCGCGCGAGGAGACTGGCGCGCACCCTCCCGTCCGGGCCAGCTTCGCCTTCAGGCGTGCTCGCCGACCGTCTCGAGGGCTTCCGTGAACTCGCCTCCCGACCCCGCGCCGATGTTCACGCGCGCGACCGCGACGGACGGTTCCGGGTGCTCGAGCGCGCTCTCCTCCCTCGGGGCGGCCGAGTCGGGTCCGCTCCCGTGTCGCCGGTAGACGCCGCGCGCGGAGACGGCCCAGAACACCGCCACTATCGCCAGGTTGGCACCCACGATCCCGGCCGCCACCAGTGCTGCCGTCGATAGCATGACTCGCTTCCTCGTACGACGGAGAGGTCTGGCCCCACGAAGCGCGGGCCGCTTCCGATGCCGCTCCGTTGCAAAGCGCGAGCCTGCCCGGCGACGCCGTCGGCGAGGATCCCGGATCGACCGATGATCCCCCCGTGCTGCCCACCCAGCGCCGCGCCCTGCTCCACCACACCGCGCTGCCGGAGAACGATTCTCTCCTACATCTAACAGCGGGACCGTCCCTTATGGTTCCTCACCGATCGGCCTGGGGGGCTTCCGGCAGACGGCGGGTTGCGGCCCGATCGTGGAGGCGAACGGGCCAGGGCATTCCGGTGGCGCTGGCCCGGCCGCGCCGCGCCAGACCAGAAACTTGGCATTCCGCAACAGATTCCCTACCTGCCGGCAGACGGATGCCGGAGTCCCATCCGCGGGCCACGTGGGCCGGCGCGCTATCCCGCCACTGGCTCTCCCGCCCGGCGTGGGGGCTGGGCGGCCGGCCGGAGGCCCGGAGCCGGCCTTCGCCGCCGCAGTTTGAAGCGGCGGATGAGCCTCTGGGCGGCGCCGAGCCTGAGCGCCAGCAGCGTCATCACGATCAGGCCGAAGGTCATCGGCGCCCGCGTATCGGCCTGCTTTCCCTGCCACAGGTAGTGGAGCACGCCGAGCCCTCCGGCCAGGTAGACGAGCCTGTGGAGCTGCTGCCACCGCCTGCCCAGCCGCCGGATCCAGCCCCGCGTCGAGGTGACGGCGAGGGAGGTGAGGATGAGGAAGGCCGTGAAGCCGGCGAGGATGTACGGCCTCTCCGTGATATCCTCGACGATGAAGCTCCAGGCGAAGAACTGGTCGAGGACCAAGTAGTTCAGGAAGTGGATCGTCACGTAGGTGAAGGCGAAGAGGCCGAGCGTTCGGCGGACCTTGATGAGCTCGTTCCGCCCGGTGAGCCGCCGCACCGGGGTCACCGCCAGGGTGATCGTGAGAAGGGTCAGCCCCCACCACCCCGACCAGTCGTTCACCGCTTCGATCGGGTTGGCGCCGAGCCCTTCCGTAGCCACCCGCCACCCGAGACGGGCGAGCGGGAAGAGGCCCAGGGCCCACGCTCCCGCCTTGAGGCCGCGGGTGTTCATCGTCCCGGGAGACGGCCCGTCACCGAGACGGCGAGCGCCGCATCGGAATGCGGGCGCCAGAGCGGGAACGGCGAAGCCCGGGAGCGCCGTCCCATCAGAAGTACTTTCGCAGGTCCATGCCGGAGTACAGATGCCCGACCTGCTCCTCGTACCCGTTGAACATGAGGGTCGACCGCTTCCGGAACGTCCCGATCCGTCTCTCCCTCTTCTGGCTCCAGCGCGGGTGGTCGACGCCGGGGTTCACGTTGGCGTAGAAGCCGTATTCGTTCGGCGCGGCGAGGTTCCAGGAGTTGATCGGCTGCTCCTCCACGAAGCGGATCCGCACGATCGACTTGATGCTCTTGAAGCCATACTTCCAGGGAACGACGAGCCGCAGGGGCGCGCCGTTCTGCGGCGGAAGGTTCCGGCCGTACACGCCGGTCACCATCAGGGTCAGGGGATGCATCGCCTCGTCGAGCCGCAGCCCCTCTACGTACGGCCAGTCGAGCACCCGACGGCGCTGGCCGGGCATCTGCTCCGGATCGTGGAGGGTAGTGAACTCGACGAAGCTCGCCTTGCTCGTCGGCTCGACCCGCCGGATGAGGTTGGCGAGCGGGAAGCCGCGCCACGGGATCACCATCGACCACGCCTCCACGCAGCGCAGGCGATAGATGCGGTCCTCCAGCTTGTGAGGCGCGATGAACTCCTCGAGGTGGTAGACGGCGGGTCTGGCAACGTGCCCCTCGACCGCGATCGACCACGGGCGGGTCCTGAGCCCGCCGGCCCTCCGCTTCGGATCGTCCTTCTCGACGCCGAACTCGTAGAAGTTGTTGTAGCCGGTCACGGCTTCGTACGCGGTGAGCGGCTCACCGAGCTCGGAGAGAGCCTCCTCGAAGCCCTGCGGGGCTTCCTGCCCGATGCGAAGGCCCGGGGGATCGAGCGGCACGCCGCTCTCGCCCCCCGGGGAGCCGGCTCCGCCGGCAGCCGACGCGGGTGTTTCGGAGAGGCCATCGCACGCGAGCAGCCGGGGCAGGGTCGCGGCGCCGACCGCTGCGAGGGTGGCACGGTTCAGGAATCGCCTTCGGCTGAAGTACAGCTCGGGTGGGGTGATCTCGGACGAGGGGATATCCGGCTTCTTGATCAGCATCGCTCTCGTGCTTGAAGACGGCTCATTGCCCTTTCGGCGCGCTCTGTTGCGGGCGGCTCGATCTATGGCTACCGGAGATACGTCGGGAAGATCCGGACGGATCTATGACGTCGATCATCGGGCGACCCGCGGACGGCGGGAGGCGGCGGGAAGCCGCGGTACCGATACGCGCTTGCTCCCGGTTTCCCGCCGCGGCAACTTTCTCCCGGCGGGATCGCCGGGGTCTCTCCGGCGGCATCACCCGGGCGTCGGCGACGCGTGCAGGTGACCGATCCGTTGGACAGTCGGCGAAGCCTGAAGCGAGGGGGAGGGAACGATGGCGGAAGGAAGCGCGAAGCGGAAGAAGATCTATCTCGTCATCATCGCGATCCTGCTCGCCCTGATCCTGCTGCAGGGGTTCTAGCCAGACTCGCCCTGCCGCACTCCGTCGGGCCGGAAGCTCTGCCGCGCGCCGTCGGGCCGGAAGCTCTGCCGCGCGCCGTGGCGGCCGCCGCCGGCCCGTGGTAGAGGCCGGTGGCGGATAGCAGGGTGCCGATTACCGATCGCCCGCGCACCGGAAGCCGACCATGTCGAGGCCTAGCTCCGGCGGGTTTCCATGGCGGTAGCTGGCTCGCAAACAGTAGGGATCGTTTCCCCACCCTCCCCCGCGCAGCACCACGAGCCCGGATCGCCCGGGGAACGGGCTCGCGGTCCACTCCCATACATTGCCGGCCAGGTCCAGAAGGCCGAAGGGCGAGGCGCCTTCCGGAAAGCTGCCGACCGGCGCGGTCCGCGCGTAACCATCGGCCGCATCGGGGGCGCAGCAGCGCACGGCCCCGAAGTTGGCGCGGCGCGTCCCGTCGGCCTCCTCCGGCGGTGCGTCACCCCATGGATAGCGCCTCCCGTCGGTACCGCGCGCCGCGAACTCCCACTCCTCCTCGGTAGGGAGGCGGAGGCCGTAGTGGGCGCAGTACGCCGCCGCGTCCCGGGCGGACAGCTGGACCACCGGGTGGTCTTCGCGCCCCTCGATCGAATCCTCCGGCCCGCGCGGGTGGCGCCAATCGGCGCCCGAGACGCGGCGCCAGGCTCCGTCCCACACGTAGCCGGCGCCGGAGCTCTCGGGATCGGTGATGTGTCCCGTCTCGCGCACGAACGCCGAGTACATCGCGTTCGTGACCTCGAGGCGCATGATTCGAAGGGGTGCCACCTCGACCGTTCGCACGGCCTCGTCGGGCTCGCCTTCCGGGTCGCCCATGAGGAAACTCCCGCCCGGTAGGTCGACCAGCGAGGTAGGCGCCATCGACGGGGCTGGCTGAACCGGCCGCCCGGCGCTGGCCGACAGCGTTCCGGCGCCGACGGACCGCTTCGACCGGCCGTCGAGGCTCGAGCTCCTGCTGTCCCGCCCGCGGCATCCACCCGCCAGCGCAGCCCAGACAGTGGCGCAGAGAAGGACCGCCGGGAGCCTCGGGGGCCGCAGCCGGCGCCGCTCGGGGCGGCGGCGGGACCGTGGTGGTCGAAAGCGGACGCTCAGGGGGAGCTGCCTCCGTCCACCACCCCGTCCGCCGTCTCTGCGATGAGCTGGTTCCACCACGGCGGTCAGATCGCCCGCGCGCTCGAAGGTCGTGAGCTGCCGCTCGGCGCTCGGTCCCTGCTCGAGGATGCGAATCCGCGTATTCGACCTCCTTCCGGCTCCCGGGCGCGTCGACCACGAGGGGCGTGACTCGGAAGCCGCCAGCTCGGGCGGCGGCAACCTACCGCGCCGCGCCGCGATGGAAAACTCGGCGGCGCTTGCGTGCGAGGGGGGGCAACCTATACTCGAGCATTCCGCGGCGATCCGGTCGCTTCCCATCGTCGCGAGGGGGATCCCTCACCGGGCGCTATCCGGCCGTCCGGTTCAGCGCCTCGCCGAAAAGGAGCGCGTCATGGGCATCATTCGGTTTCCGCTCGAGAACTATCAGATCAGCCTCGGCGATGGCTTGACGTCCACGTGGGGCGATCAGACGATCCGGGCGCGCGGGGTCATCGGGTGCTACGGGACGGATTATCGTCTGATCCTCTACTTCCTCACCGAGGACAGCCCGGTCCCCAAGCCCTTGTTCATCGAGCGGGCCTGTCTCGGTGCGATCTTCCTCCCGTTCCGTGACTACCCGGCCTACATCGACCTTCTGCGGAACGAGAAGCCGGTCTACGGGAGCATCGATACGGAGGATCCGACCCAGCACCATATCTCGACGCTGCACGAGCCGATCGGCGAGGAAGAGAGCTAGACCACGGGGGGTGTGCGTGCGCGCCCGGCGGACTGACCGGCTTGCGCGCCCCACCTCGGCCCTCTACGATGATCCGAGAACACGAACGGGGTCGAAAGGAAGTCCGGTGATAGGCCGGCGCGGCCCCGCCACTGTATGAGGCGGCAGCGAATCGACTTCGCTGTCAGGACCCGCTCACCGAGCCACTGGGGCCCGATCTAACGACCCTGGGAAGGCGAGCGGAGGTCACCTCGAGCCAGGAGACCGGCCCCGTTCGTGCCCGACGCAGTGCCCTTCGCGGGAAGGGCCGGGTGCGAAGGCGGAACGGTCCCCGCCGCTTTCGCGACTCCTTCCCTCGAGGCGCACGCACCCTCGAGGGAGGGGTTTTGGCACTTCGCGGTGGAAATGACCGCGCAGGCCGGCTCCCGCCCCTCTCTCCGGTGAGAGGAGCGGGAGTTTTTTCTTGGCGGTGGCCGGGCGCGCGGCGGCCAGCGGCCCCCACGGGACACGGGCCGAGCGCCTGCGGCGCACCTCCACCTCCCGTACGCGTCGGCTCTGCCCACAGATAGCGGGCGCGCCCCGCGAGGGCCGGGGACGTCGCGCACGACCGGGAGGAATCGCCATGCGTTCACCAAGGCACCGACTCGCCGCCGCGCTGATCGGGCTTGCTCTTCTCTCAGCCACCGCGGCCGAGGCTCAGGAAGCCGCGGGGCCGTCCCCGAGCGACACGGTGGAACTCAAGGAGCTGTACGTCACGGTGTACCGGCTGCTCGTGCCGGAAGATGCGGTGACGTCGGAAGTCACCGTGATCACCGGCGAGGAGCTGCGAGACCGCGGAATCGATCATGTCCTCGAGGCGCTCCGGGCGGTTCCGGGGGCGGCGGTGGTTCAATCCGGATCGTTCGGCTCGGTCACTTCACTCTTCCTCCGGGGCGGCGAGAGCGACTACGTGCAGGTGCTGGTCGATGGGGTCCCCCTCAACCAGCCGGGCGGAAGCTTCGACTTCGGCAACCTCACGGCAGACAATATCGAACGGATCGAGGTGCTACGCGGCCCGGCAAGCGTCGTCTATGGGTCCGACGCGGTCACGGGCGTGGTCCAGATCTTCACGAAGAGGGGCTCGGGACCGCTGTCCGCGGAGGCGAAGCTGCGCGGCGGCACGTTCGGGACGCTGGCCGTGGACGGTACGATGGCGGGTGGCGGCGAGACGGCGAGCTACAGCTTCTCCCTCTCCCACTACTCTTCGGACGGGACGCTGGACTTCAACAACGACTACCGGAACACCGTGGCCACAGGTTTCGTGCGCCTGACGCCGGACTCGAGAACGAGAGCCGACCTGGTCCTTCGATATTCGGACAACGAGTTCCACTTTCCCACCGACGGCGCGGGTCGGTTGGTGGACGCGAACCAGTTTCGCGAGGAGGATTCCGCGTTGCTCGGCCTCGAAGTCAGCCGCTTGTTTGGAAGCAGATGGGAAGGCCGTCTCCATTTCGCCCTGAGCGAGGCGAACGCGAACTTCGACGATTCACCGGATGCCGCATCGGACACCCTGGGATTCTTCGCCTTCCGAAGCCAGGATGACATCAGCCGCCAAAGCGCCGACGCGAGCGTGAACTACCGCCTGTCGCCCGCCACCGTCTTCACGGCGGGCGCCGAGATCGAGGAGGAATCGATCAGCAGCCTGAACGAGTCCGAGAGCGAGTTCGGTAGCTCCACGGGTCGGCTGAAGGCGGATCGCACGAATCGCGGCTTCTACCTGCAAGCCGTCGCGCTGCTGGGCGAGCGGTTCGCCCTCACCGCGGGAGCGCGGCTGGACGACAACGATGCGTTCGGAACGTTCGACACGTACCGGCTCGGCGCGGCCTATCGGTTCCCCACCCGCACGCGTGTGCGCGCGCTGTTCGGCACCGGCTTCAAGGAGCCCACGTTCTTCGAGAACTTCGCCCAGGGCTTCGCGGTCGGGAACCCGGAGCTGGATCCGGAGCGCTCCCGCAGCTGGGAAGTCGGTCTCGAGCAGCCGCTGCTGGACGGACGCATTTCCCTGAAGGGCACCTGGTTCGACCAGCGTTTTCGCGACCTCGTCCAGTTCACCTTCGCCGCCCCTGAGCCGGGAGGCCCGAACTTCTTCAACATCGCGGAGGCCGAGGCATCGGGCCTCGAGATCGAGGCGCTCGTACGGCCGGTCCACGGCCTCACCGTCGGCGCGAGCTACACCTACCTGGACACGGAGGTGACCGACGCCGGCTTCGACAGCGGAGAGGACGCGGCGTTCGTCGAGGGAGACAGGCTGCTGCGGCGTCCCACCCACACCGTCGGCTTCACGCTCGGATACCGACTGCGTGGATACGGGTCGGCGCAGCTCGGTCTCCTGCATGTGGGCTCGCAAGACGACCGTGATTTCTCGGCTTTCCCGGCGAGGAGAGTGGCAGTTTCCTCCCACACGCGAGTCGACCTCGCCGTGTCGCTCGGTTTCCTGAGCGGGGGAGCGAGAGCGGCCTTCACGCCGACCGTGCGGATCGACAATCTCTTCGATGAGGAGTACGAGGAGGCGAGGAACTTTCCAGCCCGCGGACGCACCGTGCTGGTGGGCGCGCGGGTGGGAATCGGGCCGGGCGGCTCGGCGGATTAGCCGCATCGGTCCTCGACGCGAGGCGGAGGTCGCTCCGGCCTGCGCGACAGGGCCCGTCAGGCACCCGGCTCCGCCCACGCCGGATGGGCCCGAATCTCCTTCGTCAACGCTCTCTTCCGCTCCTCCGGAAGCCACGACGCGAGGATGGCGTCGAGCTGGAGGGTCCGGATCTCCTCCCGGGTGAAGCCGAGCCGCGCGGAGAGGAGCCGCAGCTCCCCCGCCAGCGAGGAGCCGAACATCGTGGGATCGTCCGTGTTGACGGTGACCAGGATCCCCCGGTCGAAGAAGCGGCGCAGCGGGTGCGACTCCAGCGATGGGACGGCGCCCGTCCTCACGTTGGAAACCGGGCACATCTCGAGTGGGAGCCGCGTTTCGGCCAGGTACTCCAGGAGCGCCTCGTCCTCGAACGCCCGAGCCCCGTGGCCGATCCGGTCCACGCGGAGAGCCCGGATCGCCCCCCACACGCTCGGCGCGCCGGCCGCCTCTCCGGCGTGGGCGCTCGTGCGGAAGCCCAGCTGGCGTGCCCGCTCGAACACGGCGGCGAAGGGCTCCGGAGGGTACCGGTCCTCCGCCCCTCCGAGCCCGATCCCGGTCACGCCCTGGTCGCGGACCTCGGCGACCTCGGAAAGCGTGACAGCGCCCTTCTCCGGCCCGTAGTTGCGCACGAGGTCGGCGACCAGCGCGACCTCTATCTCCGGTACCCGCGCCAGACCCGCCCGCAGCGCCTCGGCGATCCGCTGGGTCTGCAGGCCGTGCCGCTGGAAGTCGGGCGGGGAGAAGAAGGCCTCCACGTAGCGGATGTTCTCCCCGGCGAGACGGCGCGCCACGGCCTCCGCGATGCAGGTGAAGTCGTCGTACTCCCGGATGAAGCCGGCCTGCCAGAGCCACGTCCGGATGAAATGCGTGAAGTCCCGGTACCGGTATCGCCGCCGCAGCGCCTCGAGGTCCGGGACCTCGGGATCGCCGCCGTACTTCTCCATCAGCTCCCAGATCACCGGAAGGGGGATGGCGCCTTCGAGATGGAGGTGGAGCTCGACCTTCGGGATGCGCTCGAACCAGGAGGCGTCCATCATCCTCCCGCTCGAACGCTCGCCGGGGGCGGGTCCGCCGGCATCCTGTCCGGCGAGCCGCTGTGGCGACATCGTGCGAAGAGCCGGGGGGTCGCGAGAGCCGTTCGCATACCCCAATATACTCCGTGACGGCCGCGCCCCATCTTCACCCGGAGAGTTTCCTCGGCGTCCTTTCCCGGTGAAGTCCACGCCCGGATCGCGAAGCGGTGGAGGGTGCTCGGACGCGGCATACGCACCGCGGGGCGCCACGCGGCCCGGCGACGCTCCCGGGTGCCCTTCTCCCGAGGCCGGGAGGTCCAGCTTTGGAGATCCGATCCCTGCCCAAGGTGGAGCTCCACCTCCACCTCGATTGCTCGCTCAGCTTCGACGTGGTGCGCCGCCTCCGGCCCGACGTCACGCGCGAGACCTTCCGGACGGAGTACCTGGCATCCCCCAAGTGCAGGGATCTGGCTGACTTCCTTACCGTGCCGCCGCGCAGCGTCGCCCTTCTGCAGAGCTCAGAGGCGCTCCGCTTGGCCACGGAGGACCTGTTCGACCAGCTCGCCGGGGATGGCGTGGTCTACGCCGAGGTCCGCTTCGCCCCCCTCCTCCACCTGGAGCGCGGCCTGGGCCCGGAGCAGGTGGTCGAGACGGTGGAGGGAGCGATGGCGGAGGCGAGCGCCCGGACGGGCGTCGAGGGACGGCTGATCCTCTGCACCCTCCGCCACTTCACGGAGGCACAGAGCCTCGAGACGGCACGGCTCGCGGAACGCTTCCGGGAAGGGAGGGTCGTCGCGCTGGACCTGGCGGGCGACGAGGCGGGATATTCCCTCGACGCGCACGTGACGGCCTTCGAGTACGCCGCGGAGCACGGAGTGCACCGCACCGCCCACGCGGGCGAGGGCGCGGGTCCGGCAAGCGTGTGGGAGACCCTCGAGCGGCTTCGCCCCGCGCGCATCGGCCACGGGGTTCGCAGCATCGAGGATCCGGCGCTCCTCGAGCGCCTGAAGCGGGATGACATCCACCTGGAGGTATGCCCCACCTGCAATGTGCAGATCGATCTGTACGACACGTACGCGGACCATCCGATCGACCGTCTCCGGCGGGCCGGAATCTCCGTCGGGGTGAACACGGATGCGCGGACCGTGCCGAACGTCACCCTAGTCGAGGAGTACGAGCGGTTGCGTGAGACCTTCGGGTGGGGCGCGGAGGATTTTCTCGCCGTCAACCTCGACGCCGCGCGTGTCGCCTTCCTGCCCGCGCCGGAACGGGCCGTGCTGGAGGCCCGCCTTCAAGCGGCTTATCTCGCAGCGGCCGGGGCGGGATAGCGCATCGGCCGTCGAAGAATCTTCGCGATTGTGCACTCGAGGTCGAGGCGCGAGATTGTGGATGAGTTCGGCCGCTCTTCCGGGTCGCCGCCGGAAGCCGGGCTGTGTGCGGCTTCGCCGGGGCGGATCGGTCCGCGCTCGACGTGGAGGCTTGCATGTCGGGAGACGAGCGGGACCCTACAGCTCAATCGCCGTCCGCCGCGGGCGAGAGGCCGCAAGGCTGCAAGGTGCGGGTCCTCATCGAGAAGATCCGCATCCTCGATCACAAGGAGCCATGGTGGAAGGGTCGGGGTGAGATCGTCTTCGACGTGCGCGTCTACACGCCCAACTTCGGAGGGATCGAGCGGCTTACCCGGTTACCGGAGAGTGGTTTCTATTCGGCTTCCAAGAAGCCTCGCCGAAGCGTGATCCGCCTCGAGAAAGAGGTGTTCAACGATTATGTGGTGGACGAGCTGGCGATTCAGATGAGCGGTACCGAGCTCGACACCTTCGACCCGAACGACTACCTGGGCATGTACCAGCGGGCATTTGTCAGGGAGCCGAAGACCTGGTTCGGTTCATACGGCCCGGGGGACGAGCCCGTGGAGCCGGAATCCCTCGAGTGCTGGCAGGTGTGGTACCGGATCGAGCCGGCGTGAGGTCGCTCCCCCCGCAGCCGCGTGGTCGGCCGGTGGACGACCACCCTCTCCGCGCCGCGCCCGGCAGCCGCACGCCGTCCTCGGCCCTGGCGTCTCCGGGATGAGCGAGGAGGGCAGCGACACCACTGTCCCAAACGACGAGCCGGCGGTGGACGGCCGACCGAACCGGAGCCCGTAGCCGGGAGGAGGCCGCGGGTTTCAGGCCACCGCCGCCGGCCCAGACCCGCCGGAAACGATTCAAACCTCCCGGTCGCCGGTGGCATCCCATGGCGGACGGCCGACAAGCCCGGCCGCACCCCCGGCGACGCGCCGCCCGGCGCCTTCCATCGACCCATCACGGGAGCCGACGCGCCATCGGAGCTCGACATCCATTGACGCAGCAGCTGCGGCCGGACGTAGACGAATTGGTCCTCCGCTCCCGCAACGGGGACCGCGGAGCTTTCGAGCAGCTGTACCGGGCGCACGTCGGCAGGGTGTACGCCCTCTGCCTGCGCCTCTCGGCCGATGCGCTACAGGCGGAGGAGCTCACACAGGACGTATTCGTTCGGGCGTGGGAGAGGCTGGAGACCTTCCGCGGCGAGAGCGCCTTCGGCTCCTGGCTGCATCGCCTGGCCGTGAACGCCTTCCTCGGCTCCGCACGTTCGGAGCGGCGAAGGTGGCGACGAGAGGCCACGGCGGCGCCCCTCTCCCTGGTCGGGACGGCGCGCTGGGGCGGCCCGGAAGCAATCGGCATCGATCTGGAGCGCGCGATCGCCTCGCTCCCCGCCGGTGCGCGGGCCGTGTTCATCCTGCATGACGTAGAAGGGTATCGACACCGGGAGATCGCCGAGATCCTCGGGATCGCGGCCGGAACCTGCAAGGCGCAGCTGCACCGCGCTCGGAGACTGCTGAGGGAGTCACTGCATCCATGACGCACGAGCAGGCCCTGGAGAGACTCGACGACTACGTGGATGGAAGCCTCGCGCAGGAGCTGCGCGGGGAGGTGGAGGCGCATCTGAAGGAGTGCGTCGCCTGCCGCCGGGAGACCGAGCGGCTCGAGGCTCTGCTGGCGGACGCCCGGGCGCTTCCGCCCAGCATCGAGCCCTCCCGGGACCTGTGGCCAAGCATCGAGGATCGCCTCGACGTCCCCGGCGTGACGGTCGCCCTCCGTGGCCACGATGGCGCGGAGACAGCCGAGGCGCTCGACGCCGAGCGGGGCGAGGCGCCCGGCCGGGGGCTCCCGCAGCCGCCGATGCGAGAGCGCACTCTGTGGTCGGTCCGCTACCGCCTGGCCGCCGCGGCCGGCCTCCTCATCGTCCTCTCCTCCGGCATCACGAGCCTCGTCCTCTCCCGCCGCACCCCGGCGCTCCCACCCGAGGGGGGCGGGGCTTTGAGCGCGATCCCCGCCTCGGCCGTCGTCGAGCGGTGGCCGGCGCTCGAGTCGGGCTACCTCCTCGCCACCTCGGAGCTGCGCGCGGCCCTCGAGACCGTGAAGGGCCGGCTGGCTCCCGAGACGGTGGGAATCGTCGAGAAGAATCTCGGCATCATCGACGGCGCGATCGTAGAGGCGCGCGAGGCGCTGGCGGCGGATCCCGGAAACCCGGAGATGATCAGGATGCTGGCCGCCATGTACGAGAAGAAGATCGATGTGCTGCGGCAGGTCACAGGCTTCCAGGCGGGGATCTGAGCGCGCGAGGCTCGCCGTCCCCGGGAGGCGTGCGGTTCGCGAGCGACGAGAGGCGATCGGCAGCTTGAGAGCGGTCTTGGTCGTCGCGGCGCTCTCCCTGCTCCGCACCGCTCCCGGGCTCGCCCAGGCCCCGATCCACGATGGGCGAGCGGCCGCGCCGGACGGGACGGTCAAGATCACCAATGCGGCCGGGTCGGTGCGGGTGGTCGGGTGGAGCCGGGACTCGGTCGCGGTGAGCGGCCGTCTGGGTGCCGGCGCGGAGCGACTCGTCTTCTCGGTCGACCGCTCGGAAACCCGGATCCGCGTGGTTCTTCCGCACGACCCGGAGGGCGGCCTCGGCGGCTCCGACCTTGTGGTGAAGGTCCCCCGGGGCAGCCAGGTGGCCGTGCGAACGGAGTCGGCCGGAATCGAGAGCTCGGACATGGCGGGCGGGCTCGACCTCGAAACGGTGAGCGGCGACATCCGCGTCCGTAGCCAGCGCGCCGCCCGGTTCATCTACGCCCAGACCGTGGCGGGCGACGTCGACGTCGACGCGGCCACCAAGGTGATCCGCGCCAAGTCGGTGGACGGCTCCGTCACGGTCCGCAAGGCGCACGGCTACGTCGAACTCTCCACCGTCAGCGGTGCCGTGACCCTGGCCGGCGTACGGGTTTGGGAAGGGCAGATGACCACGGTGACCGGGGATATCCGGTTCGCCGGCGATTTCGACCCGGGGGGGGCTTTCTATTTCGAGAGCCACGCGGGAGACATCGAGCTCTTCCTCCCGCCGGAGATGCCGATCGACCTCGACATCACGAGCTTCGGCGAGCGCGTGACGAACGAGCTCGCGCCCGGGGAGACGAGTTTCACCACGGAGAGCCCGGGGGCGAGGGTGCGGGTCAAGTCGTTCAAGGGCCGGGTGCGCATACGCAAAGGAGCTTCAGGGTAACGGCCCCACGCCCCCTCCCCGCGTGGCCCGGCTCCCGATGCCGTCGGCGCGGCTGCCGCTACGGCGGGCGTCTCGCCGCATTTCAAACCCTGCCGCCGGCTACGGCATCCTACCGACGTCCCTAAGTCCGAACCCAAGGAGCATTCCTGACCGGAGGCTGACATGCACACCGTCCCGCACGGGCCGCGTCTCTCGTTGGTCGTCCTCGCGCCCCTTCTCCTCGTCGCCGGTCTCGCCGCCGTGCGGGGAAACGATCCCCAGCCGGTGGGGAGCGAGGCGACGCCCCTCGGACCGCCATGGATCTCGATGGAGATCCCGGCCAACCCGCTGGACCCGACGACGCGCGGGGCGGCTTTCCTCGTGCACGCGTACCACCATGCGAGGTCCGCCGGCCTCCCCCTCGCGGGCACCGCGGAGGGGATCGTCGATGGCGAGCGGCGCTCGGTCGAGCTGGATTTCACCGAGACATCGAGGCCCGGCGTGTATGCCGTGAAGGCCGTGTGGCCCGAGGTGGGGAGCTGGGTGCTGAAGATAAGGGTCGAGGGCCGCGCGGACGCGACGCTGCTCGTCGAGCTCGGGCCGAACGGCGGGCTGCGCGACGACCGCTACCACGGCCACCAGACAAACGCCGTTACGCTCAGTTCCGTGCGCGTGGTCCCGGGAGACGTGAGCGAGGGCCAGATCGACTCGCGCCTCAAGGCGCTCGCCGCCCGCACGAGCGACTAGGCGCTCCGGGACGGAAGTTCCGATTACGCATCCGGGCCTCACGCGGGGTGGGCTGGAGGCGATTCGGTCTCGAACCGGCCGCCGAGCCTCCGACTACCTCCACACCACCTGCATCGCGAAGAAGTGATCGAAGGTTTTTCGAGTGGGGTTGTTCCGTGGGTCCTCTTCGGGGCTTCGGATGTAGAAGTCGAGCTGCATGGCGGCCGGATTGACTGCACCCGCAGCAGACTTCTTGTCTAGCAGCGGGTATTTCACTTCGAGTGTCTCCCGGTCGCGCATACCCTGCGTAACCATGAAGTGCATCTGGTAGTCCGTGTAGAGCGGCTGTCCGTTGAGCGTGGCGTGCCCGTAGCCCCACCCCGCGAGGTAGATGAAGGTCTTCGGCCAGTTCGCATCTCCGCATCCCGAATCCCCGTGCTCGTATATGTAGGCCGCTACGCCGCCGTCCTGGCACGGGCTGAACTCGTGGAATCGGTCTATCTCCAGTGCCAGATCGCCTTCGGGAACCTTCAGCCTGGCGGCAAAGCGGCCGGTGTTGCGTATCTCATCTACATCGATGTCGACGCTGCCATCGACCGGGTGGACGTTGAGGGCCTCATTGTCCATGTGATCCCAGCCGGGAGGGTCGTCCAGCCGTCCCACCTGGTAGATGCGGCCTGCAGAGAGGACGAAGCGGCCGTCGTACAGGTCATGCTGTTCCGGCGCGTAGAGAGTGATCTCCGCACCCGGCTGTCTGCGTGGAGTTGCCTCCTGAGCCCGGGCTGTGCTCCAGGCCGGCACAGGCAACAGGAGCGGCAGGAGAGCCATCGCGATTCGTTTCATGGTGAGACCGCCTGCATCGTTTTTCTCGTTCAGGCTACCCGTCCGTCATCGAGTAGGAGACCTCGATTGACGTCGTCCGACCCGCCTCGATCCGTACCGCGGTTCGCTTCGGGCCCAACTTCTCGTGCCACAGCTCTACCGTATACTCGCCCTCGGGAATGTTCAGAATCCGAAAGGCTCCCTCCGGATCTGTAACTGCGTGAAAGGGGTGGGCGTCCACGCGAATGTATGCCTGCATCCATCCGTGCACGTCGCACTTGACCGCGATCATCCCGGGGATCTCGGTCTTCCTGCGGATCCTCATCCCCTGAACCGGGAGGGAGATGTTGCCGCGCAAGGCGCCGTAGTAATGAACCGTGTGCAGGAGCGGATCGCTGTTCGCCGTCACGATCGCGGAGCCAGTGGAGACGACGCCCACGTGGGGCTCGAAACGGCAGTTTCGGTTATCCAGGACCAACTCTCCGGGCGGTGCTGCCGGCGTGCTGCCCGCCGGCACGTCCGCCAACGCCACGATCACGTTGCGGATTCCGAGCGTACGAGACGAGACCAGCAGGTCCTCCAGGCTGTGAGACTCACCGCAGACGTCAGGGTCGGTCGTGTTGGTGACTCGCGTCGGCCCGGGAGCGGCGTGCGCCGCGAGCCGCACGACTCCTTTGAGAGTGCCCGATCCAATCGAGGACGGCCGAACCGCTTCCGGAAGGCGGGGCTGGCGATGGCGCCTGTCTGCGGACGGCCCGGCCACCAAGAGGCCCACGAGGAAAGCGACTGCCGGTGCTCTCGCGGAAAGGTACACTGCGGACCCGATCCCTCCTGAGGGCCGCAAACGTTGCACCACCCGGGGGGTGGCAACAGCCCAGTAGAACATGGTAGAGGAAGCTCAGCTCTCCCGCGCCCCCTCCCACCGGTAGCCCGCCGCCACGCTCCCCACCACGAGACCGAGGCCGAGCCATCCCCAGGCGGTGAGCCGCTGGGCGAACAGAAGGAGGGCCAGCAGCGCCGCCGCGACCGGCTCGATCGTGGCCGCGACCGCGGTCGGCGCGGCCTCAATGCGCCGAAGCGCCGCGAAGAAGAGGAAGTTGGCGGCGAGAACCGTCAACACGGCAAGCGCTCCGATGTAGGCCCACCCTTCCGCCGTCGGAGGCGGAGCCGGCGCGTGTCCGGAGAGGGGGAGGAGGGCGGCCAGTATGAGGGTGCCGCCGGCCGCCTCGAAGAAGAGCATGCGGACGGAACCGTATCGCGGGACCACGTAGCGGGCGAGGACCGTGGTGCCCGCGTACGCTCCGGCGGTGAGCAGCCCGCCGACGACACCCGCCCCGAGGCCCGGTAGCGCAAGGCCCTCCGCAGCTCCCGATCCCCCGCGTACGGTGAGGGCCGCGCCCGCCATCACTCCCATCGCGAGGAGCAGGCGGAGCGGGGTGAGCGATTCGCGGAGCGCGATGCGCCCCAGGAAGGCGACCATCACGGGCGCCGTGTACAGGAGCGCCGCCGCGCCCGCCACGCCGACGCCCGCTATGGCGAACTGGTAGGCCACCTCGAAGAGCGCAACGAGCGCCCCGCCGACCAGCCCCATGAGGAGAAGGCCTCGCCGGTCGACCCGGAAAAGCTCCCGGTGGAAGGCTCCGTACGCCAGGAGTCCCACGGTCCCGAGCAGGATCCGCCAGAAGCCGATCCCCGTGAGCTCGGCGCCCTCGGCGTAGAGTGCCGTGCTGAGCGGGCCCGTCGTCCCCCACGTCACGCCGGCCCCGAGCGCGAACGCGTAGCCGACGACCCCCTTGCGGGCGGACGGCCGGGACGGCGGGACCGCGACGTCGACCGGGTCGGACATGAGGCGGGAAGATGCGCCGCGCCCCGCCGGCCAGCCAGCGAACGTCCCCCCCACGGACGGTGGCGGAGGGCGCGTGTGTGGGCCGCGCGGATCGGATCGGCCGGGGCCGGGGCGGGCCCGACGGCTCGGGCCGGCTGTGCAACTCTCCGGCCTTCAGGCGTCCTCAGTTCTCGAGAGCGGGGCGATCGGACCCCGCCGTGACTCAAGAAAACGAGGCAAACGACTATGTTTCCAAGAACACCGATCGCCGCGGGCAGCCTCGCGCTGGCCGCCCTCTGCGTACAGCCGGCACCGGCCGGCCTCGCGGGGCAGGAGGCTCCTACCTACCGCTCTGCGGCGGCGCAGCGGGATGCGGTGACGATCACCGTCTACAACCAGAACTTCGGGCTGGTGCGGGAGATCCGGACGCTCGACCTCGGGCGGGGGCGCGTCGCCCTCGAGTTCGGCGACGTGGCGTCCAGCATCCAGCCCGAGACCGTCCATATCCGCTCGCTCGGCCGGGGCTCCCCCCTCCGCGTGCTCGAGCAGAACTACCAGTACGATCTGCTCAGCCCGCAGAAGCTCCTCGAGAAGTACGTCGGGCGCACGGTCACCGTGTACCGGTGGAACAACGTCACCGGGCGGGAGGAGGCACAGGAGGCCGAGGTTCTCTCGGTGAACCAGGGGACGGTGCTGCGCATCGGGGACGAGATCACCTTCAACTATCCGGGTCGCATGGGCTTTCCGGAGGTGCCGGAGAACCTCATCGCGGAGCCGACCCTGGTGTGGCTGCTCGACAGCTCCTCAGCCCGACAGAAGGTCGAGGTCTCCTACCTCGCCAACAGCCTGAACTGGAAGGCGGACTACGTGATGGTGGTGAACGAGGACGACACGGCTGGCGACCTCACCGGGTGGGTCACCCTCACCAACCAGAGCGGGGCTGTATACGAGAACGCGACGCTCAAGCTGGTGGCCGGGGACGTGCAGCGCCTGGGAGACGATCGCAACTTCCGCCGCATGGATCGGCTCGTCGCCGCCGAGGCGGCTGCCAAGTCCCAGTTCACGGAGGAGGGCTTCTTCGAGTACCACCTCTACACCCTCGAGCGACCCACCACCCTCCTCAACAACGAGCAGAAGCAGGTCACGCTGCTCGAGGCCCGGGGCTTCACCGTCGACAAGCGCCTTATCTACTACGGGGCCGCACAGTACTACCGGGGCTCGTACGGCGAGGTGGTGTCGAACCAGAAGGTAGGGGTCTATCTGGACTTCCAGAACAGCGAGAAGAACCGGCTGGGCATGCCCCTTCCCGCGGGCGTGGTGCGCGTCTACAAGTCGGACCGTACCGGCGCGCAGCAGTTCATCGGGGAGGACCGGATCGACCACACGCCGCGAGACGAGCGGGTGCGCATCAAGATGGGCGAGGCGTTCGACGTGGTCGGCGATCGGCGGCAGATGGACTTCGACGTCATCAGCGGCTGCGTCTCCGAGAGCACGTGGGAGATCCAGCTCCGGAACCACAAGGACGAGGAGGTCCGGATCGAGGTGGTCGAGCCGGTCGGCGGTGACTGGGAGATCCTCAGCTCCAGCCACCGGGCGACCAAGGTGGATGCCCACACCTTCAAGTTCGAGGTGGACGTGCCGGCGCGCGGCTCCCGGAAGATCGTGTATCGGGTGCGCGTGCGGTGGTGCTGAGCGCCGGTAGTGAGCCGCTCCGGTCCGGCGGGTTCCGCCGGGCCGAGCGGCGCACCGGCTTCAGGCGGTGAGCCGTTTGCTGCTCAACCGGACCCGAGCGCCGCCACGGGGTCCGCCCGGCCGGCCCGCGCACTGCGCCGCCGGTGCCGTGGCGCTCCGACCTCTGAGCTACTTGGCCCCCTCCTCCTTCCCGTAAAGCCGCGGTCCCAGCGTCTCCTCCACGAAGATCTCGAGCTCACGCCACATCTCGGGGTGACTCCACAGGTCGTTGTGGCCTGCGCCGGGGATCTCCCGCCACCGCTTCGGCTCCGGCGCCGCCTCGAAGAGCGCGCGCGTCTCCTCCCGCGGGATGAGCTCATCGGCGCCGCCTCGGCCCACCAGGACCGGCATCCGGGCCCCGGCGATCCGGCTCTCCGCGTCGAACCGGTTCCGCTTCCACCTCAGGAGCCGCCACGGGATCCACGGATGGAGCCGCCTCGCCATCTGTGGGACGGAGCGAAAGGTCCCCGTGACCACCAGGCCGGCCGCCGGATACTCCGAAGCTGTCCACGCGGCCACGGCACCCCCGAGCGAGTGGCCGATGAGGAGGATTCGCGCCGGATCGACGCCCCGCACGTCGCGGACATGCAGGTACGCCGCCGCAGCGTCGAGGTACAGGCCCTCCTCCCTCGGCCGGCCCTCGCTGAGCCCGTAGCCCCGATAGTCGAACAGGAGGACATCCAGCCCGAGCCGGGCCAGATCGGCCGCGATCGGCGCACGATATCCGAGATGACCGGCGTTGCCGTGGAAGAAGATCGCCGCGCCGCGGCCAGCGGCTGCGTGCTCCGCCGTGCCATGCTCCGCCGCGCTATGCTCCGCCGCTCCATGCCCCGACGCCCGGACCCACCAGCCGTGCAGGACGAACCGGTCGGCAGTCTCGAGGCGTACCTCCTCAGCGCCCGACAGCCCCCAGCCAACAGGCTGGCGCGCCTCGGGGTCGAGCCGCTCCGGGAAGTAAAGGAGCGGGGGGACGAGCCGCCCGATGAGATCGGGGAAGACCACCGCCGCGCTCGCCAGCAGGAGAAGGGCGGCCCCGACGGCTAGGAGCCGCCGTCGCCGGCCAGGGCGATGCACTCGATCTCGACCCGGGCACCGAGCGCGAGGCCGCTCCCCGCCACGGCGGAGCGGGCGGGCGGATCGGCCGGGAAGAACCCTCGGTACACCTCGTTCATGGCGGCCCAGTCTGCGATGTCGGCGAGGAAGACGGTGCACTTGACGACCCGCTCCAGGGAACTCCCGGCGTGCTCGAGGACAGCGCGGATGTTCTCCAGGGTCTGCCTCGTCTCCTCGGCTATTCCGCCCGGCACGAGCTTGACGGTGCCCGGACGAACCCCGATCTGGCCGGAGAGATAGATCATCTCGCCGACACGAACGGCGGACGAGAAGGGCAGTCCGGCCGGGGTGCCGGGCGCCTGAATGACCTCCTTCTGCTGCGCGAGCGCCCCGTGCGGTGCGGCGAGCAGGACCGCGGCGCACGGACCCGCGGCGAGCAGGATCCCTCGGCGCATGATCACCTCCTGTGGATCGGACATCGGCCGTCGCCCGGGGCGGGGGATACTCCAAGTGGCTGAGCTTCCGCGCGTCCGGAGCAGAGACGTCGTCCGCCGCCGGACAGCTATGTCGGGCGTGGCGCCGCGGACCGACGCGGACGGAACGTTAACGATGAGGGTGCTGGCAGTACACGGACAGAGACCCGGCGATGCCGCTCGCAAGTGACCCGAGGTGCGGTGTGCGACTCGGCACGCTCCAGCCGCGCGGCCAGGGCGGCTGGCCGTACCCTACCGGATGGGAATGCGGGCGGAAGCACTCGGCTCCGTCCGCATTTCGACCCTGCATGCCTCCGAAGGGCCCTTCAGAACCTCGCCGCGAACTGTTCGGCCTGCTCCTCGGGCGAGGCGTGAATGCGATCGAGGACCGCCGCGCTCTCCTCCTCGATCAGAAGATCCAATCGTCCTCCCCTCACGTTCCACACCGCGCAGCCACCGGTGCGGGGCTGCCATCCCCGTCCGTTGCGCAGCTATTGGACGGAATGTTGCACCGCACGGTTGCCTGCGGCGCCCCCTTCAGAAGAGAATCAACGACAGAAGGCGGTGGAGCCGAGTGCTCATCGCAGATCCTGAAAACGCCCACGAGGCAGCATCACGTGCCGGAACCGTTTCCCCAGCTGTGGAGCGTCCTCGGCACGGCCATCACGCTGGTCGTCGCCGCCGGGGCGTCCGCGCACGCCATCCTGAACAAGCGGGACAGCCGCGCGGCGGTCGGCTGGGTCGGCCTGATCTGGCTCGTCCCCCTCGTCGGGGCGCTCCTGTACATCCTGTTCGGCATCAACCGGGTTCGAAGGCGGGCCATCGGTCGGCGCCCCTTCCACCGCGAGGCTCGACCCGGCGAGGCGACCGCTCGGAGCCGGAGACCGACCGGGAAGGTCGAGCGGGCGCACCGGGGCGGACTCTCGCCCGCCGGGGCGCCGCGGCGCGAGTCGGGTCTCCGCGAGTCGCTCCGACGGCTCCTGGATGGGATCGCCCGCCGCCCTCTCACCGACGGAAACGACGTGCGCATGCTGGTGAACGGCGACGAGGCGTACCCGGAGATGATCGCCGCCATCGACGCGGCGGAGCGCACGGTGGCGCTCGCCACCTACATCTTCGACAACGACGCGGCTGGGCGGCTCTTCCTGGACGCGCTCGCGGGAGCCGTCGGTCGGGGTGTGACGGTCCGCGTACTGCTGGACGCCGTCGGGGCCCGCTACTCCTGGCCTCCCATCGTGCGAGAGCTGGGTCGCCGCGGTGTCCCCGTGGCGCGCTTCGGGCGCACCCTCCTCCCCTGGCGCCTGCCCTACCTCAACCTGCGCAACCACCGGAAGCTACTCGTCGTGGACGGGAGGGTCGGGTTCACGGGCGGCCTGAACATCCGGGAGGGATGCATCCTGAGCTCGGACCCCCGCCACCCGGTGCAGGACCTGCAATGCCGGCTCGAGGGCCCGGTCGTGGCTCACCTGGGCGAGACCTTCGCGGAAGACTGGGCCTTCACGACGGGCGAGGATCTCGACCCGCACGTGTGGACGGCGGCGCCCGGGGCGGTCGGCACGGTCGCCGCGCGCGGGCTCGCCGACGGACCGGACGAGGACTTCGAGGTGGCGCGGCACACGCTCCTCGGCGCGCTGGCGTGCGCCAACTCCTCCGTGAGGGTGATGACCCCCTATTTCCTCCCCGACTCCGGTCTCATCACGGCCCTCGGAATCGCTGCCATGCGCGGGGTGGAGGTGGAGATCCTGCTCCCGGAGGCAAACAACCTGGCTCTGGTGCAGTGGGCGGCCACCGCCCAGCTGTGGCAGGTGCTCGCCACGGGGTGCGAGGTCTTCTACACCCCGCCTCCCTTCGACCATACGAAGCTGCTCGTGGTGGACGGGGAGTGGGTCCTCTTCGGCTCCTCGAACTGGGACGCTCGAAGCCTGAGGCTGAACTTCGAGTTCGACGTCGAGTGCTACGACGTCGCGCTGGCGGAGCGAGGCGGCGAGTTGATGGACCGGAAGCGGGCCGGCGCCCGTCCCGTGACCTTGGAAGAGGTGGACGGGCGGCCGCTCCTCATCCGGCTGCGCGACGGGGTGGCGCGACTGGCGGCTCCGTACCTGTAGGCGTCGACAAGCACCCGCCGCCTACGCCTCGTCGTCCTCCTCTTCCGGGCCGTCGGCGTGGGTGAGGATGCCGCTCACGGCCAGCAGGGCGTCGGCGACCTGCGTCATGCCGGCCACCGGGAGTGCCATCATCACAGCGTCCAGGATGTGATCGGGCTCCGCTCCGGTGGCCAGCGCCCGAGACGCGTGGCGCCGCAGAGCTCGCTCCGAGCCCTGCAGGGTGGAGAGGGTGACGAGGATGAGCTGCTTGGTGGCAGGCGGCAGAGAGGTCCCCACGGCGCGCACCAGAGCACGGTGCGCCCTGAGCACTTCGGGTCGGAAAGTCTCGATGAGCGCCATGCCGTCCGTGCACCGCGTCTCGCTTTCTTGGGACATCGTTCGTTGCATCCTCCGACCGGGCGCCGTCCACGGTCCACCCGGTACCTCGCCTCAGTACACGCGGATGCCAGGCGCGCCGAAGCGCTCGAGCTGAAGGTGCTGCGCGATGGGGATCGCGTACGCCACCGCCAAGAGAATCACTGCCGCCACCACCCAGATCCACAACCGATCCAGAGCGAGGGCGGTGTTGCCCGGCGGCTCCAGGGGATCTGCGAACTCGATCGGCTCCGGCTCCTGCTTCTTCCCGGCCAGGGCGGTTCCCAACATTACGGCCACGAAACAGAGCGCGCTGGCGTACAGGAAGAGCCCTCCGACGGCCGAGATTCCGGTCGCTGCGACCCATTCCTGCGCGGCCGGGCTCCCACCGTACGTGGCCTGGTAAACGCGGCGCGGCATGCCCTGCAGCCCCGTCAGATGATTGGAGATCGAGAAGAGGAGCATTCCGCCGAACCACAGGTACGGCTGGATCCTCGCGAGAAGCGTGAGCTCCAGCTCGCGGCGTGTGAGGATCGGCATCAGCCAGTAGGCGGCTCCCATGAAGGTGAGGGCGACCGCCGTCCCCACCGTGAGGTGGAAGTGTCCCTGGACCCACGCCGTGTTGTGGACCATGGCGTTCATCCCGTAGCCCGCGTTGATCGCGCCGCCGAAGCCCCCGACGGCGAAGAGCAACATGGAGAGCGCGACGCTGGAGAAGACCGGGTCTCCCCACGGGAGCCGCTCGAGCCAGTCGAGCCAGCCGCGGGCCCCCTTCATCCGCCCCGCGATCTCGAACGAGGCCAGCACCGTGAACGCCGTGATCAGGCTGGGGAAGAGGATCAGCGACGTGTTCGCGGCGTGAAACAGCTTCCACCCCGCCTTGACGCCCGGGTCGAGGAACTGATGGTGAAACCCGACCGGTCCCGAGAGCACGATGAACAGCACGAAGACGAGCCTGGCGAGAGGATCGCTGAACAGCTTTCCGCCCGCCACCCGCGGCGCCACGGTGTACCAGATGACGTAGGCGGGGATCAGCCAGAAGTAGACGAGCGGGTGCCCGAAATACCAGAAGAGCATGCGGGCGAGGACCGGGTCGATCGTCTCCGAGATCCCCAGCGACCACGGGATGAGGAGGAGGAGCGCCTCCGCCGCGACGCCCACGGTGGCGAGGAGCCACACGATGATGGTGGCCAGCATGCCGTGAAGCGGCAGCGGGGTACGGGCGCCGGGGTTCTCCCGTTTCCACGCCAGGTACGTTCGCAGCACCACCCACGACCACCCCCAGGAGCCCACGATGAGGAGGGTGGCCCCGATGTAGAACGCGGGGTGCGCCTTGAGGGGCGGGTAGAAGGTGTACAGGACCGTCGCCTTCCCCCATAAGACAGCCCAGACAGCCAGCACTGTTCCGAGCAGCGCGACTCCATAGGAGGCCCACGCGAGCCGAAGGTTGACGAGCGGCCGCTCCAGGGTACGCTCCGCGAAGACATAGCCCAGGCCCATGATGAAGAACGTCGTGAAGACAAGGGCCATCAGGACGCCGTGCGCCGTGACGGAGAGGTAGTACATCTTGGCGCTGCGCCACGGCAGCTGCAGGTCGGCGCGAGAGAGCGCCTGCATGAGAGCCATGGCCGAGGCCACGGCGAACGCGGCGATCGCCACCCAGAAGTTGGCCAGTGCCAGCCTGCGCGCCCGGATCATCGCGCACCTCCCGCCGCCCCGGGAGCGTCCCCCCCGTCGCTCGGCCCATCTTCCCCCGCGGCGGAGATAGCCGAACCGTCCTCCACGATCAGCTTCCCGAACATCATGTGGTGGCCGAGCCCGCAGTACTCGTTGCACACGATCAGCCGCTCGCCCGGCGAGTCGAAGGTCGTGGTGAACTGGCTCACGTAGCCGGGCACGACCATCGCGTTGCCGTTCGTCTGTACGATCTGGAAGCCGTGGATGACGTCGGGGCTGGTAAGGCGAAACGTGACCGGGCGGCCGCGCGGCACGCGGATCTCGTTGGGGAGGAAGGCGAACATCTGCGCCAGGACGACCACGGTCACGCTCCCGTCTGCGTTCACCGTCACCCCCGGATCCGCGAAGCGGAGGTCGGTTCGCGCCGCGGTCGGATCGATCGTCTCCACGTGACTCGGCGGCTGGACCGCCATGCCCAGGGTTGTGACGCCGACCGACACTATGAAGACGGCGATGATGCCGACCGCGCCCCACATCCAGAACTTCTCGTACACGTCGACTCTCATCGCCGCCTTACTCCGTCAGAGCGCCGCGCGGAAGGAACACGAAGAAGTAGATGACCAGCCATCCGAGGAGAAAAAGCAGTCCGTAGATGGCGACGATCGCCAGCGTTCCCCTCGGATGCCGCTCACTCGGCTCGGGCTCGGCGGCTGCTGCCTCACCGGTCCCGTTCGGCCCCTGCGTCTCACCGGGCATGTCGCGCCTCCCTTCGGTGTCTGAGCCCCGTCGCGCTCGCAGCACGGCCATTCGCGTCGCGCTCAGCGGCACCGCTGCCCCCGTCGCGCTCAGCGGCACCGTCTCCTCCGTCACGCTCCCACCCCGTATCGATCGCCCTCGCTACGCCTCCCGCAGTCGGAAGCTACGCGCTCCCGCCGCGAGGGCCAGAACGGACCAGGCCAGAAGCGACCCCGCCCCCAGCCCGGTCACCCCCCACCGGCCGAAGCGCTCGAGGAGGGCGGCTCCCACGGGCCCGAGAAGCTGGCCCGCGTCGGGATCGAGGAGGGGTAGCACGGCCATCCGGCAAGCCTCGATCGGGTTCACGAGAGACCAGGCCTGGAGGGTCCACGCGGGAAGCCCCCAGCGCACGAATGCCCCCATGACCCCGAGGCTTCCAAGGGCGAGAAAGCCGAGCCAGGCGGTGAGTCCGAGGCTGAGGGCGCGGCTACGGGTCGTACTGCTTGCGGACAGCCACACCCCCAGGGAAGCGAAAGCCGCCGCCAGGAGGATGGTGAAGGCGAACAATCCCAGCACCAGCTCGCTCCGCACGCCGCGCATGACGGCCACCCCTCCCGTGGCCCCGAAGCCGACGGTGAGCGAGAGGACGACGGCGGCGACGATCCCGAGCCATTTGCCGAGGTACACCTCGCGTCGGGTCACGGGTTGCGCGAGCAGGTAGTCGAGGGTGCCGATCTCCCGCTCGCCCGCTACGGCAGCGGCCCCCGGAAAGAGAGCCATGAGGGGGACGACGAACAGCGCCAGGTGCATGAGCCCTGCCAGCGCGCGGGCGAACCCCCGATACCCGAGCACGGATCCGCCGGCCCCTCCAAGGAGCATGAGCAGCGCGCCCCCGAGCACGAAGACGCCCGAATACACCAAGAACCAGTAGCTGCGCAGCGAGTCGCGAAGCTCCCGCCGGAGCAGCGGCCAGGCGGCGCTCACCGGGCGCCTCCGGCGCCGTGAGCGAGTGCCACTCGCGGGGGCGCCGCCAGCCGCGGCCCGAGTCGACCGCGCAGGACCCCCTCCAGGATGTCGCCGAGCAGGAGCGGAGCCTGTCCCGGCGGACCGGGGGGCGCGCCTCCGGCGCTCCGAAGGGCTCCGGCGCGCCGGATCATCTCGTCCACCCTGCCATCGAAGGCGAGCCGGCCCTCCTCGAGCAGGAGGACGCGATCGGCCAGGGCCTGCACGTCCTCCACGCGATGCGAGGCGAAGAGGAGCGTGCTCTCGGCGGGCGCCTCCCGAAGGGCCGCCAGGAAGTCGGCCCGCGCGCTCGCATCGAGGCTTGCTGTCGGCTCGTCGAGCAGGAGGACGGGGACGCCCGCGCCGAGTGACATCGCGAGGAGCGCCTTCTGCAGCATCCCTCCCGAAAGCTCGCGCAGGAGCTTGCGTCCGGTACGGTCGAGCGGCATCCCGAGCCGCTCGAGAAAGTCCGCCGGTCCCTCCGCCGGCACTCCGCGCAGCCGCGAGAAGAGGTCCACGAACTCGGTCAGCGTGAGATCGAAGCGCGGGGGCTGCTGGGGCACGTAGCCGATCCTCCCCCGCACCCCTTTCCCCTCGGCGCCGCCGGCCCCGGCCGAGAGCCTGTCGACGGTGAGCTCGCCCTCGAAGCTCACGAGACCGAGCAGGCAGCGGAGCAGCGTGGTTTTCCCCGCCCCGTTGAGGCCGAGGAGTGCGACCCGCTCCCCACGCTCTACATGGAAGTCGAGCGCGTCGAGGACGAGCTGGTCGCCGTACCGCTTCGTGACAGCCCGGCCCGTGATCATCCCGACGCCCCGCGTGAACCGGCCCGCGGCGCGCGAGCACGCCGCGCGGCTCCCCACACGCCTCCGGCCGCGAGGAGTCCAAGCCCGGCCCACAGCGCCGCGGCGGTGGCGGGCCGCACCGGAGCATCGCCGGGCGGAGCGGAGATGGGCGGGGCGGCCTCCCAGCGCTGCCGCTGTCCGAATCCGAGCCGAGGAGCGGAGTCCACGACTATCGGCTGCGGCCGCAGCAGAGGGAAGAAGCGGCTCAGCACCTCGAGCGCCTCCACCGCCGGGCTGAGCCAGAAGATCTGGAGATCCGGGTGACGGCTCAGCAGCTCGTCCGCCAGCCGCGCGTACACGAACGGTGTGTCGCCCGTGCCGTCTCCGTCCTCGTCGAAGCCCGCGTACTCGCTCCACGCGTTGCCGCGCCAGTCGTTCCGGAACCCCCTGCCGCCACCTCCCCCCCGGATCTCCACGGGGCGGTGGTTGTCGAGGAAGTCGTTCTCAGAGAAGACGTTGCTGTGGACGGAGGGGAGAAGCCGTGCCCCGACCGAGTTTGCGAAGATCAGGTTCCCCGTGAACCGGTTCGTCACTCCGCGGCTGTGAGGGGAGTTGTCCAGGTAGATCCCGGCACCGTTGCGGACGAACACGTTCCCCGCAGCGAGGATCTCGTCCGCGTCCTTCAGCCCGAGACCCATGCCGCCGTAGCGGGCCGTCTCGGCAAACACGTTGTCGCGCAGCTCGATGTCGGTCGAATACATGATGAACGCGCCCACACGGTTGCCGAGGAATCGATTGCGCTCGAAGCGGTTGTGATCGCTGTACATGTAGTGCAGACCGTACCGCCCATCGACGATCAGGTTGTCCCGCACGACGAGGCTGTCGGAGAAGTAGACCACCACGTCCCGCGTGCCGACGACGTCGTTGCTTTCGATGACGCTTCCGGAGCTGTACCACAGGCGGATCCCGTCCCCGCGCCGCGCGGGCGCGAACGGCTTTCCGACGATGCGGTTCCCCCGGACCAGGGAACCCGGGCCGTTCTTCACGTACACGCCGTAGAAGACGTCCTCGAACCGGTTTCCTTCCACCCGAACCCGAGCATCCCGCGCCATGAGGCCCGCGTCCTCGGTGTCGACGGTGCTCCCCGACCCGCGGATGACGAACCCCCGTAGCTCGATCGGCGCGAAGGCCTCCAGCACGTGCCCTCGCCCGCCGCCGTCGATCACCGGCCAGCCGCGACCGATGAGGACCAGAGAGGTGCGGAGCTGCAGCCGCTCCGGATAGAGGCCCGATGCGACGACCACGGTGTCGCCGGGGCCCGCGTCGGCCACCGCGTCTCGGATCGTCGTGTACTCCCCTTCCGGGCCTACCGTGAGCTGGCGGGCATCGGCTGGAGGGGCCGGCGCGGCGAGGACGAAGACGACCGCCGCCGGGAAGGCCCACCGCGCGTAGCGGCTTCCGACGTCCCGACGGTTCCGGCGCATCACGAGGCCCCTCGGCCGCCGAGGCGCCACTCGATGGCGAGGATCAGCGGTCCCATGATGCCGGCGAGACCCATCAAGATCGCACCGATGCTCGGCATGCTGGAGACGGTGAACTGCCCGACCTGCGTCGTCCCGATGAACCTCGGCGCGAAGGGGTCGATGTGGATGGGCGCGTCGGGAGAGAGGTTCATCCCGTACTGAGTGAGCCACCCCTGGAAGTCGAACAGCATCACGGCGCCGAACAGCACGAAGTCGAGGTAGCCGATCGCGGCGACCGGGATGCGCGCCACGAGGGCGGCGAGCACCGCGAAGCCGAGGAAGCGCAGGATGAAGAAGGGGATGAACTTGAACTCGGGAAACTCGTCGGGCCGGATCTCCTTCATCCCGATGTAGTGGTTCAGGATGTTCACCTCGCGGAGGTCGCCCCGCACGGTGTTCGGGTAGATCACGGCCTGCAGCCCGTCCGGATACTGCGGCGCATGCAGCGTGATCTTCCACACCGGCAGGAAGATGCTCGGCAGCAGGGCGAGGGCGGCGACCACGACGAGGATGCGGCTCAGCCTGGATATGTCGCCCTGCATGAATGCCGTCAGCCTGTCCATTCCATCTATGCCTTGCGTCCTCGTCGCAGCGGAGCAGCCCGGAGACGGGCCGGCCCGCGGGACTCAACCTCTGTACGCCGGCCCGCCGCGGCCGGCCGTCAGACGGGCCGGGCGGCACGCCACCATGCGGCCGCCCGGCTTCCGCGCCGCGGCTACGGTCTCACGAGTAGATAGCCCGCCATCTCTAGGTGCAGCGCGGAGCAAAACTCCGTGCAGTAGAAGGGGAAGACCCCTTCCCTGTCGGCGACGAACCGCACCTCCTGCGACTCACCGGGCTCGAGGCTGAGGTTCACGTTGTACTTGTCGATCGCGAACCCATGCGTCGCATCCTTCGCCTGCTCGATGTTGGTGATGTGGACGACGACGTTGTCGCCCTTCTTCACCTCGATGCGCTCGGGGTTGAAGTGGCTCCGGATCGCGGTCATGTACACGTGCACCTCGTTCCCCCGTCGCTCGACGCGCTCGGCGCCGGGCTGCGCCGCGCCCTCGACCCCGGACATCGTGGCGGGGTCGAAGCCGACCTCCGGGTACGTATCCCAAGCCTCGATCTTGTCCGCCTTGATGATCTGACCGTAGTGCGGCTCCCCGATACCGATCGGCGAGTCGTACAGGAGCTGCATGTTGGGACCCGCGATATCGATGAGCTGGAGGTTCTGCGGATGCAGGGGACCGACGGACGTGAAACGGTCGAGGGCCCACTTGTTCAGAGAGACCAGGTAGTTCCCATCCGGCGACTTCGTGTCGCCCTCCGCGGCCGCCACGTGCCCCACGTTGTAATGGATCGAAATCTTTTCGAGGACGCGGCCCTCACTGAGGCTCCACTTCGCGACCGTCGATTCCAGGAAGAGGCTCGTGAACGCGATATCGTTGCTGGCGAACTGGGTGTGGAGAGGACCCAGGCCGAGCTCGACCTGCTTCTCCACCGCCGCGTCGAAGTCGATGATCGGCACGCCGTAGCGGTCGGTGCCGGAGAAGGTCTCGTTCCGGATCGCGTCCTGGATCTTGGCCCACGAATACACCGTGGCATGGGGGTCGAGCTTCCCGGAGACCACCAGCCGCGTCCCGTCAGGAGTGACGTCCATGCCGTGCGGGCTCTTGGGTTCGGGGATGAAGAAGAGGAGCTCTTCGGCCACCGCGGTCTGGAGGGGAATGACCCTCTGGCCCCGGATCGTCACCGTCTTCGCCGGCTGCGCCGCCACCTCGGCCGCACGTTGCCAGTTGATGACATGCAGGTAGTCCATGTCGTTGGCCGAGGCGCCGCCCTCGAAGGGAGGGTTCCCTTCCTCGATGCCACCCGTGGCCAGCTCCGTGTTGAAGGAGTTGATGAACGCCCAGCCGAAGGAGGGTCCCTTGCCGGCGTCGGCGAGATCCTGCCAGTAGGGCGGGAGCTCGATGGTGAAGCTGCCCGCCTCGTCGATGCGGCCGGCGTCGCGGTCGAACCTGTGGAAGGTGACGGCGCCCCGGTATCGCTCCGCGTACTCATCGATCCCGGCGTAGCTGCCGTCGAGCGGGGCGGCGTACTGTGCCGGCTCGATCACATACTCGGTGTTCGGCGTGACGTTGGCTCCGCCATGGTTCGACGCCAGCAACGGGTTGGTGACGATCTGCTTCGTCTCGAAGTCACGCAGATCGATCACCGCGATTCGCGGGTTCGCCTTGTCGTTGATGAAGAGGTACTCCCCGTCGTACTCCCCGTCCGTCTCCGAGAGCGCGGGGTGGTGCGTGTCGCCCCAGGTGATCGAATGCCCGCTCATCATGCCGGACTCGAAGAGCGCCGCGTGCTCCTCCGCCCCGTAGCCGTACCCCTGCCACGGCTCCGGGGTGAAGACGCCGATCACCTTGAGCAGCCGCATGGAGGGCAGGCCGACGACGAGAACCTGTCCCGAGTGGCCGCCGGAGGCGAAGAGCAGGTAGTCATCTTCCTTCCCGGTGGGCACGTATGTCTTGACCGCCGCCGCGATGTCAGCCTCGCTCAGGCCGCGGGCCGCCGCGATGTCGCCGAGGTCTGCGCCCGGCCCTCCGGCCCCCGGACCGCCGCATCCAAAGGCGAGTCCGACGAGGCCGAGCGCGATCCCCGACACGACGGCGACCGTCCGCGATCCTCTCGTTCTGCTCATCGTTCCCTCTCCTTCTGCCTGGTTCGGCCGGCCCGGTAGATGCCATCCGTCCGGGCCCGGGTGTGTTTCGACCCCCCACAGCGGCGCCGGGCTCCCGGCCCGCCACCCGTCCCCATGGTGGCTCGTGCTCCCGGCCACCCTCACGATCGGGATGGGCTTGTCCTCTCGGCGCTTGTCGCAAAGCTAGCCGCGACGCCGGGAAGCGTCTGTCGGGAGGGGGCTGCGTTCCGGTGTAGTCCGGGAGGGAGAGCAGCCAGTGGGGCTTTTCCCTACTTCGCGGCTTGCGCGCGCCCATTCCGCCCTTCCCCCGTCCCCTCCCCCACCTCGAGCAGCGACTTCCCGGTCGCTTTCAAAGTGAGGACGGAGCACGGAGCCTGACGGACGACGCGCTCGGTGACGCTGCCCAGGAGGACGTCCAGGATTCCCGTCAGTCCGTGGCTCGCGATCACGATCAGATCGGCATCCTTCTCCTTCGCGTACCGGGCGATCTCATGGGCGACCGATCCGACCACCGCTGCCGTCTCCCCCTCGACCGGAGGGCCCTCGGTGCTCTCGAGCAGCGCCTCGAGCCGCCGGATCGCTTCCTCCCGCAGCTCCTGAGCGCCAAGCGGACGAATCGTCGACGGGAAGTAGAAGTCCGGGTATACCACCTCGTGCACGACGTGCAGGAGGTCGAGCCGCGCCTTCAGGGCCGAGGCCAGCTCCCGAGCGTGGGAGACGGCGAGCCGCGAGTGTTGCGAGAAGTCGACGGGAGCGACGATGCGCCGGAAGTCGCCGGACGTCTTCGTCTTCTCGTCCTCCCTTACGGTGAGGACCGGACATCGCGCGAACCGGACCACCTCCTCCGCCACGCTGCCCATCACGAAGCGGCGCAGACCGCGCCGGCCGTGCGTACCCATGACGATGAGGTCGATGTGGTGTTCCACCGCGTAGTCGAGGATCACGCTCGCGGCGGAGAAGCCGCGCTGCTGAGCGTGGAAGACTCGCACGCCGGAGGTCGTGGCGGCGCCGTCGCCTCCATCGGTCGTGCCGAGGGTCACCTCCTCCACCTCGGGGAAGCGGTGCGCCGGATCGGCGGGGTCGGCGGCGTGCAGCGCAAGGGCGTGCAGCATATGCAGCTCCGCTCCGTATCGCTGAGCGAGCCGCTCCGCGTACGGGAAGGCGTGGTTCGAGCACGCGGAGAAGTCCGTCGGAAACAGGATGCGCGCTATCCTCAACATGGTACGCTCGCTGGTTGGAGTCTGCCGCTGACTCCATCGTACCGCTCTCGGCGTCCCGCGTCTGTCGGGGGCGTCCGGCGATGTGTAGTGGGGAGAGGCTCGCGACCTTGTGGGAGAAACCCCGACCCGGGGGCTCAGTCGCTTCGCAGGAGCCCCGTCTTGAGGGCGAAACGAACGAGCTCGGTCCGGTGGTGGAGGCGGAGCTTCTGCATGATCCGCGAGCGGTAGGTGTCCACCGTCTTCGGTGAGATGAAGAGCCTCTCGCCGATCTCGCTCGAGCTGTACCCCTCCGCGGTGAGGGCGAGGACCTCGCGCTCGCGGGGACTCAGGCGGTGCAGGGGGCTGGCCTCCGCCCCCGCCTCGCTCTCCTGGTAGCGCCTCAGGAGGAGCTTGGCGGCCGATGGGTAGAGGAACACCTCCCCGCGGGCGACCTCTCGTATCGCGCGCAGCAGATCGGTGTCCGCCCGTGTCTTCGTCACGTACCCGCTGCCCCCCGCGTCGAGCACCGGGAAGAGGTACGTCTCCTCGGCGTGGGCGGTGAGCACCAGCACACGCGCCCCGAGGTCCAGGGCGGCGATGCGTCGGGTGGCCTCCAGCCCTCCCATTCCGGGCATCGACAGGTCCATGACGACCACGTCGGGCCCCAGCTTGCGGGCCTTGTCCACCGCCTCCTCCCCATCCCCGGCTTCGCCGACCACCTCGAGGTCCGGCTCCGCCTCGATCAGAGCCGCCAGCCCTGCCCGGAGGACCGCATGGTCATCGGCCAAGAGCACGCGGACCCGCTCAGCCAACCGCGCCTCCCTCCCGCACGGGAATCTCCGCCCGAATGGTCGTTCCCTCCCCGGGTCGACTGTCGATGATGACGCGGCCGCGCACGTAGCTGGCGCGTTCGGTCATCCCGAACAGGCCGAGCCCGCGCTCGTCCCGCGTCATCAGCTCGCCGACCGAGAAGCCCGTCCCGTCGTCCTTCACCTCCGCGACGACCAAGTTCCCCTGCCGGCGCAGGCGTACCCATGCGCGGCTGGCGTAGGCATGACGCACCGTGTTGGAGAGCGCCTCCTGCACGATGCGGTAGAGCACGAGCTGCGCCTCGTCCGTGAGCGCATCGTCCAGAGGATCGGCCTCGACCTCGATCGCGAGTCCCGCCGTCTCCCGCAGCGAGCGGGCGTGCTCCTGAATGGCGGCCACGATCCCGAGCTCATCGAGGGCCGGCGGCCGGAGGTCGCGGGCTATCCGCCGCACTCCGTCCGCGGCCTCCGCGATCTCGAGGCGCAGCTCCTCCAGCAGCTCCTGAACCGACAGCACGTCCGGGCCGCGCTGCGCGACTCGAAGGCGGATGAGGATCGCCGCCAGCGTCTGCAGGGTCTCGTCGTGCAGCTCGCGGGCGACTCGCTTTCGCTCCTCCTCGGTGGCGCGAAGGGCCTGCGCCCCGAAGGCCCGAACCCGCCGCCGCTCGGTCATGTCCCGCACGGTCGCGATGATCACCAGTCCCCGCTCGGTGAACGCCGGGCTCAGGCTGATCTCGACGGGAAACTCGCTTCCGTCGCCGCGCCGTCCGTACAGCTCCAGGCCACTACCCATCGGTCGGCTGCGCGGGCGGGCGGCGAAAGCGCTGCGCTCCTGCCGGTGCGCCGGGCGGGAGGCCGCCGGGACGAGCAGCTCGACGGCTTTCCCGATGAGATCGGAGCGGGAGTATCCGAAGAGCCGCTCGACCTTAGCGTTGACGGCCCGGATCTGGCCGTCCTCACCCACCACGACGATGCCGTCCGGCGACGCCTCGAAGAGGACCCGGAGCTCCGTGGCCGTCAGGTCCACCGCTTCGGTGGCGGTGGCGTCGGAGGCAGCCGGCTCGCGCTCTCTCTGGTCGGATTCCCCTCGGGCAGGAAGATCGGCCATCGCGCGCTAAACTGAGGGACGGCGGCCGGGCGCGACAGCCCCGAGCCGCGCTCGCCTACGCGGCCAGGCTGGCGAACAGGTTGTTGAGCGACTCGGCCAGCGTGGGATGGGAGAACACCGCATCGCGCAGCGCAGTGTACGGAAGGCCTCCCATCATGGCGAGCTGCACCATCGACATGATCTCGCCTCCCTCGATCCCGACGATCGAGAAGCCCAGGATGCGTCCGCTGTCCGCCTCCACCACAGCCTTCATGAACCCGCGTGCCTCATCCACCTCCAGCGCCCGCGCCACGTGGCTCATCGGCATCTTCGCCACACGGATGTCGAGGCCCTGCGCTCTTGCTTCGTCCGCCCGTAGGCCGACGCCGGCCACCTGCGGGTCGATGTACACGGTGTACGGGACGAGCCGACCCACGGTGCTCGCGTTCCCTCCTTCGAGCAGGTTGGAACGAATGATCCGGTAGTCGTCGTACGAGATGTGCGTGAAGGCGGGCCCGCCGTTCACGTCGCCGAGCGCCCAGATCCCGGGCACATTCGTCTCCAGCCGCTCGTTGACCGGGATGAAGCCCATGGCGTCGGTCTGCACCCCCGCCGCTTCCAGCTTCAGGGAGTGCGAGTTCGGGGTTCGCCCGACCGCCAGCAGGAGGTGCGAGCCCTGGATAGTCCCGCTCTCCTCAGCTGACTCCAGCGAGAGCCGCACGACGCCTTCGCCCCCCTCCACGCGGACGGCCGTCGTGCCCACCCGCACGTCGATGCCCTCGTCGATCAGGATTGAAGCGACGGCCTCGCTCACATCGGGGTCATCTGTGGGAAGGAGACGCCGGGCCAGTTCGACGATCGTCACACGCCCCCCGAAACGCCGGAACATCTGGCCGAACTCGAGCCCGACGTATCCGCCACCGAGGACGATGAGGTGCTCGGGGACCTCTTCGAGCTCCATGATCGACGTCGAGTCCAGGTAGTCCACATCCTGGAGGCCGGGTATTCCCGGCACGGCGGGGCGGGCGCCCGTGTTGATGAAGATCCGCTCGGAGACCAGCGTACGGGATCCGCCATCCCGAAGATCCACATGGAGCTGCCGGGGCCCGATGAAGCTCGCCTCGCCCATGACCAGGTCCAGGGCCTCGTGTCTCTGCAAGCCACGCGTGGAGCCGGCCCGGAAGCTCTCGACGATGGCCCGCTTCCTCCGGCGCACCATCTTCTGGTCCACCGTCGGGTCGGGTGCGTGTACGCCGTAGTCGGGGGCGCGCCGGACCAGGTGAGCGACGCGGGCGCTCGCGACCATCGTCTTCGTCGGAGTGCAGCCCACGTTCACGCAGCTCCCGCCCACGTGTTCCCGCTCGACGATCGCGGTCTTCCAACCGGCGCCGGCGAACGCAGCCGCGAGGGGCTTGCCGCCCTGGCCCGTCCCGATCACGATCGCGTCATACCGCTCTGCCCGTGTCATCGCCGAGGCTCCTGGTGTGGGCGCATTCCCAGCTCGGGGCGTTCCGTCGAGCCTCGGCGCCCTCCGGCTCGCGAATCGGCTCGGGTGGGGCGGCGAGACCGCGCGCTTCGCGCCTCGCGCTACGCTCTATGCAGCACCGTCCGCTCTCTCCAGAACAGTAGCGGAAGCGGTCCCCCCGGCCCCGCAGATGCTCACCAGGCCGTATCGGGCGCCGCGCCGCTTCATCTCGTTGGCCAGCGCCGTGACGATGCGGATACCGGTCGCCGCGAACGGGTGGCCCACGGCGATCGAGCCGCCGAGCGGGTTCAGCCGCTCCGCTTCCACCGTACCGATCGCCGGCTCCTTCCAGCCTCTCTCCCATGCCCGCAGGTTGCAGGCGATCTGGCCCGCGAACGCCTCGTGCATCTCGACGATGTCCATGTCGGAGAGAGCCAGCCCCTCGGCCCGGAGAAGCCTCGGCACGGCGATCCCCGGCCCCATGAGGAGGCCGTCGTCAGGATCGATCCCGACATTGCGGAAGCCGCGTATGAAGGCGAGAGGCTCCCTCCCCTCACGACGCGCCCGCTCCTCCGACATGAGAAGGAGCGCTGCTGCTCCGTCCGTCAGCGGGCTCGAGTTTCCGGCCGTGATGGTGCCGCTCGGGCTGCGGTCGAACACGGGCGGAAGCCTGGCCAGCTTCCCCGGCGTCGTGTCCGGTCGGACGAGGAGGTCGCGGTCCACTCCGTCCACCGGATGGATCTCGGCCGTTAGGCGTCCATCCTCGGTGGCCGCGTGCGCCCGCATGTGGCTCCGGTAGGCGATGGTGTCCTGCTCCTCGCGCGGGATCTTCCACTCCTTGACCATCAGCTCGCAGTGCTCTCCCATGGAGAGCCCCGTCGAAGGCTCCTCGATCCCCGGGGAGGTCGGCTTGAAGTGCCACGGCCGCAGGCGAAGAAGCGCTCGGAGGCGCCCGCCCGGAGTCTTCGCCGTGGCGGCGTCCAGGAAGATACGACTGGCGGCCCGGCCGAAGAGGACGGCCGTGTTCGACATCGACTCCACGCCGCCCGCGATCCCGATCTCGATGCGGCCGGAGGCGATCGAATGGTAGATCGCCTGAATGGCCGATGTGCCCGTGATGCAGTTGTCCGTCAGCGTGAGGGCGCGCACCGAAGCGGGAAGTCCGCTCGCGAACACGATCTCTCGCGCCATGTGCGGGATGCGGGGATCCACGACCACGATCCCGTATGCCAGCTCCGCCACGGCGGCGGGATCGAGGCTCTGCATCTCGATGAGGCCGTCGATCGAGTGTGCGGCGAGCTCGAGGGCGGAGCGCTTCCGGAAAACCGTGCCGGCCTTCACGAAGGGAGTGCGGGCGCCCCCGATGACGGCGACCCGGATCCGTGGTGCCTGGCTCATCGCACCTCACTCCTGCCGCACGGATCTCGGAGAGGACGGCCGGCGAGCGGAGGAGTCCGAACCGTCCTCGCCAAGCGGGCTCCGAGGTGCGTTCTCCATTTCGTCCGGACCGCCAGCGCCATACCGCGGCCGGCGCTTAGGCAACCACAACATACCGTTCCTCATGCACTTACGCCAGAGCGGAACGCAGGCTGCCAAGCGGGGCGAGCTCGCTGAAGACGAAGCTCGGTCGCCCCGTCCAGGTACCTCCCGGACCCCTCAGGGCAGCCGCGCGGCCGCGTGACGGTCGACCAGCCACACGAGGGAGCCCTGCCGAGGTCGCACGAGAGCCGCGGGGAGGGACGAGGCCGCCGGGTCTGCTGCCTTCCCGAGCACCAGGGCCAGGGCGGCGGCCTTGGCGGCGCCGGTTGCCAGGAAGATGACCTTCCGCGCTCCGTTGATCGTACGCAGGGTGAGGCTCAGGCGGCGCCGCGGCGTAGCCGGTCCGAGGGTGGATATCACCCAGCGCAGCTCGCCTCCGAGGTTCGGCGTGTCCGGGAAGAGCGACGCCGTGTGGCCGTCGGCGCCGATGCCGAGCAGGACCAGGTCGAGTCGGGGCGCGGCGCCCAGCGTCTCGAGGAGCGCCGCCTCGTACTCGGCGGCGGCCGAGAAAGGCTCGACCTCGCCCCGCATGCGGTGCACCGCCAGTCGGGCAACCGGCACGCGGTCGAGGAGTGCCTCACGAGCCATCCGGTAGTTGCTCTCCGAGTGGTCCGGCGGCACGCACCGCTCGTCCCCCCAGAAGACCTCCAGACGCCGCCAATCGATCCGGCTCCGGTGAGGCTCGCCGGCCAGCTTTCGGTACAGCTGCCGGGGGGTCCTCCCGCCCGCCAGCGCGATTGAACACGAGCCGCGCCGAGCGATCGCGTTTCGCACGGACCTCGTCACCTCACGAGCCGCCGCGTCCGCCAGGACCTCCGCGTCGTCCAGGACGAGGAGCTTCCGGCTCACGCGCTCCTCACCAGGGTCGCCGGCCGGTCTCTCGCGGGTCCGGCTCGTGGAGGGCGCCGGTGAAACGCGGCTGCTCCGTCAGCCGGGCCCGCCAGCGGTCTCTCGCGCCGCGCCCGCCGGCCAGGAACGGTAAGGTGCCGCCTCATCCGCCGGTCCATGCCATTCGTGCCCCTCCCGCGCCAACAGCTCGTCCGCCTCCGGCGGGCCCCAGCTCCCGGCCGGGTAGGTGTGGACCGGCAGTTCGCCCTCGAGCAGGGGCTCGTACAGGCGCCACGAAGCCTCGTTCTCCTCTGCGTGGACGAACAGCGTCTGGTCTCCCGTCATCACGTCCAGCAGCAGGGTCTGGTAGGCATCGGGGATGTCGCCGAACGCCTCCCGGTAGTGGAAGTGGAGGGGAAGTCGGCGGAGCTCGAGCGGCTCGGATGGAACCTTGACGTCGAAGAAGAGCGCGAACCCCTCGTCCGGCTGCAGGGTGAGCACGAGGACGTTGGGCCGGGTCGTGCAGCCGCCCAGCGTCTCGAAGAGGCACACCGGAGGCCGGCGGAACGACACCGCGATCTGTGTGAGCCGCCGTTTCATCCGCTTGCCGGTCCGGAGGTAGAACGGCACCCCCTGCCACCGCCAGCTGTCGATGCGCAGGCGGAGCGACGCGAAGGTCTCGGTGCGCGAGTCGGACACCACGCCGGGCTCCTGGCGGTAGCCGGCCACCTTTCGCCCGTCGATCATCCCGGCCACGTACTGGCCGAGGACCACGTCCTCGGACCGGATGGGCTGTATGGCGCGCAGCAGCTTCACCTTTTCGTAGCGGACGTCCTCGGCCTCGAAGGACGCGGGGACTTCCATGCCGATGAGGGATACGAGCTGGCTGACGTGGTTCTGCACCATGTCGCGGAGCGCTCCCGCCCGATCGTAATAGCCGGCGCGTCCCTCCACTCCCAGGTGCTCGGCGACGGTGAGCTGGACGCTCTCCACCCTGTCGCGGTTCCACAGCGACTCGAACATCGCGTTCGCAAAACGAAAGACGAGGAGGTTCTGGACCGTCTCCTTGCCCAGGTAATGGTCGATCCGGTAGAGCTGGGTCTCCTGGAAGTGCCGGTGCGCGATCTCGTTGAGCTCCCGTGCCGACGCGAGATCCCGGCCGAAGGGCTTCTCGACGACCAGGCGGGTCCACCCGGCCGAGCGGTTGAGCCCCGACGCGCCGAGCCCGCAGATGGCCCCCGGAAAGGCGGACGGCGGGAGGGCCAGATAGAAGATACGGTTGCCGGGGAGATCGTGAGCGCTCTCGATCTCCCGGACTCGGTCGGCGAGCGCCCCGTAGGCGGCCGGATCGCCGTCGGGAAGCGGCTGGTAGTGCAGGCAGCCGTCGCACCAGCCCGCGATGTCCTCCTCCGTGAAGCCCGCCTGTATGAGCGACTGACGTGCCACCCGGCGGAACCCCGCATCGCCAAGGCTCGGGTCCCGCGCCACTCCCAGTATGGCGTGCCGGTCGGCGAGGAGCCCTTGGCGCCACAGGTGGCAAACCGCCGGCAGGAGCTTGCGGCGCATGAGGTCCCCGGTCGCGCCGAGGATGATGAAGAGATGAGGTTCGCCGCCGTGCCCGGTCATCTCAAGCTCCCCGCACGATCCCGTGCCCTCCGAACTGGCTCCGCAGGGCCGCGAGCAGGCGGTCCCCCCACGACTCCGCGTCCCGCGAGCGGAGTCGCTGGATCAGGGAAAGGGTGAGCACCGGCGCCGGCACATCCAGCTCGATCGCCTCGAAGACCGTCCACCGTCCCTCCCCGGAGTCCTGCACATACGGGGCGACCGAGTCGAGGGTGGGGTCTTCCGCCAGAGCCCGGGCAACGAGATCGAGCAACCAGGACCGAACCACGCTTCCGAAACGCCAGATCTCCGCCACCTGGTGCAGATCGAGCTCGAACTCCCTCTTCTTGCGAAGGAGGGCGAAGCCCTCCGCGTACGCCTGCATAAGACCGTACTCGATTCCATTGTGGACCATCTTCACGAAGTGTCCGGCTCCGCGCGGCCCGACGCGACCCCAACCGGCGCCCGGCTCCGGCGCCAGCGTCTCGAGCACCGGTCGGAGCCGCTCCACGGCATCGGCCAGGCCCCCTACCATGAGGGAGTAGCCTTCCGTGAGACCCCACACGCCGCCGCTCGTCCCCACATCCACGAGCTGGACCCCCCGGGCTTCGAGCTCGGCGCCCCGCCGAACGGTCTCCCGGTAGTTGCTGTTCCCCCCATCCACAACGATGTCGCCCTCGGCCAGGAGAGGGACGAGCGCCGCGAGCGTCCGGTCGACCGGCTCCCCCGCCGGAACCATCAGCCATACGGTGCGGGGCGGTGTAAGGTGCCGCGCGAGCTCTCCGAGCGATCCGACGCCATCGGCGCCCAGCCCGGCGAGGCGGGCCACCGGGGCGGGTTTTCGATCGTACACCACTACGGAGTGCCCTCCCCTGAGGAGCCGCTCGCTCATGTTGGCACCCATTCTACCGAGCCCGACCATTCCGATTTGCATGCGTCGCTCCCTGTTCTGTTCGCGCCCGGTGGGACTCACGCCACGTACAGCCCGAGCGCCCCGGGCCCTTCGCGGGCGTCGCGGAGGTGAACTGTATGGATCCCGATGGGGATTCACGGTTTCGAGACGCCGGAAGATCCGGTTCTCCGTGGGCCGCTCCCCGCTCACCATCACGGCGCCAACCCCTTGCCGCGACGGGCAGTCCGGCGGCCTGCACCCGGCGGCCGTCGGGACGCGACCCCGTGGCGGTACGAGTTCTCGTTGCTCCACCAGGAGATCCCGCGCAACATTAGGGACCAGCAACCTCCGAGTTCAAGACGAGTCGGCTCGAGAGGCGGCCCTGACCGAGCATTCCGCCGAGCCCCTGGACGTGGCCGAAAAAGCCCCGAGCCATGAACGGACGTCCGGGTCGGCGCTCGCCCGCGTGGAGCGACGGATCCTCCCGCGCATGGCCGCGTCGCTCCCGCGCTGGGTCGTCCCCGACCACCTCACCATCCTCGGGCTTCTCGCGTCGACCGGGGTCGCCGCCTCGTACATGCTCTCCAACCGGAGCCCGAGCTGGCTGTTGGCGGCGAGCGTCCTCCTGGTCGTGCAGTGGTACGGTGACAGCCTGGACGGCACCCTCGCACGGGTGAGACGCATCGAGCGTCCGCGCTACGGCTACTACCTCGACCATCTCACGGACGCCTATTCCACCTTCGCCGTCGGCCTCGGCCTCGGTCTGTCACCCTACATGCTCCTCTCGGTGGGCCTCGCGATCGTGATCGGATACCTCGTCCTGTCGATCAACGTCTACCTGGAGACGTACGTCTTCGGCGAGTTTCGCCTCGGCCACGGACTACTCGGCCCCACCGAGACGCGCATCCTACTCATCGGTCTCAACACGCTGGCGCTCGTGGTGGGGCCCCTGCCGTTTCGGGTCCTCGGTGTCGAGGCAACCATCTTCGATGTCTTCGGTCTGCTCGGCTCCCTCGGTATGGCGACCCTTCTCCTGCACCGCGCGTTCACGAACTTACGGGAGCTGGCGCGTGTCGAGCCGGCGAGGCGGTCGGCCACCGGCGAAGAGGAGTAAGGCACGCGGCGTGGCGGCGTGCAACCTTTTTCACGCTCCGCCTGTCTTGAGCGTTAGAAGGGTGGATGTGATGGCACGGGTGGCGGCGGGGAAAAAGGCTGCCAGTACCGCGAGTGCTGAGAACCGACGGGCTGATGACGGGAGGTGGGACGATGCGGTGGAGGGGATCGGTCCTGCAGCGAGGGGCGCTGGCAGCCACTTTTTCAGCCTCGACGCTGGGATGCTCGGGGCTGTACACCGGCGGGGCGAGCGAGCCGAGGAGCCTCGCGCTCGACCGCCGGAGCGCGTACGTGTTCCCGGCTCCGGCGACGGGGGCCCGCCGCGCCGACGCGGACGTAGGGTGGACCCGCTGCTTCGGCGGGCCGGCTCCCGAGCCGATCGATGTGGCACCGCCGAGTCTCGGCGCCGACCTCCCGAGCCTGGAGGGATTCGCGCCGATCGCTCTGGATCCATCCGCCCTGCTGGCCGCAGCGGGAGACCGCCCCGCACCGGTCGAGGTCGCGCCCCCGAGCGTGGCCCTCGACAACCCTCTCCTCGATGAGGCGCGGCTCCGGCCCCCGTCCCTCGAGGAGCCTCCATTGAAGCCGCCCGGGATCACCGGCGCCGGCATGGACCTCCTGCCGCGTCTGGACATCGGCGCGCCGCCCGTCCGGGCGCCGAGGCCGCTGCCGATCGCCTAGCGGCTGTCCCGTTCGGATCGCGGGTCGGAGCTGACGCCTACCTGAGCTGACCATTCTCGAGAGGCGACCGGGCAGTGGCGCGCACATGCCCGCGGTAGGCGAGGCCCACCCAGCCGGCAGGCGAGTAGCGCGGGGAAGGAAGCCTGTCGTAGCCTCTCGCCTGTCCAGCGAATTGTGGGAAAGAGCACGGGAGCCGAGGCCCGCCCCCTCCGGGAGCCGAGGCGCGCCCCCTCCGGCAGCCGAAGCCCGGTCCATCGGGTAGCCAAAGGCCCGCCGCCCCGGCGCTTCCGGCCGCGCGCCCCACGCCGGGCAAACCGCTCCTGATTCGGAGGAGCCCCTCAGGCGCCGAGCCGCCGGCCTGTGCGGATCTCCCCTTGACGTCGTCTGCCGAATCCATTACTATTCGACCGTCTGGTTATTTAATAGGAGGTGCGGACGGTGCTCGAACAGATCGCGCCGGTCGTTTCGGAGCGACGAGCCGGCTTCGTTGCCAGGCGAAGGCACCTGTCGGCGCGGCTTCTCGACCTCGATACGCTTGGTGAGTTCGACACGGCCCACATCCGCGGCGCCTGCAACGTGCCGATCGACCTCCTATCGGAGCAGCGCGGCGAGATCGGCGGCGGCGGCTCCCCTGTCGGGCTGGTGTGCCGGTCCCGGCTGGGAGCTACCTGGGCGTGCGGCTGGCGGTCTTCTTCCGCGGCGCCGTGCAGCTCGCCCTCTTCGCCGCGGCGATGCTGGCGGCCGCCGCCGTCACACTCCGTGACCGGGCGCCTCCATCGCCGGGCGGGGCGAGCCGTGATGAACGCCCCGGTTTGACCGACGGCCATCAGGGGGACGGATGATTCTCGAGCGTTTCTACGAGGAGAAGCTGGCTCAGGCCAGCTACCTGATCGGATGCGCGGCCACGGGCGAGGCCCTGGTGGTCGACCCGAACCGCGACGTGCAGCAGTACATCCGGGCCGCGGAGGCAGAGGACCTTCACATCACCCACGTCACCGAGACGCACATCCACGCCGACTTCGTCTCCGGGAGCCGTGAGCTGTGCGCCCGAACCGGCGCCAAGCTCTGCCTGTCAGACGAGGGCGGGGACGACTGGAGGTACGCCTTCGCCCGCGAGGACGGTGCCGTGCTCCTCCGCGACGGGGACGGCTTCCGGGTCGGCAACATCCGGATCGACGTCCTGCACACGCCGGGGCACACCCCGGAGCACCTGATCTTCCTGGTGACGGACACCGCGGCGGCCGACCGTCCGATCGGAGCGCTCACCGGGGATTTCCTGTTCGTGGGCGACGTGGGACGCCCCGACCTGCTCGAGAAGGCGGCCAAGATCAAGGGAACGATGGAGTCGTCTGCACGCGAGCTCTTCCGCAGCCTCCAGCGCTTCAAGGACCAGCCCGATTGGCTCCAGATCTGGCCCGGCCACGGCGCGGGGTCCGCGTGCGGGAAGGGGTTGAGCTCGATCCCGCAAAGCACCGCCGGCTACGAACGGCTGTTCAACTGGGGCCTCGAGTACGAGGAGGAGGACGCGTTCGTTCGCGCCGTGCTTGAGGGGCAGCCGGAACCGCCGCGATACTTCGCCGAGATGAAACGGATCAACCGGGACGGACCACCCGTGCTCGGGGCGTTCCCGACCCTTCTCCGGCTCGAGGACGGTGGGTTGGCGGAGACGCTGGGGCGAGGGGCGACGATCGTCGATACGCGTCCCGCATCGGAGTACGCGCACGCGCACGTCCCGGGCACGATCAACATCCCGCTCGACCGGTCGTTTACGACATGGGCCGGCTGGCTGGTCCCGTACGATCGGGAGCTCTACCTGATCGTCGACGATCGGAGCGGGCGCGTCGGAGAGGCCGTTTCGGATCTGTGCAAGATCGGCCTCGAGCGAATCGGGGGGTTGTTCGCCGCCGACGCGGTCCGGGGCTGGAAGACCTCGGGGCGACGGCTTGGAAGCGTGCCTCAGATCACCGCGGAGGAACTCTCCGCTCGCATGGAGGCCGACGAGGTCGTCGTGCTCGACGTCCGGGGACACGCGGAATGGGCGGCGGGTCACCTGCCGGGAGTCCGCAACATCCCGGTTGGATACCTGACGGATCACCTGAGCGAGATTCCGTCCGACCGGCCCGTGGTACTCCAGTGCGAGAGCGGCGGGCGCTCCTCCATCGGCGCGAGCGTCCTCCGGTCGAAGGGACTGACGAACGTGGCGAACCTGACCGGCGGCTTCGCCGCGTGGAAGGAGGCGGGCCTCCCGACCGAGGCGGGGGCCGTGTCCGGCGACGGGACCGCGACGGCCCGGGCTCCCCGATGAGCGTCTACGCGCTCACGCCCGAGGTGCTGCACCTCGTCGCCGACCGTTTCAAGGCGCTGGCGGAGCCGGCGCGCCTCCACATCCTCGACGCCCTGCGCGGCGGGGAGCGATCCGTGTCCGATCTCGTCGAAGAGACGGGTCTCGGTCAAGCCAACGTCTCCAAGCACCTCCAGCTCCTGCACCGCCTGGGGTTCGTGGCCCGCCGAAAGGAGGGGCTCTACGTGCTCTATTCTCTGGCCGACGAGAGCGTCTTCCAGCTTTGCGACATCATGTGCGGCCGGCTCGAAGCGGAGACCAGGGAGCGCGAGCGTCTCTTCACTATAGAGCCCTGAAACGGCCCGCCGCGCAGAGCGTGATCTTCCGGGGGCGACCGATCGGCGGGGCGCCCCCGGCCCTCCCGGGACGCCCGTGGGCCGGCTAGTAGGCTGGCCGCCTCAACGCCGGAGCTCGGTGCCG
>JBHIAV010000016.1:0-53234 GCA_046758745.1 Gemmatimonadota bacterium
CTGGCGGAGGAGATCGAGGCGGAGACGGCGCGGTCGCTCGGTCCGGGCTAGCGGGCGTACCCTCGGACGAGGGCTCGTGCTGCGAGCTGCCGGCCGTGGGAGGGAGATGGATGCGAGCGGAGGGTGGGCACCATGAGTCCAGCCGGTCGGCTTTCGCGGTGGGGCTGGCGCCTGGCGCAGGGGCTGGGACTGGTCGCCACCGCGGCGCTCCTCGGGGGGCTGGCCCGGAGGCCGGAGGCGACGCTGCACCTGGTGTGGAACGGCGTGGTGCCGCTCATCCCCGCCTCGCTGCTGGTGAGCCCCGTCCTGTGGCGCAACTGCTGTCCGCTGGCGACCCTCAACATGCTCTCCAACGGGCTCCTCGGACATCGGCCCGCCGGCGCCCGTTGGACGGCCGGAGCCAACGCGCTCGGAATCGTCCTGCTGGCCAGCCTCGTGCCGGCCCGACGCTTCCTGCTGAACTCCGACGGGATGGCGCTGGCGATCGTCATCGCCGGTCTCGCCGTCCTCGCTCTCTCGCTCGGCGCCGTGTTCGATGCGAAGGCCGGCTTCTGCAACGGCATCTGCCCACTGCTTCCGGTGGAGCGGCTGTACGGCCAGCGGCCGCTACTTCAGGTCGAACGCGTCCGCTGCACGACCTGCACGCAGTGCGCGACGGCGTGCCTCGACCTTGCGCCGTCCAAGTCGATCCCCCAGGTGCTCGGCCGGGCTCGTCACTCGGAGGCGTGGCTCAAGACACCCTTCGGCGTCTTCGCGGGCGCCTTCCCCGGACTCGTTCTCGCTTACTTCACCGCCTCTGACTCGCCTCTCTCGGCGGCGGGGGACATCTACCTGCGGGTCCTCCTCTTCTCCGCCGCGAGCTACCTGATCGTCTTCGTCCCCGTATCCGCGCGCGGTCTGTCGGCGGCGCGCGTTCTTCCCGTGCTCGCCGCGCTGGCCGGCGCCATGTACTACTGGTTCGCCGCCCCCGGACTCGCCGAGGCGTGGGGCTTCCCGGGTGAGGCGGCAGGTCTGCTGGCGAGGACGGCGGCGCTGGGACTGATCGCGGCTTGGGGGTGGCACGCGGTGAGGTATTCGCCGTGATGCGTTACCCGCCCGCAGGGGCGGCGCTCGCCTCCCGTTTCCAGAGGAGCAGCACGAGGAAGACGAGGAAGATCCGGATCGGAAGCGGAAGCTCCTCCGGGAACTCGGCGACCGCTACCCGACGGAGCACGCTCTCGGGACGCATGGAGCCGACCCGCCGCTCCCCCTGCAGGAGGACGAACTCGCGCCGGAATGGCGACGCGGCCTTCAGGGTGTAGCGCCGCTCGCCCGCCGTGACCCGGAAGATTCGGCGGAGTGCGCTCAGCTTCTCTGCACGGGCCAGGACTCGCCCCTCCGTCTCGAGTACGAAGGGGCCGAGCAGCCCGTCCCGGTACAGGTCGAACACGCCGCCGGCGAGCCGGAAATGACCACGCTCACGCACCCACGCCCGGTCGAGGAGGGCGATCTCCCGCTCTCCCTCGAAGATGCGGAAGTCCCACGAGAACCACCCGCCCGGAACGGCCTTCAGCACGCTCGAGGAAGCGGACGGGTTCCGGTCCCGGATCGTCCCGAGAGGCAAGGGACGGGACACCAGGGCGATCCCCTCGCTATTTCGACGTGAGGTAGCCGACCATCTTGTACGCCAGCTTGGCGACCAACATGTCCGAGGCCGCCGCGCCGCGGCGCGGCGCGAGCTCCACGATGTCCGCCCCAACGACGTTCCGCTCGCGGAACACGGCGCGCAGCAGGTCGAGCGCCTGCCACCAGCTTCCTCCGCCGGGCTCCGGCGCCCCGGTGGCAGGCACGAGCGCCGGATCGAAGAAATCCACGTCGAAGGTCAGATAGACGTTCTCGCCGAGGCCGCCCAGGGCGTGCTCCACCCAGCCGTCCTCGCGCATCTGGTGAGCGAAGATCGTCACCAGCCCGCGCTCCCGGATCACCTTTCGCTCCTCGGCGGTGAGCGCCCGGATCCCAACGGAGACGATTCGATCCGTGCGCTCCAGGATCCGACGCATGACGGCCGCGTGGCTCCACGGAGTGCCGCGATAGCTCTCCCGTAGATCCGAGTGCGCGTCGAGGTGAAGGATCGAAAGATCTCCCTTCAGCCGCTCCGCCCACGCCCACGCCGGCGCGCTGCTGATCGAGTGCTCACCGCCGAGCCCGATCACGAAACGTTCGCCCGCCGCCTCGAGGAGCTCGTCGTACAGGCGCCTGAGCTGGGCGACCGCGGCCTGGGGGCCCTCCGCCGTCAGCTCGATCGCCGGCAGCGTGCAGATCCCGTGCGAGTAGGGCTCGGCATCCATCTCCTCATCGTAAAGCTCGACGTAGCGTGACGCCTCGAGGATCGCGTCGGGCCCGAAGCGAGTCCCCGTGCCCCACGAGACGGTGGCCTCATACGGGATCGGGAGCACCACGGCACGCGAGTCCGCCCAGCGCGAGACGGCGGGATCGAGACCGAGGAAGTTCTTGGCCGCCGCCCAGGGATGTCCGGCGAGTGAAGCCGGGATGTCGCTCATGCGCAGAAGAGCGCCGCCGCGATCACCGTCGCCCACCGGCCGTCCAGCGGCCCCTCGACGGCGCATGTGATGTTGGTGGTGCGGACGATCTTGCCGGAGAGGCGCCACTCCTCCCGCTGCTCATCCCACGCCGCGTCAGGATCGAAGGGGAGGCCCAGGATCGTGGCGAGCATGCTGGCGGCGAGGTCCTCGGCGTAATTGCCGGCATGTTCCTCCGTCTCTCCGTACGCGTGGTGCTCGGAGAGGTACCCGAACTGGCCGGGGTCCTTCGGGATGGCGAGCCCGATGCTGGAGGCGATGAGGCGGCTTGGTTCGTTCGTGTCGGCGCGCGCCATCACCGAGAACACGATCTGGCCGGGCTGGAGGAGCCCGACTCCCCGATCCCGCTCGATGAGCTGGCATCCGGCGGGAAAGATCGACGACACGTTGACCAGGTTGTACTTCGCGATGCGCGCGTCGCGAAGCGCCATCTCGAAGGAGCTCAGCCGCTCCCGATGGACCCCGATCCCCGAGGTGAGGAAACACTTCGTCGGTACGAGGCTGGCGGAAGTGAACGCCACGGCTGCCTCCGGTAAGGAAATCCCCTGGGATGGCGGGCCGCCAGGGGCTCAGTTGCGGCAGCCCGAGCAGGTTCCGACGAGCACCAGCTCGTAGTCTCGGATCTCGAAGCCGGAGCGCGCTTCCACCGATCGAAGGTAGTCGCGCATGTCGAGATCGTCGACGTCGACTACCCTCCCGCAACCGAGACAGGTCAGGTGGTGGTGCGCGTCGGTGCGGCAGTCGTACCGCGCGGGTCCATCGCCGTGGTTGAGCTTGACGGCGACGCCCGAGCCTACGAAGGCTTCGAGCGCCTTGTACACCGTCGCCAAGCTGATGTCGGGGATCTCCCGGCGCACGGCGGTGAACAGCTCGTCCGCGGTGGGGTGCGCGGACGAGGCGTCCAGCGCCCGGAACACGGCCGCTCGCTGTGGCGTGAACCTGTGCCCCGCAGCCTCCAGGGCCGTTCGGAGGTCCTGTTCCCTGGAGCGGCGGGTCGGCCGATGGCTGAGTTCCTCCACTACACCCGCATCGACTGATCGAGTGGGCGCCCCCGCCCGCCGGGCGCGGAGCAGCGGACGGCGCGGAAGCTAACGGCGTCTCACCGCGCGATCAATCTGGCGGGGCGCTTCGACCGGTCGAAGCGACCAGGATCACTCCAGCGCAGCCTCCACCTCGATCAGTGTCGTCCAGCTCGCCTCGCAGCCCCCAATGGCGAAGTGAAGGGGCTCGCGATCGTCTCCCAGCCGTCTGCGGAACCCCTCGACCAAGCGGTCAAGCCGGTCGGCGGGCACGCTCCCGTGCTCCACGATCTCCTGCTCGGCCGGCGATCGGTGCGCGTCGCCCCTTCCGTTCCCGTTCTGCGAGCCGCCCACGGGCAAACGCGCCGAGTAAACGCGGAGCGCTTCCTCCCCGTTCAGTCGTGTGAGGAGAAAGAACTCCGAGGAGCCCTCGAGATCGGCGAGCGGCGGGAAGATCCACAGGTCCGCGATCTCGACCGGCGGGATCTCTCGCGTGAGGTGCCGGAGCCGCGCCGCCACCGCGGCGGGCAAGCGGCCGCTGGGTGTGCTCTGGTGCGTCCCGTCTCCGTTCGCGTCCATTCCCTCCTCGCAGCTACGAGCGGTGCGGGTTTGGTTCCGCCGGAACTCGGCGGTGGACGGACGGGACAAATAACAACTTACGATGATCCGTCGCGTTCGATCAAGGGCTCCGCGCCGGCGGCGCGTCTGGGGTCTGACCGCCCCGGAGCGCCCGGTCCAGGACAGGGAGCAGCTCCGCCACGGCCTCGGTGAGCGGAAGGGCGATCAGCAGACCGGCCGCCTTTACGTGTCCGCCCCCGCCGAAGGAGCGGGCGATGTGGGCAACGTCGACGTCGCCATTCGAGCGAAGCGACACCTTCGTCCTGCGATCCGGGAGCTCCCGGACCAGCATCGCGACCTCGACCCCCTGGATCTGGCGCGCGTACTCGATGATCCCCTCCATGTCCTCCGTCCCGGTGCCGCAATCTCTCAGGTCCGACTCCCGCAAGGCGATCCACGCAAGCGGGAGCTCGGGGTGTACATGCAGCGAGGAGAGGGCACGCTGCATGAGGCGAAGCCGACCGGGGGTCACCTGCCCGAACAGACGCCGGTACATCTCGCCCGGGTCCACGCCAGCTCGGAGGAGCTCGGCCACGATCTCGTGTGTCCGGGGGCTCGTGTTCGAGAACCGAAAAGAGCCGGTGTCGGTGACGAGCGCTACGTAGAGGCCCCGCGCCTCGGCCTCGGTGAGGGTACCCCCGTCGGCCGTGATCAGGTCGTACACGAGCTCTCCGGTGGCGCAGGCCGACGGGTCCTGCACGGCCGGGTCTCCGATCTGTGATGCCGTGGGGGGGTGATGGTCCAGCACCGCCACCCGCTTCCCCTCGAGTGCGGGGAGGATCCCACCCAGCCGGCTCGGCTCCGCGGTGTCGAGGACCAGCACGAGCCCCGCCTCCCTGAGGGCGATGCGACCCGCTTCATCGCCGGGCGTGAACGCGTCGATTCGGTCGAGCAGGAAGCGGAAGCTGTCAGGAAACGGGGTGGGATTGACGATGGTGGCGCGGATCCGCTGACGGCTCACGTAATGCGCCACCGCGGTCTCGGAGCCGGCCCCATCGCCGTCCGCGTTCACGTGCGTGGTGAGGACGACCCGCTCCGCGGCGCGGAGTGCCAGCCGCACGCGGTGCAGGCCCTCGCGTCGCGAGAGCTCAGGAGCTTCGATCGGTGGCCCCTCTACTCCGCCGACCCCGAGTCATCTCCGGCCGGACCACCTTTCAGAATGCGGGTCAAGCAGTACAGCATCAGTGATGTGACGCTGACCATGCTAACGAGCATGAAGGCCAGCGCAAAGGGCGTCAGCGCGGATTCGCTCATTTGCCTTCCTCGCCTGGAGCGGCTCAGCTCGCGGTGGATGGGATGGCCTCCCGGATGGCGGCACCACACGAGAAACACCTCTCGTGGTCGTCCCGGTTGCGGACTCCACAGGCGGGGCACGCCACTCCCACCATCTGGCCGACCGTCTCCCTTCCCGTCCACGCCCGCCGAATCAGGTAGAGGCCGGCCGCCAGCATCAGCAGCATGGCAACCCGGCTCCACCATCGGTACGAGATCTCCGCCGGGTCCACCCCGTCCATGAGGAGCGTGGGAACGGCCTCCGTAACAGCCCACCAACCGAGGAGCATGAAGAGGAAGGCCGGCGTCACCCACTTCATGATCGGCTTGAAGAAGATCGGGATCCTGAGGTCCGCCCCGTGGTGCATCTCCCTCCAGCCGCGATCGATCCCGAATACGTAGGAGAAGAGCACGATCTCGATCGCAGCGAAGATGACCAGGCCGAAGGTGCCGGCCCAGTAGTCCCATTCGGCCAGGAAGCCGCGCTGGTAGAAGACCACATGCAGGAAGCCGAGCGAGAACGCCGCTGCCATCACCGCCATGACCGCCCGCCGTCGTCGGACGTTGAACTCCTCCTGGATGAAGGCGATCGCCGGACTCGCCAGCGCCACGCTGGAAGTGATCCCCGCGATGAAGAGGAGGAAGAACCAGAGGAAGCCGGCCAGCTGCCCCCACATGGCCGGACCCGGAAGCCCCTGGAAGACGACCCCCATGGCGACGATGCCGAGATCGAACGTGCCGCCCTTCGCGATCTCCTGCGCGCCGCCGACCCCGAAGAAGACCACAGCGGCGGGGATGGCGATGGTCCCGCCGAGCACCACCTCGGCGAACTCGTTCGTGGCGCCGGTGGAGAGCCCGGTGAGGGTGATGTCATCCCTCTCGGAAAGATACGATGAGTAGGTGTGGATCGTCCCCATCCCGAGGGAGAGGGTGAAAAACATCTGCCCGGCCGCAGCGAGCCACACCTTCGGGTCGCCGAGGCTCGTCCACTCCGGGTTCCATACGAAGTTCAGCCCCTGAGAGACCGACCCCTGGCCCGCCGGCAGCGTGAGCACACGCCCCATGAGGAGGAAGGCGAAGAGGAAGAGGATCGGCATGCCGATCAGCGCCAGCTTCTCGATACCGCCGCTGATCCCACGGGACAGCACCCAGCCGAGAAACGAGATCGTGATGAGGAAGAAGAGTAGCGCGAGCCAGCCGCCGTGCGTCGAGGAGTCGAAGATGTTCTGGTATGAGGCGAGGTAGGTCCGCATCTGCTCCACGTCGCCGAGCCCGAAATAGTTCCCCGTGAGGCTGAAGAAGCTGAATCCGAGCATCCACGACACCACATAGGTATAGTAGATGAAGACGACGAGAGGCATGATGATGCCGAGCACGCCCACGTACTTGGCCCATCGCTTCTTCCGGTCCGTGAGGGCGTCGAACATGCCCGGGATCGTCCCGTGGCCGAAGCGGCCCCCGAACCTCCCGATCCCCCACTCGATCCACATGAGCGGGATCCCGAGTAGAATGAAGGAGATGAAGTAGGGGATCATGAAGGTGCCGCCGCCGTTCTGAGCAGCCTGCACCGGGAAGCGTAGGAAGTTGCCGAGGCCGACCGCGTTCCCCGCCATGGCCAGGATGAGGCCGATCCGGGTCGCCCATCGCTCCTGCGCGTGTCGCTCCAGCGTCACTCGTCATCCTCCTTCTCAGCCCTGCCGGGGCTACACGCGGCGCCCCGCCTCGTGCGGCTCCACGCTACCGCGCGCGCCGGAAGCCTGTCAAGAAAACGCCGTGCCCAGTCGGGTCTCCCTCGGACGTGGACGGGTGTCTCGCGGCGCCGGGCGGCGCGCACTCAGCCGGGCAGTGGGATCCGCTTCCGGATCCTGGCCCAGATCGACCCGACGTGAACCCAGCGGCTCGAGACGGACCCCTCGATCACACCGCGGCGCAGCGCCATCAGGAACCCGGCCGCTCCATCGAACGCCGGGGCACGCACGCGAGCCCGGCCGATCTCGCTCAGGAGGTGGGCGTCACTCCCCGCTCCCAAGGGAAGCGACCGCTCTCGTGCCCAATCCCTCGCGCGCATGTTGCGCCTCGGGTCGTGGAGTCGAGCGTTCAAGCCCTCCACGGCATCCACACAGTCTTCCACGCCGGCGAGGAATTCCTCCGTGGCGCCGCGGTACGCGTCGAACGGGTGCGGGAGATAGACCACCCCGCCCTGGGCGCGGATCTCGTCGGCTACCTCTCGAAACGATCCGCCGGACGGAATGTGACGGGAGAGGAAGAGACCGACGAGGTCGTGCCCCTCCGCGGTCCCGACCTCCTCTCCCACGATCACGAGCTCCGGATCCAACTCCTTCGCCTCCCAGGCCCCCGTGATCTCGTCGTGGTCGGTGATGGCGATCCGGTCGAGCCCGACCTCGCGAGCCCGGCGAACCACGTCGGCCGGCCGGCTGAGGCAGTCGTGGGAGTGGTCGGTGTGCATGTGGAGATCCATCGTCCACTTCCCCGCCGCATCGAGGCGTCCGGCCAGCGCGTCGATCTCCTCCCACACGGCCCTCGCCCGGGCTTCCAGCTCCGCCGGCGTCCCCTCGTTTACGATGAGGAAGTCGGCCAGCTGTCTCTTTCGCTCCGCCGGCCACTGCGCGGCCTCAATGCGAGCGAACTCGTCGGTCGACACGCCGCGCTCCGCGCCGACGCGACGGCGGCGCTCCTCGCGGGGCGCGTCCACCACCACCACCGCGTCGCACGTCTTCTCCAGCCGCTTCTCGAACAGGAGTGGGCTCTCGACCACGGCGACGGCGGTGCCCTGTCGCTCGGCCTCGGCCACCCGATCGCGACGCAGGCGCTCGACGATCGGGTGGACGATCTGCTCGAGCCGCTCCCGCGCTGCGGGGTCGTCGAAGGCGATGCGCCGCATGGCGTCCCGGTCCAGCTCGCCCGCCTCCGTGATCACGCCCTCTCCAAACGTCCGCCGGATGCGCTCGAGTCCGGGACTCCCCGGGCGCACCGCCTCCCGGGCGAGTTCGTCCGCGTCGATGCGTAGCCCCCCCCACCGCTCGAAGTGCCGGGCCACCGTGCTCTTTCCGGAGCCGAAGGTGCCGGTGAGGCCCACGACGATCACGCCTCGTCGTCCCCCTCTCCGGCCGCGGGGGAAGGTGGCTCCGGAGGAATGATCGACTCCGGCTCGCGGCCGGTCACGCCGAGGGCGGCGCACAGCTCCGAGAACAGCGACTGCAGAAGCTCCTCTACCTCACCCTCCCCGAGGTTGCGGATGCTTATCCTCGCCCCGGCCATCGTGCCGTGGCCGCCGGCCGACCCGCGCCCGCCCACCACCTCGCGCACCAGCTCCCCGGCGTGCGCCTCGGGCTGCAGGGTGCGAAGGGAGAGAAGGAGGTCATCGTGATACAGGCCGGATGCGATCACCCACACCACCCCCTCAACGCGCATGAAGAAGTCGGCGAGCTGCGCCACCATGTCGGGGTAGTCGAGGCGCCCGGCCGGCACGCAGATGACCCCGTCGGCTCTCCACGCCCGCTCCAGAGCACTGTGGAGAGACTGAAAGAAACCAGGTGGGACGCGCGCGTGCCGGATACGCGAGATCGCGGCGGGATCCGACCTCGGATACAGATACAAGCTCGCCCCCACGTCGGCCTCCGACACCTCCCGCCCGAGGTCCATCGTCTCGGTCTGGATCCCGTAGAACAGGGCGCTGGCGAGTCGACGGTCGGGCTCGAGCTTGGCAGCCCTCAGGTACTCCACGAGGATCGAGCAGCACGCGCCGTACTCGGGTCTCACATCGGCGAAGGTGGCACTCGAGCTCTCCGGGCGAAGTGGGTGGTGATCGATGACGAGCGTCGCGATCCGGCCGCCCGGCAGGGAATTGTTCCCGGCACGCGGCTGGGTGTCGACCAGCGCCACAAGAGCGTCGGAGGCGAATTGCACGGTCTCCACGCGCTGGAACGTCAGGTCGAGCTCGTCGATCAGGGCCCGGTTCTCGGCCCGCCCGATGATCCCCCCCACGGCGAACGTGCTCGAAAGCCCGGCGGCCCTGTCGAGCAAGAAGGCGAGAGCGGCGACACACGCGATGGAGTCCGGATCGGGATTGTCGTGGGTCAGGATCACGACCCGTTCGGCGCCTTCGACCGCTCGCAGGAGGGCGGCGAGCCGCTCCGTCTGCTCTCCGCGTGTTCTTCGGGGGCTGCGCGGGCCTGTCTCTCCTCCCTCTCCCTCCTTGCGCTCCTGTGGATCGCCACCGCTCTCGGAGAGCGTCTCCTCTGGCGCGAGCCCCCGCTTCTTTTCCAGCCCCGCCATCAGTCCGAGCAGTCGCCGTGCGGGTAAGGATGTCCGCAGTTCGGGCACCGACCGCCCTTGCACCCTATCGGGCGGCGCGGCAGGGAAGCGCCGCACCGGAGGCAGGGCTCGAGGGCATCGGAGTCGTCGCCGGAGCCCGGCCGGCCGGTCGCCGCGGCGGCTTGCGGCGCGGCAGGGGGTGTCCCGGCGACCGGGGTCGCGGCCGGCTCGACCACCGGTGCGCCCGCCGCTCGACCCCCCGAAAGTGCCGCCCTCCGCCGCCCGGTCACCCGCTCCACCCGAACGCTCCGGTGAGGAACGGGTTCGAGGCAGCCTCGCGCTCGACCGTCGTCTCCGGGCCGTGACCCGAATAGAGGATCGTTCGCGGCGGGAGGGTCAGGATCTGCGCCCGGATCGACCGGAGGAGGGTCGAGGCATCACCACCGGGGAGATCGGTTCGGCCGATCGAGCCGGCGAAGATGCAGTCCCCTACGAACGCCTCCTCGCCCGAGAAGAAGACGACGCCGCCCGGAGAGTGTCCGGGCGTGTGACGCACCTCGATGCGGATCCCGCCGAGCTCCAGGATCTGACCGTGCGACAGCTCATGGTCGGGCGGCGGTGGCTGCTCGACGTGGAGCCCGAACGCGGCGGCCTGCTCCGTCGCCCGCTCGTACAACGGGAGGTCCGCCGGGTGCAGATACACAGGGACCCCCGCGCTGCGCACGATCTCGGCCACCGCACCGACGTGGTCCATGTGTGCGTGGGTGAGCAGCACCGCCACCGGTTCGGCTCCCAAGCCGGCCAGGGCGTCGCGAATGCGGACTCCCTCGGCTCCCGGATCGATCACCACCGCCTCGGAGCCGGAGTCGCAGCGGATCAGATAGCAGTTCGACTGGACCGGACCCAGCGTGAGGCGGAGGACGGAGATCGGGCCTTCGTTCATCGCGCCGCCCGTGAAGCGAACTCCGGATCAAGGGAAGGGCTCGATCGATCCGATCGAACTGCGGTGCGGCATCTGCCGCCGGAGCCGCCGGCCGGATCGGGCACCGCGCAACGGACCCGACCGGAAGGCTGCACGCGTAGCGGCCGGCCGCTACCGGCCCCGGCCGGGGAGATGGGTCAGACGGAGAAGGAGGTGCCGCAGCCGCAACCCCCGGTGGCATTCGGGTTGTTGAACGTGAATCCGGACCCCTGGAAGCTGCTGTGGTAGTCGATCACGACGCCGTCGAGGTATTGCGCGCTGAACGGGTCCACGAAGAGACGCACCCCCTCGGATTCCAGCACGAAGTCATCCTCCCGAGAGGAGTCCTCCACCTCGAGGCCGTACTGGAACCCCGAACACCCGCCGGGAAGGACGCTCACGCGAAGTCCCGCCGTCTCGGTGCTCACCTTCTCCTGCTCCAGGAACTTGCGCACCTGTTCGCCTGCCATCGCGGTGAGGCTCACCATCGCCGGTCCCCGCGTTGCGGATGCTCTGTGTGTGGCGTTCGCCATCTGGCCTCCCATCTCAACACTACGCGAAATCGTAGGTCCGCATTCGAATCCCTGTCAAGCCGATCGCCCATCCCGAGGGCAGCCAATTCCATGCCAGCTGCCATGCAGCCCGCCGCGGCGGCGGGCTTGTGGCCGGCCTCAGGCGGTGGCGGCCGAAGCCTCCGATGCCGGCGGACTCGGGCCCGCCTCGCGGCTCGCCTCCCGCTCCTCCCGCTCTTTGAGGTATCGCTCGGCCGCGAAGACCGCCGTGGTCGCGTCCCCCACGGCCGTCGTGATCTGCCGCACGAGCTGCGACCGAACGTCACCCGCGACGAACAGTCCGGGGACCGATGTCCGCATGTCACGGTCCGTCACGATGTAACCGGCCCCGTCGTGCTCCACGTGCTCCTTCACGATGCCCGTGTTCGGCGTGAACCCGATGAATATAAACACGCCGGTGGCCGCGAGTTCCAGGCGCTCCTCCGTCTTCACGTTCCGAAGCCTGAGGCCGGTCACCCCCGCCGCTCCGCCGACGATCTCCTCCACCACCGTATCCCACACCACCTCGACCTTCGGGTTGCGGAGCAGCCGATCCCGTAGCACGGCCTGCGCGCGGAACTCATCCCGGCGGTGGATGACGTACACCTTCGATCCGTATCGTGTGAGAAACTCGCCTTCCTCGACAGCGGAGTCCCCGCCACCGACGACGGCGATCACCTCACCCTTGAAGAACGCCCCGTCGCAGATGGCGCAGTAGCTCACCCCACGGCCAGCGTACTCCTCCTCGCCCGGGACACCGAGCTTTCGGGGCGTGCCCCCCGCCGTCAGGATGACGGCCGGCGCCTGATAGAGGGAGCCACCCTCCAGGCGGACGAGGAAGCGTCCGTCAGGACCGCGCTCGACCGACTCCACCGAACCGTGGGTGATGTCGAGGCCGAACTTGCGGGCGTGGGCGGCCATCCTCTCCGAGAGCTCCATCCCGCCCACCTCCTCCAGTCCCGGGTAGTCGTCCACCAGCTCGGTGAGAAGCAGCTGCCCGCCGGGACCCCCGCGCTCCAGCACAACGGCGTCCAGCTCGGAGCGTGCCGCGTACAGGGCCGCACACAGTCCAGCCGGTCCGGCACCCACGATGATCAGCTCGTGCTCCACGATCCGAGTCGCGTCGTCCCGTTGCTTCATCGCGCCATCCGGTGTCGGTTCAATCTTCGGCCGAGGGGTCGGCGTCCTTCACCGCGCGCTCGGCGATCTCCTTCATCCACCTGAGAGGCACGCGCTGTGAGCCGAGCTCCGCGCGCTCCGAATCTGGCCCGTGCCAGTCAGAGCCACCACCCCGCAAGAGCCCGTGCTGGTGGACGAGCGCCTCCATGCTCCGCCGCGTCGGCAGCCGGTTGTCCGGATGGAGGATCTCGATCCCGTCCAGTCCCGCCCGGATCCACCGTCGCACCTCCGGGGCACGGTGCACCCGGCCCGGATGCGCGAGCAGCACCACGCCGCCGGCCGCGTGGACCACGCCGATCACCATCTCAGGCGGGGTTGGTCGTTTCTCCACGAAGGCCGGCCGGCCGCGGGCGAGGTACCTTTCGAAGGCGGCCCGGGTTCCACCGACCAGACCTTCTGCGACCAGGGCCCGGGCCACATGGGCTCTCGTGGGCACGCCCGCGCCGGCCTCGCGGCGCACCGCCTCAAGGTCGAGTGGGACACCAACATCGTTGAGCCGCTCGACGATCCGGCCCGCCCGGCGCTCCCGGTCGACCCGATATTCGCGGAGAAAGGCGGCGAGGCCGGGTTCCTCCCCGTCGAAGCAATACGCCAGCAGGTGGATCGACCGGCCCGGTTCGTTCGAGGAGAGCTCGGCCCCCGGGAGGAAAGCCAGCCCGAGCCGTGCGGCCTCCGCCGAGGCCTCCTGGAGACCGGCGACGGTATCGTGATCGGTGAGCGCCAGCCCGACCAGCCCGCGCGCCGCCACCTCGCGGACCACCTCGGCCGGCGCGAGGCGTCCGTCGGAAGCGGTCGAATGGAGATGCAGATCGACGTACCCCATCTCAGCAATATCGTGCTCATCTCGCGAAACCAGGGAGGAAAGCCCGGCTCCTCGCCCCCGTCTCCACCGACTCGCCGGGTCCGGCCCGGGTCGGCGGCGGCGCCGAAGCCCGAAGAGCGGCTGCTCCGGCCGTTCTCGTTCAGCGGAGGTACATTTGGGGATAGTCGAGGGAGCGTGAGGCCTCGAAGAGCTCGCGGAGCTCGCTGTCCCGTAGCGCCTCCAGCTCCTCCGCGTTCTTCAATCGGTCTGCCGGAACCTCGACGACCCGGTACGGTCGCTGGCTCGTCGTGACGCAGAAGAAGACCACGGCCTGCGTCTCCGGTCGCGGGGGGCACTCGCTCAGCCGCGCCCTCCACGTGTCGCCGTCCGCCTTGATGGGTCGGGGCATCGCTCAACCTGGATCAGGAGCGGTCCGCGCCGGCACGGTGGGATCGCGTCGGGGGCGACGGCATGGCAGCCCGCCCGTCAGACCCGCTCCACGCGGATCATCGTCGCGAGACGCCGGTCGACCACGCGTTCGGTGCCCTCCACGCTCAAGGTCAGGGGACCGCCGAACGGCCTTTTCTCCCGAAGGACCACGACCGTGCCGGGAAAGAGCCCGAGCGACGCCAGGTAGCGGAGCCGTTGGGAATCCTCGTCCGACACCTCCCGCACGACCGCCGGCGTGCCCACGGGAAGATCGGCCAGGCTGTCGAACTCGCGCCGCGCGATCTCGCCGTCCCGGGTCGGAATCGGTGCCCCGTGGGGATCGATGGCCGGGCGGCCGAGGGCCCGATCCATCCGGTCGATCAGGATCTCCGAGGCCGCGTGCTCCAGCCGCTCCGCCTCCGCGTGAACCCCGTCCCACGTGTACTCGAGCTTCTCGATCAGGTACGCCTCGATGACACGGTGACGGCGAATGATCCGGAGAGCCGCCTGTTCTCCCTCGGAGGTGAGAAGCACCCCGCGGTACGGCACGTGCTCGAGGAGCCCCTGATCGGCGAGGGCCTTGACCATGTTCGTCACCGAAGCCGCCGACCGGCCCAGCTCCTCGGCAAGCGCCGAGGTGGAGACCGAGTCGCCTCCCGCCTGCAGCTTGTACACCGCTTTCAGGTAGTCTTCCGCGGCCCGGCTGGGCGCCCTCTCCGGGGCGGTCCCGGCCCGGGTCCCGCCGGCTCTGGCTCGCTTGGGCACGTTCTTCACCACTGCGCCGTCCCATCACTCGGGAACGAAGCTGACCTCCTCCGACAGGTTCGCCAGGAAAGTCGCGATCAGATCCGCCGCCTCCTCCACATCCTCGGTGGCGACGACCTGGTTCGGACTGTGCATGTAACGATCGGGAATCGACACGAGTCCCGTGGCGACCCCGGCCCGCGACATCCGGACGGCATCCGCATCCGTGCCCGTCATCGACGGCGAGGCCTGCATCTGGTAGGCGATTCCGGCCTCGCCCGCCGCCTCGACGAGTCGGCCGAGTACCACGCCGTTCACCGCGGCCCCGCGGCTCAGTACCGGGCCGCCCCCGAGTTTTACCTCCCCGTGTTCCTTCCGGTCCACCGACGGGTGGTCGGTGGCGTGGGTGACGTCGATCACGATCCCCACCTGCGGATCGAGCGCGAAGGTGCTCGTGCGAGCGCCACCACCGGCGACGTACCCGATCTCCTCCTGGGTGGTGGCGACCGCGACCACGTGCGCCGTGCAGCCCGTTTCCTTGGCCCGGCGAAGCGCCTCGAGGGCCACGACGGCGCCGACGCGGTCGTCGATGGAGCGCGCAACCAGCCGGCCGTTGGTCAGCTCGACGGTGTCGGAACGAACCACCGCCACGTCGCCCACCGCGACCAGCTCCCTGGCCTCCTCTCCGTTCTTGGCGCCAATGTCGATCCACAGCTCCTTGAGCTTGACCGCCTTTTCCAGATCCTCTCGGGGGATCAGGTGGACTGCCCGTCGCCCGATCACTCCGAGAACCGTCCGGTCGCGCCCGAGCAGCTCGACACGTTGTCCGACCAGCACCTGCGGGTCCCACCCACCTACTCCCTTCACGTACAGGTAGCCATCGTCGTCGATGTGGTGGACCATGAGTCCGATCTCGTCGATGTGGCCGGCCAGCATCACCCGCGGAGCGGCTCCCACGTTGATGGCGGCGAAGCTGTTCCCGTGGACATCCCGCCACGTCTCGTCCGCGAACGCCTCCGCCTCCTCGCGCCAGATGGCCGCCGCGGCCGTCTCGAATCCGGAGGGCCCCCGAGCGTCGAGGAGCCGGCCCAGCACTTCTCGGGTGCGTGAGTCCATGGATGCTCGATCCCTCACGTTGGAGGTCAGCGGTCGTCTCGCTCACCGGCCGTGGCGAGCGAGCTCCGGGGCGGGGCGGCCGGGCCGAAAAGGCTACGACACGCGTCCTCCGAGGGCAACGGGGCCGCCGGATCCGGTCGCGCTACTCCAGGGCACGAAGCCGCTCGCGCACCTTGCGCATCAGCTCCTCGGCGTGCCGTGCCTGCAAGCCCTTCTCCCGGAGGTAATCCAGGAACAGTCGCTCAAAGTTGAAGTGCGGATAGCACCGCCGGCAAGTTCGCAGATGCTCGTCGATGCGGGCGCTCGTGGCCGAATCGAGCTCACCGTCCAGATACTCGTATACGTACCGGAGAGACTCCTCGCACGATCCCGGAGGGGGAGGGGGCGACCGGTCACCTCCCTCGGGGCCGGGCGAGGCGCGGCGGGCCCGGCGGCCCCGGCCCCCGCCCTCGCCGAGCTCGGGCGGGCTCACCGGATGTACCCCATCTCGAGAGCGTACTGGTACAGCGTCTCCTGCAGCCGTTTGCGGGCCCGGAAGAGACGGGATTTCACGGTGCCGACGGGGATCCCCATGAGTTCCGACACCTCCTGATAACTGAGGCCCTCGAGGTCGGCGAGCACCACGGGCACCCGAAACTCCTCCGGCAGCCCCTCGATGGCGGCGATCACCTGCTCGTCGATGATCCGCTCGAAGATCGTGCCCTCCGGGTCGGCCTCGTAGAGCGACGACGAGGACGGGCGCTCCGCCACATCCTCGAACTCCACATCGTCGGGCCGGCCTTTCCGGCGACGAAAATCGTTGATGAACGTGTTGCGCAGGATGGTCATGAGCCACGCGCGGCAGTTGGTGCCCGTCTCGAAGTGGTCCCAGGAGCGGTAGGCCTTGAGAATGGAGTCCTGCACCAGGTCCTGTGCGCGCGGCTCATCGCCGCCGGTGAGCCGGAGGGCGAGGCCGTACAGGGCGTCGAGGTGGACGAGCGCCTCCTCCTCGAACTCGCGCTGCTTCTCGTCGTCTCCCGTCACGGGGCCCTGCGGCGGGCTCATCCGCGACCCGGCGCCAGTGGACCGTCCCGCTGGAGGCGCCGGCCGATCCGTGCGCCCTCCGGGCCGGCGGAACGCCAATCGATCACGCGGGCGGCAAGGAACGCCGCACGGTCGGCGACCGTACTAACCTCTCGGGTTGTGGGTTCGGCCATCGGGAGCGTCTCCTTTCAGCCCGCCCGATGAATGCGGCGGGGGACCCTGCGGTTCCCCGCGACCAGAGTGCTTCCGGAGGAGAGCTGCTTGCGCTCGACGCCGACGGGCGCCCCGCTTCGCGGGCGCCGACTCTTCGTATGGGTCATCGCGGCCGCCGGGGCGGCGGTGCTCGGCTATGCCGGGCTCGGCCTCCTCCTGCGCTCCGCCCTGGATCCGGCGAGCCTGGCAGCGTGGCTCGAGCCACGCCTCTCGGCCGCCCTCAACCGGAATGTCGAGCTCCGCGGTGTGCGGGTCGCGATCTTCCCGCGCCTCAGCGTACAGCTATCCGGTGTGCGCGTCGAGAACCTGGGCGACTTCGGCCACCTGCCGCTTGCCACCGTACGCCATGTGCGGCTCTCCCCGCGACTCCTTCCCCTCCTCCGCCGCGAGGTGCGTATCGGGCGCATCCTGATCGAGGAGCCGCGGGTCCTGCTCCAGGTGGCGCGCGACGGGAGGAGCAACTTCGGCGATTTCGTTCCCGAGGGCGAGGGGGTGACGGATTCCCCCCGGAGGCCGGTCCTCTCCTTCGATGTGCAGAAGATCGCCATCAGCCGGGGGCGGCTCGGCTACCGGGACGCCCGCCGCGGCCGCTCCCTGCGCCTCAGCGGGATCGACGCGACAGCTTCGGTGGCACGGGACCGGTCCGGCGGCTGGAAGCTGGCGGGCTGGGCGACGGCGGACAGCGCGGCCATCCGCCACCCGGCGCTCGGCGGGCGCGAAGTCGGCGGGATGCGGCTTTCCTTCGACACGGAGGCCCGCGCCGGCCAGCACTTCTCGTGGATCGAGCTCCGCCACGGGAGCGTCCGGCTGAACGACGTCGAGATGAGCATCTCGGGTCGGATCGACTCGCTCAAGTCGCCGATCCGCACGATGAATGTCGAGGTGGCGTCGGACTCGATCCCGCTGGGAGATCTCCTGGCCTCCCTCCCGGAGGCGCTCCGCCGACGGCCCGCGTGGGGGGTGCGCGGCGGCGTGACCCTGCGAATCGAAGCGGCCGGGGAGGTGGGGCCCGGCCGGCGTCCCCGGCTCTCGGGCCTCCTCACCCTTCGCCGAGGCGGCGCCGCACGGGAGAATGGCCCCGAGCTCGCCAGGGGCGTCGAGGGCGAGGCGACGCTCGTCGGCGACCGCCTCACCATCTCCCGGCTTCGCGGGGAAGCGCTGGGCGGCCCCCTCGCGCTCTCCGGCACCCTCCGGATCGACAGTGCGCGGCGTTTCGACCTGCGCGTGACCGCGCGTCCGTCCGTTTCGCGGCTCCTCGAGGTGCGCCCGAGCGAGGGGGTGAGCGCGAGCGGCGCGATCGACCTGGATCTCACGCTCTCCGGCCTTCTCTCCGATCCCGCCGCCACCCGTGCGCGGGGCCGCGCGGACCTCCAGGAGGTGCGCGCCTCGCTCCCACGGCTTCTCGTTCCGGTGGTCGTGCCGGGCGGCCGGATCGAGCTGACGGGGGATACGGCCACCTGGACCCGCCTGGCGATCGACCTGGGCGAGGATCGGGTGGTCACGAGCGGAACGGCGCGCGGCCTCTTCGCGTGGCTCCGGTCCCCCGCCGAGGGTCCCGTGGTGACCGGGAGCCTACACGGCCGACGGTTGCTGATGGACGAGATCTTGCCGGTGTCTCCGAGCTCCGTCGGCTACGGGAGGCTCATCTTTGCGCGTCTCGGCGACCGACCGCTCGACGGCCGCTCAGCGGAGGAGATCGCCCGGGAACGGAAGCTCGCTCGGCCGACGTCGCTGCCGGCGAGGGGCGAGGTCGCGCTACGCATCGACACCCTCCGGTATCTCCTCCACCGGCTCACCGCCTTGAGCGCCACCTTGCGCTTCTCCCCCGAGCGCGTGGAGATCGCCGACGCGACGTTCCGCCCGTACGGCGGCACGGGCGGCGGGCGTCTGGAGCTGGAGCTCGGCGACGAGGTGACCGAGCCGTTCCGGCTCGCCGTGCGTGCGGAGAAGGTTCGCGCCGAGGAGCTCCTCACCACCCTCTCGCCGCTCGGCGGGATCGTGTCCGGCACGCTCACCCTGCAGCTGGCGATCGACGGACAGCTCGACACCCTCCTCCTCCCCCCGGTGACCTTCCTTCGAGGCGAGGGGAGATTCGCAATCGCCGAGGGAGCGCTCACCCCGGGTCCCATGGCGAACGCGCTCGCCTCCTTCCTCGGCCTGCCGACGCTCGAGCGGATCGACTTCTCCCGTTGCGAGTCGCCGTTTACCATACGAAACGGAGCGGTCCACCTCGCGAACGGGCGCATCGCCAGCCCGTCGGCCGCCTATGACATCACCGGTTCGGTCGGGTTCGGAGGCGGGCTGGATCTGGGCGTGTCCGCGCGTATCTCGGCCGGGCGGGCGCGGACCGTCGCGCCCTCGGGAGGCGGCGCAGGGGCGGAGCTCCTTCGAGGGATGCTGATGGGCGACGGGCCGGTCGAGGTGGGCTTGCGCATCGGCGGCGATGTATGGAACCCGGAGATCAGGCTGGACCCGGGAGCGATGCGCGATCGGGCCGTGGAGGCGGCGCGCGGCGAGCTCGACCGTCGGCTCGGCGGCCGGCCGCCCGAGGGGGAGCGAATCGCGGAGGAGGGACAGCGACTGCTCGAGGAGAAAGCGGGTGGGCTCCTTCGCGGCCTGCTCGGCGACACGACCCGCGCCGCTCCACAGGACAGCGGTGCGCCGGCGAACGGCGCCGGCCGCGAGCCCTGAGTCCGGGACGGAGATGGAGGCCGAGGTGAAGAGGAGATCGTGTGGCGGGGATTCCCGTCCTGCGGCGGCGCGGCGGAGCGTTCCCTTCGGCGCCCTGCCGGCGGCGCGTTGGAGCGTCCTCCTCGGCGCCACGCTCGCGTCGGCGTGCATCGGCGGCCAGATCCTCCGAGGGTACCCGGGCTACCCGTTCCAGACCTTTGCCACCCCGGCGCCCCCCGACTCCGTCTTCCTGGAGCTGCAGGGCCTGCTCGGCGACGCCGGCTACCCGCTCGACTACACCCGTCGGGAGACCGGCCTGATCAACACCAGGCGGTCGGACGACATCGCCGAGCCCCTCTTCCTCAGCGTCGTGGTCGGACCGGACACGGCCAGCGAGGGATCGCGGGTCTGGGTGACCGGCTTCGTCGAGACACTGACCGGCCCGCGGCGGGTCAACCCGAAAGACGTCGATCTGTGGGCCGAGGTGGCGGCGGTCAGCGAGCGCCTGTCCAGCGCCCTGCACGGCACGGCGCCTACCGGGCCCGAGCCCCCGGAAGCGCCCTAGCGGGGGCGGTACGACGAAACCGGTTCAGTAGGCAGGGAGGAGGTCGCCCGTGCCGCCGGAGGGGTTTCGCGCAATGATCGTCCCCGAAGAGTCGCAGCCGCCCCCCGACCCACCCGACACACGGATTCCGCCACTTCCACCAGCCCGGCGTCGACCCGCGATAGCCGCCAGCACCTCGATCGGACGATCGTCGATCGGGCGCAGACCCCTCGGGTCGGGCTTCTTCCGGATGAGGAGGTCCTCGACGGAGGCGTAGGCCGTCACCACGGAGGGCCTCTCGTCCTCCTCCAGCTCCACCATTTCCAGGAAGAGGCGCGGCGTGGGAACGGCGGACGCCAGCGAAGCCGTCACTGGAATCCGCCCCGGAAGAGCCGCGAGCGAGGCAGCGCCGGCCGAGGCCTTCGCGGGCGCCGCCCGCGGCTCTCGAATCTGCACGACCTGGATCGGCCGCTCGACGAAGTCCTCGGCCGGGGACGGGAGGCGAACGCGGCTGTCGGTGAGGGGTGCGGGTTCCAACCGCACGAAGGCGAGGATCACTCCATGCGCGAGGATCGACACCGCGATCCCGATTCGCAGCTTGCGCCGGTAGCTCCTGTCCGCCTGTGCTCGTGCACTCATCAGCCGACTCCTCGTCCAACCGGGCCGCGCCGCGCCCGGGCCTTCACTCCCCCTCCGATCGGGCGGAGAGAGAACCTCGGACCACACAAGTAAACCCGACCGGGCGCGCGGAGTTCCCAAGGCTCAGATGGCCGCGCGGTCCGCTTTCAACCGATCACCCATCCCCGAGGCGGCCGCCGACAAGGCGTCCTCACCGAACACGAGCCCCGTGTCCGCCTCCTCCGACGACGCCGCCTCCGACTCGAGCAGACGTCGGTTCCACAGGACCTTCTTGATCGCCGCCTTGAGGGTGCCGAGGGCGAGGGTGGCGCAGCGCGGACGCGTCGAGACGATGTCACGGCCCAGCAGGTCGATCATCGCCTCGTAGTCGAAGTCGAGAATGTCGTTCAGCAGCGGGTCGTTCCTGCGCATCCACTCGGAGAGGATGGAGGCGGCGGCCATGCTGATCGTGCAGCCGTCTCCCTCCCACGCAAATCCGGCGAGGCGCTTCCCTTCTCCGTCGGCGCGGACGTGCATCGTCACCACGTCGCCACATCCGGGGTTTCCGCCGGGCATGCTGACCTCGGGGTCCTCCAGCGCCCCTTTGTTGCGGGGGCGCTGGTAGTGGCCGACCAGGTATTCGATCCGTGTCTGCCGATCCATGCCCGGCGCCGCGTCCTACTTCTCGATGGGGGCGCGGACGAGGTTGCCCCATTCCGTCCAGGATCCGTCGTAATTCCGCACCGTCGGGAAGCCGAGCAGGTACTTCAGCACGAAATAGGTGTGGCTCGAGCGCTCGCCGATGCGGCAGTATGCGATGATGTCCTTCTCGGCACTCAGCCCGGCTCCGTCCACGTAGATCTCCCGCAGCTCGTTGATCGGCCGGAACGTGCCGTCCTCATTCGCCGCCTTGCCCCACGGCACGTTCTTGGCTCCGGGGATGTGACCGCCACGTTGCGCGCCCTCGTTCGGGTAGTCGGGCATGTGCAGACGCTGCCCCGTGTATTCCTCGGGCGAGCGAACATCGATGAGCGGGTGGTCGCGACGGATATGGTCGATCACGTCGTCGCGGAAGGCTCGCGTCGGCCAGTCGGTGCGCTCCGGAACGGTGTAGCTCCCCTTCGGGAACTTCGGGATCTCTTTCGTGAACTCGCGCCCCTCCTCCTCCCACTTCTTGCGACCGCCATCCATTATCCGCAGGTTCCGATGCCCGAACAGCTCGAACACCCACAGGGCATAGCACGCCCACCAGTTGTTCTTGTCGCCGTAAAGGACGACGGTCGTGTCGTCAGAGATGCCGTTCTCCTCCATCAGCCTGGCGAACGCCTCGGCATCGAGGTAGTCGCGGCTCAGCGGATCCTGGAGATCGGTGTGCCAGTCGATCTTCACGGCGTTCTTGATGTGCCCGATGTCGTACAGCAGCACGTCCTCGTTGGACTCGACGATGCGAATGTCCTCCCGGTCCAGGTTCTCCGCCACCCATTCGGTGGTGACGAGGCGCTCCGGGTGAGCGTAGCCCTGGATCTTCTCGCTGACGACCTCGGTGGTGGCTTGGGTTGTCATAAGTGCCTCCTGCGGTGTGTTTGAACATGTATGCCGCCGGGCTCTGGCGAGCGGCGGGGACCCCCGTGCGATCACGTGGAAAGCGACTTTACCGACAGGCGTTCCGGGCTGCTGGCCGGAGAGCCTCGGCGCCGCGCCATGTTAACACGCGGGCGGCGGGCTCGCACGCCTCGGCCTGCCCGGCCGAGCGGGGACAGGAGGGGGCGCGCACGTCTCGACGATGTCGAGGGACGCCCCTCCCGCGCTCCGGTCGGTGCACCTCCCGACCGCTTCCCCTCACCCATATCATATTCTTATGGACAGGAAGGGAACACCCTGATGTGCGGCCGGTTCACCCTGGCCACGCCCTCGGAGGCATGGGCGGAGATCTTCGGGGTCGACGACGTGCCCGATCTCCCGCCTCGGTACAACATCGCTCCGTCGCAGGAGGTGGCGGCGGTGCGGCTGGTGCCCGACGGCTCTGGGCGGGAACTCGCCTTCCTCCGCTGGGGACTGATCCCCGCCTGGGCGCCGCGCGCGGATCCGGGCGCTCGCACGATCAACGCACGCGCAGAGACGATCGACCGTCGCCCCTCGTACCGGGACGCCTTCCGCGAGCGTCGCTGCCTTGTCGTGGCGGACGGCTTCTACGAGTGGCAGCCGGCCGGCAGGAGGAAGAAGCCCTACTATGTCCGCCTTCGGGACGGCTCACCGTTTGCCTTCGCCGGACTGTGGGAGCGCTGGTGGGGACCCGCTGGAAGCGCGCTCGACAGCTGCACGATCGTGACCACGCGGGCGAACGACCTCCTGCGGCCTCTGCACGACCGCATGCCGGTCATCCTGACGCCCGAGCAGGGTGCCGGGTGGTTGGACCGGGAAGGACGCCCGAAGGAGCTCAAGGCGCTTCTGCGACCCGTGCCCGACGATGCCCTCGTCTTCTATCCGGTGGGGACGCAGGTGAACCGGACGGAGTTCGACGCCCCCGAGTGCATCGCGCCGCTCCAGGAGCCACGGCTTCCCTCCCAGTTTCGGCTCGACCTCCCCTAGCCGGTCCCGGACCCTGCGGGGGCGGCCATCGGGGTCCGGCTTGAGCCGCACGCCTTTCGTGGCGAGCCAGGGAGCGGATGCCTAACTTGCGCCAGGCTCGATGATCAGGCGGTGGGCTCTGTTTCAAGGCCGGCGCGTCGCCTTCCGCCCGGGTGACGCCGGAGCGTATGCAGGCCGCGTCGACCGGGACCGAATGGATGGCGTCCCCGGTCGCCGCACGGCCCGCACTCTGGACGGCCCGCAAGATGTACGTCCCGCCCGAACAGCAGGAGAGCATGCTCCATGGTCACGGTGAGAGAACACCCGCGTGGCGCTCGTGAGTCCGCTCTCACGTCCGGCGTCATTCCGATCCGGCAGCGCAATCCGGGCGTCCCGCTCGAGCTCGAGTGGGTGCGGGGCGTGCGCGTGAACCTTAGCGCGGTCGAGCGGCGCGCGGCCACGCTGGGGCGGCGGCGATCGATCAAGAAGGCCCAGCAGGCGGCTTGGCTTCTCCGGGCCATCACCTGCATCGACCTCACCACTCTCGCCGGCGATGACACGCCGGGTCGGGTGCGACGGCTGTGCGCCAAGGCGCGGCAGCCGGTGCGAGGCGACCTTCTCGCCGCGCTGGGGGTCGAGGAGCTCCACACCCGGGTAGCGGCCGTGTGCGTATACCACGCCATGGTGGAGACCGCGGCGGAGGCGCTGCGCGGGTCGGGGATCCCGGTGGCCGCGGTTTCCACCGGCTTCCCGGCCGGCCTCAACCCGTTCCCCCAGAGGGTCGCCGAGATCGAAGCCTCGGTGGCGGCAGGCGCCTCGGAGATCGACGTGGTGATCACCCGGGCGCACGTCCTCACCGGCGATTGGGAGGCGCTCTATCACGAGGTGCGGACTTTCCGGGAGGCGAGCGGCGACGCGCACATCAAGACGATCCTCGCCACGGGCGAGTTGGGAACGCTGCGCAACGTGGCGAAGGCGAGTCTCGTCTGCATGATGGCCGGCGCCGATTTCATCAAGACCTCGACGGGGAAGGAGAGCGTGAACGCGACTCTGCCCGTCGGCCTCGTGATGGCGCGCGCGATCCGGCAGTACAGGGAGCTCACCGGCCACTCCGTGGGCTTGAAGGCCGCCGGCGGGATTCGCACGGCGAAGTCCACCCTGGCGTGGCTCGCCATGATGAAGGACGAGCTCGGCGATCCGTGGACGCGCCGCGGGCTCTTCCGCTTCGGAGCGAGCTCTCTCCTCGCGGACATCGAACGGCAGCTCGAGCACCACGTTACCGGCCGGTACTCGGCCTCGTTCCGCCACCCCATGGCGTAGGAAAGCGAGCGATGACGACGAAGACGATCGCCGAGCTGTTCGAAACGCTGGAGTACGGCCCCGCTCCGGAGAGCCGGGCACCCGCCGCGGCGTGGCTCAAGGAGCGGGGGCGGAGCTTCGGCCTTTTCATCGGGGGGGAGTGGCGGGAGCCGGCGGCGGGCGAGCGCTTCGACACGGTGAACCCAGGCACGGGCGAGCCGTTGGCGAGCATCGCGCAGGGGGACGCGGAGGACGTGAACGCGGCGGTTCGGGCCGCGCGAAACGCATACCCGGCGTGGCGGGAGCTCGGCGGTCACGGACGCGCCCGTTTTCTGTACGCCCTCGCCCGTCAGGTGCAGAAGCACGCGCGGCTCTTCTCGGTGCTCGAGTCGCTCGACAACGGGAAGCCGATTCGCGAATCGCGCGACATCGACATCCCGCTCGTGGTCCGACACTTCTACCACCATGCGGGTTGGGCGCAGCTCATGGAGCGGCAGTTGGCCGGCTATGTGCCCGTCGGGGTGGTGGGTCAGATCATCCCGTGGAACTTCCCCCTCCTCATGCTGGCGTGGAAGATCGCGCCGGCTCTCGCCACGGGAAACACGGTGGTGCTCAAGCCGGCGGAGTTCACCCCGCTCACCTCCCTGGCATTCGCGGAGCTGTGTACGGAGGTGGGTCTCCCCGCGGGGGTGGTGAACGTGGTGACCGGGGATGGCCGGACGGGGGAGGCGATCGTTCGCCACCCCGACGTGGACAAGATCGCCTTCACGGGCTCGACGGAGGTGGGACGGCTCATCCGGGCGGCCACGGCGGGGAGCGGCAAGAAGCTCTCGCTCGAGCTGGGCGGCAAGTCGCCGTTCCTCGTGTTCGAGGACGCGGATCTCGACAGCGTGGTCGAGGGGGTCGTCGACGCCATCTGGTTCAACCAGGGACAGGTCTGCTGCGCGGGCTCGCGCATCCTCGTGCAGGAAGGCGTCGCGGAGCAGCTGGTCGAGAAGCTGCGCGCCCGCATGGAGACCCTCCGCATCGGGGACCCGCTCGACAAGGCTGTGGACATCGGCGCGATCATCGCGCCCGTGCAGCTCGACAAGATCCGCCGCCTGGTCGCGCAGGGAGAGGAGGAAGGGGCCAGGATGTGGCAGCCCTCGTGGAGCTGCCCGACCGACGGTTACTTCTTCCCGCCCACGCTGTTCACGAACGTCACGCCGGCCGCCACGATCGCACAGGTGGAGATCTTCGGCCCGGTCGTGGTCCTCATGACCTTCCGTACCCCGGCCGAGTCCGTAGAGCTCGCCAATAACACGCGCTACGGCCTCGCGGCGAGCGTGTGGACCGAGAACATCAACCTGGCACTCGACATCGCTCCTCGCATCAAGGCGGGGACAGTGTGGGTCAACTGTACGAACCTGTTCGATGCCGCCTCCGGCTTCGGTGGCTACCGGGAGAGCGGCTTCGGCCGCGAAGGCGGGCGCGAGGGGCTGTGGGAGTACGTGAAGCCCCGATGGGAGGAGGAGCGCGAGGCATCAACCACGGCCTCCGATGACGGTGAGCGACAGGCCTTGGAGGCGCTCTCCGGCGCTGAGACGGGAGGCGCCGGCGTGCGGCTTCCGGCCATCGATCGCACGGCGAAGATGTACATCGGCGGGAAGCAGGTGCGGCCGGACGCCGAGTACGCCGTGCAGGTGAAGGACCCCACCGGGCGACTGGTGGGCGAGGTCGGGAAGGGGAACCGGAAGGATGTACGGAACGCGGTCGAGGCGGCGCACAAGGCTTCGAAGTGGGGCGGCGCCACGGCCCACGACCGGGCCCAGGTTCTCTTCTACCTGGCCGAGAACCTCTCAGCGCGCGAGGCCGAGTTCGCGGACCGGATCGATCGCATGACCGGGTGCGGCGGGGAAACGGCGTCGCGCGAGGTGGACCTCACGATCCGGCGGCTCTTCACCTACGCGGCGCTGGCGGACAAGTGGGACGGCTACGTGCACCACACGCCCTTCCGCAACGTCACCCTCGCCATGCCCGAGCCGCTCGGCGTGATCGCCATCGCGTGCCCGACCGAGCGGCCGCTCCTCGGCTTCGTCTCCCTGGTGGCGCCTGCCATCGCGATGGGGAACGCGGTGGTCGCCGTTCCCTCGGAGCGCTGGCCGCTGGCCGCCACCGATCTCTATCAGGTGCTCGCCACCTCGGATGTCCCCGGGGGCGTGGTGAACATCGTGACCGGGCTGCGAGACGAGCTGTCCGAGGTGCTCGCCGCGCACGACGACGTGGACGGGCTGTGGTACTTCGGCACGCGCGAGGGAAGCGAGGCGGTGGAGCGGCTGTCGACCGGCAACATGAAGCGGACCTGGGTCGACTACGGTCATGCGCGCGACTGGGCCGACCCCGTACAGGGCGAGGGCGAGGAGTTCCTCCGGCAGGCCACCCAGGTGAAGAACATCTGGGTGCCGTACGGGGAGATCGTATAAGTCGGGGCCGTCCCCCGAGCATCTCGTCAGCCGGAACTACAAATGCGAGCGGCCGCATCCGGGCTCCGGAAGCGGCCGCTCCTGGCGCGGCGAGGGCGGGCGCTCGATCGCGTACCCGCAGCCTCGCCATTACCGGGTCCGCGAACCGGCGCGCCGGCCGCGGCCCGGTCGCCAGCCGAGGCTCCACGTGAACCCTACCAGCGTGCTATCGGCGGAAGCTCGATGTCGGGCGGCGCGAGCTCGGGAAGCTCGATCCGCGGTCCGTCGAGCTCTTCCATGAACTCGATGTCGGGCGGCTCCACGATCACCCGGAGGGTCGGGGCCGGAACCACCAGACCTTCGATGATCTCGTTCCACATCTCGGCGCAGCCGGTTCCGACAGAGGCATCTCGCTCGAGCACGGGCTGACCCGTCGAGCTGGCCTTCTCGATCAAGGTTTTCGCAGCCCTGCGATCGAGCTCATCTACCGCGACGATGGCGGCGATACGGTACGTCAGCTCGGCCGTCTCGATGTCGCCGACCGCAAGGGAGGCATCTCCCGCCTTCTCCAGTGCGGCACACGCACGGCCGCCTTCCCCATCCTCGTAGAAGAGATTCGCGGCCACGATCAGGTCCCCCACGGAGCCCGGGTCGTCGGTGCCGCGCATCTCGGCCGCGAAGAGGTGGAGCACGGCCGCGTCGCTCCAGCGGCTCGGATCAGGGTGCAGCCGCACCGCCTCCTGGTGAAGGGTAACGGCGAGCCTCTGGCGGTACGCGTCCGTCACCAAGTCGCGGATGTCGCCTCTGGTCAGCAGGCTGAGGAAAAGCCCCTCGGACCCGGACTCGCCCGACAGCACGGCCTGCGGCCACATGCCCTCGGTCGCCTGGGCGAACAGGGGCGCCGGGGTCGCGGCGACGGCCGCACCGAGGACCAGGGCCCCGGCCGGCAACAGGTGCTTGGCAATCCCGAACATGATCGACCTCCTTTGACGTCAGGGGCGGGAATCCGCCCCCCGTTGCCACTCCCGCGATGGTCTTCCCGCTCTCGGGACGCACAGCGCGGTACACGCGCCGGTAAAGGTCGGATCGGCCCGTCATGCAGGGGTCTCGGGATCGTCACTCGCCGGTGACGGCCAACGTATCGAGCAGAGCGGTAAAGCGTTACGAGAATCAGGAGGCCGACCAGGATCTCCGGGCGGCGGGGTCGATCCTGGTCTCGGGCGGAGGGAGAGGCGGCGGGACGACTCCCCGCCGAAGAGAACGACGGAGAGGCCGGCGCACCGAAGGTACGTCAGATCGGGAGCCAGTACGAGATCTTCGCCACGAAGAAGCTCTGGCCGGGGACGCTTACCGCATCCGTCAGATCGGAGAGCCCCGCGCGGCCCGGAGCGTCCCCATCGACGGCCCGCCCCGCGTCAGGTTGTCGCTCTGGGCGCGCGAGGAGAGTCCGAGCCCGGCGAAGGTCCCCCAGAAGTTCTTGAACGTGAGGTTCGACTGGAGGTCGAGCGAGCTGCCCTGGCGCTCCCAGCCGAAATTCCACGCGCTCCCGAAGACACCGCTCAGCGCCCACCGGTGGAAGAGCTTGCCGGGGGTGTTCTCGCGGTAGGTGAGCCCCGCGCCTGCCTCGATGTTGTCGGCCGCGCGCAGCCGGCCGAGGTCGTTGAGCTCGAACCCCGGCGACTCGGCGCTCAGGCCGGCGCCCCACAGCCAGTGATCGCCCCCTGTCTTGTCGAAACCGATGCGAGCCGTGTAGCCGGAGAGCGAGGTCCTCGTCGGATCGAAGGTGACGTGATCCGCGTCCGGTCGCTGGACGATAGCTGTCGATCGATACGATGAGGCGCTCGGAGTTGCCGTCGTTGTCGCGCCGGGTCATCACGGCGCGAATGGACGCAGGATCCTTCCGGTACATCCGGGCGCCCACGTACAGGGCGTGAGTCCCGTACACGAACGCGACCTCGGTGCGCTCGGTCGGCGGGGCTCCCTCGTCGGGCTCCTTCTGCACGAAGTCCGAGGTGAACTCGGCGCGCCGCCAGAGCTCTTCCTTGAGGGCCCCGTCGACGTCCACGCCCTCCCCGGGCTGGAGGGGCGTCGCGCGCAGGGATTTGCTCCGACAGCTCGTCGAGTACGGCGGCTCTGGCTACACCGTGGGCGATCGTCTGATCCGGCGACACCCGGCGACTCTCTGGAGGGACGCGGCCCGGCCGGGACGCGCTGCAGGACGGGTCGGAGCGCAGGGCTCGCCGGGAGCATGCGGGTCACCTAGATCTGCGAAAAGAGGAGGTGCCGTGGAGCTGCTGAACGTCTACGACTACGAGGCGGCGGCGCGCGCGAAGCTGCCCCAGATGGTGTACGACTACTACGCGAGCGGCGCGCACGACGAGATCACCTTGCGCGAGAACCACGCGGCGTACGACCGGATCCGCCTGAGCTACCGGGTCCTGCGCGACGTCGCGCGGCGAGATCTCGGTACGGTCGTCCTCGGTCAGCTGGTGTCGATGCCGATCCTCGTGGCGCCGACGGCCTTCCACCGCATGGCCCATCCGGAGGGCGAGGTGGCGACGGCGCGCGCCGCCGGGTCCGCCGGGACCGTCATGATCCTGAGCACGCTCTCCAACTCCTCCATCGAGGAGGTGGCGGCGGCGGCGCGCGGGCCGGTGTGGTTCCAGCTCTACATCTACCGGGACCGCGAGGCCACCCGCGCGCTGGTGGGCCGCGCGGAAGAGGCAGGGTGCACGGCCATCGTGCTCACCGTGGACGCGCCGCTGTGGGGCCGCCGGGAGCGAGACGTGCGGAACCGCTTCCAGCTCCCCCCGGGGCTCTCCATCCGGAACCTGCCCCCCGGGATGGACGCCTTTCCCAAGGACGCGCCCGGGTCTGGTCTCGCGGCCTACGTCGCCTCGCAGTTCGACCTCTCGCTCACCTGGCGCGATGTGGAGTGGCTGTGCGGAATTACCCGGCTGCCGGTGCTGGTCAAGGGAGTGGTGAGCCCGGAGGACGCGCGGCTCGCCGTGGAGAGCGGCGCGGTCGGCCTGGTGGTGTCGAACCACGGCGGGCGGCAGCTCGACACGGCGCCGGCCACCATCGAGGCCCTGCCCGGTATCGTCGAGGCGGCGGAGGGCCGGCTCGAGGTGCTCCTGGACGGCGGGATCCGGCGCGGCACGGACGTGGTGAAGGCGCTCGCTTTCGGAGCCCGGGCGGTGGCCGTGGGTCGCCCGGTCCTGTGGGGCCTCGCGGTAGACGGAGAGGTCGGGGTACGCCGCATCCTGGGAATTCTGCGCGAGGAACTCGACCTCGCCCTCGGACTGTGCGGATGCTCCTCTGTGGATCAGGTCGGCCCGGAGCTGATCGCCTGAGGCCCGCGCGAGTCCTGCGGTGCACCGCAGGATCCCGGAGGGCCACCGCCGCGTTACGGGTGTAGCGAAGTTGACGGGGTTTGGCCGGCGGACCACTCTGAGGGGCGACGGACCGGAGAAGCCCCTTCGCTCTGGCAAATGGCTGCTGAATCTGGATAGATCTGTGCTCAAGAACTGGATAGATCTGTGCGCAAGAAGATGACGCGTACCCGCGCACGCGGGGGCCGGGTGGCGCTCGCCGCGCTGGCGTTCCTCTCCGGCGGACTTCCTCTCGCCCGCTCTCCGGCGGCGGCTCAGCCCGTGTGGGAAGGGGAGCCGGCCGTCACCGTCCGCGCCGTGGCCGCCCGGCGGGTGGTCAGGCCCGGCGATCAGATCGCGATCGCCGTGGTCATCGAGCACGCAGAGGGCTTTCACACGTGGCCGAACGAGCCGGTGGTGCCCGAGGAGTTCGGGGAAGGCTTCGTTCCGATCGCCACCACAATCGAGGTGCTGGCCCTCCCCGCGGGCGCCGAGACGCGACGCATCCAGTGGCCGGAGCCCGTCGCCGTGCCCGTCAACTACACCGGCGTCGACGTCGACCTGCTCTCCTACGCCGGCACCGCGGTGGCCTACCTGCCGCTGATCCTCTCCGCCGATCAGCCGCTCGGGGAGACCTTCGTCGAGCTGGCCGTCGGTTATCAGACCTGCAACGAGACGACCTGCTTCTTCCCGGAGGAGACGACCCTGCGTGTCCCGCTGGAGGTGGTGGCAGCCGGGACAGAGGTGGCGGTGGACGTCGACGAGCCGGATCTGTTCGCCGGCTTCGACCTCGGGGGGTTCAGCGAGCCGACGGAGGGGCCGGGGGCCCGAGCGACCGCTGCGACCATGGCCCTTCGGCCGGTCTCGATCAACGCCTTCGGCTGGCGGTTCAGCTTCGATCCGCGCGGCGCCGGGGGGATCGTGCTGCTCCTCCTGGTGGCGGCCATCGGCGGTCTCGTCCTCAACCTCACGCCGTGCGTGCTCCCCGTGATCCCGATCAAAGTCATGGGGCTGAGCCGGGCCGCGGGCGAGCCATCCCGACTCCTGCTGCTGGGCGCGGCGATGTCGGCCGGCGTGGTAGCGTTCTGGGTCGTGCTCGGCGGAGCCATCGCGTTCGTGGCCGGATTCGACGCGATCAGCAGCCTATTCCAGATGGGTTGGTTCTCGCCTGCCGTCGGCGCGGTCGTCGGGGTCATGGCGCTCGGGATGCTCGGTGCCTTCCGCTTCCGGCTTCCGCAGGCGGTCTACCGGATCGACCCGAATCACGAGACCGTAACCGGCTCCTTCGCCTTCGGTGTGATGGCGGCGGTGCTCTCCACGCCCTGCACCGCACCGTTCATGGCCGGCGCCTCGGCGTGGGCGGCGGCCCAGCCATCCGGCACCACACTGGCCACCTTCGCGGCGATCGGTGCGGGAATGGCCATGCCCTACCTCCTGCTCGCGGCGCGGCCGGGCTGGGTGGCTCGGGTCCCGCGAACCGGGCCGTGGAGCGAGCTGGTGAAGCAGGTGATCGGTCTGCTCATGCTGGCGGTGGCGGCGTTCTTCATCGGGACGGCCGTGTCAGCCTGGCTCGCGCGGCCGCCGGAGCCAGCCAGCCGGGCGTACTGGTGGGTTGTGACCGCCCTCGTGGTGGCGGCGTGCGGGTGGGCGATTCTCCGGACCTTCGCCCTCACCCGGTCGGTGGGCCGGCGCGCGTTGGTCGGCGCGATCGCGGGGGGCTTCGCCGCGGTGAGCCTCCTCCTGGCCCGCGGCCTGAGCGGTCACGGCCTGACGGACTGGACCTACTACACACCCGACCGCTTCGCTCAGGCAGTCGCCGCCTCCCGGGTGATCGTCCTCGACTTCACCGCGGAGTGGTGCCTGAACTGCAAGGCCCTCGAGGCAGCGGTGCTCGAGCGGGAGGCGATCGTGGAACTTCTGGCGAGCCCCGGCGTGGTGCCGATGCGAGTGGACCTCACCGGGAACAACCCGGACGGCCGGGCCAAGCTGCGGGAGCTCGAGTGGGTGGGGATCCCCCTGCTCGCGGTTTACGGTCCCGGCACCGGCTACGACCGACCACAGAAGTTCGACTCCTACACGGCAGGCATGGTCCGCGAGGCCGTCGAGCGGGCGCGCACCCCGACCTCGACGGCCGGCGGCTGAGCGCCGCGGAGTCGAGCCCGCCAGCGACGGCTGAGTGCCCGAGCCCGCCCCGACGGCCGAGCGCGGGGAGCCGGACCCGGTCGCGACGGCCGAGCGCGGGGAGGCAAGCCCCCCTCGGCGACTCTCGGTCCGCGCCAGCCGCTTGCCACCGCCCGGTCAGCTGCAGAAGGGGGCCAGCGCCGCGTCCACCTCCTCCATCCGCTCCTCATCGAGCCACGCCACCGGAATCTCCACCAGCAGCTCGAACGACCCGTCGTCCCACCGGCGAACCACGCGGAAGGCGTTTCGGTGGAGAAGGAAGTTGCCCACCCCGATGTTCGGGTCGCGGCACACGCCGCTCAGCCGCCCGGCGAGGCGGCGGCGCAGCTCGCGGTCCCCCTCGGTGGTCACCTCGATCGTCATCTGCTCGAGCTTGCCGAGCAACGTGTCGGACCCGGCCGTGCTCACCTCGAACAACCCCTCCCCGCTCCGCTCCGCCTTGCGTGCGGCCCCGTACAGGTTGAGCCACAGGTCCAAGCGTTCGGTGTGCCGGAGCACGGCATAGAAGCGTCGCCCGCCTCGTTCTCCGGAGATGAGATCCCACAACAGGGCGAGAAGCGCGATCTGGCTCATCACGACGTCCTTGAGCCCGTCGAGGAAGAGCTTGACCTCGAAGATGATGAAGTCGCGGACCAGCGCGGCCCGTGTCCCGTGTCGGATGGCCTCGGAGAAGCCGTGCTCGCGGCGCGGGAGTTGTTCGTTCGGTTCCGCCGGCATGGTCCCCCGTAAAGCGAAAGTGTGGAGGGCGTGCACGCCCTTTCGGCCCAGGAACCGATCGCTTCGGCCCAGGAACCCGATCGCTTCGGCCCAGGAGCCCGACCGCCGCCGCGGCGGGCGTGGCCTGTACCCGCCCTATAATACGAGCGGGACGGGTGGAGGATAAGACCCGAAAACCACGGGAGCTCCGGGCCGGGAGCGCCCGTCGGAACGGGCGGCACTCGCCCTTCCAGCGGGTTTCCGAGACCCTTTTCCGGCGGCCGCCCGGCGGGCTATGATGCGCCGGGCCTGACGGCTCTGCCCGTGGACGGCCGGCCACCGGCGGACTGTCGCGTCCGCGCCGTTACGTCGCGGCATCCGCCGGTCCGTGTGCAACCTTCACAGTGCCAACTCAACCCGCGAGAGAAGCCTCATGTCGACACTCGGAGACGCCTTCAGCCTCAAGGTTTGGATCAACGAGCACCGCGACATCCTCAAGCCTCCGGTGGGGAACGACGTGGTGTGGAAGGACAGCGACATGATGGTGATGATCATCGGCGGTCCCAACCACCGAAACGATTATCACATCAATCCCACCGAGGAGTTCTTCTATCAGCTCGAGGGGGACATGATCCTCAAGATCATCGAGGAGGACGGCACCAGGCGCGACGTCCCGATAGGCGAGGGCGAGATCTTCCTCGTGCCGCCGAGGGTCCCCCACCGGCCAACCCGGAAGGCCCACACGGTGGGCCTGGTCGTGGAGTACGCACGCCCGAAGGGCGAGAACGACCACTTCGTGTGGTACTGCGACAATTGCGGCGAGCTCCTGCACGATGCGGAGTTCTACCTCACCGACCTCGCGACACAGATCAAGCCGGAGTTCGAGAAGTTCTACGCGAGCGAGGAGCTTCGCACGTGCAAGAAGTGCGGCACCGTCAAGGACGTGCCGGGCGCACCCGAGTTCTGAGGTAAACGATCCTCAAGATCGATCTACACACCCACATCCTGCCGGAGCGGTGGCCGGACCTGAACGACCGCTACGGGTACGGCGACTTCATCCGGCTCGAGCACCGTGGACCTGACCTCGCCTGCATGATGCAGGGCGACCGGGAGTTCCGGCGGGTCGGAGCGAACCTGTGGGATCACTCGCGGCGTGTGGAGGAGTGCGACCGGACCGGCGTGAGCGTGCAGGTGCTGTCCACCGTGCCGGTGATGTTCAGCTACTGGGCGAAGCCGGAGGACACCCTGGACCTCTCCCGCCTGCTGAACGACCACATCGCCGGAGTGGTGCGCGAGCGCCCGGCCCGCTTCGTGGGGCTCGGGACGCTGCCGATGCAGGCGCCGGATCTCGCGATCGGCGAGCTCGAGCGCTGCATGCGGGAGCTCGGGCTGGCAGGGGTGCAGATCGGCACCCACGTGAATGGACGGAACCTGGACAGCCGGGAGGTCTTCGTCGTGCTCGAGGCCGCCGCCGAGCTGGACGCGGCGGTGTTCGTGCATCCGTGGGACATGTTGGGGGGCGAACGACTGGAGAAGTACTGGATGCGCTGGCTCGTCGGGATGCCTACCGAGACGGCCGTCGCGATCTGCTCGATCCTGCTCGGCGGCGTCCTGGAGCGCCTCCCCCGCCTGCGCCTGGCTTTCGCCCACGGCGGCGGCGCCTTCCCCGGCGCCATCGGCCGAATCGATCGCGGCTACGAGGCGCGGCCCGATCTATGCGCTACCGACAGCCGGACCGCTCCGCGCGCCACTCTGGGGAAGTTCTACCTCGACTCCCTCGTGCACGATGCCGATGTGCTCCGCCTCCTGCTGAAGCTGGTCGGGGAGGAGCGGGTAGCGCTCGGCTCGGATTACCCCTTCCCGCTCGGCGAGCCCCTCCCGGGAGCGCTCATCGAGTCCATGGACGAGCTCTCCCCGACCACCCGCGAGCGCCTGCTGGCGGGCACGGCCCTCGAGTTCCTGGGACTCGACAGCGCCGCGTTTCCGCGGTGAGCGCTCGTCCGCCGGCGACCTCTTACCGTCCGGACGAGGGGCGCGCCCTCGAGCTCGACGAGGCCGACCCGCTCCGCGGCTACCGCGAGCGATTCCACATTCCGCGGCTCCCCGACGGATCGCCCGCGATCTATCTGTGTGGGAACTCGCTCGGCCTCCAGCCACGGGGCGTGCGGGAGGCTGTCGATCAGGAGCTCGCCGACTGGGCCGATCTCGGCGTGCGCGGCCACTTCGAGGGCGAGAGGCCGTGGTACGCATACCACGAGGGGTTCCGGGAGGCGGGAGCGCGCCTGGTAGGAGCGCGGCCCGGTGAGGTGGTGATGATGAACAGCCTCACCGTGAACCTCCACCTCATGATGGTGAGCTTCTACCGGCCGACCGCGGAGCGCTTCAGGATCCTCATCGACTGGCCACCCTTCCCCTCCGACCTGTACGCGGTGAAGACGCAGATCCGGCACCACGGCCTCGATCCCGAGCTGGCCCTTCTCCCCGTCGAGCCGCGCCCCGGCGAGCACACGATTCGCATGGAGGACATCGAGACGGTCATCGAGAAGCGGGGCGAGGAGATCGCCCTAGTGCTGATGAACGGTGTGAACTTTCTCACCGGCCAGGCGTTCGACATGGCCGCGATCACGGCGGCAGCGAGAGCGCGGGGATGCACCGTCGGCTTCGACCTGGCGCACGCCGCGGGCAATCTGGTGCTCGAGCTCCACGAGTGGGGCGTCGACTTCGCCGTGTGGTGCAGCTACAAGTACCTGAACGCGGGACCCGGCGCGGTGGCAGGGTGCTTCGTGCACGAGCGTCACGGACGCGACACCGCGCTGCAGCGCTTCGGCGGATGGTGGGGGAACGACCCCGAGACGCGCTTCCGCATGCGCCTCGAGCCGGAGTTCACCCCGCAGCCCGGGGCGGCGGGATGGCAGCTCAGCAACCCCCCGATCCTCGCCATGGCGCCTCTCCACGCGTCCCTCTCGATCTTCGATGAGGTCGGCATGCCGGCGCTGCGTGAGAAGTCGGTTCGGCTCAGCGGTTATCTGGAGCACCTCATCGACCGCCTGGCGGGGGATCGGTGCGAGATCATCACCCCTCGCGATCCGCTGGCGCGTGGGTGCCAGCTTTCCATCCTCGTTCACCAGGGCGCGAGGGAGGCGCAGAGAGCCCTCGAGGAGCGTGGGGTGGTTTGCGACTTCCGGGAGCCCAACGTGCTCCGCGTGGCGCCCGTCCCGCTGTACAACACCTTTCATGAGATGTGGCGCTTCGCGCACATCCTTCGGGAGTAGTCGTGGCGCCCATCCAGCACCCGCGCATCTGCATCGTCGGCGCCGGGCTCGGCGGATCGCTCATGGCCTGCTACCTCGGCCGGGCCGGACACACAGCGGAGATCTTTGAAGCGCGGCCCGATCCGCGCCCGCGGGGGTTCACCGGAGGCCGCTCCATCAACCTCGCCCTCTCCACCCGCGGGGTCCGGGCGCTGCGCGAGGTGGGACTCGCCAAACGGATCCTGGCCGATTCGGTCCCGATGCGGGGACGCATGATACATTCGCTCAACGGGCGGCTCACGTTCCAGCCGTACGGCACCGCGGCGGAGCACGTCATCCACTCCGTCTCCCGGGCCGGACTCAATCTGACACTCCTCGAGGCGGCTTCCGGTTATCCCAACATCAGCCTGTCGTTCGGCTGGAGGTGCGTCGGCGTAGATCCGAGCTCCCCTGCCGTGCACCTGCGGCGCGCAACCACGGGGCACCAACGGACGGTCGAGGGCGACCTCATCATCGGGGCGGACGGCGCCTTTTCGGCGGTCCGCGGCCAGATGCAGAGGCTCGATCGCTTCGACTACAGCCAGGACTACCTGACGCACGGCTACAAGGAGCTGACGATCCCTCCGGGACCGGACGGCTCCTTCCTCATGGAACGGGAAGCCCTCCACATCTGGCCGCGCGGCGGCTTCATGCTCATCGCCCTCCCGAACGCCGACGGCTCCTACACCTGCACGCTCTTTCTCCCCTTCGTAGGCGCGAACAGCTTCGCCGAGATCGACGCGGGAGAGGGAGTGAAGAGGTTTTTCGAGCGCCACTTCCCCGACGTCCTGCCTCTCGTACCGACGCTCGAAGAGGACTACCGTCGGAACCCGGTGGGGTCTCTGGTGACGGTGCGCTGCGCTCCGTGGACGTGCGGCGGCAAGGTGGTCCTCCTCGGCGACGCGGCGCACGCCGTGGTTCCCTTCTACGGGCAGGGGATGAACGCGTCCTTCGAGGATTGCTCGGTGCTGAGCGAGGCGCTGGAGCGGTGCGCCCCCGACTGGGCGGCCGCCGTCGAGGAGTATTACGAGCAGCGGAAGCCGAACACCGACGCCCTGGCCGAGCTGGCGCTCGGGAACTTCGTCGAGATGCGGGACCGCGTCGCCTCCTCCCGCTTCCTCCTCGCCAAGAGGCTGGGACGGGCTTTGCACACGCTGCTTCCCAACCGCTTCGTGCCCCTGTACACCATGGTCACCTTCACCTCGATGCCCTACGCCGAGGCGGTGAGGCGGGCCCGGCGGCAGGTCCGGACCGTCGCCGCCGCGGTCGTGCTCGCAGCCGTGGTCACCGTCGCGGCGGCCCTCGCGCTGTGACGATCCGGTCCGCACCTTCTCGGGACGGCTTCGGCCAAACGGGATCGCTCGCGGCAACCCGGGAGCGGGCGGGATCGGCGGCCAGGATCACGCGCGAGAGGTTTCGATGTCGCTGACGTACTCCTCCTACCTCATGCTGGACGAGCTTCTCGATCTGCAGAAAGCGAAGTCCGAGCCTCCCGAGCACGACGAGACGCTCTTCATCATCGTCCATCAGGTGTACGAGCTCTGGTTCAAGCTTCTCCTCCACGAGCTGGACAAGGTCGGTCTCGATCTCTCGGCGAACGACATGTTCGGCGCCATCTCCACCGTGAAGCGGGTCCGCATGGTGATGAAGACGCTGGTCGGTCAGCTGGACATCCTGGAGACGATGTCGCCCATGTCGTTTCTCGCCTTCCGCGACCGCCTCGAGGCCGCCTCGGGTTTCCAGTCGCCTCAGTTCCGCGAGCTGGAGTTCCTCCTCGGCTACAAGCGGCCGGAGATGCTCCGCTATCACGAGGGGAATCCGAAGGCGCTGGCCGGCCTGCGCCGCCGGCTCGCCGAGCCTTCCCTCGTCGACCATCTCTACGATTACCTCGAGCACCGAGGGGTCGAAATCCCGGCCGAGCTACGGGCGAAGGATCTGATGGCACCCACGATCCCGAACGCGCGGATACAGGAGGGAATTCTGGAGCTCTACCGGACCCAGCCGGACACGGCGATCCTCTTCGAGCTGCTGACGGACTTCGATGAGGGCCTGCAGGAATGGCGTTACCGGCACGTCAAGATGGTCGAGCGTACGATAGGCCGGAAGAGAGGAACGGGGGGCTCCCCGGGCGTCGAGTTCCTCAAGCGCTCGCTCTTCCGGCCCATCTTCCCCGACCTGTGGGCGATCCGGGACCGGCTGTGAGGCCCCGTTGATCTACGACATCTCCCCGCCGATCCGGCCCTCGCTGGCCGTGTTCCCCGGAGACACGCCGCCGAGCCGAGAGGTCCTCCTCGACATGTCGCGGGGCGACCCGATCACCCTCTCCACGCTTCGCTCCACCGCGCACGTCGGGGCCCACCTCGACGCCCCGAGCCACTACGGCCGCGACGCGGACCCGATCGACCTACGCCGGCTCGAGCTCTTCGTGGGGCCGGCCGAGGTCGTGCGAGTGGACGTGCCGCGGGGTGAGCTCGTGACGCCGGAAGCGATGCCGGAGGAGCTCCGGGCCCCCCGGGTCCTCATCGCCACCCGGACCGTTCCGGACCGCACCGTGTTCAACCGGGATTTCGCGGCGCTCGCTCCGCACCTGATCGAGTGGCTCGACCGGCGCGGTGTCTTCCTCGTCGGCGTGGACACTCCCAGCGTGGACCCGGCCGACTCCAGGGAGCTCGCCTCGCACAGGGCGGTGCTCGAGCGCGACATGAACATCCTGGAGGGAATCGACCTGGACGACGTGCCGGAAGGGGTGTACGAGCTCATCGCCCTGCCGCTGCGGCTGGTCGGCTTCGACGCCAGCCCGGTGCGGGCCGTGCTGCGGCCGTTGGTGGGTTAGCAGGTCGGGACCCGGCCGGTGCGGCGACCCGCGAGCACCCCTACACGGTCGCGATCACCTTGAGCTCGATGGCGATCGGCGTCGGGAGGGCCCGTACCTCCACGGTGGTGCGGCTCGGCCGCACCTCACCGAAATACTCGGCGTACACCCGGTTGTAGCTCTCGAAGTCGTCGCGGATGTTGGTGAGAAAAGCCGTGACGTCCACGATCCGGTCCCAGCTCGAGCCGGCGTCCTCCAGCACGGCCCGCACGTTGGCGAAGGCGGCCCGGCACTGCGCCTCGATGTCGTAGGAGACGACGTGTCCGGCCGCGTCCAGGGTGAGGCCCGGTATGTGGGCGCTTCCCCGGCGCCGCGGGCCGATCCCCGAGAGGAAGAGGAGATTCCCGACCCGGCGGGCGTGCGGATACGGTCCGACCGGCTCGGGGGCCCGCTCGCTCTCCAAGCCCTCCGAGAGACCGCTCACCCGCGCCTCACTGCACCGCGGTCCGTCCACCGTCGACGGGAAGGTTGACCCCGGTCAGGTACGAGGCGCCGGGCGAGGCGAGGAAGCCCACCACCGCCGCGATCTCCCGTGGCTCGGCGAAGCGGCGCAGGGGGATCCCGGCCCTCCACTCCTCCTCCACCGACGCGGGGTCCATTCCCCGGCGCTCCGCCGTCCTGGCCATCAGATCCGCCAGGCGGGCGGTGGCCGTGTAGCCGGGAAGCACGTTGTTCACCGTGATCCCGTGCGGGCCGAGCTCGTGCGCCAGCGTCCGCGCCCAGTTGGCCACCGCGGCGCGGATCGTGTTGGAGACGCCCAGGCCGGGGATCGGGGCGATCACCGAGGTGGAGACGATGTTGATGATCCTCCCGTACCCGGAAGCCTTCATGCCGGGCACCAGGGTCTGCACGAGAAGCTGGTTGCACAGCAGGTGCTGGGAGAAGGCCGTGAGGAAGTCCTCCGGCTCGGCCTGGAAGACCGGCCCGCCCGGCGGCCCTCCCGTGTTGTTGACCAGGATGTGGGCCGCACCGATCTGCTCGAGGCGGGCGGCCACCGCGGCGCGTAGCCCCTCGGGGTCCCGGAAGTCGGCCGTGACGAATCCGTGCACGCGACCGGTGCGGTCGCCCAGCTCGGACTTCACCCTGTCGAGAGCTGCCCCGTCCCGCGCCACCAGCGTCACGGAGGCGCCGAGGGCGGCCAGCTCTTCGGCGCACGCGCGTCCGATCCCGCGGGTGCTTCCGCACACGAGCGCCCGCTTGCCGTGCAGTTCGTTCATGTCGCCGGTCCCGGTGGGGGCCGAGGGGCACGCCGCCGCGCTCGCTGCGTCACCACCCCGTCACTGCGGCTCCGCCTCCCGCGCCGCCTCCTCGAACAGCGAGCGGATCAGCTTGTCGCGGAAGTTCGACTTCGGGGCAAAGTAGCTCCCGAGGAGGGTCAGCCGCCTCTCCGGCCCGACGTCCTTCTGATCCAGGCGAACCTCTCCCTCGGCCGTCCGGAAGACGGTGCGGAGCGTATCGCCCCGGATCCGGTACAGTACCTGGTCGCCCTTCCGGATTCCGTCCTCCGCGAGAAACGCGAACCACCGGGGCATCCCGTCCGCCACGAGGCGGTAGTCCGGCTCCTCGATGATCCCGGCCTCGAGAGCCCGTCGCATATTGTCGTCCACGCCGTCCAGGAACTGCGACAGGCTCACATCACGCTTGAACTCGATCCGCGCCCAGGCATCGGTGGCATGGGTCGCCACCGCGGCGATCGAGTCTTTCGCCTCGGACGTTCGGCCGAGCTCCCGCACGAAGGCCCCGAGCCGCCGGGCCGTCTCCTCGCCGAAGCGGACCTCCAGGGTGAGCACGTCCACCTTGAAGATCGTCTTCTCGAAGAGCATCCGCATCTCGGAGTACGGGCGGCGCTCCAGCGACGTCGTGTCGATGGGTGAGGCCTGCGTCGCGGCGAGCCCCGCCCGCGCTCCGAAGAGGATGAGGCAGGCGGCCAGAGCGCCGGCCCGAAGCGGAAAAGGGCTCCGCATCCGCGGAGAGCTCTTCACCCGATCTCGATCGTTTCGGTCGCCGAGTCCCACAGTACCTCCTCCAGCGCCGCGTGCCGCAGGAGGAGCTCCGCCCCGTGGCGCCGACTCGTGATCCTCTCCTTGAGGGGTGGCCGTTGCTCCGCCACCCGCCTCCTCGGAAGGGCGGCGAAAATGCACATCTGGGCGTGCCGCCGGTCCGGATGACCTAGCAGCATATACGCGAGAAGGATCATCAGGTTCGGGTTGCGATCTGCCTGCCACGTCGGCCGGACCTGGATCCGGGCGTGGTTGCTCCGCCGCGTGGCGAGGCGCACAGGAAGAGAAGCCCCGCAGACCGGCCGGACTGCGGGGCACCCAGGGGAGACGGGCGACCGGCCCTCCTCCGTCACCCGACGGGAGGACCGGTCGCTTCCCTGCGCGGCGCTACAGGTTGAGCCGCAGGCGCGTGAAGTAGAAGCCGCCGTTGCTCCCGAACTGCGTGACGCGACGGCTGAAGATGAAGCGCTCGCCGTCCCGGTTGGACGGCTTCTCGTGCTGGTCGGGATACGTGTTGAAGAGGTTCTGGGCTCCGATCGACCAACGCACACCCCTCACGATCTCGTATCCGAGCTCGAGATCGACGAGTCCCTTCGGGTCGAACGTCTCGTCGTTGTCCTCCTTGGTCGGCTTGTACTTGACGTTGCCGTAGTACGTGAAACGGCCGAGCCCGGTGAACCGGTTCAGGGTGTATCTGGCGGTGAGCGACACCTTCTGTCTCGGCAGCGCGTCCTCCAGCCGGTTTCGCTCCTCGCGGTTGAACAGGGTGCTCTCCACATCCTCCAGCACGCCGCCGGTGAACCGGTCCGCGATCGACTGCGGGACGTTGATGGAAGTGACGTCGGTGTCGGTGAAGTTGGCCGCTGCGGTGAGATTCAGCTGACCCTCGCCGAGCCGCGTCCCGTAGGAGGCCACGATGTCGACGCCGAAGGTCTCCGTGTCCACCGCGTTGGCGAAGAACTGCGCCTGCGTGACGCCCAGGGCGGAGAACGGCTCCAGGATGTCGCCCACCTCGAGGCCAAGCCCACTGCTACCCGAGGCGAACCGGCTGGAGAGCACGATCCGGTCGTCGATTTCGATGAAGTAGATATCCGCCGTGAGGGAGAAGCTGCTGGTCGGGCGGGCGGTGAATCCGGCGCTCACGTTGATCGAGGTCTCCTCATCGAGCGGCGGGACGCCGAACGCCCTCGCCACCCCGCTCAGGTTGTTCGCCGTGAGCACCCGCTTCGGAACCTGCTCGCCGGTCACGGGATCCGTGAGGAACTGCGTGCTCACGTTGTTGAACCAGATTTGCTGCAGCGACGGGGCCCGGAAGCCGGAGCTCACCGCGCCGCGGAGGGCGAAGCCCGGTGTGACCTCGGCGCGCAGGGCGAGCTTCCCCGTCACCCGGCTACCGAAGTCACTGTAGTTCTCGAACCGTCCCCCGAAATCGATGAGGAACTGGTCGGTGACCTCGGTCTCGAGACCGGCGTACGCGCTGACGCTGTTCCGGCTTCGGTCCACCTCGTTGGAGGGCTGGAAGCCCGGGAAGACCTGGGAGCCTGCCGCCTTCGGCTGCCCGCTGGAGGTGGTGTCGAAGTCCACCCCCGGCACGTCGCCGCCGTTGCCCAGCGAGAACGAGCCGAACTCCCCCGCCTCGATCTCGTAGTTCTCGACCCGGAACTCCCCGCCCAGCACGAGCGAGAAGGACTTGAGCGCGCCCTTCGTGTCGAGGAGCCGCACGGCGTCGAAGTTCCCCGTCGTCTGCCTGGACTTCAGCGTTCCGGCATCGAAGGTCGTGGGGCTGGACACGCCCATCGACGCGTTGTTCGTGTTCTCGATGTTGAACAGGAAGGAGCTGGCCCCGTGCGTGACCGAGAGGTCCACGTCCCATCCGGCCTGGGTTCCCCGAAGACCCACGCTGATCGACCCGTCGTCGATATCGGTGTTGATCTCCGGCAGGAAGCCGTTCGGGAAGAGCTCGGGAACGACACGCTCCTCCTGGTTCGGGCGGCGGTAGAAGCCGGTCGCTATGCCGTCCCGGAAGGTGAGCCCGCCGAAGCTGTACAGCTCGGCGTTCTCGGCGATCGGGAAGGCCGTGTTGTAGAACGCCGAGCCTACCACCGCCTTGCCCTGGCCCGTCTTCATCGAGAGGTCGGCCCGCGTGAGGCCGCGCCGCGCCAGCTCGGCGTCCGTGGCGGCTTCACCGGAGATCCCGAGGAAGAAGTCGCGCTCCTCCGCGCCGGAGCGGTTGGTGCGCTGCCGGTTGAGATACTGGCCCGTGATGTTGAAGAAGCCGCCCTCCCCGATCGGGAAACCGTAGTTGACGCCGACCTGGCCCTGCTCCCCGTCACAATCCCAGTCCAGGTTGATCGGCTCGCCCGTGTCGGCCCGGTCGGGCTGGCTCAGACATCCCCCGGTGGCGCCGACGATGCCGTTGAGCTGGAGCTTCTGCGTCTGCTCCTTGAGGACGATGTTGATCACGCCGGCGATCGCGTCCGACCCGTACTGGGCCGACGCCCCGTCGCGCAGCACCTCGATGCGCTCGATCGCCGAGGTCGGGATCGCGTTGAGATCCACCCCCACGGTCCCTCGACCGAACGTCCCGTTCACGTGCACGAGCGCGCTCGGGTGCCGGCGCTTGCCGTTGATCAGCACGAGTGTCTGGTCGGGCCCGAGGCCCCGCAGGCTGGCCGGGTTCACATGGTCCGTGCCGTCGGAGATGGTCTGGTGGGAAGCGTTGAAGGAGGGGACGATCTCGCGCAGGATCTGGTTCACCTCGGTGTGGCCGGACTCGACGATCTGCTGCGCCGTGATCACGTCGATCGGCACCGGCGTCTCGATGGCCGTCCTCGCGGTGCGGGATCCGATGACCACCAGCTCCTGCCCCGCGATCACCGCCTCTTGAAGCTCGAAGTCGGCCGTCACCGACTCGCCGGCCACCACGGTGACCCGCCGCTCGACGGGCTCGTACCCGATGAGGCTGGCCCGGACCGCGTACGTCCCCGGCCCCATGGTGAGGGCGTACCTGCCCTCGTCGCTGGCCAGAGCACCCCTCACCGTACCGATGACCGCCACGTTGGCGCCGGAGAGGGGCTCGAGGGTGGCGGCGGCGACCACCCGTCCGGTGATCGTGCCGGTCTGCTGCGCGAAGGCGGGGCGCGCCGTGAACGGAAGCGCCGCCGCCAGGGCCAGGCTGCAGACCGCTCGTAGGATCGAACCACGTCTCGGACTCATGCCTCACCTCCCTTGGGGATTGGTTGGAAGGGCCGCGCGCACGCATGCCCGGACCCTCGGCCCGACCGACTGGACGAACGCCCGACGAACAAAAAACGGGCTACGGACTGCCCGAACATACTGCAAACACGGCAGTTCCGCGCACCGATGTACTATGATTTCTAGGTTGAGCCCCCGAAGCCTTACCGCACAAGGTGGTTGAGGAACGCCCGCACGTCAACCGCCACCGCGCCGTCCGGATACGCGAACACCGGATTCGCCTCCAGCTCCGCCAGCTCCGGAAAGGTGAAGGCGCACTCGGCGATGGCCCCGATGAGGCGAACGAGGCAATCCGCGCAGGCGGCGGGCCGGCCGCGGTGACCGCGGAGTAGGGGGGAGAGCCGGATCTCCTGGAGCATCGCCTGCGCCTCATCGGAGGAGACCGGTAGCACCCGCACGGCCGTGTCCCGAAAGATCTCCACCGCGACCCCTCCCGCTCCCACCGAGAGAACGGGACCGAACTGGGAGTCGCGCCGGATTCCCACGATGAGCTCGGCGACCGGAGGACGGAGCATCGGGGAGACCAGCACGCCCCGAATGTCGGGATCGAGGCCGCGGCCCTTCGCGTACGCCGTCGCCGAGGCGACGATCCGCCAGAAGGCCTCCGAAGCCGCCCGCGGATCCATGATGTTGAGGGCGACGCCTCCGGCGTCGGTCTTATGGGGGATGGCGGGAGAGACCACCTTGAGCACCGCCGGAGTGCCGACCGTCTCCAGGGCCTGGGTCACCTCCTCCGGACCGCGGCAGAACACGGCGTCCACGACAGGGGCTCCGTGCGCGGCGATCAGCTCCCGCGCCTCCGTCTCGAGCAGCTCGGCGCGCCCTTCCCCGCGCGCGGCCTCGATCGGGGGCGGGCTCTTCTTTGCGGCGGGAGGCTCCTCGACGTCGGGCGGTAGGTGGCGGAGAAAGACCCCCCGCTCGTGAATGGCCTGCGTGCAGCGAGCCGCGACCTCGAGCGATTCGATCACCGGCACGCCGGCCGCGCTCAGACGACAAAGGGGCTCGCTCGGCGAGCCCGCGTATAGCGTGTTCACCACGAGGGGTACCCGCGTCTCCCGAGCGATCGCCGCCATCCGGTAGGCGGCTCTGGCCTCGGCTTCGGCGAGCTCTTCCGAGAAGCGGATCGCGTAACCGCCGAACAGCCCCACCACGAGGACGCATCCGGTCGCCGGATCACCCACCACGAGCTCCAGCGCGCGCGCGAACACTTCCGGGTTTCCATCGGCTGCGCCGGCGAGGTCGATGGGGTTGGCGACCGCGGCGGCGGGGCCCAGCAGCTCGCGCAGCGCAGCCCGCGTCGTCTCCGCCAGCGGCGGCAGGGGTACGGCGAGGTCCGTCAGGCAGTCGGCGGCCAGTGTGGCGTGACCGCCCCCATCGGAGAGGACCACCACTCCGGTGCCGCCGGTGAAGCGGGGCTGGGCGGCCAGCGCCTCGCCGACTGAGAGTAGCTCGTCCGTGCGAAGCACCTCGGTGACGCCCGCCTGCTTCAGGGCCGCCGCCAGCACGGCGTACGAGCCGGCGATCGCTCCGGTGTGGGAGCGCGCTGCCGTCATGCCATTCTCCGATCTCCCGCCCTTCAGGAGCACGACGGGTTTGTGCTCGCTGATGCGCCGGGCGATCCGCATGAAGCGGCGTCCGTTCCCGAACCCTTCGGCGTATATCAAGATCGCGGCCGTCTCCGGGTCCGTGTCGAGGTACTCCAGGTACTCGTCGAACGCGATGTCCGTCTCGTTCCCGACTCCCACATACACGGACACCCCCTCCGACCGGGCGGAGAGGTCGTTCATGAGAACGAGCCCGACGTTACCCGACTGAGAGAGAACCGCCAGCCGGCCCCGACGTACGCCGCGCAGACCCACCAGGTTGAGGCCCAGGGAGGTGTTCAAGATCCCCGAAGTGTTGGGCCCGACCACCCGGATCCCCGTTCGGTGCGCCACCTCCATCACGTCGCGCTCGAGCGCGGCCCCCGCCTCGCCCGATTCCCGGAAGCCGACCGCCGAGATGACGGCGCCCCGGATCCCGACCTCCGCGCACTCCGTGAGGAGCGCCGACACCGACTCCGCGGGGGTGCAGATGAACGCGAGATCGGGGGGCTCATCCAGCTCCGCTACGGAGGCGGCGACCGGAAGACCGAGGAGCTCCCCGCCCTTGGGGTTCACGGGGAAGACGCGGCCCTGGAAGCCGCCTTCGACGAGGGTGCGAACCGCCTGGTAGCCGCGCTTGCGCGGGCTCCGAGAGGCGCCTACCACGGCAACGGAGCGCGGCGCCAGGATCGGGGCGAGGGGATGGTTCATCGGCGCGCCGGCCGACTCAGACCACGGTTACTCACCGACGAACTTCGGCTCCCTCTTCTCGTGGAACGCCACTATCCCTTCGCGCCAGTCCTGCGTCGCCATGCACTCGAGGAGCGCGCTCGCCTCGAGCTCCATGGCCGCATCGGCGTCCAGGTGCCGGACTCCGTCGAGCAGCCGCTTCGCCAGCGCCACCGGGATCGGCGCGCGCTTCGCGAGCTCTCCGGCCATGGCGAGGGACGTCTCCAGCACCTCGTCGGCCGGGACGGCCCGGTTGGCCAGCCTCATGTCGACCGCCTCCTCGCCGTGCAAGAACTCGGCCAGGAGAAGGAGCTCCTTCGCCTTCGCCATCCCGACGCGGGCGGCCAGGGTGTAAACCGTGCCTCCGCCCACGAAGGTTCCTAGAGCGAGCTCCGGGAGGCGGAGCTTCGCCTTCCTGGCCACGACGATGAGGTCGCAGGAGAGCGCGAGCTCGAGCCCAGCCCCGATCGCGTGGCCGTTCACCGCGGCCACGACGGGCTGCGGTAGCGTCTGGATCCGTCGGTGCACTCGCTGGCCCGTGGCGACATAGCTCCGCCGCTCCCCCGCCGTCAGATCCCCCTTTCCATGCGCCTTCAAGTCGGCCCCCACGCAGAACGCTCGGCCGGCGCCGGTGATGACGACGGCCCGTATGGACGGCTCGGCCTCGATCCGGTCCAGCTCCTCCAGCATGGATCGGTACAGGGGAAGGCTCACCGCGTTGAGCCGCTCCGGGCGGTTGAGCCGAACAACGGTTACGGCATCGTGCCGCTCGGTGAGGACCGGCGCGTCTTCGGGGCTCACGCGGACCTCTCGGCGTGGGGAGTGACGACGGGCTCGGGCGCGAATATCGGGCAAACAAGAGGGATGCGCGACCCCCCGGACGGTGGCGCTTCGCTGCCACCGGCCCGTCCGATCGCAACCCGGCCGTCACGGGCACCGGGTGCGGCCAAGGCAGATCTCTGCGGACACTCAGCCCTTAATACTCGACCCGGTTCTCCTTCTTCCGCCAGCAGCGAAACGGCTCCAACGCGCCCTCGACGGCCAGCCGCCGCGTCGGCAGCGTCCGCCTCTCAACGGGCTGCGCGATCTCGGCGTAGATGAACTGGTCGTCGAATCCGTTCTCGGCCGCGTCGGCATGGGCCGCTGCGAAGTAGACGGCGTCCGGACGAGCCCAGTAGATCGCGCCGAGACACATGGGACACGGCTCCGTGCTGCAGTAGATCGTGCATCCTTCGAGCTGGAAGGTGCCCAGCGCCCGGCACGCCTCGCGGATCGCCACGATCTCGGCGTGGGCCGTGGGGTCGTTGTGGGCCGTCACCCGGTTTACCCCCCGTGCCACGATCTCGCCATCCTTTACGACCACGGCGCCGAACGGACCGCCGTCCTGCTCCACGTTCTCGGCCGCGAGGCGGATCGCCTCGCGCAGGAACTCTTCGTGCTTCGCCTCGCTCATCCCGCGCTCCGGATACGCCGCTCCGGGCTCGACCGGACCACTCAAAACGGCCCCGCCGGAGCGGCTGCGATCTCCTCGGCATCCAGCTCGTAGAACTTGCAGCTCCCGCACGCCGTGGTGTCGGTGCGGATCGGGAACTCGCTCTTCGGGAGCGGCTCGTTCTTGTCTGCATCCACGAGGTACGCCTGCATCCGTTCCATGCTGTCCAGGATGGCCCGCTCCTCGGCGTCGATCCCCTCCTCCGTGATAGGGGCTGTCTGCCGACCCCCGGTGTACAGGTACTCCAAGCACCCGATGATCGGCCCCGACTCCAGATCGGCCCGGTGCCGGAAGTAGACGGCGTACGCTCGAAGCTGCCGCACATCGCCCTCGCGCTCTTCACCGGTCTTCCAGTCGACCAGCCGGTACTCACCGCCGCCCACCCGATACAGGAGATCCGGCTGGGCGTAGATCTTGTGCCCGTGCAGGACGAAGGTGTCCGGACGGTCCGTCTCCTTGACCTCGACGTAAGGAGCCTCGATCGCCTCCCGATAGCTTCGGGACTCGAGGAGTCCCCGCAGGCAGGTGGAGAGCTTGTCCCTGATCTTCGCGATCAGGGAGCCGGAGGGGCCGGACCCGTAGTAGAACTCGTGCAGCATTGGCAGCGCCCTGGGACGGAGCTCCCATTCCGCGCGGCGCTGCGATTGCGCCCACGCCTGGTTCAGACGCCGGCGGCCGCTCTCCACCAGCTCGTCGAGTGCCGGGGGATCGACGCCCCCCCGCGCCCGCATGATGGCGGCGGAGGCCAGCTCGTGGATCACGTTGCCGACCAGAAGGTGCAGGTTCGTGATCTGCTTGAGGCGGTACGCCACCTTCGCTTCTTCCGGCGCGTCTTTCTCCCACCCACGGTGGGAGGCGTAGTACTGGTAGTAGTACATGCGCGGGCACTCGCGGAACGTCGAGCGCCGCGTCTGTGACCAGGAAAACTCCGGGAACGGGCCGGGATCGTAGGGCATCGCTGTTAAGCCAAAGCGGTGTTGCTCGTTGCGAGGGTTCCGCGCAAGATTCACAGCTGCCGTCTGCGGCGCCAGTCGGACGGCGGGAGCGGACGGCGACGGTCCGGGCGCCTCCGTTCAGTCTCCGCGGCGCGCGGCGTGCCGAACCCCCTACTGGAGCAGCCGTGAAGCGAAGAGAAGGCCTCGCCAAGCTCGCCGGACGCGAGCGCTACGTCGACGACCTCCCGCTGGATGACTTCCTGTGGGGCGGGACCGTGCGGAGCCCCGCACCACGCGGCCGAGTCAGGGAGATCCGCTTCGGGAAGGGGGTCGACTGGTCGGAGTTCATCGTCGTCGACCAACGGGACATCCCCGGCCGCAACGTGGTTCACCTGATCGAGGACGATCAGCCCGTTCTGGCGACGGACTACGTGCGGCACGTTCACGAGCCGGTCCTCCTCCTCGCCCACCCTGCACGCGAGATGGTGCGGCGCGCCGTACACGAGGTGGAGGTGATCGTCGACGCCGACCCGCCGGTCCTCGACTTCCGCGTCCCACCTCGACCCGACCAGATCCAGTACGCGGATGACAACGTCCTCAAGCACATCCTCATCCAGAAGGGTGACGTCGAGGCGGCTCTGGCGGACGCCGCGATCGTGGTGGAGGCAAGCTACGAGACCGGCTCGCAGGAGCATGTCTACCTCGAGAACCAGGGAATGGTGGCCTGGGAAGAGGGAGACGTCATCTGCGTGAAGGGCTCCCTCCAGTGCCCATACTACGTGGTGGATGCCCTCAGGCACGCCCTGGGCCGGGATGCCGACCGCGTGCGGGTAATCCAGGCACCCACCGGAGGCGGCTTCGGGGGGAAGGAAGAGTACCCGAACGTCATCGCCCTGCACGCGGCGCTCCTCGCGATCAAGGCCGGGAGGGCGGTGAAGCTCATCTACGACCGGGCCGAGGACATGGCGGCCACCACGAAGAGGCACCCCTCTCTCGTGCGCCACCGAACCGGGGTGTCGGGCGACGGCCGCCTCCTCGCCCAGGACGTCCAGGTGCTTCTCGACGGCGGGGCGTACGTCACCCTCTCCCCCGTCGTCCTCAGCCGTGCCGCGATCCACGCGGCGGGACCATACAGCTGCGAGAACGTGCGGATCGACGGGAAGGCCATCTTCACGAACGCGGTGCCCTTCGGTGCGTTCCGCGGCTTCGGGGCGCCGCAGACCCAGTTTGCGCAGGAGCGCCACATGGACCGGATAGCCGCGGCGCTCGGCATGGACCCGGTGGAGCTCCGCCGGATGAACCTGATCCGGGAGGGACAGTCGACGGCCACCGGTCAGGTGATCCGGGACGGGGCGGACCGGATCGCCGTGATGGAGCGGGCGCTCGAACTGTCGGGCTACCGGGAGAAGCGCGACGAACACGAGAGGTTCAACGCCACCCATCCCACGCTTCGCCGCGGAATCGGCCTCGCCACCTTCTTCCACGGGGCCGGGTTCACGGGAGCCGGCGAGGTCCACCTCGACTCGAGCCAGCACGTAGCCGGGCTCCCGGACGGTCGGCTGGAGGTCCGGAGCTCGAACATCGAGATGGGCCAGGGAACGCTCACCGTCTTCGCTCAGATCGCCTCCGGCCGCACCGGCTACGATCCCGATGACATCGTGATCGCGGAAGCCGACACCTCTCGCGTGCCGAACAGCGGCCCGACGGTGGCCTCCCGCACGGCCATGGTGGTGGGCCGGCTCATCGAGCAGGCGTGTGACGACCTGCGCCGGCGTCTCGGGGACGAGACCCTTTCGGGTCCCGCGCTCAAGGAGGCGATCGTGGCGTGGCACCGGGAGCACCCCGGCGGCGACGTCGTGGGAAAAGCGCGCTATGTACGCCCGCCCGGCCTGCATTGGGACGAGGTGAACTATCGCGGCGACGCGTACGGTGCCTACTCGTGGGCCGCCTACGTGGCGGAGGTCGAGGTGGACCTCCGAACCTACGACAGCCGGGTCATCGACTTCGTGGCCGTGCAGGAAGTCGGGAAGGTCCTGAACGAGACGCTGGCTCGGGGACAGATCCAGGGCGGTGTCGTGCAGGGGATCGGGTGGGCGCTGATGGAGGAGGTCAAGTGGCAGGACGGAGCCATGCAGAACTACCAGCTCACCAACTATCTCATCCCGACGAGCGACGATGTCCCGCCCATACGGGTATACTTTCTCGAGACGCCGTACACGCACGGCGCCCAGGGAGCCAAGGGGCTCGGCGAGCTGCCGATCGACGGGCCGGCGCCGGCGGTGATCAACGCGGTCGCCGCCGCGACGGGCACCGACCCCTGCGCCGTCCCCCTCACGCCCGAGGGGCTCATGAATCTGATGGAAGAAGCGGAGGTGGGGGCCGGTGGGTGAGCCGCGCGTGAAACGAGCCGGCATCCGCGGGCGCCCCGGAGCTGTGTCGTGAGCGGACGGGGTCTCGATGCGCTCTCGATCTCCTTCACCCTCAACAGGGAACCGATCTCCATCGACGTGCTTCCCGGCGAGCGTCTCCTGGACGTCCTGCGCTACCGCCTCGACCTCCCGGGCACCAAGGAGGGGTGCGGAGAGGGAGAGTGCGGGGCCTGCACCGTGTTCATGGACGGCTTGCCCGTCGACTCCTGCCTGGTGCCGGCCTACCAGGCGCGCGGACGCCGCATCGAGACGATCGAGTCCCTCGATCCGGCCGCGCTCGGCCCTTTCCTCGCCGGAGGCGCGACACAGTGCGGAGCGTGCACGCCGGGTGTGGTGATGACAGCGTGGTGGGTGCGGGAGCACCCCGGGCTGCTCGAGACGCATACGATGCGGGAGCTCATGGCTGGCAACCTGTGCCGCTGCACGGGCTACGACGGGATCATCGACAGCCTCGAGGCCGCGCTCGCGGAGCGAGGTGCCGAGCAGAGCGAGGCGCCGGCCGGGGAGCACCGCGACGCCCGGCCGAGGGAAGAGCGGGGAGGAGCCGGGCAACGCAGCTCCGAGGCGACAGGGGAGCGGGGAGGAGCCGACGGGCGACGCGGCTCCGAGGCGACAGGGGAGCGGGGAGCGGGAGGAGCCGTGTGACGGTGCTCATGCCGGGGAGCCTCCGCGAGGCGTGCGACATGCTTGCCGCCAGCGATGGCGCGATCCCGATGGCGGGGGGGACAGACCTTCTCGTCCACTGGCCCCTCAAGCCCGAGGAGCACGGCAGGACGTACGTAGATCTCTCCGGCCTCGAGGAGCTGCGGCTGCACCGATGGACCGATGACGAGCTCGTCCTGGGCGGCCTCACCACCTACTGGGACGTCATCCGGGACCCGCGAGCGTGGAAGGAGTTTCCCCTCCTCATCGACGCGGGACGGCAGGTCGGCGCCATCCAGATCCAGTCCCGGGGAACGTGGGCCGGGAACATCGTCAACGCCTCGCCGGCGGCCGACGGCGTCCCGGTTCTGATGGCGTACGACGCGGTCGTGCTGCTCGAGTCGACGCGCGGCCGGGAGGAGGTCCCGCTTTCGGACTTCTATCTCGGGTACAAGGAGATGCGACGGCGCCCCGACCAGATCATCACCGCGATTCGGATGCCGCGCCGCGAATACTCCTTCCAGCTCTTCGAGAAGGTCGGCTCGCGACGAGCCCAGGCGATCACCAAGGTGGGAGTCGCGATCGCCGGCTCCGACTTCGGATGGCGGGTCGTGGCGAACAGCATGGCCCCGACCGTGTGTCGCTGCCCCGCCGTGGAGGCTCTTCTCGAGGGCGAGGAGCCTGTCTCGTCCCCGGATGACCTTCTTCCGGCGATTCGACAGGATGTCTCGCCGATCGACGACATCCGTTCCACGGCCGAGTATCGGGAACGGGTGATGGCGCGGGTGCTCTACTGGGCGCTGCGGGAGGTGTGCCCCTCTTTCCGCTGAGAGCGCGG
>JBHIAV010000017.1:0-50994 GCA_046758745.1 Gemmatimonadota bacterium
ACCCCGTGGACATGGAGCAGCGGGAGGGCAGGGTGCACCGCTACAAGGGCCACGCCGTGAGAAAGAACCTCGCGGCGAAGTATGGGCTGGAGGGCGTGCGGCGCGCGATGAACGGCGTGTCCCGGGCGCCGGACGGTGTGCGCCGGGCGATGGACGGACCCGGCGATCCGTGGGCGGCCCTGTTCGAGCTCGCCCGGGAGGAGAGACCGCCCGGCTCGAACGACCTCATCCCGTACTGGCTGTTCCCGATCGAGGGCGGGGCGAAGGTGGAGTGGCGCGTGCTGTGCCTCCCGTTCAGCCGCGAGGAGTCGGTGCTGCCGCTCCTCCAGCGGAGCCTCGCCATGTACCGGCTCGTGTTCGGACAGCCGCGTCAGGAGGACCTGCTGGAGTACATCCTCACCGCTCTCGAAGAGGAGGCGCGGGAGGAGTTCCTGGCGGCGGGCAGATCGAACGGTATTACCTCGACCCGGAGACGGAGTCTCCTCACATTTACAGACACGGCATCTCGGAATCGGAGGTCGAGGAGGTCCTCAGCAGGCCTGCGGAGGATCGGCCCGGAAGAGAGGAATCGCGTGTTGCGATTGGGCAGACGAGCGTCGGCCGATACCTCCGGGTAATCTACGTTCCGACGGCGGACGGAGCCTTCGTCGTTACGGCCTACGAGCTCCGAGGCAAGCCCCTGGTCGCGTTCAAGCGCAGGAGACGCAAGCGAGGCACATGAGCGACAAACAGAGCAGGTTTCCGCCCGGCTGGGACGAGGAGCGTGTGCGCCGCTTGATCGCGCATTACGAGCAGCAGAGCGAGGAGGAGGCCGTCGCTGAAGACGAGGCCGCCTTCGAGGATTCCACGCAGACGCTTATGGAGATTCCGAACGAGCTCGTGCCGGAGGTGCGCAAGCTTCTGGCACGGAGCGGGCGCTGATCTCCCGGTACCGGCAGAACGCGTTCGCCAGCTTCATCTGCGCTGGGGTCCGGCAATCCGGAACGAAGACCGCCGGGCTCGCTACGACGACCGTGAGGCACCGCGCCCGTGACGTGGCCACGTTGAGACGGTTCGGGCTGTAGAGGAAGTCCATGCCGCGCGGCGCGTCGCCCGCGCTCGAAGTGGTCATCGAGTAGATGACGATCGCCGCCTCCTGCCCCTGAAACTTATCCACCGTCCCGACCCGTGCCCCTGCCGGGAGGGCTTCGAGAAGGGCGGACACCTGGGCGTTGTAGGGCGCCACGACGAGGATGTCCCCGATCGTGAGGCGCTTCTCATTTCCATCCATATCGACCCAGGTCGCGCGCGACGACAGCGCCGACTCGACGAGCCGGACTACTTCCTGCACCTCCTCGTGGGACTCGCTCTGGTTCCCGGCGTGCTCGACAGTAACGAGCCGCAGGCCGCTCCCGTTCAGGGGCTCGGGACCGTGGACGACCTGGCGCTCGAGGCCGAGCTCGGACTCGAGCCTGTCGCGGTAGAAGATCTCCGACGTGAACGCGCAGATCTCGGGGTGCAGGCGCCAGGTGCGGTCGAGGAAGAGCCCCCGGTCGGGTGACACGGTGGCCTCGTCTCCCAGGAGGTGGTCGAGCGCTGAAACGTCCGCGCCGGGCGGATGGATGCCCTGCTGTGGCTGCTCGAGCTGCCGGGGGTCGCCGAGGAGAACGAGGCTTCCGGCGGCCTGCGACACGGCGAGGGCGTTGGCGAGCGAGAGCTGACCGGCCTCGTCGACGAACAGGACGTCCACCGAGCCCGCCATCTCCTCGCGGCTCCACAGCCAAGCCGTCCCGGCGGCGAGCCGGATCTCCCCCGAGGCCAGCGCATCCCGCACGGCGGCGTTGTCCGTCGTCGCCTCGATCTCCGCGGAACGGCAGCGCTCATCCTCCTTGGCCTTCTGGATCCCCTGGATGTCAATGCTCTTCTCGCGAGCCTCGCATCCCGAAAGCCACGAGCCCGCGCGGCGTACGACCCGGTGACGCCCCTGCGGGACGAACTCAGTCTGCCTGCCCCGGACCCTATGACAATCAGTGAGGCACCGCTTCCTCGGCCGCAAGGGCTGTGGCGCGCCCCCTCATTGTCGGATGAACCGCCTACACCTCATGTTGCGGCGGGTCCGAGCCCGCTGTCCCGTCAATCACACTCCCGGGCCTGCTTCCCTCCCGTGCCCGTTGTGGAGCCTGCCCACCTGGTGATCCCCCGTTGAGACGCGACCGCCATCAGTGTCCGGCTGAACGTTCCAACGCGGAAAGGGGGGTCGGGTTGAGGCTGCCGGACGGTGCGGAACACGACTGGACTGGCCCGGTACTTGCAAATGCAAGTAGACCGGCATTAGCCTTGTACGGGATCGAGACGTCAGGAGGCGCCATGGCCGTGCTCGCGAGACAGCTCCGCGCTCTGGAGGATGCGCACGATCGCTTGGGTCTGAGCTACCGGAACCTGTCCGATGTCCTTCGGGCCGATGAGAGCACGCTGCACCGGTGGCGCAGCGGCACCTCGGAGCCGTCGCCGGCGTTCCTTGATCGGCTGGAAGCGCTGGGGGAGTTCCTTGAGCAGCTTCGGGCGACATTTCGCTCCGATGACGCCGCCCGGACCTGGCTGGACCGGGAGGTCCCGGAGTTGGGTGGCGGGACGCCCCGGAAGCAACTGCTGGCCGGTCGTGTGGAGCGGCTTACCGCGATTCTTCTCGGCCTGAACGTGGGCGTCACGACCTGAGCTCGAGGGGCGCTCGCGGAGGTGACGCTTTCCAGGGCATCGCCTATCGGCACTCCGCGCCCGCTTTCGCCGAACTTGGACCCGAGCTGGTTGAAGGTAGTCGCAGGTCGGGAGGCCGGTTCAACCCGCGCGGAGAGTTTGGTGCCCTCTACCTCAGCCTCGACTCGGAGACGGTCCGCGCCGAGCTGAAACGGACCGCCGCCCGGGCCGGCATCCCGTTGCAGGAGCTGCTCCCGCGGAGCCTGCTCGTGGTCAGCGTTGAGCTCAGCCGCGTGCTCGACCTCTCCGATCCCGAGGAGCAGCGGCGGTGGGGGCTCGACGGTGAGCTGCTCGCTGGAGAGGACTACACCGCCTGCCAGGACGCGGGCCGGGGGGACATCCGCCGGGAGGGTCGGGCCTGGAGCGGCGAGCAGTTCCCTGCGCGGTGGAAGCTGACACGGGAGAAGCGCGAGCTGGTGCGGGGGAGCTGTTCTGGGACAAGCCTCGGCGTTCGTCAGCCCGCGCCGTCGAGCGGGACCGACTCCGGCGGATGGAGGAAGGGGTCGAGGATCTGGACCCCCCCCGCACGCTGCCCGTCCTGGAGGTCTTCTGTGAGCAGATGGCTGCATCCGGTCCGGCGCGCGGCGGCGACGATGAGAGCGTCCCAGAAGGCGAACCCTGCCTCGTCCTGGATCGCCCACGCTTCCTCGGCCAGAGCGCCGTCGAGGGGCAGGGGCCGCCACGCGAGGAGAGCCCGAATATCCCGCCGGGCCACATCGGGATCCAGCCCGGGATCGAGCTTCGCCGTGACGATGACGTAGTACTCGTGGAGGACCTGCGCGCTCAGCCGGCCCTGACGGGACCGCCACAGCACCTCGAGCCAGCGGGAGGCCGCGCGCTGCTTCTCGGGCTCGGAGCTGTCCCGGGCGTAGACGAAGACGTTCGTGTCAACGAAGAGGGTCACGCTCGTGCACTTCCTCGCGCGTGGGATAGCGGCCCTTCCGTTTCAGGAGGCGGGGTCTCCGGCCGAGGTACTCCCGCATGGCCGACTCGTAACTCTGCTCCCGGCGCATGTGCTCGCGAAGCAGCTCGCCGACCAGCTGGGAGACACTGGTGTCGCGCCGGGCCGCCTCGACCCGGGCCCAGCGGGCCGTCTCCTCGTCGAGGGTGATCGTGACGTTGCGCTTGCTCGCCATGCCACTAATCTCGTGCCACACGGATACCGTGTCAACCTGGGAACGCGGGTGTGCGGGCCCTCAGGTCCGCGTGCGCTACTCCCGATGCATCGCCGGGTGGTTCCGGGAGCGGGGCGAGGGCCAGGAGTCGGGAGGGTCGGTCCCGGGCCGGCGGTCAGAGGTCGAGCATCAACCGGAGGGAGTCGTCGACCTCGGCGATCCTCGCGTCGTTCACCACCCTGGCGAGGCGCTGGCGCGCCCGCTCACGAGCGTCTACCGTCACGAGCTGGTCCGTCTGGACCCAGCTGCGCCTGGGCTTCCAACGCTTCGCTGCGACCCGGAGGTCGGAGGGCTCCAGGCACACGCGCCACGCGAAGGTCGAGCGCTCGGTGGTCGTCAGAGGGCAGAGGATCGCGGTTCCGAAGGCGGAGCGATTCAGGGCGTCGGTCGAGACGATGAGGCAGGGGCGGATGCCCTTCTGCTCGCGTCCCCTGCGGGGGCGGAGATCGAACTCCCAGATCTCTCCCCGCAGCGGACGCGGTTGCCCGGTGCTCGCTCTCTCCCCCACGTCAGTCCCGGTCCGCGAAGGAGGAGAGGAGATCCTCGCGTTCCTCGAGATCTTCCCGGTTGAGCTCCGCCGCGGCCCGATCGAACATCTCGCGGAGCCGCTCCTGGCGCTCCCTTCTCATCTGCCGCTCGAGAAGGTCGCGGACGAACTCCGCCCGGCTGCCGTTCTGCGGCAGGTGGCGATCGATCCAGTTCGCCATCTCTTCGTCGATCCTGACGCTGACTTGACTCGACTTCGAGCTCGCCGCCATAGCTTCTCTCCCAGCATGCGGTACGGTATCAATAAGATATCAAAGATGCATGCAGGGGGCCAGGACGGTGGGGAAACGGGAGTGCACCCGCCCCGAGCCGACGCTAGACGATCCCCCCACGCCGCGCTCTTCGCCCATTCCGCCGGTTGGCGTTCCGTTGACAGATATCTGTATCAATTATATGTATGTATGCATGCGTACGACGCTCAACCTCGACGATGATCTGATGCGTGCCGTCAAGCGCCGCGCTGCGCAGACCGGCCGAACGATCACCTCGATCATCGAGACGGCCCTCCGGGAGCTGCTGCGCCGGGAGGAGGATACCCGGCACCCGTACCGGCTGGATTGGACGGTCGTGGAGGGCGGGACGCAGCGGGGCGTGGATCTGACCGACCGGGACGCCCTGATCGATCGCATGGAAGGACGCGGGTGATCGGTCGCGGGGACGCGAGCGGGTGATCGCGGTCGACACCAACGTCCTCGTCTTCGCCCACCGCGCCGGGCTGCCCGGTCACGAGCGGGCGCTGGCCTGGCTGCGCCACCTCGCGGAGGGAAACGTGCCGTGGGGGATTCCGGTGTTCTGTCTCGGCGAGTTCGTCCGGGTGACGACCCACCCTCGGGTTCTCGATCCGCCATCCACCCTGGACGAGGCGCTGGCGGCGCTGGATGGGCTTCTGAAATGTCCCACGGTGCGGGTGCTGAACCCGGGCCCGAGCTACCCGGCTCTGTTCGGGGAGGCGCTGCGCCGGGGGGACGCCCGGGGCAACCTGGCCTTCGATGCCCAGATCAATGCGGTGTGCCGGGAACAGGGGGCCTCGCGGCTCCTCACCCTCGATCGGGACTTCGCCAGGTTCCCGGGCGTTGGGATCGTGACGCTCGAGGAGCCGCCGCCGTAAGCCTATCCGCGCGCTTCCGAGGCCCCGCTACGCCGGCGGCCCCCTTGCTGAACAGGCGCACTTTCTGTACAATATTTATGTACAAGTGCGACGCCAAGGAGTTCAGAATGTCGACGGAAGTCTCTTACAGCTATGCTCGCCAGAATCTGGCCCAAATCCTAAACGAGGCCGAGGACACCCAGGAGCCTGTCATCATCAAGCGCCGGAACCACCAGGACGTGGCTCTTATTCCGGCTGCCGAACTCCGCAGCCTGGAGGAGACCGCCCATCTGCTGCGATCTCCCAAGAACGCGCGGCGTCTCCTGGCTGCCCTTCAGCGTGCCCTTGAGGACTCGGTCCAGCCGCAGACGACCGACGCGCTGAGAACAGAGCTTGGCCTCGCCTAGGGCCTCTCAATCGAGGAGGTCCCAGCCGCGTCTCTCCGTATTCCAAGCCGAATTCCGGGAAGATCTCCGCCACTGGGTTGCCACCGACCGAAGGGTTGCACTGCGCATCCTTGATCTGGTGGAGGCTGTCATGCGCGATCCCGTTGCCGGAATCGGAAAGCCGGAGGGGCTCAGACATCTTGGCGCCAATATCTGGTCGCGCCGCATTACGCAGGAGCACCGACTCGTTTACCTGGTCCGGGATGAGCGGATAGACTTCCTGATGTGTCGCTATCACTACTGAGCCGATGGGTTTTGTCAGCTCCTTCCTTCGCAATGTCGGCTGGCGCATGACTCCTTGCCGGGCGCAACCCGTCCGTACGACTGCCGCGTTCCGGTGGGCGCAGCCGGCTGCCATCGACGATGCCGGTCTCTCTGCCCCGCCTCCGGCTGCGGGTTCATTCCCCGATGATGCCGCTCCGTATCGTGGCGTCTCCGGCGGCGGTACATTTTCCCAGTGCCGGTGCTGCGGGCGGATTCGAGAGAGGTGCAAATGGTGGCACAGCCGGAGCGGGCCGGCGGACCCCTTCTCTCGCTGGAGGATTTCGCGCGGCTGCCCGAGGAGGATGCCTTCCGCGTGGAGCTCTCACGCGGCCGGCTGGTGCGAGAGCCGCGGCCCGGTGCCGAGCACGGCTGGCTTACCGGGCGGCTGGTCCTGTTGCTCGGCTCGTACGCTCGCGAACATCATCTCGGCCTGGTGGTGACCGAGACCGGCTTCATCCTCGGCGAGCATCCGTCCACGGTGCGCGGTCCTGACGCGGCGTTCATCGCAGCCGGCCGTCTCCCGCCGGAAGGAATTCCCATCGGCTTCTGGCCGATGGCTCCGAACCTGGCCGTCGAGGTCGTCTCGCCCTCGGACACGGCGGCCGAGATCCAGGAGAAGGTGCTGGAGTACCTGGAGGCGGGGACGGAGCTCGTGTGGGTGGTCCAAGCCAGTTCCCGGAGCGTGACCGTATGGCATCCGTCCCGGGAGGCCCGGGTGTTCGGGGAGGGGGAGGTCCTGGATGCGGGGGACGTGCTTCCCGGGTTCGAGTTGGAGGTGGCGGAGATCTTCCGCCGCTGAGCCTGGCCCTCTCCGCGGGGGGTTCCCGATCTAGCCAAGCGGCCGTCGATCGCGGTGAGCGACGCGCCCCTCATCGGAGCGGCTTCTCTCACTCCTCCGGCTCGGGCTCCCTTCGCAGCCCCTTGCGCTCGGAACGCCGCCGCTTCTCCTCGAGGCGCCGCCGCTTCAGGCGCTCGGGCACCTTGGTGGGGATCCGGGGCGTCTCGGGACGGGCGCGCTCTTCGAGGGCGGCGCGCAGGCGGGCGAGCGCGACCTTCCGGTTCCGGTGCTGGCTGCGCGATTCGCGCGCGCTGACGGAGATTCCGCTCGGCAGGTGGGTGAGGCGAACGCCCGACTCGGTCTTGTTCTGATGCTGGCCTCCGGGTCCGCCGGCGCGGAATGTCTCCACCCGGCACTCCGCGAGGAGCGCGTCGTCGTCGGCCGGCAGCTCGTAGTCCGGCGGCGGGTCAGGCTCGGGGCTCATACCGAACGATAAGCCTCCCGCCACGGGTTCGCGCCCCGCCGGTTGCCGTGGCCCCCGGAACCGCGCGATTTTCCCTCTCGTGCAAGAAGCTCCCCGATACCAGCGCCTCTTTGCCGAGCTGAAGCGGCGCAACGTGTTCCGCGTCGCCGCGGTGTACGGCGCGACGGCCTTCGTCGTCCTCCAGGTCGTCGATCTGTTCGCCGAAGGGCTGGACCTCCCGGCGGTCGTGCTCCGCTCGCTCACCGTCTTCATCCTGGCCGGATTCCCGATCGCGCTTGTTCTCGCCTGGGCGTTCGAGGCCACGCGGCGGCTGAGTCCGGGGAACGCCGAGGCGCACGAGTACGCCGGCTACGTGCTCCGGAGGGTCGGGCGCTTCGACAAGTCCACGGAAGCTCTCGAGCAGGCGGGGCGGCTCGATCCCCGCAACCTGACCCTGCTCTGGAACCTCGGGATCAACTACCGGGTCCAGAGACGCTTCGATGAGGCCGCGCGCCGGTTCGCCGAGTCGCTGGCCGTGCTGCCGGAGAACGACCGCGGGCGCGGCTTCTGGTTCGAGAGCGAGCTGTTCGGACGGGGAGACATCGAGGCGGCGACCCGGATCGCCCGGGACTCGCCCGGCTTCCGGCGTCCGGACGCCCGGGCTCTCGCCGAGAGCTGGCTCGCCCTCTACGGGCGCCACTTCGGCGCCGCGATCGAGGCCCGGCCTGTGCCGCCCGGAGGGGATCGCTTCGGCCGGGTGGCCGCCGCGCGTTCCGTGCTCGGCATCGGGCTCGCCCTGCGGGGCGGGGCGAGCGATGCGGCCGAGGCGATCCGGATGGGCGAGGAGGCGGTGCGAATCTACGGAACGGACCGGGACGTCCTCGACGGATTCCCCTCGGAGCGGTATCTGCTACGCATCTACTTGCTCACGGGGCAGCGGCGCGACGCGCTCGATGCGATCGAGCGCTTCCTGGCGCGGCCGTCCTTCCTTGCCGCCGGCGAGCTCCGGCTGGATCCCATCTACGACCCGCTGCGCGGCGACCCCCGGTTCGAGGAGCTGGTGCTGCGAGCCGAGGCTCTGGCGGTGGAATGATTCCGCCCCCGCCGGAGACGCCACCCTCGTCGGAGAGGCCGCCCCGCTGGCAACTGGTCTTCGCGGAGCTCAAGCGCCGGAAGGTCTTCAAGGTGGCCGCCGTATACGGCGCCACCGCGTTCGTGGTGCTCCAGGCGGCGGAGCTGCTGGCGGAGGGGCTCGCCCTGCCGCCCGCGCTCCTGCGCTCCGTGACGGCGCTGCTCCTCCTCTTCTTTCCGGTGGCGCTGGTGCTCGCGTGGGCCTACGAGACGACGCCCCATGGCGTACGCCGCACCGACCCGGCGCGAACCGGCGAGCTGGAGGCGATCGTGGCGGAGCCTCGCTCCCGGCGGTGGCGGTCGGGGTTGCTCGCGCTCGCCGGCACGGCGCTCCTCCTCGCGGGCCTGTGGACGGTGGGTGGGCCGCAGCTCGCCGCCCTCATGGGCCGCGGCGCACGGGCCGGCGAAGCCGCGGGTCGGCGGCCTGCCGGCGGCACTCCCTCGGTGGCCGTGCTCCCCTTCGTAGACATGAGCCCCGAGGGAGACCAGGCCTACTTCGCCGACGGGGTGGCGGAGGAGATCCTCAACGTCCTGGCCCGGATCGACGGTCTCCACGTCGCCGCGCGCACCTCCTCGTTCAAGCTGCGCGACGAGGACGTCGCGACGGTGGGAGCCCGGCTCGGCGTGAGCAGCGTGCTGGAGGGGAGCGTGCGCAAGCAGGGGAACCAGGTCCGGGTGACGGCGCAGCTCATCGACGTCGCGGACGGCTTCCACGTCTGGTCGCAGAGGTTCGAGCGGAGCCTGACCGACATCTTCGCCGTGCAGGACGAGATCGCGCGCGCCATCGCGGGCGCCCTGCGTGTGGAGCTGACGGGCGGCAAGGAGGCGGCGTTCGCGCGGTGGGGCACCGGGGACATCGACGCCTACAATGCGTATCTCCTCGGCCGCTACCACTGGAACCGGCGCTCGCCGGACGCCCTGCGAAATGCCGCGAAGGCGTTCCAGAAGGCCATCGACCTCGACCCCGACTACGCGGCGGCCTACGCCGGACTGGCGGACACGTACTCGATCATGGCGGGCTACGCCTACGAGCCGCCCGCGGGGATGTTCCCGAAGGCGAAGGCGGCGACGCTCGAGGCGCTGCGGCTCGATCCCGACCTCGCGGCCGGCCACCGGTCCCTGGCGTTCGTCGAGCATGCATGGGAGTGGAACTGGGAGGCCGCGGAGCGCTCCTACCTGAAGGCGCTCGAGCTGGCCCCCGACGACGGCTTCGCCCACTACTGGTACTCGCTGCTGCTCACCGACGTGGGACGATACGAAGAGGCCGAGGCGGAGATCCTGCGCGCCCGGCAGCTCGACCCGCTGGCCCCGCAGATCGGCACCGGAGTCGGCCAGTACTACTTGAGCGTGCGGGAGTTCGACCGGGCCGCGGAAGCGCTGCGGGAGGTGCTCGAGATCGAGCCCGACTTCCTCGGCGCCCGCGCCATGCTCGGGATCGCGCGTCTGGCACGGGGCCGCTACGCGGAGGTCCTGGAGGAGACGGCGGCGTACGAGGGCCTTCACTGGGGGTACGTGCTGAACCGCGTGCGGGCGCTGTGGGGGCTGGGGCGGCGCGACGAGGCCCGCGCGCTCGCGGATCGGGCGGGAGCGGAGGCCGACTCCGTGTACTGGGATCCCGTGCTGCTCGCCGCCGTCTACGCGTCCGTGGACGACGGGGAAGAGGCGCTCCGGCAGCTCGAGCGGGGCTACCGGGAGAGGGCCACGACGTTCGTCTCCGGCGGGTTCTTCCGCTGGGTATTCGATCCGCTGCGCGTCGATCCGCGCTACCGCGCCATCCTGCGCCGCGTCGGGCTGGCGGTGCCGCCGGACGCGCCCTGAAGTAGATCCTTGCGTCATGCACGACTCCCCCACAGCTCGGCCAGCGGGTCCCCGCCCCAGGCTGGCAGCGCTTCCTCGCCGAGCTCAAGCGCGCTTCGCCTTCGAGCAGCCTGTCTCGGTGCTCTCCGCCGGGACGGCGGCAGAGGATGACGTCGGCTTGATGCTGCGCCGTATCCTGGCGCGCAGGCGGGCGGTAGTTTTGTACTGCCGGCTTGAGGGGGTTCGACGGAGGTTGGTGCCGCAGTGAGACACGAACGGATGGGCTCGGCGGTTGTGTCGCTCGAGGAGTTCGAGCGGTTGCCGGAGGAAGACGCCTTCCGCGTCGAGCTGTCGCGCGGCCGGGTGGTGCGCGAGCCGCGCCCGGGTGCCGAGCACGGCTGGCTCGCCGCGCGGCTCTTCCGCGCCATCGACGGCTACGTCGAGGAGCATGGGCTGGGAGCGGTGGCGATCGAGACCGGGTTCCTGCTCTCGCGGCGTCCTGCGACGGTGCGCGGACCGGACGTGGCATTCATATCGAAGGACCATCTACCGCCGGAGGGGATTCCGACCGGCTTCTGGCCGCTGGCCCCCGAGCTCGCCGTCGAGGTGCTCTCACCATCCAACATCGCGGCGGAGATCCAGGAGAAGGTGCTCGAGTACCTGGAGGCGGGGACCCGGCTCGTCTGGGTGGTGGATCCGCGTTCGAGCACGGTCACCGTGTGGCATCCGCCCCGGCAGGCACGGGTGCTCCGGGAGGGCGAAACCCTCGACGGATCGGACGTGCTTCCCGGGTTCGAGCTGGAGGTGGTCGACATCTTCCGCCGCTGAGCCCGGCCCTCCCCCCGCGACGGAGGCGGCGCCGGTCCGGCGGAAAGCGTGACCCGTCGGCTCGGGTCCGGGCGTGGCCGGCCTTCCTTCCGGCGCGTCGGCGAGCGAGCGGGGTCGGCGGCCCGCGCTACGGCAGGAACTCCCCCGGTGAACCGGCGGTTGCCTAGCAAAGGCATTATCTTGTTGGAAAGAAGGAGCGTCCCGTGCTTCGTCGCCTACTGTTCGCAGCGATTCCCGTATTCATAGTCGGCATGACCCCGGCGCGACCGGCCGTCGCCGGCCCGCAGGAGAAGCCACGCGACCAGAGACTGGAAGAAGAATTCCAGTCCTCTCAGGGGATCTCTCCTTCTCGCCGGCTGGAGTCCCGCCGGGAAACCGAGGATCGGGCACTGGAAAGGCGGGTCGTCGAGCAGCCCTCGATCAATGGAGGGTATGGAGTCGTTCTCGAGGTCGAAGAAGAGACGGTTCGCATCGACTCCCGGACCAGCCGGCGAACGCGGCGGGAGTTCGCTCCGGATTCCGATGGCGGACGGAGGCTGATCCAGACGATCGAAGAGGAGCGCGTGGAGACGCCGGACGGCCGTCGGCGCATCGTTCGGCACTTTTCGCAGCCGGACGTGAACGGCCGGCCTCGAGCGACCCGCCGTGAAGTGGAGGTGACGGCTCCGGAGGGCGCCGGAATCTATCGGACGGAGATCGAGGTGTCGGTGCCGGACATCAATCGGAGCGGGTTCATACCCACGGAACGCATCGAGCAGCGAGAGCGCCGGGACGGAGAACGGGTCCTGGAGGTCGATCGGACGACCTACTCTTACCGCGCTGGACATCGAAGCTGGCAAGCCACGGAAAGACGGACCACGAATCGTGAGGTCGGGGAGCGGGAAGTCCGGACGGTCGAGCGCGTCTATTGGCTGGACGGGAACGATGACCTGTTCTTGCGCGATCGGATCGTCAGCCGGGAGTGGACCGACGCGCGGGGGGCGGAGCACACCACGGAGCAGGTCTATACGACGGACATCTCGGCTCTCGGCCGCTCGAAGGAGCCGCGTCTCTTTCAGCAGATCGAAGCGGTCCGCACGACGCGGCCCGACGGAAGCTGGCGGTCGACCCGCGAGGTCAGGGAGCGGGGGGTGAACGGGCTCCGACTGGTCGAGCGGGTGATCGAAGAATCCCGCCCGGATGGCAAGGGCGGAACGATGACGATACGAGAAGTCCAGAGAGCCGACGGAAACGGCCGACTCCGAACCGTGAGCGTCAGCCGACGGAGTGAATCAGAGTCCTGATTCGCCGTCCCACGTACCGCTGCGATCCCACAAGGTGGATCGAGGCGTACCCCTCCTCCTCAAGCACCTCGAAGTGGTGGCCCGGAGTACTGCCGTCAGCAGCTGTCCGGCCGGGGGACGACGATGGTGGATCGCCTGAAGGCGGCGTAGGCGCGGCCCCGAGCGGAGCCCCGTGCATGCGCCGGCGCGCGTTCCTGCTCGAGGCGGGCCGGGCGTCGCTCGGTCTTGCGACCTGGAGGTTCGGCATGCCGCCTCTCTTCGTGGACGAAGCCTCCGCCGACCTCCCACGCGGTTCCGATCCCTTACGCAGGGGCGGGAAGGCGACCGGGACGCGGGATGGCCCCGAACCCCTCACCCTCTTCCTGTGCGGCGACGTGATGACGGGAAGGGGCATCGATCAGGCGCTGCCCCACCCGGGAGACCCCATCCTGCACGAGGACTACGTGAAGAGCGCCAGGCGCTACCTGGAGCTCGCCGAGCGGGCGAACGGTCCGATCCCCGCCCCGGTGGGTTTTTCCTACGTGTGGGGAGACGCCCTGGAAGAGCTGGATCGCCAGCGGCCGAACGCGCGGGTCGTGAACCTGGAGACGAGCGTCGCGGCGGGCGGTGAGCCATGGGAGGGGAAGAGCGTCCACTACCGGATGCACCCGGCGAACGTGCCCGTCCTCGCCGCCGCGGGGATCGACTGCTGCGTTCTGGCCAACAACCACGTCCTGGACTGGGGCTACGGGGGGCTTGAGGAGACCCTGGAAGCCCTGCGCGGAGCGGGGGTGCGGACCGCCGGGGCGGGCTCGGGGCTCGCGGAGGCGGGCGCCCCGGCCGTGCTCGAGGCCCGGGGGAGGAGAATCCTCGTCTTCGGCTTCGGCTCCGTCACCAGCGGCATCCCCCCCGGCTGGGCCGCCGCCGCGGAGCGGCCGGGGGTGAACCTGCTGCCGGACCTCTCGGAGCGCACCGCGCGGCGGGTCGCCGCGGAGGTCCGCCGTGCCCGCCGGGCGGGGGACCTCGTGGTCGCCTCGATCCACTGGGGCGGGAACTGGGGCTACCGCATCCCCGACAAGGAGCGGCGCTTCGCCCGCCTCCTCATCGACGTGGGCGGGGCGGACATCGTGCACGGCCACTCCTCCCACCACGCGAAGGGGATCGAGGTGTACCGGGAGCGCCCGATCCTTTACGGCTGCGGCGACTTCCTGACCGACTACGAGGGGATCGCGGGTTACGAGGAGTACCGGGATGACCTGGTCCTCATGTACTTCGTGACCCTGGAGCCGTCCGGGGCTCTCGCCCGGCTCGAGATGACGCCGCTTCGGACCCGCCGCTTCCGCCTGGAGTGGGCCTCGCGGGAGGAGGCCGGCTGGCTGCGGGAGACCCTGGACCGGGAGAGCCGGGCCCTCGGGTGCCGGGTGGACCCGGGCGAGGGCGGGAGGCTGGCGCTTCGCTGGGACTCCGGCGGGTGAACGCGCCCGTGCTCGGATCTCTTCCTCGACGCCCTCGAGGCGTTCCGCGCGCAGCCGGGCGAGCGTCTGAGTTTCACCGATGCGGCCATCCTCACGGTAGCGCGCCGCCATCCGCCGGGCCTCCTCGCCACTTTCGACCGAGGTTTCGCCGACACCGCGGGAATCTCGGTCATTCCGGAGTGATCCCGGAGCACGCGGCGGGCGGCGAGGCTTCTCGCTCCCGAGCGGCACCGGCACCCACCCTTGAAGGGAGGCGCACCATGAGAACCGTCGGCAGCGTGGTCCTGGGCTACGTGGTGATCTTCGCCCTCGTGTTCATCACCTTCTCCCTGGCGTACGGCATCCTGGGGGCCGATGGCGCGTTTCGGCCGGGCTCCTACGAGATCTCGGGGCTGTGGATCGCCGTCAGCATCGCGCTCGGGTTCATCGCCGCGGGCGTCGGGGGCTTCGTGTGCCTCGCCGTGGGAAGGACCCCGCGGGCGCCGAAGTTCCTGGCCGCCCTCGTGCTCGGTCTCGGTCTCCTGATGGCCATCCCGGCCTTCGCGCCATCCGATGAGGCATCGCCCAAGGCGCGGGAGGCGGACGTGGGAAACATCGAGGCGATGCAGAACTCCGAGCAGCCGGCCTGGCTCGCGCTCTTCAACCCGGTGATCGGGGCCGCGGGCGTGCTGGCCGGTGCCCGGCTCAAGAAGCGCCCGACTTCTGAGCCGCCGGCCGCCTGAGGGGAGCGCCACGCCATGCTCGCTGCGTGGCCCACGGATCCGAGGTGGGTTGGGCGGGCCGCACCGAAGGCGCGGGGCCCGCCCGGAGGCGACGCTAGACGACCACCCCCCACGCCGCGCTCTTCGCCCATTCGGCGAACCGCTTGGGGCGAAAGCCGAAGCGCTCGGCGAGCCCCTCGATGTGGACGTCGTACCCGACGCGATCGAACCACTCGAGCATGATGGCGAAGTCCTCGCTCCACGCCCGGATCTCCTCGATCGGCGTCGGCTCGAAGGTGACCTTCTTCCCGGTGACCTCGCTCAGGATCTCGGCCGCCTGGGGCAGGGTGAGCTCGTCCCCCGCGATGTCGATCTCCTGACCGTTCAGCTCCTCGGGGCGTTCGAACGCCAGGCGGCCGAACCTCCCGATGTCCTCCACCGCGATCATCTGGAGCCTCGTGTCGGGCTGGATCCCGGCCCGCAGCACCCCCTCGTCGATCCCCGGCTTGAACCAGGGCGAGAGGAAGTTGTCCATGAAGAAGACGGGGCGGAGGATCGTGTAGGAGGGGAACCCGAGCTCCCGCACTTTCTCCTCGATCCGCCACTTGTTGTCGAAGTGGGGGATCCCGGTGCTCCGGTGGGCCGAGCCCACCGACGTGTAGACGAAGTGCTGCGCGCCGGCCGACCTCGCGAGCTCCGCCAGGCGCTTCCCCTGGGCCTCCTCCCCCTCGACGCCCGCCTCCCAGGTGTTCTGGACGCCGAACACGCCCCACGCCCCCTCCAGCGCCCGCTCCAGCGATGCGGGATCGTCGAAGTCGCCCTGGACGACCTCGGCTCCGAGGGCGGCGAGTGCCACGGCCTTCTCCCCTTCCGGATTCCGGGTCATCGCCCGCACCCGATGCCCCCCCGCCAGGAGCGCTCGGGCCACGGCGCCTCCCTGCTGACCGGTGGCGCCCGTCACAAGGATGATCGACTCTTCACTCACCGTATCCTCCTTTGCCTTTTCGTTCCGCCGCTTTCGGCCTCCTGCCTGTGCGCTCCCGCCATGAGAGCCGCACCTGCAGGTGGTAAGAATACACGCTCCGCTGGACGGGCGGGAAGTGTCCCGGCGGGAGCGGCGAACGGAGCCCGCGCGCTGACGCCGTCGTCGCCCCGCGGCGCCTCCTTGACCCGCGGACTCACCAGCCTCAACGTCAAGCTTCAATCTCAAGCTTCAATCTCAAGCTTCAACCTCAAGCTCAACTTCGGGCTCCAACCTCGAAGCGGGGGTGGCGATGGACCCGCAGTCACGACTGGAGCGGCTGGAGGCGAGGCTGGCCGCGCTGGAGGCGGAGCTCACCGCGCTGACCGCTGTGGTGCGCCGGGAGCAGGAGGTCAGGCGGGAGGCTCAGCGCCCGGCAGACCGGCCGGTGGCCGAAGATCGAGCGGGGCTCGCGGCAGCGGAGCCGCCCGAGCCGGCACGCGGGCTACTGGCGAAAGCCAGGCGGAAAACGCTCGTACGGGATCTCGAGACGTGGTACGGGGAGAACGCCCTCCTGGTGGTCGGCCTGCTTGCCCTCGTCGCGGCCGCCGGCTTCGCCCTCAAGTACGCCTTCGACCAGGGGTGGATCTCTCCGGCGCTGCGGGTGATCGCCGGCCTCCTGGGCGGAATCGGACTCGCCGCCTACGGCGAGCGCATGCGGCGGAAGGGGTTGGGGCGCTACGGCGGCGCCCTCGTCGGCGGGGGATCCGCGATCGCCTATCTGGCCGTGTGGGCCGCCGCCGGTCCCTACGAGCTGGTCGCGGCGCCGGTCGGGATCGGGGCGCTCGCCCTCCTGGCGGTGCTGGTAACGGCGAGCGCCGCGAGAAGCGGCGAACAGTATCTGGCCGCGCTCGCCTGTGCGGGCGCATTCGGCGCCCCGGTCATCCTGGCCCAGGCCCCGGGCTCCGCGAACCTGCTCGTCATGTACAGCGGGTTCGTGGCCGTAGGAGCCGGCGTGGTATCCGCGCGGTTCGGCTGGCGAACGACGTTCGGCATCGCGCTGGCCGGATTCTTTCTCGTGCCGGGCGCCCTGGCGCTGGTCGCGGCCGACGGCGCGCTGGTGAGCACGTACCTCGCCCTCGGCGGCGCGGCGGGTGTCGCGGTGACCCAACGGCGAGGCTGGAAGGGGCTCCGAGCGGCGGCCTTCCTTCTTGCCTGGTTTCTCCTGGCGGTGCACGCCGACGGCTCCGGGGGCTGGCGTGCGTGGTCCTTCGTCCTGATGCCCGCAGCCCTGGTCGCTCCCTCCTACCTGGCCGGCATGTGGGCCCTGTCGGGCGCGCCGCCCGGTGAGCCGATGGACCGCCTGCCGGGGACCAGGGTGGATTCCGAATGGCTCTACTTTCTGGCGGCCGCCGGGGCGTGGGCGGGCGTCGCGCTCCTGGCCGGTCCGCCTCCAATCTCGGGCTATCCCCTCGTGCTCCTCGGAGGCGTTGCGGCTCCGTATGTGGCCGTCGGCCTGAGGAGGCAGGCTCCGATCTTCCAGGCCACCGGAGTCGCGATCCTCGCGTGGGGCGTAGCCGAGCAGGCGGACGGCCTGTGGATCACGGCCGGATGGGCGCTTCTGGCGCTTCTGTCCGCCGCCGCCAGCCGCCCGGAGCGGATGGCCAGGGCGCGATGGGCGGGCCTCGGCGTGGCGGGTCTCGCGGCGTACCGGCTCATGGCCCTGGACCTGTTCGATCGGCCGGCCACCGAAGCGGCGTTCATCGGCGAATGGTCGCTGGTTTTCTATCTCCTTGTCGGCACCTTCATCGCTCTCGCCGGCCCTCTGTGGGGAAGGCCGGCCGATGCGGGAAGTCCGGGCGGCGGGATCGAGCTCCGGTCGGTGATGTGGTTCGGCGCCGGTGCGCTGTTCTTCGCGGGCGGGACATCGGAGATCGGCTTCTTCTTCGACCGCCCGGACGCGGCCGGCCAGGAGCTGGTTCGCGGACTCGCGATCAGCGTGTTCTGGCTCCTGTACGCGGGAGCCCTGATCGGGTATGGCTTGTGGCGGGAGCTGCGAGCGGTGCGCGTGGCCGGGCTCGTCGTGTCGGCCCTGGCGATCCTCAAGGTGACGTTCTTCGACCTCTCGACCCTCGAAGCCCTGTACCGAGTGGCCTCCTTCGGGCTGCTCGCGCTCATCGCGCTCGCCGCCGCGTACGCATATCACCGGCGGTCGAGAGTCGAGGATGAGAGCCAGTCCGCCGCTCCGAGCGCCCGATGATCTCGGTGGTCACGACCACCGCCGGCGGGCTCGTGTGCTTCGGCGAGCAGGGCCACGTACCTCGCCCTCGCAGCGAGGCGATCGAGGCGGAGCTACCGGATGGAGAAGGTCAGCGGGCGGCTCGGCGGTTCGTCGCGGGGCGCGTCTGCTTCAGCAGCGGCGCGTAGACGTAGCCGAGCGCTCGTTGCACGTCTCGCACCGTCTCGTCGGCGCGGAAGATGGCGTACCAGCCCGCTTGTGCGAAATCCACGCGCACGCTGTCGCCGGGCTGGAGCCCGCCCACCATGGCGCTTTCCGTCGTCCGGTCCGCTCGGATCCTCGTCGAGCTGTGGATGTAGCGGATCTCTCCCCACCTCTCGGCCGCGTCGGCCGGCCGTCCGAGCCCCAGGGTCTGCCGGAGCGAGGGCAGGGAGAGCGCGGAGGGCGCGCCGACTCCAAGAAGGGTCGCGCTGAAGCCGGCGAGCAGGAAGACGGCCAGAAAGAGGCGGAGCTCTGCGCGTCCCGTGCGGGCTGCGGCGGCGCTCGGGGCTTGGGAGGCGGCCGGAGTGGGGTCGCCGGACGCGACATCACACTCGCTGCAATAGCGTCGCTTGGGCACGGCCGGCCGGCCGCACAGGGGGCACGCGGGCGTGTTCAGGGCGGTTCCTCCGGTTCGGTTTGCGCCCGGAAATCCGCAGGTTGCGTGCCTGCGCCCGCCCGCGGGTTCCGTGCCAGGCTCGCCGGCCCGGGAGCCCGCTGCACCTACCCCGGCTTCCGCGGCTTCGGACCGTGGCGCTGAACCGGCGGGCGGCGCGCCCGGGTCCGGGAGCCCGGGTCCGGGAGCCGGCGAGCCCCGGGCCGGCGCGGCCGGCTGCACGGGTGTCCTCCTGCGATGGCAATGCCTTGTGAAACAGTAAGTTAGACACTTGACCCGTATACGCTTCGACGGGTGGGCTCGGGCGGCCTCACAGCTGGCGAACCGGATGTCCCGCGAGCCCCAGACACCGGCGTCCACGGCGGCTCGATTCTCCTCGCACACGGCGCGCCCCCGGCCTCCTGCCGTCCGGCTTCGGTGCATGCCGCCGCCCCGCTGGCGGACCGGAGCCACACTGTGGAAAACTCGGAGGCCTCGGGTCTGGCAAAATCCGGCGCCGGCTGCGCGGCCTCGAGCAGCGCCGGCTTCGAGCCCGCCGCCAGCGACCGGGGAGTGCCGAAGCGCCTGACCAGCGCGGAGCGCGCCGCCACTGGACCGCCGCGCGTTCCTTCGATCCGTCCCAGAATCCCGCTTTGCTCGTACGCGGTCAGGAGCTCCGAGTTCGAGAGCTCCCTGGCCTCCCGCACGAACTCGCGCATCTTGCCGCCGTAGCCCTCCGAGACTGCGACGAAGGCCGCGTCCACGTAGGCGTGCGCCGCCGTCAGGACGTCGCCGGTGGCCACGGCCACCCTGGCCGCCCTCTCCATCGACTTGCGCGCCGCCGGGAAGTCGCCCGCGTAGTAGAAGAGACGAGCCGCCCGATCATACCCCCAGTACCGGCCGGCGTCGTTCTTCGGCAGGCTCTCGGCGGCCTGCTTGTGCAGCTTGGCCGCTTCCTTCCAGCGGCTCGGCGTCTCGTACAGGGCGATGGCCTGCCGGTGCAGCTCCTTCTCCAACGACCTCACCTCGATGGCCGGCAGCTCGAACATCGGCCGGTCCTGTGCGAGGGCGGGGGTTGCGAGGGCTAGGCTGGCTGCTGAGGCTGCCACGGCACCGAGAAGATTCGTCCGCTTCATCGTCCACCTCCTCCCACTCTTCCCAATGGTTGGCTCGGCTCGATCCGGGCTTTCGCCGGCCGAGCCACGCATCCTCATAGACGGCTGTGGCCCGTGAAACGTTGCCGGCTCCTTTAACACAACTCTCCCGAGCGACGTCTCGTGAAATGAGAGCGGATTCGAGAAGCCCGATGCGGAGCGCCTACGAAGGCGCCGCGAGCGACCCGGAAGAGGCGGTGGCTACCGCGGCGGGCGAATGACAGCGACGCGGGGAGGTGGACCATGAGAAGGCAACTGATGCTCATCGGCGCGCTGGTCGGGGCGATCGCCACCGCGGCTTGTGGCAACGACGACGCGGCCACGGGACCGTCGGCCGCCGGCCTGAGCGCGGCCGAGGCCGAGGCTCTGGCCCTGGACTTCGACGGGACGGGAATCGAGATGATCGGCGGTGAGATCGCCGCGGGCGGGGGCTCGGCGGCCGTGTCGCCTTCGCTTTCCCTCAGCCCATCGCCGGTCTTCGACCTCATCGTCACCGACATCACCTTCACGCGCACGCGGAGCTGTCCGCTGGGCGGGGAGGTGGAGCTCGCCGGTGAGATGCACCGGGAGCGGGACACCGACACGAACACGCTCACGGTGGAGTTCGAGGCGGACAAGACGCCGGATCACTGCAGCTACGCGATCCCGAGCGGGACGATCTCGATCTCGGGCAACCCGAACATCGCGATCTCCGGCTTCAGGATGCGCGTGAACGGCGTGCCCACGGGACTCCAGACCACGACGTACGTGGGAAGCTTCACGTGGGAGAAGAGCGCCGGGGCGAGCGGGACCTGCGAGGTGGACATCAGCTCCGTGCTCGACCCCGAGAACCACACCCGGACGGTGAGCGGGACGTTCTGCGGCCGCATCGTCGATCGGACGGTCACGTGGGATGCGTCCGCTGGCTGAGCCTGCGTGTCCTGACGCTTCCACATCTGCGAGCGGCGCCGGACGTGCTCCGGGCCGCTCGTCGTTTTTTCCGACGGATCGTTCCTTCGGCGGACTGCGCGGGGGCCACGACCTGCGAAGGTGTACGGTGGCGTCCGCGCATGCTTCGTCCGCTCCTCCTTACCGGCTTCGGTCCCATCCTTCCCTCGCGGGCGCTTCGAAACCAGGCCGCTGCTGGGTACGTAGCGCTCAGGAGACAGCGGCGCGCAGCGCTCAGCGGACAACGGTTTGCCCGTCGGCCGCGTCCAAGAGACAGACGCGGGAGTTCTCGGGCCTCGAGCGTGCGGACGGGGGGAGGTCGCTACTCTGCTCCGGAGTGGGCTGCACCACCGGTCGGTCATCAGACGCGTGGCGACGGCGCTATTCGCCCTCGGCGTCATCGTGCCGGCGCTGTTCGCACTGGAGGCGATCGTCGTCGCCCGGCTCCCGGACGTGCGCTTCCGCGCTCCCACCCGCATCTACGCCCGCCCCGTCGTGCTATCCCTCGGGATGCGACCGAGCCGGGCGCTCGTCGAGGATCACTTGAGACGGCTGGGCTACGTTCGAGCGACCGGCCGGAGCGTGGGGCTCGGGGAGTACGATCTCGGGGTGCGCGGCTGGGTCATCGGCCGCCGGCCCTTCCGTCACCACGACCGACTCGTCCTGGGCGGGACGACCGTGGTCCGGTTCAACCGGGCCGGTCGGATCGCCCGGCTGGAGGACGAGCGCGGCCGACCGTTCTCCCGCGTCGCGCTGGAGCCGGAGATCATCGGCAGCCTGTACGACGGGTCCAGGGAGGACCGCGTTCCGGTGCGGCTGGCCGACGTCCCGGAGCACCTGGTGGAGGCCGTCCTCACGATCGAGGACCAGCGGTTCTTCGCGCACGGCGGTCTCGACCTCAGGCGGATCGCCGCCGCGATGCTGGCGAACCTGCGCGCCGGTCGCATCGTGCAGGGCGGGAGCACGCTCACACAGCAGCTCGCCAAGAACCTGTATCTGAGCCCGCGGCGCACGCTGGTCCGGAAGGTCCGCGAGGCGGCGATCGCGCTGGCGCTCGAGCGGCGGCACGAAAAACGGGAGATCCTCGAGGCGTACCTGAACGAGGTGTACCTCGGGCAGGCCGGCGCGATCGCGGTCCATGGTGTGGGCGCGGCGGCGCGCCACTACTTCGCGAAGGATGTCGGCGAGCTCGACTTGAGCGAGTCGGCGCTCCTCGCAGGCCTCATTCGGGGCCCGAGTCTCTACTCGCCCTTCCGCCACCCGGCCGCCGCGAAGTCGCGCCGCGATCTGGTCCTCAGGCTGATGCGGGAGCGGGGGGTCATCGCCGAGGTGGCCTTCCGGAAAGCGCAGGAGGCCCCGCTCGAGGTGAGGAAGCGGCGCGAGGCGCCGCGGAGCGCCCGCTACTTCGTCGACTTCGTCGCCGAGCGGCTGCGGGCGGACGATGGGTCCCGGCGACTCGGCCGTGGCGAGGCGCCCGAGGCCGGCAGGGCGCTCGAGGGCGGCACCGGGGTGGAAGGCGGCAACAAGCTCGAAGGCGGCAGGGCGCTCGAAGGCGGCCCCGGGCTTGAGAGCGGCAGCGGGCTCGGGGGCGGCGCGCGGCTCGAAGGCGGGGGCCTCGCCGTCTTCACCACGCTGGACATGCGCCTGCAGCGGGCTGCGGGGGAGGCGGTGCGGGAGGGGCTCGCGCGGCTCGAGTCTCAGCTGCCGGCCCTGGCGCGGAGGGGACCGGAGGACGCGCCCCTCCAGGCCGCGCTCATCGCCCTCGATCCGCGAGGCGGCCAGATCCTCGCCATGGTGGGAGGCCGCGAGTACGGGACGTCCCAGTTCAACCGCGCCGTCCGGGCGCGCCGCCAGCCCGGGAGCGCCTTCAAGCCGATCGTGGCGCTGGCCGCCGTGTCACGGCCCGCCGGCGGTGGGCGGCCATTCACCCTGGCGTCGGTGCTCGAGGACGAGCCGCTCACGGTCGAGACGCCGGCCGGGCCCTGGCGGCCGGTGAACTACGACCGACGCTTCCGAGGCGCCGTGACCCTGAGGGAAGCGCTGGAGCGCTCCCTCAACGTGCCGTTCGCCCGCCTCGGGATCGAGGTCGGGCCGCCCCGAATCGTCGAGGCGGCGCGCGAGCTGGGCATCCAGAGTCCACTCGAGCCCTATCCGAGCCTCGCGCTCGGGGCCTTCGAGGTGACGCCGCTCGAGCTCACGCGCGCCTACGCGGTGCTGGCGGCGGGCGGATTCCGGACCCGGCTCCGCGCCACGTTGGCCGTCCTGGACCCCGAAGGAAACGTCCTCGCCCTCGGCCGGGACGGGAGGGAGCTCGCGGCGGGCCGAGAGGGGAACGCGCCAGCTTCGGGCCGAGAGGGAAGCGCATCTCCCGTGGGCCGCGAGGGAAACGCCCTGGCCCCGGGCAGAGCGGGGAACGGGCGCGGGCAGCGCGCAGGGCGCGCTCTCGAGGCCGACGGTCTGGGCGAGCGGGTCTACGACCCGGCCGAGGCGTATCTCGTGACCTCGGCCCTGCGCGGGGCGGTCGAGCGCGGCACCGGCCGCGGTCTCCGCGCCCTCGGCTTCTACGGCGACGTGGCCGCCAAGTCGGGCACCACGAACGGATTCCGCGACGCCTGGTTCATGGCCTACACGCCGGCGCTCGCGGTGGGCGTGTGGGTCGGCTTCGACGATGGGCGGAGCCTCGGCCTCCCGGGGGCGCGTGTGGCCCTTCCCATCTTCGCCCGCTTCATGATCCAGGCGGTCGGCCCGACCGGGGACGAGGGCCCTTACGCGAGCCCCGGCTTCTCGTACCCGGCCGGCCTCGAGCTGGTGGAGGTGGATCCCGAAACGGGGCTCCGCGCCGGGCCCGGCTGCCGCGGCCGCATGGAGGTCTTCCTGGCCGGAACGGCACCCGAGGCGAGCTGCTGGCCGGTCTGGCTCGCCGCGCGTCGCGGGGGAGCTGGCGGGCTCCGTCGCCTGGAACGCTACCTGCGCGGCCCCGAGTCACAGCGGAGGCGGGAGCTCGGGCGCCTCTTCGGCGCGCTGCGCGAGCAGGTGCTCCGGAGCCTCGATCGGGAGGCGCGGGTCCTGTCGGAGCCGCGGCCGTATTGAGCAGGGCCGGCGCCTCGGGTGTCTCCCCCCCGGCGCGGCGGCGCGCTTCTTCGCTCTTGGTCTTGGGTCACTCCGGGGGTAAACGGCCGGGGCACGGACGAGCCGGTGCGATCACCGCTCTGTGGAGCGGCCCGGAGCGCGTCCCGGGGGCGGTCGCGTGCGGCCCGGTGCCGGGCCGGACCGCGACAGCTTCTCCGCTCGAGCGGCTGAGACGCGCCCCACCGTGATCGGCATCGGGAGGTGTGAGCGGGCGCTCCGGCTGAACGCCCCGATGCCGGTCGAGTTGTCGTGACGAAGCGTGGTGCAGCGGACCGCGAGCCGGGCGTACGGGTCCTCCTGACCGGGGGCCGGCCCCTTCCCCGCCTCCCGGGCGTAGGCGAGCCAAGGGTCGTCCTTACAGCGAAAGACGGCTTCCACCGAGCCCCGATCGCCCTCCAGCTCCAGCGCCTCGTGTGCCTCGCTGGTCCGCCCGTCCCACGTGCCGAGCGCGTCGACCCGCACCGTCTCCAGCTTGCCGCCCTCTCGCACTCGGCACATTCCCTTCCAGGCGTACCGGTGCTCCGGCTCATTCGGGACGCCGCGTGCTTCGTGAAGCTCGAGCGCCTGGCACGAGGCCTCGTCGGAGAGCCGGGAATAGAGGCCGGAGGTCTGTGCATGCGCTCGAGGGGCGGCCATGGGAGCGATCAGGAAAGCGGCGGTCAGCGAGATGGGGACGCACATGGAGCGCGGTGGCCGCCCCCCGGCGAGCCGCAGAGAGAGACCCCCCGGCCCGGCCGGAATCGTGAAGAAATTGCGGACGGTCGACGGGCTCTGGCTCGCCGGAGCTGCCAACGGTACCTCCGGAAATAGCGAACAGGTCGTCGGTTAGGCTGACCGTCCATATCGGTGTCCGCCAGGCGACGTCCCCGGAGCTTGCCGAATTCGCGTAGTGGGCCGGCGGATGGTGCAAGGGCCGAGCCAGGGCCGAGCCACGGGGCTCGAAGAACGGCGGAGCGCGCGGGTCTCTTGTAGTGCGGGGAGAGCACTTCTTAGGTTGCGCCAGGGTCCGATCAGGAGGCCTGTTCGGCCGCGATCGAGAGCTCGCCATGCCGGCCGAGGGAAGGGGAGCCCGCCCGCGGGGGGGAGCCGGTCCGCCGGGGGGGCCTGAGCGGGAGCGGCGGCCGGCGCGTACTCTGGTTTGACGCGAGGTGGTCGGCAGCCATGGAAGGTGGATCGCATCGATGGGTCTTCTGAGGGGCTCGACGGCGACCCTCGTCCTGCTGCTCGCGGCCGATGTGGCATGGGGTCAGGTGGTGGAGAGCTTCCGCGGCCACACATGGGGCACGCATCGGTCGGCGATCCCCGAGTTGGCCGAGGCGGATGCACGAGAGGCCCCGAACGGCATGACGGCGTACGGAATCGAGGCGAAGCTGTTGGGGTACGCCGGTACCGCCTTCTTCCTGTTCGATCCCGACTCCGACGAACTTCTGGAGGGCATCTACATCTTCCCGCTGGAGACGGAAAACTGCACGCGGGCCTGGACGGATTTCGAGAAAGCCCTGGCCGAGGAGTTTCCTTCTCTTCGGATCGAGCGGTTCAAAGACGACTGGGATGAGAAGCAGCAGCGGATCTACGACTCGTTCTGTGAGTTCTACGTTTTCAACGCCAAGAGCAAGAACTGGATCACCCGATTCCGCAATGCCGACACCGAGCTCGTGGAGGTCGGGATGGCGATGGGCGTCCAGGGGCTGAGACCGAGGCTCAACATCCTGTACCTGAGCGAAGAAGCCGTCTCCTGGGACGGGAAGCGCGAGGAGGAAACGGCCTCGCTCGAAGATCGAGGGCCGTGACCAGCCCTCCCGCCTCCGTTCGGCTCGAGTGGCGCGCCTCTCAGCGCACCCCGCGCGTGGGATCCATGCCGTGCCGGTCCAGCCACTCCAGGAGGTCCTCGATGCTGGCCGTGGCGAGCGCGATGCAGGTGTCGGCGCCTCCGTAATACAGGTTCAGGGTGTCCCCGTCCGGGCTGAGCGTGTAGCCGCACGGGAAGACGACGTTGGCGACGTCGCCGAAGCGTTCGTAGTGCGCCTCGGGTCCGAACACCCACTGGTCGCCGCGTCGCAGGCAGCGCTCCGGCTTCTCGAGGTCGAACAGGGCCAGACCGAGGCGGTACAGCCTGCCGGAGGCGGTCTGCCGGACCCCGTGGTAGATGACCAGCCACCCCCGATCCGTCTCGATGGGCGGGGGCGAGAGCCCGACCTTGTTGGCATCCCACCAGCCCCCGCGCCGCGCCTCCATGATGAGCTGGTGGCTTCCCCAGTGCCGAAGGTCCGGCGAGTAGGAGATCCAGATATGAGCGCCGAGCGGGCCCGTGGGCCGGTGAAGGAGCGCCCAGTTCCCGCCGATTCGTTTGGGCAGGAGCGCGGCGTCCTTGTCCTCCGGGGGAAGTATCTCCCCGTAGCGGTCGAAGGAGCGGAAGTCCTCGGTGAGCGCCAGGGAGACCCCGGGCCCCGCCCGGGAGAAGCCCGTGTACACCACGATGTATTTCTCGAGGTCGGCGACGTAGGTGATGCGAGGGTCCTCGATCCCCCACTTCTCCTCCGGATACCCTTCCGGATCGGGCAGCAGGGTGGGCTGCGAGTCGATCGTCCACTCGTCCACCCCGTCCGGCGAGCGCGCCGCGCACAGGTGAGACAGACCGGTGCGATCCTCGACGCGGCAGAGGAGAAGGGTACTCCCATCCCTGAGCAGCGTGGCCCCGGCGTTGAACACCGTGTTGATGGGGTAGGGCCACTCGGTCGCCCGCAGAATCGGGTTGTTCGGGTGGCGCTGAAAGAGAACCTCGTTCTTGTCCCCGTTCATACCCTGTCTCCGCTCGCTGACCTCGCTCCTCTTCCGGCTATGCCTCTTCTCTCCCTACTGCCTGCCCGCCATCGATCCGGGTCGCTCCTCTCACACGGCGGGACGCGGGCTCGTTCGACACAGCTCGACCAGGTCTTCCGCGCGAGCCGTACCGACGCACAGGACGGTGTCGGCTCCACCCCAGTAGATCTTGATCGATCCGTCCTCCTCGGCCACCGCGCCGCAGGTGAAGACCACGTTGTGCACGTAGCCCGTCACCTCCCACGGATCCTCGGGCTGGAGGATCCACTCGTCGGCCACCCCCAGAACCCGGGACGGGTCCTCGAGGGAGTGGAGAGCCACACCGAGCCGGTACACGGCGCCATCCATGGTCTTGAAGACGCCGTGGAATATGTTCAGCCACCCTTCGTCCGTTCGAATCGGCGTTGCCCCGGGGCCGACCTTCATCTCGTCCCAGTGATACGGCAGGGGCCGGATGAGCGTCTTCGACTCCCCCCAGTGAACGAGGTCGGGGGAGTAAGAGATCCATATGGACCACGGAGAGATCTCCGTGTGCGGCCGGTCGAGGCGCGCGTAGCGGCCCTCGAACCTATCCGGGAAGAGGACCGCGTTCCGCGTGTCGGCCTGCGTGATCAGCGCCACCCGTTCCGCTCGGGCGAAGTCCTCGGTGCGCGCGAGGGCGATGCGGACCCCGTGCCGCGAGTACGCGCTGTAGGTGATCAGGTAGGCTCCCTCCAGCGCACAGATGCGGGGGTCCTCCACCCCGAACTCCTCGTACGGGGCGAAGTCCCCCTGGCTCGCCGGGGTCAAGAAGGGCTCCGGCCGCACCCGGAAGCGGAGCCCGTCCTCGCTCTCCGCCAGCCCGATGAGGGAACGCCCGTTTCGCCGATGTGATCGGAAGAGCATGATGTAGCGGCCGTCGTGCTTTACGACGGCCGCGTTGTGCACCGTCTCCACCGGATAGGGGACGTCCTCCCTGGTGAGGATCGGGTTCCCCTCGTACCGGTGGACGATGGGCTCGTTACGCCCCGCCGGGCCGCCCACCGATCGCCGCGTGGAGTCGAGGCCCGGGAGTAGGCTCCTCCGCCAGGATGCGCTCGTACACCTGGAGATAGTCCTCCACCATTCGGTCCGCGCTGAACCGCTCCTCCACCCAACGGCGGCACTCCGAGCGGGCGAGTCGGCGGACGCGGGGCACGGCGTCGGCCGCCTCCTCGACGGAAGCGACGAGAAAGCCCGTGCGGCCTTCCGCGACCACTTCGGGCATGCTGCCGCGTTCGAAGGCGATGATCGGCGTTCCGCACGCCATCGCCTCCACGACGGAGAGGCCGAACGGCTCCTCGAAGCGGATGGGGTGGAGCAGGGCGTACGCACCTCCCAGCAGCTCGCTCCTCTTCCCGGGCTCCGCGCTTCCGACGTACTGAACGGCCTCTCCGTCCACGAGCGGCCGCACCTCCCTCGCGAAGTACGCCTCATCCTGGACGATCCCGGCCATCACCAGCCTCATGCCGGCCCGCCGGGCGATCTCGATCGCTTCCTTCGCGCCCTTCTCGGGATGGATCCGGCCGAAGAAGAGCAGGTAGTCGCTCGGCTTCTCACGGTAGGCGAACGCCGCAAGGTCAATGCCGTGGTGGATCGTGGCGATGTAGTCGAGAGCCGGGCTCCGGTCCGCCTCGCTGATAGCGACGTAGTGGGAGCGGCGATCGTACTTTCTGTACACGGGAAGGATCTTGGGGGACGAGAAACCATGGATCGTGGTGAGGACAGGGGTGGACGTCATCCCCGTGTAGGTGAGGGGGAGGTAGTCGAAGTGGTTATGGATCAGGTCGAAGCGTTCCGCCTGTTCGAACAGCTCCGAGATGTGCAGACACTCCCATACCTTGGGGAGCAGCTCCGGGTCTTCCTCGTAGCCGGTGGGGCAGACGCCGACCAGCTTCGCCCGGGTCACGGAGTCCCGGGTGGCGAACAGCGTGACCTCCACTCCCCTCGCCACCAGGCCCTCGGTGAGAAGGGAGACCACGCTCTCCCAGGGGCCGTAATGCCGCGGGGGGGTGCGCCACGCGATCGGAGAAAGCATGGCGATGTGCAATCCCGAACTCCCCCGGAATCCTCTGGCCTCTAGGCGACGCCGGCGCCGCGCGGCACCTTCCTCTTTCGCTTCTTCCGTCCCCTGGGCCTTCTGGCCGTGACATCCCGTCGGGCGGCGGGAGCCGCCTCGCCCGCCCACCCGATCTCCTCCAGCCGCCTCAGCTCCAGCAGCGACTGAAGGAAGGCGAGGGTGGACTCGGCTCCCTGGTTCTGGTTCACCCGGTCCGGGTGGAGGCCGTCCTGACAGCCGCCGGTGCTCGGGTCGTACAGGGGGAGGCCGAGGTCGTTGCGGCCCAGGAACCACTCGAAGGCCCGCCACGCCTCCGTCCTCCACCGCTCCTCACGCGTGACGCGGTGCGCCGCGAGGCAGGCCGACACGGTCGCCTGGGCCTCGAGCGGCTGCTGGTCGAAACGGGCCCTTCCTCCGCCGCGGCGGTAGAAGCCGTGCGTCCCGATCGGCACGAACTGGCCCGCCTCGCCCCGCTGCACGTCGGTGAGCCAGTCCAGCGCCTCGAGCCCGGCCTGTGTCATGTCCTCCTCGCACAGCCGTGCGCCGGCCACCAGCAGGGCGTGGGGCAGCTTAGCATTCGCGTACGTGAGGCGATCCTCGAACCACCGCCAATCGTCTCCGCGACACCCGCGGTACGCCTCCACCAGGCGCTCTGCGAGGAGCCGCAGGGTGTATCTGGCCCTGCGGTCCCCGGGGAACCGCTTCAAGTAATCGTCGAGCCCGAGCAGCGTGAACGCGGCGGGCCGCAGCCACTTGAAGGTCGGGACCGCGGCGAGCGCCTGGTCGATCAGTCGGGCGGCCACCCCCCGACGTCCCGGATGACGCGACCGGCCCAGGACGACGCCCAGCGCCCACAGGGCCCGCCCGTGGCTGTCCTCCGAACCGATCTCCTCCCGCCAGCTGCGGTCGAAAGCGAGCACGTTGCGAAAGCGCCGCGTCCCGTGGTGAAAGGCGTACCACAGGAAGGCCAGGTAGCGGGAGCCCGGTTCGAAGACCGGCGCTTCCTCAGATCTCCCGAACTCTTCCAGCAGCACGGCCACGATGAGCGCGCGGGCGTTGTCGTCTGTCGTGTATCCCTCCTGGTAGTTCGGGACATCGAAGACGGCGTGCTGGATCAGCCCGGTCGAGTCCGTGAGCCGCGCCAGGTGACCGAGGTTCGTAGGCGGAAGCTCTCGCTGGCCCGCCCATGCCGGCGGGAGCTCTCTCCCGTGCCCCGACGCCGGCGGAAGCTCTCGCAGGTCGCCGGACGCCGCCAGCAGCTCCTTTCGGTCGCCGGACGCCGGCAGAAGCTCTCCGGGACTGCCGGACGCCGACTGGGCGGGGACGAGGGGGCGAGGTCGGTGCGCACGTCCCTCCAGCGCCCGCTCCATCGTCTCCATGTACCGGCGCGCCGCTGCCGCCCAGATCATGCTGCGGCCGTATCGGTACGCCCGCTCCCGCATCGCCTCGCGCTCGGGCTCTCGCTCGATGAGACGCTGGATCGCCTCGGCGATCGCTCCGGGATCCCGAAACGGTACCAGCACGCCCCGTCCATCGGCGAGCAGCTCCCTGGCGTACCAGTACGGCGTCGAAACCACCGCTTTCCCGGCCGCCACCGTATAGGCCAGGGCGCCCGATACGATCTGATCGCGCTCCAGGTACGGCGTGACGTACACGTCCGCCGCCCCGATGAACCGGAGGAGCTCCTTCGAGCGCGCGAAACGGTCGTGGAAGACCACGTGGTCCTGCACGCCCAGCGAGCGGGCCAGCCGCTGGAGGAAAGCTCGGTAGCTCTCGCCGTCGGCCCTCTGGACGTGCGGATGCGTCGCGCCGAGCACCAGGTACACCACGTTCGGGTGCCGCTCCACGATTGAGGGGAGCGCTTCGATCACGTACTCGATCCCCTTGTTCGGACTGAGCAGCCCGAAGGTGAGGAGAACGAAGTTGCCCTCGATCCCGAACTGGTCCTTGAAGGGGTCGGACTCGGCGAAGGGCACATCCGGCGTCCCATGCGGAATGAGGTCGATCTTGCCCTCCGGAACGCCGTAGATCCCCCTCAGGAACTTCCGTCCCCTCCGGCTCATCACGGTGACCCGATCCGACAGCTCGACCACCTCCGCCAGGACCCGGCGGTACAGCGGATCCGGACGGTGCGGGACCGTGTGCAGGGTGGTCACGACGGGCATGCGCAGGTCCCGAAGGAGGGCGAGGACGTGACTCCCGGCCGGCCCGCCGAAGATCCCGAACTCATGCTGCAAGCACACGATGTCGGTTCCGTTGAGGTTGAGGAACTCGGCCGCGGAGCGGTACGAGTCGGGCTCATCCTCCTGCAACTCGAACCGCACCCTGGGCGGATACTCGTATCCCTCCGGCGTGTCGTTCACCGGAATTGCCACACAGCCGAGGTGGGGAAACTGGCTGGCGAGCGAGTCGCACAGATCGGTGGTGAAGGTGGCGATCCCGCACCGTCTCGGCAGGTAATTTCCGATCACCGCCACGGTTTGAATGCCGTCAGGGACGATGCGCCTCCCATCTCCAGTGGCCTTCGTCGAAAGTTGCAGTGACGTAGCATTTGACGACGTCATGACTGACTCCGGTTCCTGATCCTCGCTCGTTCTTAGGGTGTCCCCGCCGGCCCGTCCGCCGCACCTCCGTGGGCCGAGGTGCCCGCCGCACCTCGTTGGGCCGAGCCGCCCGACCAAGCCTGAAGGCCCGGCCGTCCGACAAGATCTCGATGGACCAGGCCCGTCCGCCGGATCTCGACAGGCCGATCCCCCCTCGGACCGATCTCCTCACGTGGAGCCGTTCCCCCGGCGAGACCGGATCCGAGAGATACCCGCACTGGACGGGAGGATGGACGGTAGCGGTGAGCCGGACACGTCCTGCACGCCATCGGAGCCCTGCACGCGATCCAAGTCCTGCACGCGATCCAAGTCCTGCACGCGATCCAGGCCCTGCACGCGGTCCGGGCCCTGCACAGCATCCTACCAGCTGCAGGCGAATTGGGAAAGAGGCCGGGACGTCTCCACGGAAGCCCGGCGGCGAGCGTCGCCTCGCCTCTTCCTACCGAAAGTGGCACGCCGCGATGTGCCCCTTCGCCTTCTCCTCGAGGGGCGGCGGATCCCTCCGGCAGACCTCCTGCACCTCCGGGCAGCGGGAGGCGAACGGGCAGCCCCGGATCGACTCGGTGGGCGAGGGCCGCTCCCCCCGCAGGCGAATCCGCTCCCGCCGCCGACCCGGGTCGGGATCTGGCACCGCCGAGAGGAGCGCCTGCGTGTAGGGATGGAGGGGCGTCCGGATGAGCGTCTCCGCGGGGGCCTCTTCGATGATCTTGCCAAGGTACATCACGGCGACACGGTCGGAGATCCTCTCCACCACGCTCAGGTCGTGCGAGATGAAGAGCATCGCGATCCCCTCTCGGCGCTGAAGCTCCAGGAGGATACCGAGGACCTGTGCCTGGACCGACACGTCCAGTGCCGAGACCGGCTCATCGGCGACGAGGAGGTCGGGCCCCGCGGCGAGCGCCCGGGCGATCGCGATCCGCTGCCTCTGCCCGCCCGACATCTCGTGTGGATATCGGTGCATGAAGTAGGGCTCGAGTCCCACGCTGCGCAGGAGCTCGGCCACCCTGGGCTCCACTTCGTGTCTGCGCGCCAGGCCGTGCAGCCGGAGGGGCTCGGCGATGATGCGCTTGATCTGCATGCGGGGGCTGAGCGAGGAGTACGGGTCCTGGAAGACGATCTGCATGCGCCGGCGCAGCGGACGGAGCTGCCGGGGCCTGAGCGCCAGGATGTCGACCCCGTCCAGCCGGACGCTGCCCTCCGACGGCTCGACAAGGCGCAACACGGAGCGCCCCAGCGTCGTCTTGCCGCTTCCCGATTCGCCGACGATACCGAGGACCTCGCCCCGATCCAGCGAGAGGTCCACGCCATCCACCGCGCGCACCCAGCCACGCCCGCCGAGCCACCGACCGCCGAACGGGAAGTAGGTCTTCAGCCCAGAGACGGAGAGCAGCGGCTCACGTCCGTCGCCTTGCCTCATCCCGCTCTCGCCTTGTAGCAGGCGCACCGGCGTCCCTCGCCCATCTCGAGCAGCGCTGGGAACTCTGACGTGCACTCCCCGTCCGCCAGCCGGCACCTGGGGTGGAATGTGCACCCCGAGGGGAGCGCCAGGAGATCCGGCACCGCGCCGGGTATGCCAAGCAGGGGCACGTCCCTCCCGGCGCCGAGCCGCGGGACGGAGTCGAGGAGCCCCTCCGTGTAGGGGTGCTTCGGGCGCTCAAACAGCTCGGCCGTGTGCCCCGTCTCGACGAGCTTGCCCGTGTACATCACGAGCACTCGCTCGGCCATGTCTGCCACCACTCCGAGGTCGTGCGTGATGAGGAGGGTGGCCATGCGGTGGCGGTCCCGGAGGGCGCGGAGCAGGTCGAGGATCTCCGCCTGTACCGTGACGTCCAGCGCCGTGGTCGGCTCGTCGGCGATCAGAAGCCGCGGCCGAGTGCACGTCGCGATCGCGATCACGGCCCGCTGCCGCATCCCCCCGGACAGCTCGAACGGGTAGGACTTCGCGCGCTTCTCCGGCTCGGGTATGCCGACCTCTCCCAGGACTCGGACCGCCTCTCGCTCCGCACCCTGCCGGGTCATCCCGCGGTGCAGCTCCAGCACCTCGGCGATCTGTCTTCCGATCGGGAACACGGGATTCAGGGCGGCGCCCGGCTCCTGGAAGACCATCCCGATTTCGCCCCCCCGCACCTGCCGCAGCCGTTCCGCCGGGACCTTCCGAAGATCGTCGCGCCGAAACACGACGCGTCCCCGCACGATGCGCCCCGGCGACGGCACGAGGTCGATGATCGAGAGCGCGACGATCGTCTTCCCGCAGCCCGACTCCCCCACGAGCGCCACCGTCTCGCCTTCGTCGATCTCGAAGCTGACGCCGTCGACCGCGCGCAGCTCTCCCTCGTCGAGGAAGAAGCAGGTGGCGAGGTCTTCGACGCGCAGCACCATCCCTACACGTACTTCCGCATCAGCGTCTTCGGGTCGAGCGCGTCCCGGAGCCCGTCCGCGAGGAGGTTGAAGCAGAGGATCGTCGCGGCGAGCAGGAGGCCCGGGAAAAGCGCGACCCACCAGGCCACCAGCAGGGCGTCCTGCCCCGCGCTGATCATGTTTCCCCACGAAGGCGTGGGGGGGCGGATGCCGATTCCGAGGAAGGAGAGGCCCGCCTCCGCCGCGATCATGCCCCCCACCATGAGCGCCGCGCTGACCAGCACCGGCGCCATCGCGTTGGGGATGAGATGACGCATGATGATGAGATGAGACGGCAGGCCGATCACCCGTGCGCTCTCGATGAAATCCCGCTCCTTGAGCGACAGGATCTCTCCCCGGATGAAGCGTGCGGTGCCGGTCCACGATGTGAAGCCAAGGATCAGGACGAGGAAGACGACGTTCGCCTCGAACACACCCACCAGCATCAGCATCAGGAAGAAGGTGGGAAAGGCGATGATCACGTCTACCAAGCGCATGAGGAGGTTGTCGACCACACCCCCGACGTAGCCCGCGACCGCTCCGTAGACGGTCCCGAACGAGACGGCGATCAGGACGGCCAGCAGTCCCACGGCGAGGGAGACGCGCGCGCCGTAGACGGCCCGGCTGAACAGGTCGCGCCCGAACTCGTCCGTACCGAACAGGTGTGCCGGCGAGGGGGAGAGATAGCGCGTATCCAGCACGTTCTCGATCGCGGTGGGGTCATACGGCGCCAGGATAGGGGCGAGGAGTGCCACCAGGTAGAAGGAGACGATCACGTACGCCGCCGCCACGGCCAGGCCGTTGGCGGAGAATCGGTGAAGCGCCATGCGGAACGGGCTGAGCCCCCGCGAGATTTCCGACGTCGAAGCGGCCGGCTCCTCTCCTTCACCCGATCCGACGAGGCGGCGCACGTCAAGGACGGAGAAGAGTACGCCGCCCGCCACGGCCGCGAGCAGAAAACGCGACGCGAGCCATTCGTCGATGGCGGGGCTCGAGAACACCTCGACGAACGTCTCCCAGCGGAGCGCCAGGATCGAGAGCATGCCCCCCGTGAAGAGGAGGAGATGCAGGCCGCGCCTGCGTCGTCCGAGGAGGAGGTGGCCCAGGCCCGGGATGAGGGCGAGCGCCAGGAGCACGGGTCCGCTCCTCGAGTGCAGCGTGGGTCGCTCGTTCCTCTGCGAGGGGCTCGGCTTCGTCCCGCTCGGGCCGTCTGGCATCGCGCTCACGCCGGCCTCCTCCCCTCGAGGGAGATCCGCGGATCGACGAGCGCGTAGGTCACGTCGGCCAGGAGGTTGCCGAGGATGACGAGCACAGCGGCGATCATCGTGGTGGCCAGGATCACGGGATAGTCGCGGCCGCCGATCGCCTCCACGGCGAGCAGGCCCATCCCGGGCCAGGCGAACACCTTCTCGATGAGGACCGCGCCCCCGAGGAGGAACGGCAGGCTCATCCCGTAGATGGTGAGGATCGGGATCATCGCGTTCCGGAGCGCGTGCTTGAGGATCACGGTGCGCTCCGTGAGCCCCCGCGCCCGTGCGGCGAGCACGTACTCCTCGCTCAAGACCTCGAGCAGGCGGTTCCGCATGTAGCGGGCGGTGCTGGCCGCCGAGGCGATCCCGAGGACGAACACGGGCAGCACGAGGTGCCACGCCAGGTCGAGCATCTTCTCCGACCACGACAGGAGGTCGTAGTCCAGCGAGCGTGTCTGCGAGGTGGGGAGCCAGCCGAGGTTCACGGAGAAGAGCAGCACCAGCATGAGGGCCAGCCAGAAACCCGGGATGGAGTAGATGACCAGCGAGCCCAGCGTCACCGTCTTGTCCACCGGGGAGTATTGCTTGACCGCGGAGATGATGCCGAGCGCGATGCCGACGAGCGCGTCGAACAGGAGGGCAAGGATGGTGATCTGGAGGGTGTAGGGGACCCGCTCGGCGATGAGTGAGGCCACCGGGCGGCGGTAGCGGAAGGACTCTCCGAGGTCACCCCTCGCGAGGTTGCCGAGCCATTTGACGAACTGGACGTGGATCGGCTGGTCCAGCCCGTACTTCTCCCGGATCAGCTCGATCACCTCGGGGTCCACCTGCCGCCGGAAGCGCGGCTCCAGGTACATGTCCATCGGGTCGCCCGGGGCCAGATGCACGATGGCGAAGGTGATCGTGGCGATCCCGAGAAGGATCGGTATGGCCTGGAGGAGTCGTTTCGCTATGTAGCGGGTCATGGACCGGACCTGCCGCCCCGGCTGCGAGGCGCGTCGACGACGCCGGGCTCGTCCCCCGCGCCGGGCGGGCCGTCCCCGACCTCGTCCTCTACGGGCGCCGGCCGTCGTCGATCCACAGGAACTCCACCCCACCGAACGGCCAGCGCCAGGCGGGCGGGATCCACCCGTCGTGGTTGAAGCCACGGATTCGCCGCTTGGCCACGATCGGGTAGACCATCGGATAGAGATAGGTGGCCGGCAGCGCTTCTCGAAACTCGGGCGCGAGCTCCCGGTACAGGCGCTCCCGCTCGCCAAAGTCCGGTTCCCCGCGCGAAGTGTCGATGAGCTGGACGATGCGAGGATAGGCCTCGACGAGCGTGGTGTCGGCATAGAGGGGCAAGAACGGTGATGGGGCGAGGAGTTCCTCGATGCGCACGATCGGTGGGATTCCCGCCTCGAACTCTCCGTCGCGGAGCCGGTCGCGCACCAGAGTGCCGTCCAGAGTCTGCACCTCCATCCGCACGCCGAGCCTTCGAAGCTGGTCCTGGACGACGAGCGCGGCGCGCTCCTCAGAACCCGCGACGATCGTGGTGAAGCGGGCATCCATCCCGTCCCGCTCGCGGACGCCGTCCCCGTCTTCGTCCCGCCAGTCGGCTTCCTCCAGCGATCGCGCGGACGCCGCCGGGTCGTACGGCCACGGCTCGGTCAGCTCCCCCCGACTGAATTGGCAAGACGTGTAGGGTGCGTCGGTCAGCGGGACGTCCTCCCGATACCCGAGCACCTGGTGCACCACGGACCGGTCGATGGCCTGGGTCAGGGCGCGTCGGACGAGTCGGTTCCCCAGGAAGTGGTGGCCCGGATTGTAAGCCAGCCAGCGGGTGTGGCTCGTCGAGACTCGGTAATAGGCCCGGAAACTAGGATCCTCCGCCAGCTCGCTCGCCTGAAGAGGAGTCAGGATCGAGATGAGGTCGGCGTTTCCGCTCCGCATCTCCAGCAGTCCACTGCCGCTCCCCGCGGCCGTAAACCGAAGCACGAGGCGGTCGATGCGAGGCTTCCCGCGGTAGTAGTCGGGGTTCGCTTCCAGCTCCATCATCGTCTGCGGCACGTGACGCTCGTAGCGGTATGGTCCGTTCCCCACCGGGCGCGTCCAGAACTCCCATTCGTAGAATGCCTTCGGGTCGAGGACCTCCAGGAGGTGTTTGGGATAGAAGGTCGCCCAACCCTCCAGCGGCCACCGGTCGGGCTTGCTGAGAAAGAACTGTACGCTCCGCTCGTCCAGAACCTGCACGGAGTCCACCGGACCGGCGTTGTAGCTCAGGACGTCGGGGTGCTTCAAGAGGTCGATGGTGAACTCGATGTCGTCGGCCGTCACAGGCACGCCGTCGTGCCAGCGAACACCGTGGCGCAGCCACACCGTCCAGACGCGGTAGTCGGAGGAGTGCTCCCACCGCTCGGCCAGAGCGCCGGTCGGTTCACCGCACTGGCGGGGATTCTCGAAGTTCACCAGGGGAAGAAAAACCAGGAACTTGGGGGAGTCGTCCCAGGACGGGCCGAGCACCCGTTCGTCTGCCGGATAGAGGATGGTGATCGTGGAGGTGCCGCCCCCTCGGGCCTCGTCGGTGGAGTGGCAGGCCGCCGCGGTAAGGAGGGACGGAACGATGCAGGCGACGGTGCACCGTGCGAGCAGGCCAGGGAGAGTGAGTTTCGGCATCGCTCGAGGGGAGTGGTTGATGGACGGTTGCTGCTGAACCGCTAAGCTAGCGTATGGCCCGGCGGATCGCTCGTCTGGGCCCGGGATCGGGCGTCGTCTTGCAAGGTAGCTACATGTAGCTACATTCGGAGCATGAGAACGGTGGGCATTCGCGAGCTCAAGAACCGGCTGAGCGAGTACGTGCGCCTAGTCCGCAGGGGCGAGGAGATCCTTGTCACGGACCGGGGCGTCGTGGTGGCGGAGCTCAGAAGGCCGGGCCGGACGTCGCAGGAGACTCCCTACCCGGCCCTGCTGGAGCTTGCGCGGCGTGGCGCCGCACGCCTCGGGGCTCCGAACCGGGACGATCTTTATCCGTGTATGGATCCCGTACTGTCCGAGGGTGAAGCTCTCAGGCTCCTGGATGAGGAACGGGGGCGGCGTTGACTCTCTACGCGGAGTCGAGCGCCGTTCTCTCGTGGCTTCTCGGCGAAACCGGGGCGAGCGCCGTCCGGTCGGCGTTCGGCGATGCCGATGTCGTGCTCACATCCGAGATCACGCTCATCGAGTGTGACCGGGTGCTGATTCGGGCGATCACTACCCGCCAGCTCGAAGAGGGAATCGGCGCCGATCGACGGGCCGTGCTGCGAAACGTGTCCGAGCATTGGACCATACTCGGTCTGGAGTCGGAGGTCGTCGAGCGCGCGCGCCGATCGTTCCCCCACGAGCCGGTGCGGACGCTGGACGCCCTTCACCTCTCCTTCGCGCTGTTCGCTCGCTCGCTCGTGCCCGGGACGCGGCTACTGTCTCTGGATGACCGCCTGCGTGCCTGCGGGCGAGAGCTCGGGTTCAAGGTGGTTCCGGACCCGACCTAGCGACGGACCCTCCACCGAAAGTCGTTTCCCCCCAAGAGCGCCAGCGTAAGCGCGCAACGAACCCGGGAGTCGCGGAAGCGGGTGTCACAAGCAACTCGCAGCGGTCTACGACCTCTCGCCACCACGTATAGGCTCTTCCCCTACCTCGCGCTGAGTGATTGTCGTAGTCGCAACTGCGAGAACACCCAATTGACAAAGACAGGCAACGTTCTGCAGACTCGGTGAATCCAGATTCCGATGCAAGAAAACGACGACTGGTGGCATCGTTATCATATGGAGCCCTCTACATCTCCGGGCGTCAGAAAAGGTAAGTTCCATAAGTTCCAGCATAATAGGCTGTAATGACAGAGAAGCGGGAGAGCTCGATCTGGCCTCGATGTGGAGTGCGAAGCAGGAGGCGAGGTGGTGCTTCGGCTCGGGCAGGGAGGGGAGCTCTCGGGGACTATCTGGACGCATAGCAATAGCAGAGGCTGTTCCAACCGCAGGATCTTGGACTCCCACGATGGGTCGGTGGTATCCATTGGGCTGGGTGTGCCAGGTTTTTCGAACACCCGCCTTCCGTTGCCTCAGGCCGAACGCGATGGAGGTGTACTGGCACCCCTGATCGGAGTGATGGATCACCGTCTCCGGCCCCCGCTGCCAGAGCGCCAGGTTCCGCGCCTTGAGCACCGGCTCGGTCCTGCGATGCGTCGCCATCGCCCGGCCCAGGATTCGGCGGCCGAAGGCGTTCAACACCACCACCGGCTCTTCCGTCGTCGGGCCGTCCGAGCGGCGACCCTCCTCCACCTCCGTCTGGCGCACCCGATTCAGGATCGTCTCCGCCGAGGGCTCGAATTCCCGCGACAGCTCCTCGCGCGTGCGACCGATCCGGATCAACTCTACGATCCGTCGCCGGAAGGCCGGCGGGTACGGCGGTCTCGTTCTCGGCATCGTGGACTTCTCCTCTCTCCCAAGACGAAACCGGGTTCACTCCCTGTTTGGTGGTAGAACCCCCCGCTCGTGGTCCAAAGGCAGGGTATTATGATCCGGATATTCATCGTTGACGACGACCCGATCGCGCGTGAGGGTCTGAGACGGATCGTCTCGGCGTGGCCTGACATGCGAGTGGTGGGCGAGGCCGCCATCGCCGACGAGGTGTTGGCAGAGCGTAGGTTCGAAACTGTAGACGTCCTCCTTCTGGATGTCTCGAGGCCTAACCCGACGATATTCGGGACAATGAGCCGCCTCGCGTCGGAGCGGCCTCGCTTACGCTTGCTGGTTATCCGCGCGCCCCCCCAGATAGATTATGCCGTTCGGTCGCTCAGGGCAGGCGCAGCAGGCTACCTCACCACGGATCGCTCTCCCCTGGAGCTGGCCCATGCCATCCGACGTGTGCACCGGGGAGGGAAGTACGTCACGGGGTGGCTTGGAGAAAGGCTCGCGTTCGAACTGGCGTTAGACGGGACGAGGTCACCGCATGAAGCCCTCTCCCGGCGTGAATACGAGGTGATGAGTATGCTGGCCTCAGGGCGGACGGTTGGAGAGATCGCTAAACAGCTGTCGTTAAGCCCCAAAACCGTCAGCAGCCACAAATCACGAATTCTCCGAAAAATGAAGCTCAGGAACAATGCTGAGCTGGTCCGTTACGCGGTAGAGAACAAACTCATGTAGGGCCGACCTTCCCCGCTCGGGTTGCCGACAGCATAGCCCATCGAGACGCCCCCCAATTACGGAAGCGAACCGCCCTGCAGTCCGCTGCTGCCGGCTCGCTCTCCTCCTCCAAGTTACCTGTCGGAATGTCGACCAATTCATCATCGGTTGTCGTTGGTGTTCATGCCCCTCCGCGAGATCCGCTGCCATAGGTCGGGAAGCTTTCCGCATGGGCCGAACAGCAATTCCCTGACAAGTTCAAGACGTATACCTACAGGGCGGTGCGCCCTCCCCCGATACCGCACCTCATTGCGCGTTCCGTAGTTTGTCACGTGGGAATCGAGACTCTGGCCATTCAGCAAAAGGACCGAGTTGCGGTTGGCGGAACCTCGTAGGGCTGCCGACGACGAAGCAACCAGGTCCCAGTACATCGACGACAATCCAAGCGACGTCCGACTGGTTTAGGAAAGCTGGCGCAGGTTCCGCGAGCCCGCGTCGTCGTGCAGAGCCCCGAGCGGCTCATCGCCTGTTTGAAAGCGCCTGGGTGAGGCGGGAGTCCAAATGATCTTCCTGGACCTTCCACTGCCAAATGGCCAGGGGTTGTGCGCACGCCGGACGACGGGCGGCACGGGACAAAGGATGGACGAAGGGACTCTGTCGCTCCTTTAAAAAAACGTTGTTCGCGACCAAGGAGTTTCGGTACGGACCGACCCGTGTCTCACCACCGCGCGCCGAATCGCGAAGCAGAGCACTGGACCTCCAACAGGGCGCAAGGCGGCTTCAGCGTGGATATATGCCTGCCCAGAGTCGAGAAGTCGGACGAGTCGGAGGCTCTTGCGCGGTCGACGGGTTCGTCAATGGAGGACCTGGAACAGCTATGGCAAACGAGACCGTCGGGTTTCGACCTCCAGGTCGCGGGAGCGCTGAACCAGGTTCTGGCGGGAGGAGTCGGATGAGCGCGTTTCAACACGACCATGAGGTTGTCGTGGTTGGCGCAGGACCCGCCGGCAGCTTCACAGCCCTGCGCCTGGCAGAGCTTGGCCATCAGGTGGCGCTGGTAGACAAGAACGCTACCGCGAGATTTGAGATCGTCTGTAGCGGAATAATAGGGTGTGAGGCGTACGAGCAGCTGGAGCTTCCTAGAAAGGCCGTGATCGATACGGTCCGTCGCGTCCGGGTCTTCTCCCCCGCCGGTGTGCAGGTAACCTACGAGCCCCCGAAGCCGCTCGCACACGTGGTGGATCGGACGAAGTTCGATGGGGCGCTGGCGGCGCTTGCCCGAGAGGCAGGCGTAACCCTGATCCGAGGCTGGGCTGCCTGCGGCGTCGAGAAATCCCGCGACGGCGTGACGCTCACTATCCGGAACGGGCGGACTCGGTCGGTCCGAGCCAGAGCCCTAGTGGTCGCGACCGGCCACCAGCGCTTTCTCCACAAGGCCGCAGGCCTCGGACGACCCCCGGGATACGTGCACGGCGTGCACGTCGACCTCCCCTTCGTGGATCTGGACAGCGCGGAGCTGTACTTCGGGAACAAGCTCGCTCCCGGTTACTTCGCATGGGCCGTGCCGTTCGGGCGGGGCACGGCGCGTCTCGGCGTGCTCGCGCCGCAGGGCGCCCGTCGCCTGTTCCAGAGCTTTTTGGAACGGGAGTCGATCCGAACGCGCCTTCAGACAGGAAGCGGGAGTGTGAACGGGAAGCTTCTGCAGAACCGTCTACAAAGCCGAGGGATCGTGCAGGGGCTCGTTAGCCCTAGCTTTGCGGACTTCGCACTGGCGGTCGGGGAAGCGGCCGGGCAGGTAAAGACCACGACGGCGGGCGGCATCTACTACGGCATCATTGGGGCCGAGATCGCCGCGGAGGTATTGAGCGACGGGCTCCGTCAGAACCGATTGCGAGCCCGCGATCTCCGGCGATACGAGGAAGCTTGGGTGGGCCGGCTTGGAAGCGAGATAAGGACGGGCCTCGAGCTTCAGCGGTTGGCTCTTTCCATTACTGACCCGGAGATCGACGCGCTCTTCGGCGCTCTTCAAAACGGATTAGGGTCCGCCCTCCGCCAGGTCGTCCGGTTTGACTGGCACCGTCCCGCGCTGAAGCTGCTCTTCAAGAGCAGCAGGGCGTGGCGACTCGGAACGGTTGCCTTGCCGTCCGTCGGAATCCGATGAGCTCCTCTCCCGCACGGCTCACCAGCTGCGCCGGGCCTCTTCCATCGGGTCCCGGAACGTACTCCCGGAGTCGGTCTGCTACGGTGAGGAGCGGGTCGGAAATGACGGGCTGCACCGTAGGGTGGGAGGACGATGAGGTGTAGGGACTCGAGGCTCCCGGTTCTTGTGATGCTCGCGTCATCCCTTGCGGCTTTCGGTTGCGTGAGATCTCCGCCGCCCGTGCCTGCCATCCCTCAGCGGCCGGAGATGCCGGTGGGCCTCAGACCGGGCGATGCGGTTCGGGTGGAGATCTGGCGGGAGCCCGACCTGAGCGGACAATTCGCGGTCAACCTGAACGGCGTCGTCGTGTTTCCGCTGCTCGGCGAGAGGAAGGTGACGGGAACATCAGCGGATTCTCTCGAACGGCAGCTCGTGAAAGAGTACGGAGCGTACCTGGAGAACCCATCGGTGAACGTTACCGTGCTGCGCCGGATCGCCATCCTGGGCGAAGTCCGGAAGCCAGGTCTCTACCCGGTAGATGCGACGGTCAGCTTGACCGATGTGCTGGCGTTGGCGGGCGGGGTCAGCCCCTCCGGCAATAAGGACGACATCCGGCTCATCCGTGACGGAAGGGTCATACGGCGGAGTCTAGACGGGACCACCGTGATTGCCTCCACGCCGATTCAATCGGGAGACCACATCGAAGTCGGTCTGCGGAGCTGGCTCAGCCGCAACTCGTGGCTCGTCACCACGACCATGGCTGCGGCGACGTCCGTTCTCATAGCCGTCACCATACGATAGTCCGAGATATGTCCGGCGTCTCCAAGGAGCGGGTGCTGAATGGATGAAAAGCTGCCGGTCGAGCGGGACTCCCGCGTGTACGGTCCCTTCATCGGGATCGATTCTTTCGCGCCCGATCTGCCGACCGTTCGCTCGATAGAGGCTAAGGGCGACGAGGATGAGTTCGGACTTGAGCACCTCTGGGGCATTCTCCGCCGTCAGGTCTGGTTCATTCTCGCCGCCTTCTGTCTCGTCATCGGGGCCGCTGCTGTCTACACGTGGCGGCAGGTTCCCGTCTGGCAAGCCTCTACGCTCATCCGGATCGAGGAGGAGCGATCGCGCATCGGCGGGCAGGCGGCCCTGTTTCCCCAATTGTTGGGAGAGAGCCAGCTGGAGACGGAGATGCGCGTGGTGGCGACCGCGCCGATCCTCTCCCGGGTTGTCGAGACACTCGATCTCAACTTTCAGGTCCTGGAGCCCGCCGACATTGCGCGCCGTCACCTCTTCTCCGAGTTCGCGTTCGAGCGCTCCACCCGGGGAGTGACCTACAAGGTCTCCCGCCTCGGCGAAAACCGTTACCAGCTGGAGAGCGTGGGACCGGCAGATTTCACCTTCCGTCGGTCGTTCCGGTCGGGTGACCGGCTCGTGGTTCCCGACGGCTTCTTCGTGCTGGCTCCCGAGAGCCAGCTCCGGGAGGCCGGGATCGAGCCACCAGTCCACCTGACGGTGCGGACCATCGAGTTCGATGTGGCCGTCAGCGCTCTCCGGAACGGGTTGACCATCACTCGTCCGGATCGGGAGGCGAGCCTGTTCCAGCTTTCCTACCAGGGGACGGACCGCTACCTGGTGCGGAATCTGGTGAACGAAGTGGCTGCAGCGTTCATCGCGCAGCGGCGGAGCATCCAGAAGACCGAGGCCCGCAGCACCGTCGCCTTCCTCCAGGAGCAAACCGGCCAGATTCAGACGCAACTGGAGGCAGCGGAGAACGCTTTACAGGAGTTCCGGGAGGAGGAGCAGGTCGTGGCGCCGGAGTCCGAGGCGGAGGAGCAGGTCCGGCGTCTCGCCGAGTTCCAGGCAGAACGCTACCGGCTCGCGGCCGAGCGGGATGCCCTTCGGAACCTGCTGTGGAACATCCGGAGCTCCACCGGTGCGCGGCCGGACTATCTGAGACTGGTGGCGTTTCCAACGTTCCTGACGAACGAAACGATCCACAACCTTGTGCGGTCGCTCACCACGGCCGAACAGAGACGGACGGCACTCCGCGAACGGTGGACGGAAAACCATCCGGGCGTGGTGGCGCTAGACCTTCAGATCGAGCAGCTGGAGGAGCGGCTCGGCGCTATCGGCCGGAACTACCTTCAGTCGCTGGACGACCAGATCGCCTCCTCCGACGCTGTGCTGACGCGCTTCGGTTCGGACCTGGAGAACATTCCCGGAATAGAGATTCAGTACGCCCGGCTGGAGCGCCAGACCCTGCTGCTCGCGAACCTCCATTCCCTGCTTCAGCAACACCTAAGGGAAGCGGAGATCTCCGAAGCGGTGGAGGACCCGAGCGTGCGGGTCGTAGAGCCCGCCGTGCTGCCCCGCACGCCCGTGAGGCCCAAGCCGAAACGGAACTTCGTGCTCAGCGCCATTCTCGGCCTGATGCTCGGCGGGGGACTCGCCTACGCGCGGGAGCACATGGACAAGTCCATTCACTCGGACGACGACGTGTACCGGGCCCTCGGCTTTCCCGTGCTCAGCCGCGTGCCGCACCTGCCGTTGGCTGGGGAGAAGTCTCCTCGGCGAGGTAGGCTGGTCGCGGGCCGTCAGGGCTCGCTTCTGGCCGAGTCCTACCGGACCCTGCGGACCAACGTCTGGTTCTTTCGCCCGGGAGCCGGCAACCTCGGTGCGCGTGAGATGCTGGTGACGAGTCCGGGAGCGCGGGATGGGAAGACCATCACGGCCGGGAACCTGGCCGTCACCTTCGCTCAGCAGGGGCGCCGGACGCTGCTGGTGGACGCAGACCTCAGGAGGAGTTGCCTCCACCAAGTCTTCGCCGTGGACCGGAAGCCTGGCCTCTCCGAGTTCCTCGGAGGGCAGATCGGGTTTGAGGACCTCGTGCTACCCACGGACGTGGAAAACCTCTTCCTCGTGCCGGCGGGGATCGGGCCTCCCAATCCCGCCGAGCTCATCGGCAGTCCGCTGATGGACTATGTGATCCAACGAGCACGGGACTCCTACGAGACCATCATCTTCGACTCCCCGCCGGTGCTCGCCGTGACCGACGCGACGATACTCGGCAGGAAGCTGTACGGGGTCATACTGGTCGTCCGCGCTGACTGTACGCACCGGAAGGCGGCCCAGGATGCACTCGAGCAGCTCACGCAGGTGGGCGCTCAAGTGCTGGGTGTAGTGGTAAACGATGCGAAGGCGAACGGTCGCTATGGATACCGGTATTCCTACTATTACGACTATTACGCGAAGGATCAGGAGCAGGCACAGGGACGGGACTTGAAGCACCTGATTCCTTTCAGCTGATTGGACGGGTTGAACGGGCCGGCGTGAGGTGCCGGCCGCTGAAGAGCTGGGATTCGAGGGCTGTGTCAGGCGCGCCCCTGTGACTGACGGGGACGGAGTGTGTCTCGAATACACGTCCTGGAGAGGGAGGCGCCGGCGGGTGAAGGGTGAAGGATCGCGTTTGCCGAATCGGTAGGTGAGAAGGGGAAGAAGTTGAACTGGTATGCTTGCCGGACCCGGGCGCGCGCGGAGAAGAACGTCGACCGGCTTCTGGCCGGCGCGGGGATCGAGTCCTACCTCCCCCTCATCGAGCGGGAGAGGCAGTGGACGGACCGCCGGATGCGCATCGCGTATCCTCTCTTCCCCGGGTACGTGTTCGCGCGATTCAAGCTGACGGAGCTCTACGAAGTTCTCCGGACCCCGGGGCTCGTGACCGTAGTTCGGTTGAATGGCGATCCGACCCCGGTGCGCGACGAGGAACTGGAGTCGATCCGCGCCCTGGTCAAGGGAGCGAACCACACGGGAGCCATGCCGTCGTTCTCCGACCGCGTCGCGCCGGGCCAAGAAGTTGTGGTGATTGGAGGACCCTTCCAGGGGATGCGCGGCACGCTGCTGCGAACCCGGGGGAACGCCCAAGTGGTAGTGCGGCTCTCGGCGATCCGGTTTGTTGTGGGCGTGGAGATGGACCGCCGCTTCCTCCGGCCCAATAGGCGTTGACATCGGTTCCAGCCGGAAGGCGATTCTCGCCCGCCACACCCGTGAAATTCTCGGCCGCCGCTAACAGCCGTTAGGGATGTCCTGGCACTCATCAGCTAGGACTATTCCGGTTGCGAGGGCCCCACTCCGATCAACCTCGTACGTGTATGGGGCTATCAAGCGGACCCTCGATGTCGGGCTGGCCCTCGCTGGATTCCTCGTGACCTGGCCTCTTTGGATTCTCCTTCCGATCGCTATCAAGCTCGAGGACGGAGGGCCCGTCTTCTTCCGACAGAGACGGGTGGGAAAGGATGGGGAGCTGTTCACCGTACTCAAGTTCAGATCGATGGTCGTCGTCTCCGGCGACAAGAGAATCGCGCAGCTAGCGGAACCCGATCGAGAATTGATCACGAAGGTGGGGCGCTTGATGCGCGCGACTGCCATGGACGAGCTTCCACAGCTCCTGAACATCCTGCGAGGAGAGATGAGCTTCGTGGGGCCGCGGGCCGTCCCACCTGTTGAACGGGTCGGAGACGGCAATGCAAAACCGATAGTTGTCGCAAGTCTACCCGGGTTCAGGCTGCGCCAGAGCGTCCGCCCAGGGCTCACTGGACTCGCTCAGGTCTATGCCCCCCGCCACATCTCCCACCAGCAGAAGTTCCGGTTCGATCTTCTGTATATCAGTCGCCGGAGCCTCGGGCTGGACCTCAAGCTAATCTTGCTCTCGATTTGGATCAGCCTCCGGTCGGCATGGCCCCAGGTGGGGCGCTGACAGCGCGTACGGATCGTACGGATAGTGTTTGACAATCAAGTCGTGCTTGTCACAGGCGGTACAGGCTCCTTCGGGAGGAAGCTTACGGAGGTGATGCTCAAGCGGTGTCGTCCGAGGAAGCTCATCATCTTGAGCCGCGATGAACTTAAGCAGCACGAGATGCGTCAGCTCTACCCGGATGTGGGCAGTTCGCCCATGCGATACTTCGTCGGTGATGTCCGCGATAAAGAGCGCCTAGAGCGGGCGTTCAGCGGCGTGGACATCGTCGTCCACGCCGCCGCCCTGAAACAGGTTCCGGCGTGCGAATACAATCCGTTCGAGGCCGTTCGCACGAACATCATGGGGGCCAAGAACGTCATCGATGCGGCGATCAACCAGGGCGTGAAGAGGGTGATGGCCATCAGCACAGACAAGGCCGTAAACCCTATCAACCTTTATGGGGCCACCAAGCTGTGCGCAGAGAAGATATTCATCCAGGCGAACTCGTATTCGGGTACGGAGGGGTGCCGCTTCAGCTGCGCACGATACGGCAACGTGGTAGGGAGCCGCGGAAGCGTGATCCCCGTGTTCAGGCAACAGCGAACGAACGGCAAGATCACGATCACGGACCATCGCATGACTCGCTTCTGGATCACGCTCGACCGCGGCGTGGAGTTCGTGATGAGTTGCATCGAAGTCATGTACGGTGGTGAAGTCTTCGTACCGAAGATTCCCAGTATGCGTATCATCGACCTTGCCGAAGCGGTCGCTCCCGGCTGCGACGTCGAGTACATCGGGATCCGTCCAGGCGAAAAAGTCCACGAGGCACTCGTGTCGGCGAACGAGGTCCGCCACACCGTTGAGCTCGAGGATATGTACGTCATTCTCCCCGTTCACCCATGGTGGCCAATCGACAACTGGTCGAAAGGTAGAGCGCTCCCAGAGGACTTTCGATACGCCAGCAACACGAACTCCGACTGGCTCTCCATCGACGAACTCCGCGAGCTCATCGGAGAGCCACATTGAGGGAGTATTCTCCGGGACGTACCACGCTTCCCAGCCGACCAGCTCGTCGGACGTATCTACCGTATGGGCACCAGTCGATCGAGCACGACGACGTTGCGGCAGTAGTCGAGGTGCTTCGCTCCGATTGGGTGACCGGGGGTCCCAAAGTAGCCGAGTTCGAGGAGGCGTTTGCAAAGTACGTAGGTGCCGCGCACGCGGTGAGCTTCAGTTCGGGGACGGCGGCGCTTCACGGAGCGGTGTTCGCAGCAGGGATCAGGCCCGGGGACGAGGCGATCGCGACTCCGCTCACGTTCTGCGCGACGGCCAACTGTGTGCTCTACCAGGGAGCCGTACCGGTCTTCGCGGACGTATGTCCCGACACCCTGAACATCGATCCCGAGGAGATCCGGCGCCGCATCACCGCTCGAACGAAGGCGATCCTTCCCGTCGACTACGCCGGGCACCCGGCGGACCTCGACCCGATCCTGGGATTGGCCGAGCGATACGGTCTCACCGTGATCGAAGACGCCTGCCACGCCCTCGGGGCACGGTATCGGGCGAGGCGAGTCGGTAGCATCAGCACGATGACCGCCTTCAGCTTCCACCCTGTGAAGCACATCACCACGGGCGAGGGCGGGATGGTCGCCACCGACGATGCAGAGCTAGCCCGCCGGCTCCGCCGGTTTCGAAACCACGGAATCGACCGCGACGCGCGCGAGCGGCAGGAAGACGGGCAGTTGCGGTACGACATGGTCTCGTTGGGCTATAACTACCGTCTAACGGATATCGCTTCCGCGCTCGGTCTTTCCCAGCTTCGAAAGCTGGACGGAAACCTCGTCCGTCGGCGCCGGATCGCCGCCCGCTACTTCTCCGCGTTCTCGGGGATGCCGGGCGTGGTTCCACCGGCCGAGAGGGAAGACGTGACGCCCGCTTGGCACCTGTACCCCATCCGGTTGGACCTGGAACGACTGAATACCTCGCGCGACGAGGTATTCCGGATGCTGAGAAGCGCGAACATCGGGGTGCAGGTCCACTACATCCCGGTCCATTACCATCCGTACTACCGGGAGCGGTTCGGTTACCGGCGGGGAGAGTATCCGATTGCCGAATCCGCGTACGGAGCACTCCTCAGCGTCCCGATGTTCCACGGCATGAGCGACGAGGATGTGGATGACGTGATCGATGCCGTCGGAGCGGTCGTCGGCGCTCAGCTTCGATGAGGTGGCTGGAGCGGACCCTGCGCGAAGCCGATCGTAAGGTCGAGCGGACCCTCGAGGAGGTGGGCGACGATTTTCCCCACGTAAGTGAGGGCGCTGTTTGGATGACGTCGCCCTCCACGGGTTGGCAGGACACCGACGCCGACTGGACCGCCGGGTTCTGGCCCGGGATTCTCTGGCTTCTACATGGACTCACCAACCGAGCGAGGTATCTGCAGGCCGCCGTCCGCCACACTCTTCTTCTGGAGGATCGGCTCGACTACGACAGCCACGATCTGGGTTTCCTTTACCATCCCGCCTGCGTTCTCGGCTATGAACAGACGGGCGACATGGGACTGAGAAATTGGGCACTCCGGGCGGCAAACCGACTCGTCGAGCAATTTTGTCCCTCTGTGGGACTGCTCGCACTCCGGGGAAGTGGGAAGCTGGCCGACTATGCGGCGGTCGACACCATGATGAACCTCCCGCTGCTCTGGTGGGCGTACCGCGAGACCGGGAAGAGCCATTATTTCGACGTGGCCTCAAAACACGCTCGATCGACCGGCGAACGACTCATCCGCGAGGATGGATCCACCTACCACCTGCTCCACTTCGACCGGGGGACGGGGAAAGTAGTCTGGCGAGGTACGGGACAGGGAGCCAGCGACGCATCGTGCTGGAGCCGCGGACAGGCCTGGGCCCTGTGCGGTTTCGGGGTAGCGGCCCAAGAGACGGGGAGCGGAAGCTTCGCCGCTCTGTTCCACCGACTGTACGGATACGTCGAGGCGCGGCTTCCTGCCGACCTTCTACCGTACTGGGACTACGAGCCGGGTGAGGCCGAGAGCGAGAGCGAATGGCGGGACAGCTCGGCGGCAGCGATCATGGCGAGTGCGCTGCTGCGCGCCTCTCGATCGGGTGCTGTTTGCGCCCGACTGTCCGACCTCAGGGCGTCGGGTCTCAAGATCCTGGAGTCCCTGGCCAAGAACTGCGCCGCGAACTCGGGAGACCCCGAGCCGGGCTTACTCCGGCACGGGTGCTTTCATGCGCCCTGCAACAGGGCGACCGACGCGTCTCTAATCTGGGGCGATTACTTCTTCCTCGACGCACTGTCCAGGGCGACGCAGATCTTGCGGTAACGCGACCGCGTGGCGATGGCCAGATCAAGGCGTTTAATCGGCATCATTCAGGCGCGGATGCGTTCAACGCGACTGCCGGGGAAGGTCCTAAAGGACATCAGGGGCGAGCCGATGTTGGCGAGAGTCGTCGGCCGCCTTTCCCGCTCTTCGCTTCTCGACGCCGTCGTGGTGGCCACCACCACACGCGCGGCAGACAAACCGATCGTCGATCTGTGCGGAGCCAGAGGCTGGCACTGCTTCCGGGGGAGCGAGGGGGATGTCCTTGCCCGGTATTACTTCGCCGCGCTCGAATCCCATGCGGATGTCGTCGTGCGGGTCACGTCGGACTGCCCTCTCGTGGATGCCGGGGTGGTCGATCGTGTGGCCTCGGAATTCTTGCAGAACGGCAAGCTGGACTACGCGAGCAATACTGTAGACCCACGGACGTTTCCGCGCGGCCTAGACGTGGAAGTCCTTTCCCTCGGCGCATTGGAAAGGGCGTGGTGCGAGGATGGCAACCCGACGTGGCGGGAGCACGTGACGCCCTACATTTATCGGAATCCCGACCGGTTCCGCGTCAGGTCGGTCACCAACGCTCCCGACTGTTCACATCTGCGGTGGACGGTTGACACCCCGGAGGACCTCGAGCTCGTCCGCACGGTTTACCGCTATTTCGCCGACGACGGATTCACCTGGCAGGAGGTACTGGACGCGTTTGCCAGAAACCCGGATTGGGTGGAGATCAATCGATACGTGACGCAGAGAGAGCTTCCTTGAACATCCAGGCCGGTACGCTCCTG
>JBHIAV010000018.1:0-47353 GCA_046758745.1 Gemmatimonadota bacterium
CCGGGGTGTCGGCGATCTCCACGGTGATCGGAACGCCCCCTACCCGGATCCGCTGGGTTCTCACGAGCCGGCCGGTCGCCGGGTCCACTCGAAGCTCTCCGGACGCCTGCTCGGCGTCGGAACCCTCCCGCGTCGCGCGGGCTTCCCGGGCGGAGTCCCCGCCGGACGCCTCCCCGCACCCCTGCACAGCCGCGCCGCCGCTCACCAGCGCGAGAAGCGCCGGAAGGAGCAGCCGAACGGCGGGCGTCCACCCGACTTCACCCTTCAGCACAATCGCCTCGTTCCGCAGTCTGATCTCGCGGCGTCGGTCACGACTGCGCCGCAAAATGGCCCCGTCGGGGCGGGGCGCAAGGCGCGGCAGCACTGGCAGGGCGGTCGCGGGAACCGAAGATTTCGCCCGAGACCGGTCGCCGGCCGACCCTCGCCGCAGGATCGGGGCCCGCCCGCGACCCCTGCGCACCGGATATACCGCATGGAAGAGCCCACGATCCCTCGGTCGTCCCGCCACCCCGAAGCGGGGGACCCGGCCGGCGACCCGGAGGCGGCGAATCGGAGCGAGACCGGCGTGGTGGAGCTGGATCATACGGCGGACGTCGGGTTCACCATCGAGGCCGACTCGCTCCACCGCCTCTTCGAGCTGGCGGCCACCGGTCTGGTACGGGCCACTGGCTGGGTGCCCACCGGCCGGAAGGAAGGGGCACCCGACGCGGCCGTGGAGGAAGAGGCCCCGTCGGCCGGGCGCGAGGGGCCGGCCGGGTGCGCCTCGGAGGCGATCCGGCTCGCCCGACCCGATCTCGAGCGGCTTCTGGTGGCCTGGCTGCGGGAGCTCACCCACCGAATCGAGCAGAGGGGAGCGCCCGCCGCCATCCGCGCCCACGTGGTGGAGAGCGGGGATCCCGGCCCTTCGCTTGAGGCCACCGTGAGCTGGCCGACCCTCGACCCGGGGCTGCAGCCGGTGCGAGAGATCAAGGGAGTCACCTACCACGGTCTACGCATCGCCCGTGAGGGCAAGCGCTGGAGCGCACACGTGGTGCTGGATGTCTGATGCGGCCGATCCAGGCCGGCGGCACGCTCCGTGCAGACGATGCGGGCGGTGGATTCCGGGAGGAGCGGGCGAAAGGAACCACGCTATGGCCCTCAGTTCGCGGCGCACCCTCGCGCTGGCCCTGCTGCCGATCACGGTCGCCGTTTCGAGCTGTCTGGTGGCGGCCGGGGCCGCGGCAGGCAGTGGGATCTACTTCACCACGCGCGGGGTTGAATCGATTATGCAGGGCAGCGTCGACCAGGTGACCGGCACCGTCACGCAGGCGTTTGAGCGACTCGGGGTGCGGCACAAGGGCCGAAGGGACGGCGACTCGGGCCGCGAAATCTACGGCCTGTCGGGCGGACACGACGTCACGGTCGAGCTGAGACGCGAAACGGCTCACGCGACCCGGGTCGAGGTACGGGTACGAAAGAGCGCGGTGGCCTGGGACAAGGAGATGGCGAAGAGGATCCTGGAGGAGATCGACTCGCTGCGAGGCTGAGCACTCTCGGAAACCCGTCTCTCCCCTCGGTCGTCCAGATAGATAGCGATGAGGAAGGAGCGATGATCCTGCCGAATGTGCGTTCGTCTTTCGGTCGCGACGAAGCCGGATGGCTCGTCCACCTGCTCGGCGAGGAAGACGAGGCCCGGGTGCGCTACTGGGAGGCCCTTCTGGCCGAGCGCGGGATCGACGCGGTGATCGACGACCACCGCACGCTGGAGTGTATCCTCCGGCAGAGAGGGATCAGCCTCATTCCCCCCACGCTTTCTCTGTACGTTCTTGTTCGGCATGCTCTGCTCCAGAGCGGGATCGGGAGCCGGACGCTGGCCGACTATCTGACCGCCCTCATTCTCGAGTTCGGTTACAAGGACCGCTCCACCCGGATCGCACCCGATGACAGCAAGCGGTACCACTACCTGGTGGACATCCTCGAGGATCTGTCGAGCGCCGAGGGACGCCGCGCGTTCCTCTTGAGGGTGCACCTCGGGAACTTCGCCCTATGGCTCTCGGGTCTCTTCCCGGATTACATCGTCGCCCGAGTGCACCGGAGAGGGGCCCCCGGCCTCGATTACTACGACAGGATGGGTACGACCGGATTCCGCCTCGCCGCGGACGACCCCCACGCGCGAAGGCACGCTCTGGACTCGCTGTACCACCACACCGCGGAGTCCTTCGGCCAGGTGCGGCGCGCCCTCAACCGCTTCTCGGACCGGTTCCTCTTCCCGCACCCCGTGTCACCCGTGGACCGCTTCCTCAGACAGGTCGCTAACGACTTTCTCGACGCGTGAGGCAGGCGGAGCAAGGCCCGCAGCGAGACCGATAATCGCTATTGACCCCCTCGCTTCCGGTCGCCTATATTAGTCTCAACGTGTTGAGACTGGGTTGGCTCGCTGCGGCCGATCCTTCCTGAACGGAGACGGAAAGAGCGACGAACATGGAGAGCGTGCCGCTGGTCACCCCGCGACCGCCGCTCGGCTGCGCGGCGGTGATGATGGGGGTGTTTCGAGCCCAGCTTCGCGAACACGAGCTCCCGGTGACCCACCAGAGGGAGGCCGTCGCCCAGGTACTCTTCGAGTCGACCCGCCATCTCTCCGCGGACGACATCGCGGAGCGCCTTCGCGAGCGCGAAGAGCACATCGGCAAAGCCACCATCTACCGGACGTTGAACCTTCTGGTAAGGGTGGGGCTCGCCGCCGAGCACGACTTCGACGAGGGGTTCAAGAGATACGAGATGCAAGCGGGAGCGGCACATCACGACCACCTCATCTGCAGTTCTTGCGGTGCGGTTACGGAGTTTCAGCGGCCTGCCCTGGACCAGCTGCAGGCCGAGGTCGCGCAGGCACACGGTTTCGAGGCGCTCACCAGACAGCTCAAGATCTACGGGCTGTGCGCCTCGTGCGCCGCAGCCTCGGGGGATGGGCTGAGACGAGCCGTCTGAGACCCGCCCGCCCCCTCCGCTTGACCCCTCGAGAGCGGCTGTGTCGTCTTCTGGCCGAACGTTCTCTTCGGATCGGGGACTTCGAGCTGACCTCCGGCCGGCGGAGCAACTTCTACATCGACTGCCGCGCCACCACGATGCATGCCGAGGGGCTGGTGCTGATCGGCGAGGTGGCTCTGGATGTCCTCGACGGGGAGCGGCTGAGTCCGGACCTGATCGGCGGACTCACCATGGGCGCCGACCCGATCGCGTACGCCGTGGCGGCGGAGAGCTGGCGCCGCGGGCGGCAGATTCACGCCTTCTCCGTGCGCAAGCAGGCGAAGCGCCACGGGCACGGACGCAGAATCGACGGATGCTTCGAGCCCGGCGCGCGGGTGGTGGTCGTCGAAGACGTCATCACCACGGGCGGCTCAGCGCTGCAGGCCTGCGCGGCCGTCAGCGATGCGGGAGGAAGCGTCCTGGCCGTTCTGGCGCTGGTAGACCGGCTCGAGGGAGGGAGGGAGGCGATCGAGGCCGCCGGGCACCCCGTTCTGGTCATGTTTGACGTGAACGCGCTCCGCGCTTGCGCACGCTGAGAAGGCCGTTGCCCACCGGTCCGACGTTCGGCCCGTCATGCGCGTCATGGCGCGATTGACTGAAACCCGGAGAGGGGCGGGGGTTATCATCCCCCGGCCGCGGTGTTAACATCAAATGAGGTCAATCGTCGGGAGCGAGGCGCTGTGATTACCTTTACCGAAGAAGCCAGGAAGCGCGTGCTCGAGTTTCTCGAGGCGGAAGACGAGCAGCTCGCGGTTCGGATCGCCATCCGTAACTCCAGTCCCCTCGCTCCGGAATACGATCTCTCGCTCATCGAGCCGCATGAGCGGAACGTTGCAGACCGGGTGTTCGATCAGGGCGGCTTCGAGCTGGTCGTGGATGCGGAGAGCGCCGAGCTGCTGGAGGGGGCCAGTGTCGGCTGGGTGGAGACCCTGCAGGGCGGCGGCTTCAAGGTCGAGAGCCCGAACCTCAAGCCCCTCGGCTCGACGCCGCTCACGGGCGCCGTGGCCGAGCGCGTGACGACCGTGATCGAAGAGCGGATCAACCCCTCCATCGCCGCTCACGGCGGCCACGTCAGGCTGGTCGACCTGCGCGACAACGTCGTCTACCTTCAGATGAGCGGCGGATGCCAGGGGTGCGGCATGGCGTCGGTGACGCTCAAGCAGGGGATCGAACGCATCCTCAGGGATGCGGTTCCGGAGATCGTGGAGATCCAGGATGTGACCGACCACGCGGCCGGCACCGATCCCTACTTCCAGCCGACCAAATAAGGCGGCGAACCGGCCCGACCGACGCTCCGTCGGTGTTCAGCGCAGCACGGCGGCAAGCCCCGTCCTCGTGGGCATGCGATCCTGCGGGATGACGAGCGTTCTTCCTCCGTGCTGGATTGCCACCTCCGCCAGCTCGTCGAGCAGGTCCACCGCGTGCTGCCCGGGATCGGGACCGTTCTCCTTCAGCACCTCGACCACCCCCGTGCTGCGGTCGAGCTTGCCCCACACCCTCCGGTCCTTCTCCGTAAGGAGGAGCCGCACCCTCCCGGAGACGGCGTGGAACCCCGCCGCGGCGATGTCCGACTCCGCCTTTCCCCGCCCGTAGGACGCCTCCCAGAGCTTCACCGCCTCGTCGATCTCCCTTTCGACCGTCGCTCTCACGATCGGCCACGCCGCCTCGTGCAGCTGATCGACGTCCCACTCGATCACGTTCCCCACGATCCCATCCTCGGCCAGGTTCCGAAGCCGACTGACCGAGCGGTAGATCGGGTGGTAGTAGTCGACCGCCGCCAGGATGAACGGCCCGGTCTCTCCGGCCAGGAGGTCCCGAACACCCGCGTCGACCTTCCGGAAGAACCGCGCAAGCTCGTCCTTGGCATCGTCGACGCCGACCCCGTGCCCGTGGTAGACGGGTGCCGCGCCGCCGCCCCGCGGACTGTGGAAGCTGATCGGATCGCGCGTCACCTGCCTCCCCAACGCCTCCTGCAAGCTCCTCGGTACACCCGTGAGGTTCACCGCGGTGAGCCCGGTGGAGGCCCCCTCCCACAGGCGGACAGCCTTCTGGCTGAGAGCGAGAACCCAGAAGCGGTCCGGGGCCTGCAGGTACTCGATGAGCGGCCGGGTCACGAAGGACGTGGCCACCACCACGAGCTCCGGAAACGAGACGGGGAGGCGGTACAGCCGCTGGAAATCGGGGGCCGCGAACACGGCCAGGCCATCCGCCTGGTGCCGCCAGAACTCCCCATCACCGATCAGCGAGGCCAGGGAGTCGAGCACGCGGCGGCCGGCCGCGGCCACATCGCCGCTCAGCAGCGCACGAGCCCGATCGAGGCTCGCGCGGAACCGAAGGGAATCGCCGTCCACCCCTCCCCCGGCCCGGTGAGTGGGGAGGTAAACGCTGATCGCCGGCGGGGCCGGCTTCTTCACAAGTTCCTTCAAGTTTTCGCGTCCGAAGTAATCCACCCAAAGCCTCCTTCCTTCACTACGATCCTCGCGGCGAGCATGGAGAGCCCTCCATCCGCCCTCTCCGGCGTGCCGGAGGCCGGCTCAACGGAAGAACGAGTGCAGGATCATGCCCACGACCGACATGACCAGGGCCCCGATGAACGCGGAGCCGAAACCGGACAGATCGAAGCCGGGTGTGAGCCGAGCGGCGAGGGAGAGCAACAGGGCGTTGAGGATCAGGTAGAAGAACCCGAGGGTGACGATGGTGATCGGCAGCGTCAGGAAGATCAGGATCGGCTTGAGGATCGCGTTTATCAGGCCGATGACCAGCGCGGCGAGCAGGAGGGAGCGGGTTCCGGAGATCTGGATGCCGGGCACCAACCACGCCGTCACGTAGAGCGCCGCCGCGTTGATGAGCCAGCTTAAGAGAAGCCTCATGTGCGACCCTTCGATCGCCGTTTGGTTTCAACGCCACGGCGGGAACGCCCGCGGCCCGTAGAGCCCGATCCCGAAGGCCCGCCGCACCAGCGAGACCCGCGCACTCCCCGCCCCTCGCAGACCCGCGCTCCCGCGGTCCGAAAAGCCGGTTCTCCCCGGCCCGCCAGACCTCCACTCCGTGGCCCGAGCGGATCAGAAGGCCGGCGAGAGGTGGAAGAGCGTGTACCAGCCCTTCTCGGGTCGGCCGTTCGGGTGCACGAAGTCGATTTCCCCGATGAGGAACCCGAACAGGTTGATCCGCGCCCCGACGCCGTAGCTGGTCACGGGATCCCGGTCGATCCCGAGAAAGTCGAACCCCCCGTCCAGGATCCCCTGGTCCCCCGATGTCCACGCCACTCCGGCGTCGAAGAAGGTGAAGAACTCCACCGGCGGGGCGGCCGGAGAGGGAACGAGGCCGAAGAACCCGAAGACCGGCACGCGAAGCTCGATGTTGGCGACGGCCAGACGGCTTCCGAGCAACTGATCGAACACCGGGCACGCCAGAGGATCCTCCTCCGGGGGGTCGCACTCGCTGACCTCGAACGAGCCGTCGTTGTAGCCCCGCACCAGGCTGGGATACCCGATGAACAGCTGGCTCAGCCGGCGATCCTCGCCATCGTTCCCGTAGCGACCGAAATGCAGGATGCGCCCCGCCAGCGTGATCGGCCGGGCGGGCATGATGTAGCGTCGATAGTCGGCGAGCGCGGTGACGTAGTTCAGGCTGCCGAACGTGCCGGTCGCCTGAAACCGATAGCGCTGACCCAGGATCGGCCCGGTCCCGCCGAACAGCGTGTTGTCGAACACGAGAGCGGTGCTTGCCGTCCCGAGATTCAGGGACGAGATCGTGTCGAAGGGGGTGAGGTCAACCGTCTGCTCGTCCAGCAGCTGCCCGGTGCGCGGGTCGAAGATCCGCACCTCCCGCTCGGCGGCGAAGTCCACGTTCCGGAACCCCGCCGAGAACTCCACCCGCTGAGACCGGTTGAACGGGTAGGCGACCCCGAGCGATGCCTCCCGATTGATCTGCCAGAACCGGTCGGCCTGGTCGACGAACACGGTGTCCCCGCCGCTGGTCACCGTGAACCCGCTCGCGAAGCGGCGCGAGATGATGGGAAGCTGCCCGACCTGAGCGCCCCAGTTCCACCGCGAGCGCTGGTTCTGATACGCGAGGATCCCGGCCGAGGACCGCGCCACGTCCCCCTCGCCGCCGTTGACCTGGAGGATGGTCAACAGGTTCCGGTTCCCGAGCATGTCGCTGAAGTAGAGCGAGATGCCTCCGGAGATGAACGCTCCGAACTGATCGGCCCCCACGAAGAGGCTCGGCTGGCCCACGAAGTCGAGCCCGAGCGACGGGCTGTAGTCCGTGCGCTCGAACGTCAGCGTGTCGGCTAGCCCCAGCCTCGACTCGCGGAGCAGCGGGAGGACCAGCCCGGCCCCCCGGTCCTGCGGAGGAAGCACGGCCGGGCTCACCCCGGCGATCGGGCCGGAGATCGGCTCCCCGCGTAGCACTTCGGGCGAGTCGGCCACGTGGAGGTTGTAGTCGCCCTCCTCGTACACGGTGTACACGAGCCGGTCCGTCGCCGCTGCGGACGACAGGGCCGGGCTGAGGGAGGTGATCCCGCTCACGCCCGTGAACAGGTTCGTGACGCGGTACAGGTTCCCCCCGGCGAACTCGTAGCGATAGATGTTCGTGATGCCGCTCACGTCCGTGAGGAAGTACAGGCTCTGGCCGTCCGCCGACCACTGCGGGTTGATGTGCTTGCCGTTGCCGAAGACAGGAAGGGGTTGGATCTCACCGGAGACCGCATCGACAAGAGCGAGCCGATAGTTGCCGTAGGCGAGCTCGTTCAGGTCGGTGGCGAAGCGATCGGTCACGAACGCGATGCTCGCGCCATCCGGGGACCAGGCCGGCTGGAGGTCCGCGTATACGTCGTCGGTCAGGCGGCGCGCATCCCCGCTCTCCACATCCACCACGAACAGATCCGTGACCCCACCCACCTGGGCCGAGAAGGCGAGGGAGCGCCCGTCCGGTGACCAGGTGGGCGTGAACACTTCCCCGAGTTCCTTCAGTTTGATCTCGCGCTCCGTCTTCCCGCTCTCCATGTCCAGCACGATGAGCACCGGTTGGCCCTTGCTCACGGCCGCGAAGGCGAATCGCCGCCCGTCGGCGCTCCACGCTCCCGCCGAGTTGATGAACTGCAGGCTCTCGAAGTGCGGGTCCGTAGCGTTCTTCGTGAGGCGGCGCTCGATCTTGCCCGTCTCCGCGTCGGCGACGAACATCTCGATGGCGAAGAGGTCCTTCTCCGACAGGAAGACGATCCTGCTCCCGTCCGGGCTGAGCGCGGGACCTACATTGAGGCCGCCGCTTCCCGTCTCCTTCGAGATGAGGACTCGGCCGAAGCGCTCCGCTTCCTCGGTATGCTCCTCGACCGCCGCGTACATCTCGCGGATCGACGCGTGCCATTCCGCCGATATCGAGTCGGGAGACATCTGGAGCACGGTGGCTATCGCGGTTTCCGCAACACCGGTGGTTCCGGCCAGCTTGAGGATCTTGCCGATCGCCTCATCGCCCCATCGGCCCGCCACGAAAGCCCAAAACGCCTGGCCGAAACGGTAGGGGAAGAACTTGGGGTTCGAGAGCCTCCGGATCGTCGGGAGCTCACAGCACTCCCGGGCCGCATCGCGGATCCACATCGCCGTGTGCGGGTCCACCGGCCCGACGGAGAGGTACTCCGCCATCCCCTCGATGAACCACAGGGGAAGGAAGACGGCCGTGGGGATCCCTGTAAGCCCCGACCCGCCGGCCGGGTTCTGGCGCGTGATGTCGAACTGGAAGGCGTGCACCAGCTCGTGGCCGAGCACATGGTCCGACTCGGGCAGCGCGCTGGCGAAGGGCAGGACGATCCGTCGCTTGAACACCTCGGTCACACCGCCTGTGGACTCTCCGATGTTGCCGAAGATGGCGTTGGTCTGCTCGAAGTGCGGGTGGCTGGCGTACAGGATCAGGGGCTGCCGGCCTCCCAGCTCGTGATCCAGGAGCCGCGAGAGGCGGGCGTACCAGCGCTCCGCCATCCGGCCTGCCAGCTCGGCCGCCTTCGCCTCTTCGCCGTAATGGTAGATGTCGAAGTGCTCCGTCTTGAGCACCTCGAAGTCGAAGGACTCGTACTGGACCTTGTTGCGCCCGAAGTACTGCGCCACGGCAGCCGGAGGTTTCGCCAGGGCGAGCGCGGCCAGCCCGACGGCGATCACCAAGGGAATCCGACCACTCCGGTCACCGCGCATTTTCCCTCCGTCGATTCTGCCGTTCACGGTCCCCTGCGTAACTGGTCGTGTACCCGTTGCCGGCAGGCGAGTTTCTGACCCGTCTCTCCCCTTCTCCGAACGCGCGAGGCCGCGAGAGAGTTCTCCCGCTCCCCGCCGAAGCACAGGAAGACGAGAGGGGCGCCGAACACGTGCCTCCCGGTCACGTACCCGCGAGGAAGAACGTCACCGCGACGAGGAATCCGGTGAGGGCCGCGGCGAGCCCCGCTGCATTCGACCGGGGAGATGGAAGATACGGCCCAAAGAGGACCGGAACCAGCGCGGTGACGCGACAACGGACGCCATCCACACCCGTGGGCTCGCGCCTGAGCACCCGTGGGCTCGCGCCAGGACCACAGCTATCGAAGGAGGGCGGGAGACGGATCAGCAGCTTCGGAGGATCCCGCCGTAGCGGGCCCTCACCCGTACGGCCGCGCGCAGGTCGGCGTACGGGCCAAGGTACACCCGCGTGAGCCCGTCGTCCCCCTCTTCGGTCCGCGCGCTTTGGCCCTCGGCGCGCAGCTTCCGCGCGAGATCCTCGGCGTTGCGGTTGTCGGAGAAGGCTCCCACCTGGACCCGGCTGCACGCAAGAAGCCCGGAGGCCTGCGTCACGACGATCCGGACCCGAGCGCTCCCGGCTCCCAGCATGCCGATCTCTCGCGCGGCGGCACGGGAGAGGTCGATGATGCGGCCACGCGCGAAGGGCCCGCGATCGTTGATGCGCACCTCGGTGGAGCGCCCGGTGTCCAGGTTGGTCACGCGCACGCGGGTATCGAAAGGGAGGGTCCGGTGCGCGGCGGTCATCGCCTCCATGTCGTACACCTCTCCGGACGCGGTGCGCTTGCCGTCGAAGCCCGGTCCGTACCAGGAGGCCTTCCCCGTCTCTTCCCAACCCACCGGCACCGGGGTCATCGGCGGGGAACCCCGGCTGGCGCAGCCGGCCACCGCTGCGGCGGTGACCGCGACGAGCGCGAGACCGCGCGGCCGAGGCGAGGATCTCCGTATGGATGATACGATGGCGTACCGCTCCGCCGCGCGGGATGGCCTTGACGTTCCGCCCTTCCGAACCGCGGCCTGAGTAGAAGCCGTAGCCGACGGGTCCGCAACCCCGCAGCCTTTCGGGCGCCGCCGAGCCGAGCCATCTTGGGGTCCCCCACGACGCGACGGGGGTGCGGCGGACCCAGCAGGGAGAACGAGGGACGGGCGTATGGCGACATCGGCGAATCTCGGGTTCCCCCGGATCGGGGCGAACCGGGAGCTCAAAAAGGCTACGGAGGCGTTCTGGGACGACGGGATTCCGGCGGAGCAACTGCTCACGACGGCATCGCGGTTGCGTGCGGCTGCGTGGACGCTACAGCGAGACGCCGGGCTCACGCACATCCCGTCGAACGACTTCTCGCTGTACGACCACGTGTTGGACGTCGTCGCCCTGCTCGGGGCGGTTCCCGACCGCTATGGGTGGGACGGCGGCGACGTGAACCTCGACACCTACTTCGCCATGGCCCGCGGGAGCCAGAGCGGCAGGCTCGACGTGCCGGCGATGGAGATGACGAAGTGGTTCGACACGAACTATCATTACATCGTTCCAGAGTTCGGAGCGGATCAGACCTTCCATCTCGCCTCGTCGAAGCCCTTCGACGAGTACGCGGAGGCACGCTCGCTCGGCATCGAGACTAGGCCCGTTCTCCTGGGGCCGGTGAGCTTTCTCCTTCTCGGCAAGTCGACCGCGAGGGCGTTCGACCCCCTCGCCACCCACCTGGATGCCGTCGTGGAGGTGTACGCGGAGGTCGTCCGCCGGCTTGCGGCCATGGGGGCGGCGTGGATCCAGATCGACGAGCCGTGCTTCGTCGAGGATCGGAGCCCGGCCGAGATCGCCGCCCTCGAGAAGGCGTACCCTCGCCTCGCCGAGGCAGCGGGCGCGACCAAGCTGCTCATCCAGACTTATTTCGGTCATGTGGGGAACGCCTATTCCGCCCTGGCGGCGCTCCCCGTAGGGGGACTCGGCTTCGACTTCGTGCGGGGCGGCGCGAATCTCCGCAAGATCGAGGAGCACGGGTTTCCGAGGTCCATGCACCTCTCGGCCGGCGTGGTGGACGGCCGCAACGTGTGGATCAACAACCTCGAAGCCTCCCTCAAGCTGCTGGACGGACTCACGCAGCTCGTGGATGAAGATCGGTTGATCGTCGCACCCTCCTGCTCTCTCCTGCATGTGCCCCTCGACTCGGAGCGGGAGACGGGGCTGGACCACGAGCTGAGATCCTGGCTCGCGTTCGCGCGGCAGAAGCTCGACGAGATCGTCACCCTCTGCCGGGGCCTCGGCGCCGGTCGCAGCGCCATCTCGGAGCGGCTGGACGTCAACCGCGCCGCGCTCGCCTCCCGTGCCGCGTCGGAGCGCACGCACGACGCCGAGGTGCGCGAGCGGCTGGCGGGTCTCGACCCCCTGCGCAGCCGGCGGTCGGTTCCCTTCTCCGAGCGCGTGGAGGCGCAGCGGGAGCGGCTGAAGCTTCCGCCCTTGCCCACCACGACGATCGGCTCCTTTCCCCAGCACCCGGAGCTGCGGCGACAACGGCGGCGGCACCGGGCCGGGGAGATCGGTCGGGAGGAGTACGAGGAATTCCTCGGCCGGGAGATCCACCGCGCGATCGAGGCGCAGGAGGAGGTGGGCCTGGACGTTCTGGTGCACGGCGAGCCCGAGCGCAACGACATGATCGAGTACTTCGCCGAGCAGCTCGAGGGGTACGCATTCACCCGTCACGCGTGGGTGCAGTCGTACGGCTCCCGCTACGTGAAACCCCCCATCCTGTATGGCGACGTGCGTCGCCCGCGCCCGATGACCGTGCACTGGTGGCGATACGCGCAGTCGTGCACCGAACGGCCGGTAAAGGGAATGCTGACCGGGCCGGTCACCATGCTCCAGTGGTCGTTCGTGCGCGACGACCAGCCGCGCTCGGAGAGCTGCTTCCAGCTGGCGCTGGCCGTGCGCGACGAGGTGCGGGATCTCGAGGAGGCGGGCGCGACGATCGTCCAGGTGGACGAGCCGGCCCTGCGCGAGGGCCTGCCGCTGCGTGGGGAAGAGCGGGACGAATACCTCGAGTGGGCGGTAGCCGCATTCCGACTGGCGACCTCGGGCGTCCGACCGGAGACCCAGATCCAGACCCACATGTGCTACGCCGAGTTCAACGACATCATCGAGCATATCGACCGCATGGACGCCGACGTGCTCCTCATCGAGAACGCGCGGTCGGACGAGGTTCTCCTCGAGGTGTTTCGAGAGTACCGGTACGGGCGCGACATCGGTCCCGGCGTGTACGACATTCACTCGCCGCGCGTTCCGCCCACCTCCGAAATGGCGGGCCGGATCCGCGCGTCCCTCAAGGTGCTGCCGGCCGATCGGCTGTGGGTGAACCCGGACTGCGGGCTCAAGACGCGGCGATACGGGGAGGTGATTCCGGCTCTCGGCAACATGGTGAAGGCGGCACACCTCGTCCGGGAGGAAGTCGCGGCGCAGGCCGGCGCGGGCTGAGGTGGACCCGACAGAACAGACGGGGTTGGGCGGGCGGCTGGGCCTGCGTGCGCTGGACTATCCGATCCCGAAGGCGGCCAACCGCTGGGCCTACATGCTGGGGGGGCTGACCGCCTTCTTCGTCGTCCTGCTGCTCGTCACAGGCCTCTACCTGGGTCAGTTCTACAACCCGAACCCGATCGGCGCTCACGACAGCGTGCTGTACATCACCGCCCGGGCGCCCTTCGGCGACTGGGTGCGGAGCCTCCACTACTGGTCGGCCGGCGCGGTCACCGTGAGCGTCGCCTGTCATCTCTCCTACGTCTTCTGGCGTCGCTCCTACCGGAAGCCGCGAGAGCTGACCTGGTGGGCCGGCGTGAGCATGGTCGGCCTTCTCTTCCTCCTCATCGTCACCGGGACCGCGTTGAGGTACGACCAGGAGGGCTTCGAGGCGCTTGCGCACTTCGTCACCGGAGGAGAGCTGACGGGCACGCTCGGGACCTTCTTCACGCACGAGTTCACCCGAAGCACCACGCTCCTCTCGCGCATCTTCAGCCTGCACACGAGCCTTCTGCCCCTTCTCCTCGTGGCGCTCATGGCGGGGCACTTCTGGCTCATCCGACATCTGGGGGTTCACGCGGATTACGCCGAGACGGTCCCGTTCCGGACGCATGCGAGGCGGTTGGTCGGAGCCAGCCTGCTCGCCCTGGCAGCCGTGGGGTCGCTGGCCGCCCTGGCGCCCCAGGACCTCGGTTATCCCCCGGTGGCCGGGGTGGAGGTCACGAAGCCGTTCTGGCCCGTGCTGTGGGTATACGGGCTGGAGAACCTGCTCGGCGTGTGGGGTATGGTCGTCGGGCCGGCGGCGCTCTTCGCCTTCCTGATGGCCGTTCCGCTGCTGGATCGGAGGCCGGACGACATTCCCGGGGGGCACGGCTGGTTGCGGTGGGTGACGCTCCTCGTCGGATTGTCGGTGCTGGCACTCTGGCTGTACGGCGCGTTCGGACCGATGCAACAGCATCTCGGTCGGTGATGGGTCCCCGCGGGCGTCGGTGATGCGTCCCAGCCGGGAGAGGAGGGGAAGGAAGGTGATGAGATGAAGGGAGCGATCGTCCTGGCATCGCTGATAACGATTCGGGCCGTGCCGATCGCGGCACCGGTCCATGAGGAGGCGGTGCTCGAGAGCCCGCAGTCCTCCGTTGCGGCGGGCGACACCCTGGCGCTGCAAGGGAGCGATTTCGCCGAAGAAGAGGGCTACAAGCTGCGGCTGGTCGGAGCCCTACGCGAATACGAGCTGCGCGAGGTCAAGGCCGATGCGGAAGGGAAGTTCTCCCTCGATCTCGCCATGCCACGCAGCGTGACGGCCGGTCAGTATCAGCTCGTGGCCGTCGCCTCCGACGGCGACGTGGTCGCGAGGCTCGACATCACGGTGCTCGCGTCGAGACCCGCCGACGTCGAGGCCACCCGGAGCGAGCCGGCGGCCAGCGAGGATACGGAGCACGGCGGCGGCGCGGCCCTCGCACGATCCGACGACATCCGGATCGAGCGAGACCGGAGCGGCCTCGAGTGGGGCGTCATCGGCCTCCTCATCGGCGGCGCGGCAGGGCTCGGCGCGGGCATGCTCCGCTCGCGAAGTCGGGAAAGCGTGGGGGACGCCGCGACCGACTGACGGGCCGGCATCTCGAGGCACCATGGCAGGCCGAGCGGGTTCGCGATCCCTCGGCGCGGGCAATCCGAGCGGGTTCGCGATCCCCTCGGCGCCGGAGCGGCCTCGCTAACTCCCCTCGGCGTAGGCGATCCCGAGCGCGTAGCTCCCGGCCGGCACAGACCACAGCACGCGGCCCTCGGTGAGATCCACCGCCACGACGCGCGCCTCGCCGTCGACCGTCCCCTCGCAGGCCACGAACGCCGTGCGGCCGGCCGAATCGAGGACGACCCCGTGCGGGTGGTCGGCGTCGATCGGCACGCGAGCGCGCTCCTGCATCTTCGAGACCGATACCACGGAGACGGAACGCTCCCGCCGGTTCGCCACCGCGAGAGTCCGCCCGTCCGGGGTCAGCGCGATCTGGGCCGGACCCGCTCCGACGTGCGCCGTGCCGATGATGCGGCCCCGTCCGTCGAAGGCCCGCACCGCGGCCGCCTCGTGGAGCGCCACGTAGAGCGCCTCACCGTCGGGGGACCACAGGAGGTTGAGGGGACGAAAGCGCGGAGAACCGGCCGGGCCGGATTCCGGATCCACGGGAAACCGCCCCATCTGCTCGAGCGACGAAGCGTCGAGGAGGACGACCTCATCGGCCAGGCTGCAGGCGACCGCCACGCGGCGGCCGGCAGGGTCCACGGCGGCGTCGTGCGGTCCCGCACACACGATCGGCGCTGCGGTGACGGAGAGATCGGCGAGCTCCACGACCGCCACTCGACCCGGCGCCGTGGGAACGGCACGTTGGTAGTCGGGGATGAACGCCCGCCGCCCGTCCGGCGTGATCCCGATCCGGGCGGCGCCGGCGGTACCGAGCGAGACACGGCCCACCAGCCTGTCGCCCGGCAGCTCGAACTTCCACAGCGTCGGATCGCCGTGCGACAGCGTGGCATACCAGTGGTCGCCGGCCGGACTGACCGCCACTCCATGCGGCTCGTCGAGCTCACCGCGCCGCCGATCGAGGGCGAAGCGCGCCGCGATCCGACCGTCGCGTGCATCCAGCCGAAGCACCTCATCGGTGAGCCCCGAGGTTACGTACAGCCTGCCCGGACCGGCGTCGGCCTCCTCCTCCGATCTTTCGCGGCCGTCCTCCGCGGTTCTCACGAAGGAGGACGCGGCCGCGGTCCCCCCGGGATCCCCACCCTCCCGCGCCCCCGCCCCGCTCCCGAGAGCGTACCTCCGGAGTAGGTACTCCTCGGCCGCCCGCCGCTCCCGCTCGCCCAGGGCGCGGTTGTAGATGAGGAGCTCCGCCAACTCGCCCTCGAAGAAGTCGCCCGTCGGCACCCCCTGGCGAACGCCGTCGTGGTAGTACGTGTCCTCGTTGATCGCGCCGATCCCGATGTCCTCGTGGTGGAGGAAGACGCGGCCCACGCCGGTGGCGGTCCCCACTTCCCGGCCGTCGAGGAAGCCCACGAGGCGACCGCGGGGCTGGTCGAACAGCATCGTCGCCGCGTACGCCGCGCCGGGTCGAACGGGCGCCGTCACGCTCGCCGGGCCGAACGGCGTCGTCGCCCCGCGGTCGTCGTTCCACACGTTGAAGGCGCCGAGATAAAGCCTCCCGCCGTCGAGATACAGGTTGAACCCGCGGAGATCACCTCCCGCCTCGAAGAGCATCTGGCGGCGCTCCACGTCCTCCCCGGTTCGGAAGACAAGGAGGATCGTGCGCCCCGTGTAGGGGCCGCCCAGGTTCAGCTCCTCGGAGTCCGCGATGCCGAGAAGGTCGTCCCGGCCATCGAAGTCCACGAGCGGTCGGCCGTTGAGCCCATGGGCACCGGAACGCCAGGCGGGCCTCCGGTCGGGCGCCGGGTCCGTCGCCGGAACCCCGGGCGGATACGGTACCGGTGCGGCATGGTTCTGGTGGCCCGAGACATCGCGCCACTCGGCCACCGCGAACCCGACGCCGCTTCGCTCCTCTGTCCGAACGGCGGTGTCGGCCCGGAGCCACAGGACGGGGTCCGGCGGAGGCGTGGACTCGGATCCGCAGGCCGCCAGCAGGACGACCGCGGAGATCCGTCTCGCTGCGGCCCGCCGCGGGGGAAGCGTCCGTTGCATGCGAGAAACCTCGCCCCGCCGCCCCCCGCCCGAAAGTCGTGCCGGGCGACGGCGGCTACCCGGCGCTCAGAACGTCGGCTGAAGCACCCAGAGCCCGGTGTTGAGGTCCGAGACGTAGATGAGGCCACCCTCGAGCTGGGGCGCCCAGGTGCACGTCCCCGCGCCGCCGAAGCAGAAGGCTCCGGACCCGTACTGCACGGACGCGATCTCCCGTCCCTGACGCTCGAGCTGTCCGAGCAGCTCGCCCGTCACGTCGAGGGCGCGCAGTCCCATGCGATACCAAGCCAGATACAGGATGCCGCGCGCCTCGTCGAGCCAGAAGTTGTGCGGAGTGTCGCCGGGGACGCGGAAGCTCGCTACCTCCGTCGGGTTTCGAAGGTCTTGCGCGTCCACCACGTGCATGATGCCCGGGGTGGCGAAGTCCTCTTCTCCGACGAACACGTAGCCCGCCTCCGGCCAGTACCATGCGTTGTGCGTCTGTCCCCCGAACGTCGGCACGCGCCCCACCTCGCGCGGACTGTGGGGGGAGCCGCCTGCGATGCCGCTCCCGACGTCCATGATCACCAGCCCCGCGTCCCAGTGCGACAGGAATGCGAGCCCGTCGCGAACGTACACGTCGTGCAGGAAGCTGGATCCGGCGTAGAAGCTGCTCACGATCCGGGGACCGGCCGGGTCCGAGACGTCGATGACGCGGAGGCCGCTGACGGGCGAGCTCCCGTCCACCACGGCATACAGGAAGCTCCCGTCGATCCACGTGTTGTGGATCCCAGGCGTGAGGTCGGCGGCCGTGAGGCGGGTGATCACCGTCGGATGGTGCGGATCGCTCGTGTCGAGCAGCGTGATGCCGTTCCGGCCGTCGTTCGAGACTTCGTGGGTCAGAACGGCGAGCGTCCCGTCGGCCCGGATCTTCACATCGTTCACCACCCGGGCATCCACCGAGACCGAGTCCGCAAGGGCGGGCGCTGCCGGATCGGTGATGTCCCACGCGAAGAGCCGATTCCCCAGCTGCGACGTCCCGCCCTCGGCGCGGCTTCCCCAGGTGCCGGTGTAGGCCACGTTGCCGTGCACCCACAGGTCGGAGGTGAAGCGGGCCGTCTGTTCCCCGTGACCGACCACCTGGAAGGCTCCGCCTTCGACCCCCCGAGGGACAACGTCGATGGCCGCTTCGTCGGAAGCCGCGCCGGAAAAGACGGTGACGGTGACCGGCCCCGGTTCGTAGCCGACGAACCGGCCGTCGGATCGGATGAGGCCCGCCGACGCCGGCGTCAGGATCCAGTTGAGGGGCGGGGAGGCGATCACCTCGCCCGCGCTGTCGCGCGCCACCGCCACCCACTGCACCACATCTCCCTGGCGAAGCGGCCCCGCGACGGGGGTGAGCTCCACCGCCGCGACCGGCGAGCCCGGCGTGACGCTCACCGAGAAGCGAAGGGCCAGGCTGGCGAGGCCCTGCGCGCCGACCCGCGCCTCCAGCGACACCCGAAAGGCGCCGGGCGGCGTGCCGACGGGAAGGTCGATCGAGAGCGACACCGCCCGCGCGGCATCCGGGGCCAGCGTTGAGATCTCGCTCGGGCTCACCTGGAGGCCGGCCCCGAACAGCTCGATCCCGGCCTCCGTCTGCACCGGACCGCCGATCAGCTCGATCGGCCCAACCGTCAGGTCGCCCGTGTTGCGGAGCTCGACGGTGGCCTGTGTGGCTTCACCGAGGTCGATGGACGCGGGCTGAAACGCGAGGCGCTCGACTCCCGACCCGCCGGAGGGGCCATCGTCTCCGCATCCGGAAAGAGCCGCGGCCCCGGCCAGCAGCGCCGACACCGCCCATTCCCGGCAACGTCCCGACCCGCCGTGCCACGCTGGTGCGCGAGCACCTCTCGCCAAGAAGCCCTCCAAGGCACGCGTCCCTGGTTCTCGCCGGGCGCGACGGCCCCGCACTGCGAAACGTCCCGCCTTCTAACCCGACCGGAAGGGACCGTTCCACGCACGAACGGTGCATCCACGCCGACGCTCTCCGGGGAGGGGGAGGAGATGGAAGAATCCGGGACCGGATCGGCGGGATCCGGTCCCGGAAGGAGGAGTCCGGCTACGTCGGGCGACGGTTAGACCGGGTAGAAGCGAAGCTGCAGCAGCTTCAGCCCGTTGTTGTCGTAATCCCAGAAGTAGCCCTGGAAGCAGGGATCGAAGAGCCCCGTGGTGACCTCCACGGCGGGATCATCGAAATCGGGCGTATCCGCGATGCCGAAGCAGGCCGCCAGATCCGGATCGTCCTCCGGATCGATGAGGTACGTCCCGGAGAGCAGCTCGCTCGAGACGTTCTCGAAGCTCTGCTTCCCCTTCGTGCGCAGGGCGACCCAGTTGTAGATGGAGCAGTAGATCTCGCCCGTGGCGTCGATGGCGCACGTCGTCGTCGTCGACGAGCCGCCGGGCTTGCCCAGCGCCCGTGCCCACACCTCGTACTCGTACGAGACGTCCGGGGGCAGGGAGAAGACGGCCCCGTCCTGGTCCGTGGCGTTCGCGTCGAGCACGCCGAAGTCACCGGGGGTCAGGTAGATCTTGTTCTTCTTGGCGACGGTGCTCCAGTTCTGGCTGCCGTCATTGGACCACAGCGCGACGAAGATCCGATTCCCGATCCCGTCGGAGCTCGTGGCGTCCATATCGGCCGTCTTGTCCTTCTGGACGCCGATGATGTTGAGGTTGTAGTGCTTTCCGGTCGGGGCGCCGTTTCCCTTGCCGCCCTTTCCGAAGGAGGCGGCCGTCGCGTCGGCCGTGGGAGCGGTCGTGTCCTGCTCACAGCCCGCGAGCGCCACGACGGCGAGCGCGGCCGCGATACAGGCCGTCCATCGATACGAGGGTTTCATGAAACAGCCTCTCCGAAAAAAGGTGGATCCCATCCCCGTCATGGCGTCGGGGCAGCCGTGATTCCCGGCTTACCAGGAAGCCAGCCGCGTGCCACATCTTTCGGGCGCGCCGTATCGCGTTGCCGGAAGGGGAGATGCCGGATCTCTTGCCGGGTGATCTTCCGCGCGGAAACGGGGGACCTGTCGCTCGTCTCCTACAGTGCGCCGTGCCCTCTCCGGGCGGCATCGCCACAGCGCGCCACGCCGGCGCGCAGAGGCAGCCGGAGTCGGCGAACCCGCGACCGCCGGCGGCGCGCGGGGGGCCCACTGGCCGCCTGCACCGCTGCCCCGATGCCGGGACGCAACCTTCGCGAAACGGAGGTGTTTCAGTGGTCGAGTGGGCCCGCGGCGCGGCCCGCGGGCTGCCAGGGAAGACAACGCCGGATACCCATGAGGAGGCAGCCGTGGAGGTTCGTCGTCGTCCGCTGTCCGCCGTGCTCTTCTTGCTTCTCGTCCACCTCTCCGTACCCTCCCGCGTCGCCGCTCAGCGCCACGACGCCGGGGCGAGCGGGCCCGACGAGGTGGAGATCCCGTACACGAGGTTCGTCCTCGACAACGGGCTGACCCTGATCGTTCACGAGGACCGGAAGGCCCCGATCGTCGCCGTCAACGTCTGGTACCACGTCGGGTCCAAGAACGAGAGGCCCGGCAAGACCGGGTTCGCGCACCTGTTCGAGCACCTGATGTTCAACGGGAGCGAGAACTACGACGACGACTACTTCCAGGCCCTCGAGCCTCTCGGCGCGACGGACCTGAACGGTACGACCAATCCCGACCGCACCAACTACTTCCAGAACGTCCCCACGCCCGCGCTCGACTTCGTCCTGTGGATGGAGTCGGACCGCATGGGGCACCTCCTGGGCGCGGTGACCGAGGAGAAGCTGAACGAGCAGCGCGGTGTGGTACAGAACGAGAAGCGCCAGGGGGAGAACCAGCCGTACGGCGTCACCCGCCAGCTCCTCACCGAGAACACATATCCGGCGGGGCACCCGTACTCGTGGACGACCATCGGTTCGATGGAGGACCTCGACGCCGCGAGCCTCGAGGACGTGCACGAGTGGTTCAAGACGTACTACGGTGCAGCCAACGCGGTGATCGTTCTGGCGGGCGACATCGACGCCGAGACGGCACGACGGAAGGTCGAGAGGTACTTCGGCGACATCCCGAGCGGCCCGCCCGTGGCGAAGCAGGAGCTGTGGATCGCCAAGATGACGGGCACGCACCGGCAGACGGTCCAGGACCGCGTCCCCCAGGCACGGATCTACAAGGTGTGGAACGTGCCCGAGTGGGGGTCGGCGGACGCCACGTACCTCGACCTGGTGAGTGACGTCCTCTCCTCGGGCAAGACATCCCGCCTCTTCAAGCGGCTCGTGTACGACGATCAGATCGCCAGCGACGTCTCCGCCTTCGTGTCGCCGCGTGAGATCGGCAGCCAGTTCCGGATCGTCGCCACGGCCAGGCCGGGGGAGGATCTGGCCCGGGTGGAGCGGGCGATCGACGAGGAGCTGGAGCAGTTCCTGCGCGAGGGACCGAGTCCGCAGGAGCTGCGGCGCGTCCAGACCCAGTACCGGGCGAACTTCATCCGCGGCATCGAGCGGATCGGCGGCTTCGGCGGGAAGTCGGATGTCCTCGCGATGAACGAGGTGTACGGCGGCAGCCCGGACTTCTACAAGGTCACCAACCGGCGCGTGCGCGAGGCGACGGTGGCGGAGCTCAAGGACGCGGCGAACCGCTGGCTCTCGGACGGCGTGTACATCCTCGAGGTCCACCCCTTCCTGCTTCCATCTTCCATCGCACGTGGCTGAGGCCGAACAACGCCACGCTGGTGATCGTCGGCGCGACCACCCTGGACGAGATCCTCCCGAAGGTCGAGCGGCGATTCGGAGACTGGAAGCCCGGCGACGTGCCGAAGAAGAACCTCGGGGAGGTGGCCCACAGGTCCGAGTCCGCGGTCTACCTGATGGACCGCCCCGGGGCCATCCAGTCGATCATCTTCGCCGGGCACGTCGCACCGCCCAAGGCCAATCCCCACGAGATCGCCATCGAGTCGATGAACCAGATCCTCGGCGGGCAGTTCATCTCTCGGGTCAACCTGAACCTGCGCGAGGACAAGCACTGGTCATACGGCGCCTTCACCTTCCTATGGGACGCCAAGGGGCAGCGGCCCTTCATCGCCTACGCCCCGGTGCAGACCGACAAGACGAAAGAGTCGATGGCCGAGGTCCTGAAGGAGCTGCGCGGCATCCGGGGGGAGATCCCGATGACGGCCGAGGAGCTGGAGAAGGCGAAGAAGAGCCTCACCCTCACCCTCCCCGGGCGGTGGGAGACGATGAGCGCCGTCGGGGGGTCCCTCTCGGAGATCGTCCGATTCGGCTTTCCGGATGATCACTTCGCGACGTACGCCTCACGTGTCCTGGCGCTGTCGCTGGCGGAGGTCGCCGAGGCGGCGCGGGACGTCGTCCACCCCGACCGCTTGGTATGGGTCGTGGTCGGGGACCGTGAGAAGATCGAGGCCGGGATCCGGGAGCTCGGTCTCAGCGAGGTGAGGCTGATCGACGCGGACGGCCGGCCGCTCGACGTCGAACGGCACACGACGGGGGGGTAGGCCACGGGCGACCGGCAGCCGCCCGCTCGCGCACGCCGTCCGCCGGCCGTCCACCGGCCGGCCAAGACTCTGGCCTTGGCCCGGAACGGGCCTTATATGTGGTGCCGACCTCTCGCGGTCGATACCGGCCGCCAGCGCGCCACAGCGCGGTGGCCGCCCCGGGAACCATGTCCCGTACCTGCACGCGACCCGAGAAGGGAGCCGCATGGAGACGCTGGCCCACGACATCCTTCTGGTCGGCGGCGGTGGGGCGGGCCTCCGGGCGGCCATCGCGGCGGCCGAAGTGAATCCGGACCTCGGCATCGGCGTCATCTCCAAGGTCTATCCGATGCGGAGTCATACCGTCTCCGCCGAGGGGGGAGCGGCCGCCGTCATCAAGGCAGAGGACAGCCTCGACGCGCACGCTTACGATACGATCAGCGGCGGGGACTGGCTGTGTGACCAGGACGCCGTCGAGCTGTTCGTAAGCGAGGCGCCGGACGAGATGCTTCGCCTCGAGCACTGGGGGTGCCCGTGGAGCCGCGATTCGGATGGCCGGATCGCCGTGCGGTCGTTCGGGGGGATGAAGATCGAGCGCACCTGGTTCGCGGCCGACAAGACGGGCTTCCATCTGCTCCACACCCTCTACCAGACATCCCTCAGGTACGCCCGTCTCGCGTATTATGACGAGTGGTTCGTGACGCATCTTCTGGTGGACGAGGGACGCTGCCAGGGCGTGGTGGCCCTCGAGATCGCCACCGGACGTGTGCAGGCGCTGCTCGCCGGGGCGGTGATCCTGTGCACGGGCGGGTTCGGACGCGTCTTCTCGTTCACCACGAACGCGAACATCAAGACGGGCGACGGCTGCGCGCTGGCCTATCGCGCGGGGGTGCCACTCAAGGACATGGAGTTCGTCCAGTATCACCCCACAGGCCTCCCCTTCACGGGCATCCTCATCACGGAGGCCGCCCGGGCCGAGGGGGGATGGCTCGTCAACAAGGACGGATACCGCTACCTGCAGGACTACGACCTCGGCGTCCCGCAGCCGAAGCCGGTGAAGCGATCGATGGAGCTCGGGCCGCGCGATCGCCTTTCGCAGGCCTTCGTCAAGGAGCGAGAGAAGGGACGCACGATCTCGACGCCGCACGGCGACGTGGTACACCTCGACATCCGCCACCTCGGCTCGGAGATCGTGAACCGCAAGCTCCCCTTCGTCCGAGAGCTGTGCGTCAAATACCAGAACCTGGACCCGCTCGAGGAGATGATCCCGGTCCGTCCCGTCGTTCACTACATGATGGGCGGGATCCACACCGATCTCGACGGCGCCACCCCGCTGTCGGGGCTGTACGCAGCGGGTGAGGCCGCTTGCGTCAGCATCAACGGTGCGAACCGGCTGGGCTCCAACTCCCTCACCGAACTGCTGGTGTTCGGCGCGCGCGCCGGGCGGGCCGCGGCCGAGTTCGCCGCAGCCCATCCGGTGTCGAACCGCAGGGCGCTGTTCGCACAGGCGCTCGACGAGGAGCGGCGCCTCCAGAAGGAGCTGCTGGCCCGCAGCGGGGGCACGGAGCGCGTGGCGGTCCTCCGCTCGGAGATGCAGCAGGTGATGGAGGAGGGAGTGGGGATCTACCGGGACGAGGCGGGACTGCGGGCGGCGGCGGCGGCGATCGCGGGTCTCGGCGAGAGGTTCCGGAACGTGTCGCTGGACGACCATAGCCGCACCTTCAACACCGAGCTCATCGCCTGCCTGGAGCTGTCGTACATGCTCGACCTGGCGGAGACGATCATCCAATCCGCCCTGGCCAGGAAGGAGTCGCGAGGGGCGCACCAGCGCACCGACCATCCGGAGCGTGACGACCGGAAGTACCTCGCCCACTCGCTGGTGTACCGCACCGAGGAGGGACCTGCGAGGATCGAGTACCTGCCGGTGACCATCACGCGCTGGCCGGCGGCCGAGCGGGTGTATGGGCGGGAGTCGACGGCGGCGGCGACATAGGGGAAGTGACGGAAGCCGGCCCGGGTCGGTCGACGAGGCGGTGCAACGCGCGCCCTCGGCCACAAGAACAGGACGGAGGGACGACATGGCGGAATCGGTCACCCTGAGGGTTCGTCGCTATCGTCCCGAAGAGGAAGCCGAGCCGACCTGGGAGAGCTACGAGGTACCGTTCCGCGAAGAGTGGATGGTCCTCGATGCCCTCAACTACATCAAGGACCACGTCGACGGAAGCCTCTCCTACCGATGGGCGTGCCGCATGGGGGTGTGCGGGAGCTGCGGGATGACGGTGAACGGGGAGCCCACCCTCACCTGCGCCATCTACGTCGCGTCGCTCCTCCCCGGCCCGATCAGGGTCGAGCCGCTCCGCGGCTTCCCCGTCATCCGCGACCTGGTCGGCGATCTCACCCCTTTCCTCGACAAGCTCCGGCGCGTGAAGCCATGGATCATCCGGGACGACGAGAGGCCACTGGAGGAGGGCGAATACCGACAGACGCCGGAGGAGCTCGCCGAGTACCAGCAGTACAGCATGTGCATCAACTGCATGCTGTGCTACGCGGCGTGCCCGATCTACGAGCTCGAGCCCGATTTCATCGGACCCGCGGCGATCGCTCTCGCCCAGCGGTACAACCTGGACTCGCGGGACGAGGGGGCGGAGGAGCGGATGGACGTCCTCTCGCAGCACGACGGCATCTGGGCGTGTACCTTCGTGGGCGAGTGCTCGGTCGTGTGCCCGAAGAACGTGGATCCGGCCGGGGCGATCCAGCGGTACAAGGTCACGGCGACCGCACAGTGGTTCAAGTCGCTCCTTCTGCCGTGGGGACGGCGGTGAGATCCCGGCCCATCCTCGGCCGCACGCCCGGGGCGGCTTCAGCGGCCCGGGCCGACCATCCCCGCCGCTGGCCGTCGGATGGGGAGCCGTGGAGGCGGCGATGGACCGGGTGAACGAGCGCTACCGTTTGTACCACCCGAAGTGGCACCGGCGACGAATACCCATCTTCTGGTGGCTGGGGAAGGCGTCGTACACCAGGTTCATCGCGCGCGAGCTGACGAGCCTCTTCGTGGCGTATGCCGCGGTCGTGCTGGCGGTGCAGCTCCTCGCCCTGGCGCGTGGCGAGGCGGCGTATTCCCGCTTCGCGGCGTGGCTCGGCTCGGGCCCCGTGCTGGTCGCACACGGGATCGTCCTGCTGGTCGTGCTCTTCCACACGATCACCTGGCTCAGTCTCGCGCCGAAGGCGCTGGTCATCCGCCTCCGCGGGCGCCGGCTGCCGGATCGGGTCGTGGTCGCGGGCCACTACACGGGCTGGGCGGCGGCTTCCGCGCTCGTCGCCTGGTTCCTGCTGGGGGGGTAGCCGTGCGAAGGTCGAGGGAGCCCTTTCTGTGGGCCATGTTCAGCGGCGGGGGGATGCTGAGCGCGCTCTTTCTCCCTGCGCTCATCGCCATCCTGTGGATCGCCGCGCCGCTGGGCTGGACGGAGCCGCTCGCCTACGCCGACCTCGCGGGCGTCGTCCGCGCCCCGCTCGCGCGGCTCTTCCTGTTCGGCCTCATCGCCCTCTCTCTCTTCCATTGGGCCCACCGGTTCCGCTACACGCTGTACGACGGCTTGCAGCTGTATCACCTGAACCGGCTCATCGCCGTCCTCACGTACGGGATGGCCTCGGCGGGGACGGGGATCGCCTTCTACATTGTCTGGTTTCTGTTGTGAGGAGTCATGTCCACCGAGACGCCGCATTTCGAGCTCAAGCCCCTATCGCGCGAGGGGATCGAAGCCGCCCTGAAGAAGGCCGAGCGCTACCGGCTGCTGAACGAACCGTGGGAGGCGGAGAGCATCTGCCGGGACATCCTGGAGAACGACCCTGAGAACCAGGACGCGTTGATCGCCTTGATCCTCGCCCTTACCGATCAGATCCGCCTCTCCGCGTCGGCGGACGTGGGAAGCGTCCAGGAGCTCCTCCCGCGGCTGAAGGGGGAGTACGAGCGAGCCTACTACGCAGGGATCCTGGCCGAGCGCCGGGGCAAGGCCCTGCTCAAACGCGGTGCACCGGGCTCTGGACCGCTGATCTACGACTGGTTGCGCAGGGCGATGGAGCACTATGAGGAAGCCGAGCGGCTGCGCCCGCCGGGCAACGAGTCGTCCATCCTTCGCTGGAACACCTGCGCGCGGATCATCATGCGGCACGAGCACATCAGGCCGGCGCCTCGCGAGCGCACGCCGACCTTCCTGGAGTAGGGGTACCGCGGCCGGGCCGTGTCGGCATGAAGATCGGTATCACGACGCGGGTCGCGGTCAGCAGCTTCGCCATCGTGCTGCTCACCGTCGGGGCGGCGATGTTCGTCGCCCTCTCGTCGACGCTGGGCTCCCTCCGACAGTCGATCGGCAAGGATCTGCAGGACCTCGCGGCGACCACGGCGGCCGAGATCGATAAAATCGTCGCCGGGAGCATGACCGAGCTTCGTATCCTCTCCCGGGCCGACGTCTTCGAGCAGGAAGACCCCGAGGCGATGGGCCGGTACCTGTCGGAGGCCGTCCGCGTGAGCCCGAGCTTCAGCCGACTCGTCGTTCTCGACCTGAGGGGCCGGATCCTCGCGTCGTCGGAGGCAGGGCGTCTGGGCGAGAGACCGCTGGCCGAGGACTCCGTGGCCACCGAGCTCTTTCGCCGACTGGTGATGGGAAGACAGGGGGAGGTTTTTTTTCGCGACGTTCACCCGGTGGACGAGGATGTCGAGCTGCTCCTGATGACCCCGATCACCGACGAGCAGAATGTGCTCGTGATCCGAGGGCTCCTCGCATCGCTCTCGCTGGACGAGCTGCGACAGCGCGTGGCCGAGATCGACCGGAGCACGATCGGACGGAAGGCGGCCTATCTGGTGAACCGCCGCGGTGAGGTGATCTTCACCCTCGATCCCGATGCGGTCCCTTTCCTTCCCCTTCCGGACGCGGCCGTCAGCCCCGGCCTGCGACAGCTGCTCGGGGGGGAGAAGGAGGGGTTCCTCCGCTATGTGGACCACGCCGGCGACCCCGTGCTGGCCGCGTACGCCGATCTGGCGGAGTACGGCGTGAACAGGGGAGGCGACTGGTCTCTCATCTCGGTCGCCCCGGAGGCCGAGCTCCTCGCGCCGGTGACGGCGCTTCGTAACCGGCTCCTCGTGGTGGGGCTGGGTGCGCTCCTCCTGGCCGCCCTCCTCACCGGCCTCGCCGCGCGCCGCGCCATCGCCCCCCTCGGCCGGCTCACCCGGGCGACCCGCGAGCTGCGCGATGGGGCTCGGGAAACGCGGGTTCGGATCGAAAGGCACGACGAGATCGGGCAGCTCGCCGGAGCCTTCAACGCGATGGCCCGCACGCTGGAGACGCAGCGCTCCACGCTTCGAGAGGCGACCGCGGAGCGGGAGCGATTCGCCGCCGTCCTCCGCGAGGCGAGGGATCTGGTGGCCATCGCGGATCCCCAGGGGCACCTGCTCTATCTGAATCGGGCGGGGCGCCGGCTCCTGGAGATCGGCGAAGAAGAGAGCCTGGACGGGGTCCGAGCGCGGGACCACTACACCGAGTCAGCGCGGCGGCTGATTGCGGTGCACGGCCTTCCGGCGGCGCTTCGTGACGGGGTGTGGTCGGGAGAGACGATGATTCGAAGCCGGCGCGGCGAGGAGATCCCGGTGTGGCAGACTCTCATCGCCCAGCGTGACCAGGCCGGCGAGCTCGCGTACACGTCGGCGATCGCCCGGGATCTGCGCGAGCGCAAACGGCTGCATGACGAGCTGCTCCGAGCCCAGAGGAATGAGGCCGTGGGAGAGCTCTCGCGGGCCATCGCCCGCGACTTCGACAACCTGATCACCGCCGTCGTCGGTTACGCCGACCTCGCCCTGTCCTCCGTGCCGCCGAGCTCCCCGCTCCGCGCGGATCTGAAGGAGATCCGTCGGGCGGGCCGCCAGGCAGCCGCTCTGGCCGCGCAGCTGCTGGCCTTCGCCAGCCGGCAGGGCGATGCCCCTCGCCTCGCCGATCCGAACCGAGTGATCCTCGACCTCGGCCCGGTGCTTCGACGGCTGCTCGGCGGTGGCATCGAGCTGCTGATTCTGCCGGAGGAGGGGTTGGGGCCGGTCGCGATCGACCCGGCCCGGCTCGAGCAGGTGATCGTGAACCTGACACTCCGCGCGCGAGAGGCGATGCCGACCGGCGGCCGTCTGGTTGTCGAGACGAAGAAGGTCGCGCTGGACGAGCAATCCGCGAGCGGCGCTGCCGACGTGCCGTCGAGCCCACACGTGTTGGTCGCCGTGCGCGACACGGGCGAGGCGATGAACGAGGACGAGCTGGCGCACATCTTCGACCCGTTCCCAGGGGGCGCAGGGCCGAGATGGGAATCCGGTCCCCCTCTTTCGACCTCGCACGCGATCGTCGCGCAGGCCGGCGGCCACATGCTGGCGTACAGCCTGCCGGGGGAAGGGAGCAGCTTCGAGATCTACCTTCCGGTTTCGGACGTGGAGGCGGACGCGCGGTCCGCGGCGGATCTCGGCGAGCCCCACGCGAGCGACCGCGAGACCATCCTCGTCTCGGAGGAGGAGAGCTAGGCACGGCCCACCGCCGGCCTCCGAGCCGCTCGAGTCTCCGCTTCGCGGGGAACGCGGGAGCGTGAGGCTAGGAGAGCTGGATCGTGTCCTCGACCTGAAAGCGCAAGCCGATCGAGGGGATGTCGAGCGTCACCTTGGCCTCGAGACCCTCGTCGCCCGACAGCGCTCCCGTGCGGACCGCCTCCCCGACGGCCTTCTCGATCTCCCGCTGCGCACCAACGCCGAAGCGCTTCAGGAGCCGGCGGACCTCGAGGTTGAGCTTCTGTTCGTCCAGCATATCGAAGGTGCGGGATTCCTGGACCTAATCGAGCCGGCGGGCCCGACCCTGCGGAGCCGGCCGCGACCGGCAGCTAGAACAGCTCGTCGTTGACCGCGTTGAAGAAGTTCTGGATCGTCGGGCCCAGAAGCCGGACCGCGACGATCACCACGATGGCGATGAGGGCGAGAAGGATAGCGTATTCGGCCAGGTCCTGGCCGGACTCGTCTTGCCACACTACCCGGGCGAGCGCACGCATTCGGTGACCTCCTGCTGGTCGTGTGAGGGCGAGCTGCCTGCAATATCCGTTCTCCGCCGCTCAAACGAAAGGCTGCGACGCGCGGTGGCGGGGTTTTCCGTGCGCCCGGGTGACGGCCGGAGCCTGCTTCACGTGAACAACTTTCGCGCCATGGGCGGTTTTCCGCCCGGAGCGGCGGCCCGGCGTCGGGACACACCTCCCGGCTAGTCCGCGTGGTTCAGGGCGCCGGGCTCGCTGCGCTCGAAGGGCCAGTGGTGCCGCAGGCTCACCAGCAGCGCGAGGTCCTCCTCCCGATCCTCGCCGAAGAAGATCTGCGCGCCCGCGGCGATGTCGAAGCTCGTCCCGGCGATATCCTTCAGGGAGATCACGAGGCCGGGGGTGATCGCATAGATCGCCTTCGAGGCGTCCTCCTGCAGCTCCTCGAACTCCGTATTGAGCTCGATGAGCGGGACCACCCGCTCGGTGGCGAAGAAGGAGAGCGCCACGTTCCATTCGATTGCCTCGAGCTCGCTCTCTCCCTCACCCCGTGGGATGACGAACTCCGCCTCCGCGTTCGTCTGTAGCTTGAACCGGCCGGGGCCGATCGCCCAGTCGGCGGCGAAAAAGGGAGCGACCACGTACTCCTCGCCCCCGCCGACCTCCTCGAGCCCGCTGGGGAGCGACCCTTCCAGGCCCGTGGCGAGGATGATGCCGTCGCCGACCTCGGGGTGGAGGAACTCGAACTTGGCGGCCCATCCGAGGTCGCCGAGACCGCTCTCGCCGGGCGCCTCCTCCGGGTCGGTGAAGATGAGCGGCTGCGTGAGCTCGAGCGCCAGCCAGTCCGTGAAGGCGTACTCGAACACGAAGACGTTCTCGTACCGTCGACCCTCCTCGTCCTCGCGTGCGAAGCGGGCGCCGAAATCGGATCGGAGCTTCCGGTCGACGAACGCATGCTCGGTGACGAGCGGATCGATGAAGGCGCCTACGGCCGTCTCGTGGAGTAACATCCCCCCCACGGGGTCGTGGCCTGAGACCGGAGAGGTCGCAGCTGCGGGGGCCGCGTCCGGGACGGCCGGCGTGAGCCACAGCCGAGCTGCCGACTCCGAGAGCCACAGCCGAGCCGCCGTCTCCGAGAGCACCGACGCGCGCACGAGCCGCGCATCGAGTCCCTGCGCGGCCGCAGGGCCGCTCGCCCCGAGAAGGAGAGCGAGGACCAGGCTGAGCACCCGCGCGTCCGGGCGTTTGGGCGCGCGGCCCTGCGTGGACCTGGCAACTCCGGTTCGTCTCGCCATCACACACCTCCCCCTCGTATCGGGACCCACCCGGCGGGCGGGCGGGCAAATCGGAACTGTCGGAAACGCTGGGAGCCCGCGGCGCGCTCGCCCCAGAATCCGGCCCTCAGGCTCGCCAAGGGGCCGCCGCACGGCGGTGCCGGCGAGCGCGGCCGGGTCGGGCTCAGGATCCGATGCGGGGAGGCTTGTCTATGGCGGCGGGGAGAAGTCTCTCGTGCGTTGGCTGCGGCGCACGCCGCTTCCGGACGCGCCGCGTCGCCGTAGCGGGACCGATCGACGACGCCGAGGGGACGCCGAGCCCGCCGAGGAGGGCGATGGTGAGGCCGTCCGGAAGAGGGTTGCCGGAGGAGGGACAGGTGCAGTCGATAGGGACACCGCTCCCTCGTCCGGCGGAATCGCCGTCGGTCCGCGTTCCGGGAGATGCGTGATGGCCAACCGGCGGGAAGGCCGTCGCCTCCCGGCGCTGGTGCCCCGCCTCACGATCCCCGGTGTGGGTCGCGTGCCTGTGGTGCGGGCAGCGGAAAGAGAGGACGGAGGAGTGCTCCAGTCCCGCGCAGAAGAGGGTCGGTGCCTCCAGCGCCTGCAGGAGCACCAGCGGCCCCACCAGGGCGCTCAACAGCACGCGGCCGGCACCTCCCAACCCGCCTCTTCTGGCCAGCGATGCGATCGACATCCTCAACCCACGCGAAAGACGCATTCCGGACCGCCGAGTATGGAAAACCGGGCTGGCCGCGTCAACCTCAGGGACTCTCGGCGTCCACCGACGCGAGCTCCTCAAGGATGGCCTCGGCCACCTGCTCCCCCATCTCCCTCAGATCCTCCCACTCGTGGAACTGGTGCAGGATCCGGGGCCGTGTTCGCTCGACGCCGCCGTCGTCCCGGCGGAGGAGGACCGAGCTCGCGATGGCGGCATCGTACCGGCCCCGCTCGAGCTCGAGGACGCTCACCACATACTCCAGGCACACCTGTCCCTTCCCCAGCCTGTCCAGGCTTCGCAGGACCGGAACGTCGAGGGCGATCAGGCGCTCGGCGATGAAATGCCGGAGCGTGCGGTCGGCGAGGGTGGGTTCCTCCGCCGAAGTGGTGACGATCACGACCTGCGCCTCGAGCGGTCGGACGACGGGCGAGGCGAGCGCTACAGCGAAGAGCACGGCTGGTCGGACGGCAACCCTCATTTTCTCGGCCCCTCATCCGGAATCCGGCGCGGCGTCTGCCCGCTCGCACGAACGGCTGACCTTACAACACGCGTTCCGACGCCGCGTTCCGCCTGAGGCTTTCGTCCTCAGCGGCGCCAGGAGACGCCGATGCCCAGGAAGTAGTTGGGTTCCGGATCGTCGAGGCCCAGTCCGGCCCGCCAGTCGAGTTGCACATCCCGGCCGAAAAGCAGCGTGAGGCCCGCGTCGACGAAATGGGTGGTGGGGCCGCCCCCTCGCTCGGGAAAGAACCCGAAGTACTCGAGGAACGCGCCCCACCGCTCGGTCAGACCAAGGCCGACGGCGACGCTCCCGAAGAGCTCGTCGATTCGTTCATCTCCGTCGGCGCGGTTCTCGTACCCGAGATTGGAGCCGACGGAGACGCGATCGGAGAGCTCCCACGCCGCCGCGAGGATCGCCGACGGCTGGACCTCGTCCTCTCCTACCTCCTCGGCGCCGGTGGGCAGGATGAGCGCACCGAGTAGGGAAATGTCGGGGACCAGCCGGCTCGCCCCCGCGTCCCGCCTCAGAAATCTGACCTTGGCGCCCAGCGAGAGATCTTCCAGGCCGCTGGCGTGGCTGTCGGGCGCATCGATCACCGCAACGGAGTTGAGCCCGATGCGCGCCTCCAGGGGTTCGAGGACACCCAGTCGCACCAGGACTTCCCCGATCGAGTGCTGCTTCTCCGAGCTCAGGCGGGTGAACGTGTAGCCGCCCTCCAGCTGGAAGCGGCCGGGCGCAACCGTCGCGGCGCTCTCGGTGAAATCCGGCCGGTCGGTGATGATCGGCTCGCCCACTTCCTCTTGCGCGTCCAGCCGAACCGGTTCAGCCAGGCCGGTGAGAGCGGCCAGCACGGCGGCCGTAGCTCGAAGGCGGAGCTTCGTCATCTTCGTCGCTTCCGGTGGCTCGGGTCGCGCCCGCCGCCCGTAGGGGGGAGGCAGTTTAGAAAAGACTAAAGAATAAATTAGCCAGGTCTAATTATCAACGATACCAGGGCGGCCGCCGGCGTGTCAATCGGGGCGTGGCAGCCCGCGGGCATGCCGATCGGGGCGGGAAAAGCGGTGGGCGGGGTGCCGGCAGCGGCTTCGGGATCGGGGACGGTGGAGCTGGGCGAGTACCCGGACGTTGCCGCACCGGGGCTCCACCGCCCGCAGATCATCGGCGCCTTCGCTCCCCCGGCTGCCACCGGATGAATCCGTACCCTCTGCTCTCCGAACGCCCGGGTCGGGCGCATCTCCACCGGTGGTTCGGCCAAAGGCGTCCAGTGCCTCTTGGAACGCCTCGACCAGTTGAGGCATCAGGAGGTACACCGGCGGCTCCTCGCCGGGGAAGCGAGCCACATAGCTATCCAGAAGCTGGTCCCTGCGGGCGATCTCGCGATCGCTCGCGCTCCCTTCATGCATCCGAATCGTCCTCTTACATGCTCTCGAACCAGGTTCCCGGCATCTCGGAGTACTGGAGCGGGCCGGAGGTCATCCACTGCCTCGCGTCCCTCACGTTGCACGAGTTGTACTTGATCGTCTTGTTCCCGTTGCCGAGGTCGCTCACATTTGTCGACTCGCCAAGCAGGAGATTGAGTCCCGTGACCAGCGCGCCCTCGATCTCCGAGTAGCCGTTGGACCTATAGGCACCGCCGACGAGTATCAACCCATCCCAGTGCAGGGGGTCGAGGTTATTCTGAACCCATTGATCCTTGTTGTTGTTGCCGGTAAACGTCAAATCTCCTCGCACGATGAGCGTTCCCCGCCCGTTCAACGGACCCGTGGCTTGTGTTTGTTCTACCTCGTACACGGAGGACGGATTGTCAATGTAGATCACCGGCCACTCGTCGGCGGGAAGGCTGCCGAAGTCCGGCCAGCTGTTGGGCGGGATCGTGTAGTCGGGGGTGACCGCCGTGCCGTCCACGATCCCCTCCCAGTCGATGCCGCTGTCCTGTAGGAGCTGGAGCCCAGACTTCGAGTCGTCGATATTGGGATCCCCCTTCGGTACCAGATCCTCCCCTTTCCCTCCGCCTTTCTTCCCACCACCCCCCCCTCCGGACTGCGTGTAGCCACCGGGCGGCACGGTCACGCCGGCCACCGAGGGCGCGGGCGCGCTGGGGCAATCAGCCGGGGTTGCATCATCGTGCCCCGAGATGATGCCCGAGGTCCCGTCCTTGAGGATACCCGCGCTCGACGTGAAGGCGGCTAGGGGCGAGAACAGGCCGGGGCTGGCGATGGCGATGGTGCGCACGGTCCGGGTGGACACGCCCCCCACGGGGGGGGCGTAGGTGCCGACCGAGGTGATCTGGTACAGCGTCTGGCCGACGGCGACGCTGAGGAACGGCTCGCCCCACACGGTGGCCGTGCCGTTGGTGAAGGCGTACGTGAGCGTGTCGGTCCCCGGAGCCTGGCTCCCGAGGTACTCGTAGAGGCCGGCGTTCGCCACCTGGTCGGCGTAGGCGCTCGCCTGGTGGTTGCCGCTTACCCGGTAGTCTGCGTCCGACAGGAGGAAACCGGCGGTGGCCAACGCCGTCAGCCCTACCAACACCAGCAGTGATACGAGCAGGGCGAAGCCGCCCTCGCGGCTCGGCTGTGTCTCCCGGTCAATCATCGTGTCGTCTCTCGCTCTCTAGTTGGCGCTGCCCTGTTGGCAGGTTGCCCCTCCCTCCAATTTGCGGGCGCCCTCACTTGCCACGGGGGGACGGCCGCCAAGCCCGCGGTGGTCCAAAGCCGGATGCCGGATCTTCAACGGGCAACCGAGGGACCGCGCTCTCGCGTGCACGCTAGGGCTCGTTACGTGTTGTCCGATCAATGCTTATTCCCTGGCTCGTCCGTCTCCGTGTGGCGCGAAGCCCACACGGGTCCGCCGGCCTTGCACGGCACATCGCCGCACAACATCGCGAAATGCAAAGAGTGCCCGAAGCGGCACCCGACAGGGTCACCGGTACGCCCTGGTCCGAGGGAGCGCGACCGAGGAAACGGGCGATCCCTTCGGCCGAATCCGATGGCCCGCGTGCGCCACGATCCTATCGCCAGGCCGGCCAGGCTCCCTCCCAGGCGAGGGAGAGGGCTGTCTCCCCATCGGTGAGTCCACGAGCAGCATCGATCCGGAGTTCGCCGGCGGCTCCGAATCCAGCCAATCGAAGGCCCACGCCCGCGTCGATGAGCAGCTCGGACGGGCCGGTGGCCGGTGAGCGCTTCCAGGCACGAGCGGCGTCGACGAAGACACCCAGCCCAAACGCGAGAGGCGGCGCGATCGGCCACCAGGCGTCGCCGCGCACTCCCCCGTACGCCACGATCCTACCGAACACCTCTCCCTGAATGACGCCCGACTCCAGAAGCGGATGGGCTCGGAGAAGGACGTCCCGCCCGGACCCCGTTCCGGCCCCGGGCCAGATGGAACGAGGCGCGGAAGGCGTGGCGAGGAGCACGCCCCCCTTCGCACCCGCGACCCAACCGTTGCGGAGACGAGCGGACCGACCTGCCAGCCCGAACTCGACGGCGGCGAAGGTCTCCTCCACTCCCAGCCCCTTCCAGCCCTCCCCCTCGAGCCGCACCGACATCAGATCGCCGGCGGTCCGGAGCTCCAGGGAGGTGGACACGGCCACATAGCGTCCCCGCTCCGTCCAGCTATCTGCCGCGGCGCCGCCTTCCCACCGGACGTCCGCTCCGACCCAGCGAGCAAAGGAGATCCCTCCGCGGTACCGGGTCTCCTGGCGAATCGCTTCCCCGGAGGCGTCCGGGGCCGGTTCGCTTTCGCCCACACGGTACGACTCGCTCTGCCAGAGTCCCTCGACACGCCAAAGCCCCTTCAACCCGAATGCCCCCGGGACAGCCAGCTCCAGGCCGACCCGGGGCCGTCGCTCCGCCCACCGCCAGGAGCCGCTCCACAGCTCGCCCGCTCCCGAGGGCCCCGCCAGCCGCAAAACCACCTCGCGCGCGGGCAGGGAGCGCAGTGCGGTGGCCGCCAGCCCGAGAGGGGGATCGAGAAACACCGGACGTTCCACGACGGCGATCTCGACGTCGGCAACCCGCGGCCGCGTAGGAAGATAGGAGACGCGTCCGGCGGAGAAGGCGGGGAGCGAGCGAAGCCGTCGCTCCGTTCGCCGGAGAAGCGCCGGAGTTAGCAGGGCGTGCGCCGGTACCGCCAGGTGCTCCTGCACCGAACGGTAGCGTGTGCGCCGCAGACCGTACACGCGGACGAGCTCCGCTTGCGGCTCCCCCGCGCGGTTCCAGGCCTCGAGGGCCTCCACCTCCTTGCCCTGCATGAACCTGCTCGCTCCGAGGATTCGGGACGCGTGTTCGTCACCTGGCGTCAAACGCAGGGCGCGCGCGGCCAATCGCTCGGCCTCCTCCCACCGCTTCCCCCGGAACCGGAGTCCCGCGAGCTCCCGCCACGGGGCCGCCGTGTGGGGACAGCCGGAAGCCGCGGCCCTGAGCACCGAATCCGCAGAAGAGGGATCCCGCCGGCGAGCCAGCTCTACACCTGCCCGAACCAACTCGGCGCAGTCGGCGGACGATGACAGAAGAGGCGCCGGCCCAACCGCCGGATCTGCCCGGCCGCCTGCCGGCTCAGCCGATTCGGGCGGGCGGGGTCGACCTCCGAGGGATCGCCAGCCAGAGGCCGATCGTTCCACGGCCTGGTGCGGCTGTTCGGCTGCCACACGGAGAGGCGGAAGGATGAGAAGCGACCAGCGCTCGGAAGGGACCCACATGCGCTCGAACTTCTCGGCCGCCAGCGTCATGAAGGGCGCCCACGCCGGATCGTGCAGAAGGACGGTGCTTCCTCGAACAGCGACGATCACGACATAGTGGAATCGGCCGGGACGCACCTCCAGCAGGACGATGACCGGCCGGCCGCGACTCACATGATGCGCGAGCTCGGCGATGTCACCCCGGAACGCCAGCGCCCGCCATCCCCTCCTTCTCACCTCACGGGCAAGGCTCTGTGTGGCGATTCCTCGCGTCTCCCCGCCGAGCAGGGAAGCGAACTCCGTGGGATCGGGGCCTGTACCGGCCCAGTACCGCATGGCCATCGCTGCGGCCGCGGCCCCGCACAGGGCCTCGCTTTGCGGTAGGTACGGTACATCGAGAATCCGAAGTGCCTCGTGCAGCGTGGCTGAGAACGCCGGGCCCGCCTCAGGAGCTGTCTGCGGCGTGCGAGCCGCAGCGGGGGTCGGCATCAGGGATGCCTGCACGAGCAGGAGGGCCGCGAACCACGCCTGCACCGGCCATGCTCGAGACGAGCGGCCGCTACGCAACGAGGATGAGGATCAGGACGAGAAGGCCGATGATGATCGCAGTGGTGGAGATGACGACCTTCTTCTCGCCACCCGCGAGGACCGCCTCCACCCGACTAGCCTCGGAGGCCACCCGCCGCAGCTCTTGGCCCTCGAGGGTGCCAACGGCGTCCTCCGCACGGGCAAGATCAATCCCGTAGCGTTCGGCCACCGCGCTCACCTCGGTACGCCCCAGGGTCTGCCGGATCGCCTCTCGATCCGCTTCGCTCTCGGATGCCTTCTGAGCAACGGCGCTCTGAAGCTCCGACTCCTCAAGGACGTGTGCCTGCTGAGCCGGCAGCAGGCTGGGGAGCGCACCTACCGCCAGGAGTCCGATTGCCGCACTCGCCACAGGTAACTGCATTTCACTCCTCCAGAGACTCGGGGGGAATCGTGTAACGAACCCGGGGCTCTCCAAACCACGAGCACGCCGCGCAACGCCGGCCGCCACGGGTGCAACTCCCGTACGCTGCTTGGCAGCGCACGGATCTATCCCTGTAAGTGACAGCGCCCAGAAGCGTTACACAGATTCGGAATGGCTCTCTGACCTGCCGGTGCGTTCTGTAGGCCCGCCAGACCCTGCCGGCGATCTGCAAAGTTTGCGGAAGACGTGGCCGACGAGGGAGAGCCAGGGCAGCGGCACGTCTCCGCTCCGGGCCGAGCCGCGCAAGAAGGGTCAAAGCCCCGAAGAGATCGAGCGCGAGAGCGAGGCGGGGCATCGCGCGCCCGAGTTGCGCCTGCCCGACGTAGCGTGCGATCGGCTACATGTGCTCGGACGGGAGCTGTACACCGATGATGGCCAGCCATATGGGGATGGCTGCCACGTGATGCTCACCGCCCAAGAGGGTGGAGATCGGTGGACTTACTGCGCCGACGGCAGGTTCGGGTTCACGGGATCGACATAATCGCGGATGGGCGGGAGAGCTGGGCCTTGCCCGAGGGCGGGAAACAGGCCGTTCTTATTCAACTCGCTCCCAGAAGTCGGTGAACTCCCCTTCAATGGTCGCGGTGATCTTGTCGCCCTCGAAGATCACCGTAGGCTCTTGATAGAGCGGAAAGACAACCTCGATGAGTCCGTTTTCTGTCGTCACAGGCGACGAGCCACTTGGGCCGGACAGATCGTAGCTTAGCCCGCCGCCGCCGATCTCATCGTTCACCATGCGGTAGATGCTCGTCTCGCTGTACTCCGTAGCGGTCAGCGCGTAGTTGGCGATGTAGGAAACGGAGTAACGCCGACCTTCGGCATCGCTCACCATGATGTTGAAGTTTCTGTAGTTCTTCGTGTAGGTGATTAGTCCTACCACATCTGGCGGCTCTTGCGTGGTACCGTCCGGCAACTCGCGCGAGACCAGGCGGTACGTGCCCTCGATGCTGAACGATTCGCCCTGTTCCGTTGTTGCTGCCTCTTCGGCGGTGGATTGCTGCTCTTCAGCAGGAGCACACGCGGCAAGGACCATTGTGGCAGAAAGCACCAAGCCGACAAGCGGGTTGCGCGGCATCATCGGAACCTCAAGGGTCGAGAGGGTCGGCAGCAACAGCCGAAATGTTGATGGGGCCGACACTGACTATTTTACCGCCGCGCGAGCAGCTTCGCGAATCAAGCTTTGCGCCCTCGCCCACAACCCCCCCAGCTCCCGCTCGATCCCTCGGACCCTTTCTACCGGCCTCCGCCGCCTACCTGGAAACGGGCGGCGTCGCGACCGGCGTGGGAGCTGGCGGCCTGCTGCATGCCCTGGCGCGGAGGCTGGAGCAAGAGGCCGAAGTAGCGACCACTCTCCTTATCGGTTGTCATCGTGCCGCCTACCGTACCGAGCGTTGATCTCCCGAATCGCCTCAGGATCTCCGACGATGCTCAGCCGGTCGCCCTCTCGAAGTATCGTGTCGCCGTGAGGGACCAGAATGACCGGGTGGCGGTGTATCAGGGCGACCAGGCTAGCCTGGTGGAGGTCGGCTTCACGCAGGGGGCGACCGATGAGGACGGCCGAAGGCGTGTTCTGTTGTAGTCGCAGCGAAAGAAACCGCTCGTTTCGCAGAATGGCCTCTTTGAGGTGCTGCTCGTCCGGAACAGACAGCCACTCGTCCATGAAGTCCTCTTGGGCCACCCGCGCCACGATCTCTGCCAGAATTCGCAAGTGGTTTCCCGGGCTTGGCTCAGGGCTGACCAGGAAAAAAACGGCGTGAATCCGCTCCCCGTGGGTCCGGGCGAATGTGAACTGGTCGCCCACCGTCACCTGAATGCCCACCAGTGAGCGCATGATCACCATGGCAGGCCTGTTGACTTCGTGAAGGCGGAGATGCGGAAGCGCCGCTCCGTGTGAGGCCACCGTGGTCCCCGCCCGTATTCCGTGCAGAAACCCTGTGGCGAGCCGTTCCGCGCTGACCGGCAGGCGCTGAGAGAGCAGCACCGCTGCTGTCCGAGCTGCGTCCGCAAATGTGGCTTCGGCTGGAAGGTCGACGGGGAAGGCTCCCGCAATGACCTCATCGAACGGATCGACCGCGGGCAAACCCTCCTCCTTGAGGAATCCCCGCAGCTCCAGATCCGCACTCTCGAAGCGCCGCTGTCCGAGGCGATCGAACCAGTGGAAGAGGGCGCCATCGCGTGCGACCCGCTCACGCGCATAGTAGAAGTACCAGGTCAAGCAAACCGCGACCAGTCCGATCGAGAACAGAATGGGCATCAAGCCCATCTCGGCGATAAGCAGAAACGGAACTAGCAGCCCCACCACTTGAAAGCCGGGATAGAGGGGCGAGCGAAAACCCGGATCGTACGCTCTGAGACCGCTCTCCCGCATGACGATGACGGCGAGGTTCATCAGCGCGAAGATCAGCAGCAGGAATGCACTGGCCAGCTTCGCAATGCTCACGACATCCAACACTACGATGAAAAAGATCATCGACGCTGCCGTCGTGGCGATCGCCAGCGTCGGGGTCTTGAAGCGCCCGACATTCGCGAAGCTGGGCGATATGAGCTGGTCGCGCGCCATGGCCAGTGGATAGCGAGACGCCGCCAATATTCCCGCGTTTGCAGACGCCGACAGCCCGGCCAGAGCGGGCAGGACAACCAAAGCAAGAGCCACGTGGCGCGGCACCCAGTGGAAGAAGGCAGTCCCCGCCGTCGCGAATGGTGTCAGATCGCCATGCAAGGCGTCCGGATCGATCGCCGCCACCATCAGGTAGACGCCGAACAAGTAGATCAGGGAGGCCGTCAGCAAGCCGAGGAAGATTCCAAGCGGGATGGTCCGGTCCGGAGTACGAACCTCTTCGGAAACGCTGGCCACCTTCAAGGGTCCCGCGAACGAGATGAAGACGAGGCCCATCGTCGCGACCAGGCCCTCGACGCCCAACGGCATGAAAGGCGTGAAACTTCCTTTCATCATCCTGGAGGCTGGTTGCCCGAAGATGCTGAAGAGTCCCTGCATGACGAACAGCGCCAGGAAGCCCAGCACGACGGCAACCAGGTACCGCTGGAGGCGGCTCGACTCCTTCGCTCCGACAACGTTCACCAGTGCGAATATCAGCGTCAGCACGACCGCCAGGGTCTTGATCGGAAGATGCACGAACAGGACCAGGTACGCCCCCATGCCGATGAGCGCGAACGCGCTCTTGAGCACCAGTACCAGCCAAGTACCGATGCCGCCGACAGTGCCCACCATCGGCCCAAGGCTTCGATCGAGGAAATAGTAGGTGCCGCCCGCCCGGGGCATGGCCGTGGAAAGTTCCGCGACACTGAGCGCGGCGGGCAGGACAAGAAAACCGGAAAGGAGGTATGCCAGCACGACGGAAGGGCCGGCGTTGGCGGCAGCGAGACCGGGAAGCAGAAAGAAGCCGGAGCTGAGCATCGGCCCAAGGCCGATGACGTAGACATCGAAGAGGGTGAGCTCTTTCCTGAGCTGTTGACGGCCGCTGGATGCCACGGCGCCTCGCTGTCGCGGAATGGAGGAGGTTCGGCCGACGATCGTTGCGGCGGCGAGACCGCGGACCGGAGGCTCCGCCACGGCCTGCTTGGGTGGCCGCTGGTCGGCAGCCTGCTTCTCCGCCGCTCCGAGCCGCACGAGGGGTCGGCCAGTGCCACGCCCGGCTCGTTGCAGCGTACGGCTACGTGCCCTCGGGCACGGGCGGATGCATGTACGTGAACGCGCGGAAGCGCCGTCTACTGGCCAGCCGGGCTACGCGAGTTCCAGATTGCGATGGTCGAGAGCCATGAACGTTAGCTGTTCCTCGTACACCGCCACCCGTTTGCCCGCTGCAGGCTTCGACGGTGCTGTTGTCACCTTGAATGCTGTGGGCTAACGTCCTGGCTGTTTCGCCCTTGCCAATATGGACAAATGAATACATGAAAACAACATCGTATCTCTGGCCCGAGGGAGCCCCACGGCAAGATGAGGCACTACCGACCGTCCGCCTGCGAGGCGAGTGGGCCTTCCTGACCAACCATTCCCACGTGCTGATTTGTATCGCGCAGGATCTGGCGTCTCGGACACGAGACGTGGCAGCACAGGGGGGGATCACTGAATGGGCCGTGCAGCGCATTATAGCCGAGCTCCCGCCGACGGTGCCGGGAAACGGGAGTCCGGCGCGTGCCACTTACCCGGCCGAGCTCGCCGCCCGCCGCGCGGTTCAGTTCGGCCAGGGCGGCCAGCTGGCGGACTGACGTGGAGATTCGAGAGATCGAGCTGCCCGGCGTCGGGATGAAGTACGCCCTTCGGACGGAGGAGGGGGGGTGCCTCACCATCATCATCCACCACACGGGGCACCGCGAGATCTACTTCTTCGAGAAGGGCGCCGAATTTCCTTCCTCGGCCAAACGATTCACCGACGTGGAGGGACGGCAGCTCGGCGCCATACTGAGCGGGGCGTATTACCAGCCGGTCGGCGAGGCATCGTTGGAGACGGTGCTCGGCCAGCTGACCGTGAACTGGTACCGGGTCTCCGAAGACAGCCGCTTCGCAGGTCGCACGATCGGTGAGTTGGAGATCCGCCGCCATACCGGCGCCAGCGTCATCGCCGTGATCCGGGAGGGGCGCCCCGCGGTCACCAACCCCAGCCCCGAGGAGCAGATCGAGGTCGGCGACACGCTGATGGTCATCGGCTCGCGCGAGCAGATCGAGAGCTTCCGCTCGTTCGCCGGCTAGCGACCCCCGCATGGCCGGAGACCTGCTTGGCCTGGCGACCCTCCTCCTCGCCCTCGCCGGGGCCGGCACACTGCTCAAGCGAATCGGCCTGTCCGCGATCCCAGCGTACATCCTGCTCGGCATGGCTGCCGCGACGCTGCACCCGCCGGCGGGGGTCGTGCGGTTCATGGAGGCGATCGGCATCGCCCTCCTCCTCTTCTTCGTCGGTCTCGAGTTCTCCATTCTGCGGCTGCGCCGCGAGGCAAGGCGACTCGCCGCCGCGGGCGGAATGGACCTGGCCGTGAACTTCCCTGTGGGACTCGTCGGCGGCTTGCTTTTGGGCTGGGAGCTCCCTGCCGCCTTCCTGTTGGGGGCCGCACTTTACATCTCGAGCTCCGCCATCGTGGCCCGGAACATCACACTGCTGCGGAGGGCTGCCTTCCCGGAGACGGAAGTGGCACTCGGCGTGCTGGTGGTGGAAGACCTCATCATCGCCATGATCCTGGCCGGAATCGCCCTGTGGGCATCCGTGCCCGGTCAGCCCCACTCCCCCCTTATGACAGGGACCGGCATCATCGGCCTCGTCCTCATCCTCACGGTCCTGGCGAGACCGCTCAGCGGACTGCTGGACCGCCTGGGGATGGCGCTGGACGACGAGTCCCTCCTCCTCTCGATCTCCGGAGTGCTCCTGGTCTTCTCTGGCGTCGCACTCGCGGTCGGGCTGTCGGAGGCGATAGGGGCCTTCGCAGCGGGTCTCCTGGTCGGAGACACGCGACTCGTCAAGCGGGTAGAGGGGCTGCTGAGCCCGTTTCAGGACCTCTTTGCGGTCCTCTTCTTTTTCGCCTTCGGTTTGACGATAGACATCCGGCAGCTCGGTGCCGTCTGGCTACCCGCTCTCGCCCTTGCCGCGTTCGCCCTCCTCTCGAAACTGATCGGGGGGCATCTGATCGGGCGCTCCGTCGGACTGCCGTTGGCGTCGCGGGTGAGTCTGGGCTTCACGCTAACGCCGCGGGGGGAGTTCTCCCTGATCGTGGCGGCGTACGGCGCAGCGATCGGTTATCACGACCTGGCGCCGCTGGTCGCCATGGTGGTGATGCTCCTCGCCATCGCTGGAACTCAGCTCACGCAGGCCGGACCGCGCATCGGGCAGCTGTTGGCGCAACGCCTCGCGCGCGCCGAGACTGAGGTCTAGTCGATCCCGGCATCGACCTCTGCGGACTGCCGGAGGGGTGCTGGGACTGATCGTCGGCGGAGTCACGGGAGGGGTTGTCGGCGCCCTCGTCCTCCGCGACGAGAGGTGGAAAGCCCACCCGAATGAGGAGCGATTGGGGCGGCAACGGAAGACCGCCGGTTGGAGGGCAGTCTCCCATCGGATCGCCGGCGCGGCGCTCGTGTCCGCCCCTGCAGCCTTCCGCTTGAGCTCAGACGGCGACCCGTTCGAGGTCACGACTGGCCGACGGGACCTTCCGAATGGGCCGAAGCGGCGGTGAGACGCCGCCGCACCCATCGCTCCCCGGGCCTCCATGCAGCCAGCACCGCGATCGTCAGCGTCAGCAGCGCCAGATGCTGCGTGAGGGCCGATGTGGCGAACAGGGCGGTGGGACGGTTTCCGAGGGCGTGCAATCCCACCACGACCCACAAGTTTCGGGTGATGAGGAAGACGCCGGCCAGCGCCGCGCCCGCTGCAAACACCCCCAGCAGATCCGGCGCGAAGCCGGCCAAGGGCATCCCGGCCACGATCCGGTTGGGGATGTGGGAGAGGGAGAAGACCGCCTGCGAGGCCACCAGCGCCGCGGTGATCAGTCCCGTTCGGCTGGAGATGAGGCGGCGAAATCTGCGGGCGAGCTGCGGAAGGAAGAAGCCGCGGAAGATCGTCTCCTCCACCAGCGCGTTCCCCAGGAGCTGGGCCAGGAGAGCGCCCAGCATGACGCTCGCCCCCCGGCTTGACCAGTCGCCGTTCCACGCCAGAACGTGACCGCGGGCCAGCTCGGACGCGGCGATGAGGAGCTGTACCGATGCCCACACTCCCAGCACGATCGCGATGGCGGGGAAGAGCGCCCGGCGATCCCAGTAGACGTCCACCAGCCCGAGCCGTCCCACCCGCAGGATGCCCAGGCCGACCACCAGAACGAACATCAGGCCGGACCCGACGAGCGTCGCACGGACCCATCCGTGGGTCGCCCGGGCAAGTGTCTCCGGCCAAGGAAGCGAATACAGGACGTTGTTGAGCAGGATGCTGGTGAGGACGACGAGGGCGGCGACGACCGCCAGCGTCCCCCACGAGACCTCGGGGCCTTTCAGGAGGAAGCGGTACACCGCCCCCTGACCGGGGGCGGGCCTGTTCTCCGCCGAGCTCAGGCGGTCCCTGCCCGCACCTGCCGGCTGCCCAGAAGGTTGAGCTTGTACCTTCTGATGGTATCCGCCGTGATGACCGAGCCGGTCGGACTCCGAAAGAAGAGCGCGTCGAAGGGACACTGCACGATGCACGCACCGCATTGCACGCATCGCTCGATCCCCGGAAGCGTCGCCACGTCTCGCTCCCGATCGACCTCGAAGACGTCCGTGGGACACACCTCTTCGCAGCAGCCGACTCCCCGGCACCGCTCCGCGGCCAGAGCGATCCGTAGCCGCCGGTCCGCGTGGAGCCCGCTCTTGAACACAGGGGTGCTCCCGGTCAGATCGAGGCTGAGGATCAGCACCACGACGAGCGAGCCAAGCCCCCAGCGGAAGGCCGGCGACCAGGAGAGCTCGCCGACCAGGAGCAGGTAGCCGACCAGTCCCACCATGAAGAGGCCCCACAGGAGGAGCGGGGCGCCCTGCTCGCCGAAGTCGAAGAAGACGAACCCGACGCTCTTCCCCGTGCGCCGCAGGCGTCCCTGGTAGAGAGGAAAGCTCAGGAACATGACAAGGGAGATCCCCCACACGAGGGCTACGAGCGGGAGCACTCCCTGCCTCCAGAAGGGCAGGGCCACGACGCCGAGGAGGGAGAGGGGAAAGGCCCAGGCCACCGCCATCTCCAGCCGCTGCCGCCGCGCGAAGGTCACCGTGCGCATCTCCGGGCTCTTCACGAGTCCCGCGTCCAGGAAGGCGGGGATCGACCGTGCCTCCACCGGTCCCCAGACGACTTTCCAGCGCGTCTTCCGGTGGATGACCCTTCCCTCGATCCCGGTGGCGGCGAGCTGCGGGAGGATCACCTGCCGATGGTCGACCAGGTCCTCGATGCCGCTGGTTTTCAGGACCGAAACCACGTCGTGGTTCGTCAGCAGCCCGCCCGTTGCCGCGCACCAGACGTTGACCCCGCGGCTGTTCGCGACGAGCAGGTAGGCGTCGATCCCCTGCAGCGCGCGCTTCAAACGCTCCACCGTAAGCCAGAAGTTGCATGTCAGGAAGACCGGCGAGGTCGGGCCGGGATCCCCGATCGTGATGATGCCCGTCCTGCACGGAAAGGGCAGGACGCGCAGAAGGGTCTGGAGCGCGGTGATGGCGAAGAAGCGGAGACGGCTCATTCCTCACGCTCCACCAGGCTTTCGAGCCACCAACTCGCAGAGCCCCCCCAGCGGGCCCGCCCTGATCGATTCCACGCACAGGCCGGCATCGCTCACTCTGGCGGGCAGGTTGGCGATGGGACGCGTGGTCTGCTGTGTAACGATGTACGCAAGGGCCGCGAGGGGAACCCGGATCGCGAGCTGCGCGATGCGGCCGAGAGCGCTGTGCGCCCTTACCTCATCCGCCACGAGAAGCAGGCCGCCGGGCTTCAGGATGCGGGCCGCCTGCCTCAGCGCGTAGCTGAGCTCGTCCTCGCTCAGCTCCGAGAAGCACAGTCCGCTCGCCACCGCATCGTAGCTCCCGCCTTGCTCTTCGTCCAGCTCGGCCACACCTACCTCCGCCAGCTCGACGCAGTCGGCGAGGCCGGCAGCCGACACCCGCCGGCGTGCGATCTCGAGCATCTCCGGGTTGACGTCGATCCCCTTCACCGTCGCTCCCCGCAAGGCGATGGGAAGCGTCAGCGCACCGGTCCCGCAGCCCACGTCGAGCACCCTGTATCCGAGCTCGACGCGGCTCGCAAGGCGACGGTACGCCTTTCCGAGGCGCCCCAGGGCAAGAAGACGAATGCCCAGATCGTACCGGCGCGGCGCGGACTCCAGGATCCGCATGAGGACGTAGGTGCTCACCGATTCATCCGTGGCTCCGGATGAGGCTGGGCCACGAGCGGAACCGCCATGGTCCGCACGCTTGCTCCCTCTTCGGCGTTACACGTGGTCATTCAGCCAGTCCGCCACGACCTGGACCGTTTCCGGGAGGCCGTTCACCCCTCTGTCGGCGCGGGCGCGTGTTCGGTGGGGATCTTCGCCGGTACGGCTTGGGCCGACCTTCCGACGTAGGGAGGCTCTCCCACCAGCATCTCGTACAGCACACACCCAAGGGAATAGACATCACTCGCCGCACTCGGCTCACGATCGGCAGACGCCTGCTCGGGACTCATATAACAAGGAGTCCCATCGACAGACCCGGCTCGGTCAGCCTTCCTCCGCCCGCCGCACTGCCCGCGAGCCCGATCCCGAAGTCGGCTACGAGCGGACGACCCTTGCTCAGGAGGATGATCGCGGGCTTGATGTCCCGATGGATCACGCCTTGCTCCTGTGCTGAATGGAGTGCCTCAGCTACGTCGGTCGCGATCCTCACAGCTTCAGACGTCAGCTTTGGCTCGGCTCCGCTTGCTGCCTCGCTCCTGCGCGACGCGCTCCGCCAGGAAGACCTTGAGCAAGCTTTGATAGGGAACGTCGCGCTCGTTCGCGAGCGTCTTGAGTTCCTCAAGCAGCGCTTTGGGCAAGCGAAGCGATATCGTCTGGGTGGACGGCTTGAGCGCAGGGAAGGAACCCGAAACTGACTTCTCCCAATCGAAGTAATCGACGACATCATGCTCGGCCCAGAAGTCCCTCTCCTCATCCTCGGTGCGGAACCTAGGCATACTCTCCTTCACCACTGGCTTCTTCTTACTACGCGCGCTCATACACCCTCCGCTCACGGCGACTCATAGGTCGCGCCGAGATCACGCGGATCAGGGTTCCGCGGATGGTGAACACGATTGTCAGCCGCCTGCCACCGGCCGTCTGCCCGAGAGCCGCAAACCGCGCCTCATCCTGGGCGTGCTTCGGGTCCGGGGCAATGACTACGGGTCGTTGGAAGAAGAGCTGCTCACACTCAGCCGCTGAGACCTGGTGGCGCTCCCGGTTCTTCTGGATGTTGTCGGCATCCCATTGAAAGCCGGTACACGCCTTGAGTTCCTCGGGCCACTCACCCATTGTGACAGTATATGATGAATATATACGTATGGCAACAGTATTCTGTACGTCCAACGTTCGGCGGCTCACCTGCGGGCCGCGTCCGCTTACGCAGGTGCAACTTTCGCCTGCGACAAGCCGTAGGCGTGGCCCACCAGGTGCAGCCGCGTGTTAGCGGGCGTTGCGGTACAACCCGGGTACATAGGTGACAGATGTCCGGGCACATGGGTGACACTTCTC
>JBHIAV010000019.1:0-45919 GCA_046758745.1 Gemmatimonadota bacterium
GGAGGGAGGGCGAACCGTCGGCGCGGGCGTGGTCACCGACATCCTCGCCTGAGGCGCCGACGTGCGAGAGCAGATCACGCTCGAGTGCACGGAGTGCCACGAGCGCAACTACACGATGATGAAGAACAAGCGGAAACATCCGGAACGGGTCGCATACAAGAAGTTTTGCGCTCGGTGCAACGCACACCGGATCCACAAAGAGACACGCTGAAGCGCACGGCGGCGCGCCGGTCCCGGGTTTCCGAGCGGAACTCTGGCTCTGCCGGCGGGCGGAGCGGGACCGGCGTTTCGGTGCAGGGCCCTCCGGCGCCGCCACGCACCGGCGGGAGGCCGATTCGATAGATGGCCGGTTTGAGGGACGTTCAGAGGTTCGCCGAAGATGTTCAGGCCGAGATGAGGCGCGTGACGTGGCCCGACTGGTCGCAGCTTCGGAATGCTACTGGCGTCATCCTCATCTTCGTGATCATCCTCGCCATCATCATCGGTACCATGGACTCTGTCTTCAACTGGCTGGTGAGAGCGATCGTCAGGGTGTTCAGTGGCTGAGACGAGCGTGGGCGACCGGGAGGCCCGCTGGTACGCTCTCCAGACGTACTCCGGGCACGAGAACAAGGTCAAGGCGCTCATCGAGCGCAAGATCTCGGAGTTCCCCGGCGAGACACCGGAGGACAAGCCGATCCGGGAGGTGGTGGTCCCCACCCAGGAGGTGGTCGAGATCAAGGGAGGAAAGAAGGTCACCTCCACCAAGCGGCTGTACCCCGGCTACGTTCTCGTCAACATGACGCTGAACCAGGAGACCATGTTCCTGATCAACAGCGTGCAGGGCGTGATCAAGTTCGTCGGGAGCGGAACCGAGCCGCAGCCTCTGCGTCAGGAGGAGATAAACAAGATCCTCGGGATCGCGGATGAGCTCGAGGAGGCGGGACCGAAGGAGGAGATCCCCTTCCGGATCGGTCAGGTCGTGGAGGTCACGGAGGGTCCGTTCAGCGACTTCAGCGGCACGGTCGAGGAAGTGTTCCCGGACAAGGGGAAGGTGCGGGTGCAGGTGAGCCTGTTCGGTCGCCCTACGAGCGTGGAGCTCGATTACATGCAGCTCAAGGGCTACTAGTCGATCATGGCGAAAAAGAAGACCATCAGCGCCCTCATCAAGCTCCAGATCCCCGCCGGCCAGGCCACGCCCGCCCCGCCGGTCGGGCCAGCGCTCGGACAGCACGGCGTCAACATCATGGAGTTCTGCAAGCAGTTCAACGCGCGCACGGCCGGGGAGGCGGGAATGATCATCCCGGTGGTTCTGACCGTGTACCAGGACCGAAGTTTCAGCTTCATCACGAAGACGCCGCCGGCCGCCGTGCTGTTGAGGAAGGAACTCGGTCTCGCGTCGGGGTCGGCGGAGCCGAACCGGACGAAGGTTGGAGCGGTCACTCGCGAGCAGCTCCGCAAGATCGCTCGCATCAAGATGCCCGACCTGAATACGAACGACGAGGATTCGGCCATCCGGATGATCGCGGGCACCGCCCGCTCGATGGGCGTGGAGGTGGTCGACTGATGGCCAGGCGGGGCTCGAAGTATCGGAAGGCGGCGGAGGCGCTCGGCGAGATCGCGCTCAGCGAGCCGAGGGCCGCGCTGCAGCGTGTGAAGGACGTCGCCTACGCGAAGTTCGACGAGACCGTCGACCTCGGAGTTCGGCTGGGGGTCGATCCGCGCCGCGCCGACCAGATCGTGCGGGGCACGGTGATCCTTCCGGCGGGCACGGGCCGGCCTGTTCGCGTCCTGGCGATTGTTCAGGGCGAGAAGGCGCGGGAGGCGGAGGAGGCCGGAGCCGACCACGTGGGAGTGGAGTACATCAAGAAGATCGAAGAGGGGTGGCTCGACTTCGACGTGGCCATCGCGACTCCGGACGTGATGAAGGACGTGGCCAAGCTGGGACGGGTGCTGGGCCCACGTGGACTCATGCCGACTCCGAAGGCGGGGACGGTGACCATGGAGGTCGGCAGGGCGGTGCGTGAGGCGAAGGCCGGGCGGATCGAGTTCCGGGTGGACAAGTCCGGGAACATCCACGCGCCGCTCGGGAAGGTGAGCTTCTCGATCGACGACCTGGAGCGGAACCTGTCGGCGGTCATGGATGCCGTGATCCGACACAAACCGGCGGCTGCCAAGGGGACGTACGTGAGAAGCGTGACGGTCAGCAGCACGATGGGCCCGGGCGTTCCGATCGACCCGAACCTGTACCGACGAGCTTCCTGACCGGCCGCCGGCATCATCCGTCTCGAATCCGGAAAGATTACGGCGATGCAACTCGAACGGAAGAGGGCGATGGCGGAGAGCCTCGCGGCTCGGCTGAGTGAAGCCGGGACGATCTATCTCACGGACTTCACCGGGCTGAACGTGGACGCCATGAGCCGGCTGCGCGAGCGGCTCCGCGCGGAGGGTGCCGAGTACGTGGTAGCGAAGAATACCCTGACGAGGCGAGCCCTCGATGGCTTGGATCTGCCTGACCTCTCGGAGCACCTCAAGGGCCCGACGGGCCTGGTGATCGGCGTGGGCGACCCGATCGTGCCCGCGAAGGTGATCAAGGAGTTCGCGAGGGAGCACGACAACCGACCCGTCGTCAAGGTGGGGGTGGTGGATCGGCGAGAGGTGTCGGCGGAGGCGGTGAGCCGGCTGGCCGATCTGCCTCCGCGCGATCAGCTGCTCGGCTTGATCGCGGGCAACCTGGCCGCGCCGGTGGCCGGGATAGCGGGAGTCCTGGAGAGCCTGGTCCGCGATGTCGCGTACATGATCCACCAGGTGGCCACGAGCAACGCGTCGTCCTGAGGTCGTTCGAGTCCGTGCCGGGAGAACCGTCCACCCTTGCGATTGGGGAGCAATCAAGAAGATGAGCAAAGTCGAGGAGCTGCTCGAAGCGATAAGCTCGCTCACCGTCCTGGAGGCGGCGGAGCTGAAGTCGATGATGGAGGAGAAGTTCGGCGTGTCGGCGGCCGCGCCGGTAGCGGTCATGCCGGGGGTGGCGGCGGGAGCCGGCGCCGGGCCGGTGGAGGAAGAGCAGAGCGAGTTCGACGTCGTCCTGGCCGGGATCGGCGACAAGAAGATCCAGGTCATCAAGGTGGTCCGCGAGGTGACCGCCCTCGGTCTCAAGGAAGCGAAGGACCTGGTGGATGGCGCGCCCAACACGGTCAAGGAGGGTGTGAGCAAGGAGGAGGCCGAGGCGATCAAAGCCAAGCTCGAAGAGCAGGGAGCCACCGTCGAGCTCAGATAGCGGCGAGCCAGGGCGCCCGGCCGGACCGCGCGTTTCGTGCGACTCCCGTTCACCTGGACGCTCGGCTGGCTGCGATGCATGGAACTCGATACCACGACGACCCGTCCACCTCCTGCCCTCGAGCGGTCCGCGGTCGGACCGCAGGCCGGAGCCCCGAGGGCGTTGGTCCGCGCTCGGATCGGTCGGCGGCGGAGTGCAGGGCATCGGCCCCGCGTTCCCCGTGCCGGCCGATGCGCGTCCCGTGTCTCTCCAACCAGTCAGGAGTGAGTGACGTTGGCTAAAGCGAACCAGGACAGTTCGGTCGTCTCCTTTGCCAAGCTCGAAACGCCGATGCCTTTGCCGCACTTCCTCGACGTGCAGCTGCAGGCCTTCGACCGCCTACTGAGCATGGACGGCGACATCGAGGAGCAACCCGACGTGGGGTTGCGCCGCGTGTTCAACGAGATATTCCCGATAACCGACGTCAACGAGAACTTCTCGTTGGAGTTCGTGGACTACTCGCTCGGCGAGCCGAAGTACTCCGTCGAGGAGTGCATAGAGCGCGACATGACCTACGCATCGCCGCTGAAGGCGACGCTCAGGCTGGTCGTGTACGAGAGAGTCGGCGAGGATGGGGAGAAGCGCCCGGCCGACATTCTCGAAAAGGAAGTGTACCTCGGCGACCTGCCGCTGCTCACCGACCACGGCACCTTCGTGATCAACGGCGCCGAGCGCGTCGTCGTTAGCCAGCTCCATCGCTCACCCGGTGTGGTGTTCGAGGAGACGATCCATCCGAACGGGACTCGCCTCTTCTCGGCGAGGATCATTCCGTTTCGTGGCTCGTGGGTCGAGTTCACGCTCGACATCCATGACGTCATCCACGTCCACATCGACAAGAAGAAGAAATTCCCGGCTACGGCCCTGTTGCGCGCGTTCGGATACGGCACGAACGCCGACATCCTGGACCTGTTCTACGAAACGCGCACGGTCAGGATCGGCGAGATCTCGGAGGACCGAACGGCGAGAAGAGAGGTGATCGGTACCCTGCTCGCCGAGTCGGTGATCGACAGGGAAGGAAAGCCTGCGAGGCCCTCTCAGCTCGAGCTCGAGGGCTACGACCCGGCGGAAGCGGATGCCGTGTGGCTCGGCGAGGATGTGTGGCACCCCGAGACGGAAGAGTACCTGGCCGGCATCGGGGACCGTCTCGACGATACGCTGTGGCGAAGGTTCATCGAGGCCGGCATTGAGAAGGTGAAGGTCTACGAGACGGCGGAGGCCTTCCTGGCCCTCCGCGGGGAGGAGCTCACCGATGATCTGGTGGGACGGCTGAAGCGGGCGGGCGTCGAGGAGATCGAGGTGTACTCGAGCGCCGCCTTCATCCCGCTCCGCGGATCCTACCAGGACCTCGCGATGCGCCGGGATTGGAGCCAGAACCCGACGCTGGCGGCGGACGTGGTCGATCCCCACACCGGCGAGGTGCTGGCCGAGAAGGGCGACCCCTTCGATGCGGAGCTTTTCGCCGAGCTCAAGGCGGAGAAGGTGCGGGACGCCCTCGTCTTCACGGGTGGTCCGCGTGGAGAGTCACCCCTGATCAAGAACACCCTGGCCAAGGACCCGACCCACGGCGAGGCGGACGCTCTACACTCGATCTATTCCCTCGTGCGCCCCGGTGAGGCACCGAACCTGGAGACAGCGCGCGCGGCGCTCGACCGCCTCTTCTTCAATCCCAAGCGCTACGACCTGGGTCGGGTGGGCCGGCACAAGGTCAACCAGCGACTTCGGGAGGTATATCGACTGCTCGACTTCGATCTTCCGCCCGCAAGCATGACCGTTCTCGCCCCATCGGACTTCGTGGCGATCGTGCGCTACCTGATCGAGCTGAACGAGGGACGCGGTTACACGGACGACATCGACCACCTCGGCAATCGCCGCGTGCGCTCCATAGGGGAGCTGATCGCCAACCAGTTCTCGGTCGGCCTCTCCCGGATGGCCCGGCTGGTGCGGGAGCGGATGTCGATCAACAGCGACCCGGAGAAGATGTCGATCGATGACCTGGTCAACGCGCGCACGGTGAGCGCGGTGATCCAGGCCTTCTTCGGCAGCTCGCAGCTCAGCCAATTCATGGATCAGACGAACCCCCTGGCCGAGCTGACGCACAAGCGGCGTCTGAGCGCGCTGGGCCCCGGCGGCCTCAGCCGCGAGCGGGCCGGCTTCGAGGTGCGCGACGTCCATTATTCGCACTACGGTCGCATGTGTCCGATCGAGACGCCGGAGGGTCCCAACATCGGGCTCATCACCTCGATGACCACGCACTCGAGGCTCAACGAGCTCGGCTTCCTCGAGACGCCGTACCGGCGGGTGGTCGACGGAACGGTCACCGACGAGATCGTGTGGCTCTCGGCGAGCGAGGAGGAGGACTTCGCGGTGGCGCAGGCCAACGCGGCGCTGAATCCCGACGGGAGCTTCAAGCGTGACCTCGTCCTTTGCCGCCGCCGGGACGACTACCCGCTGCTCCCGTCGGACGAGATCGACTTCATGGACGTGGCCCCTGACCAGCTGGTGGCCGTGTCGCCGGCGCTCATCCCCTTCCTCGAGCACGACGACGCGAATCGCGCGCTCATGGGCTCGAACATGCAGCGGCAGGCCGTGCCCCTACTCTTTCCCGAGGCCCCGCTCACCGGCACCGGGCTGGAAGAGAAGGTGGCCCGCGACTCCGGGGCGGTGGTGCTGGCTCGGCGCGCGGGCAGAGTAACGCGGGTCACGGCGGACGAGGTCGTTATTGACAGCGGGGTGCCGAGGGGGCGGAAGGCGGACCTGCCGCTCGCGCGACTCTCGCAATACGACCGCTACCGCCTGAAGAAGTTCTGGCGCACGAACCAGGATACGGCGATCAATCAGCGGCCGATCGTCGAAGTGGGGCAGAAGGTGGCCGCCGGCGAAGTGATCGCGGACGGCGCGGCGACGGACCGTGGCGCGCTGGCGCTCGGCCGGAACGTCACCGTGGCCTTCATGCCCTGGTACGGCTACAACTTCGAGGACGCCATCGTGATCAGCGAGAAGCTGGTCAAGAACGATGCGTTCACCTCGGTCCACATCCAGGAACTCGAGCTCCACGTTCGTGACACGAAGCGGGGCACCGAGGAGATCACCCGTGAGATCCCGAACGTGGCGGAGGAAGCCCTCGTCGATCTCGACGAGCGCGGGATCGTGCGGATCGGAGCGGCGGTGAAGACGGGCGACATCCTCGTCGGCAAGATCACCCCGAAGGGGGAGACCGAGCTCTCGCCCGAGGAGAAGCTGCTCACGGCGATTTTCGGGGAGAAGGCGAAGGATGTGAAGGATAGCTCGCTCCGGGTCCCGCCGGGTGTGGCCGGCACGGTGATCGACGTGAAGATCTTCTCGCGCCGCATCGATGACCCGCTTCTCGAGCGGGAACACGGGGAGCGAATCGGCCGCCTGCGCGACACGGAGCGGGAGGAGATTACCCGGGTCACCGAGGCGCGGGACGAGGAGCTACGGGACATCCTGGCCCGACAGACGGTGGCGCTGTTCCTCAAGCGCGGCACCATCGAGCCGTACTATAAGGAGGGGACGCGCCTTTCCGCTTCGACCCTGGAGACGATCGACTTCGGCGAAGTCGATCTCTCGACTCTGAAGGTGAAGAACGAGGCGGCCAGCCAGAAGGCGCGCCGCGTCATCGAGGAGTCGAAGAAGCGAATCGAACGCATCCGCGAGCGCACCGAGGAGGGGATCGACAAGGTCTTCCAGGCCGACGAGCTGTCGCCGGGCGTGGTCCAGCTCGTCAAGGTCTATCTGGCCGAGAAGCGAAAGATATCGGTGGGTGACAAGATGGCGGGTCGCCATGGGAACAAGGGCATCATCGCCCGGGTCGTGCCGGAGGAGGACATGCCCTTTCTGCCCGACGGCACCCCCGTCGATATCGTGCTCAATCCGCTCGGCGTGCCGAGCCGGATGAACGTCGGCCAGATCCTCGAGACTCACATGGGCTGGGCGGCGCGCATCCTTGGATTCCGCGGCCACACCCCGGTGTTCCAGGGGGCGTCGGAGCACGAGATCGGTGCGCTTCTGAAGATCGCCGGGGCGCTCTGGGCCGGACATACGCTGGCCCCCGAGGTTGATCTCCCCGTCATCGAACCGAGCCAGGTGCAGGGGCTCGCCCGGGCCATCCAGGAATACGATGGGCCGGCGCCGACCCTGCGAAACGGGCGTCCGGTCGGTCTGGGACGCAGCATCGACGCCTACCTCGAATCCCCCACGCGGGGTGACAGGGAGGCGAAGGAGATGCTGGAGGCGGTCGCACGCTACGTCATCGAGGTGGCCCGCGACGTCTCGGGAGCCTCCACGTCGGCCAAGCTGGCGGAGGAAGGTTGGCCTGCCGTGGCGGCCCTGGTGGGCCAGCGGCGTATCACCCACGGGCTCGATGCAGCGCTCGTCGAGCTCATGTTGAAGGTCGGGCTGAGGCCGGGAGGCAAGATGCGCCTTCGGGACGGCCGCACCGGAGAGGAGTTCGACGCCGACGTCGCGGTGGGCGAGATCTACATGATGAAGCTCTCGCACCTCGTCGATGACAAGATCCACGCACGCTCGATCGGGCCTTACAGCCTGGTTACGCAGCAGCCGCTCGCCGGGAAGGCGCAGTTCGGCGGCCAGCGCTTCGGAGAGATGGAGGTGTGGGCGCTGGAGGCGTACGGCGCTGCCCACACGCTCCAGGAGATGCTGACCGTCAAGTCGGACGACGTGACGGGAAGGAGCCGGGCCTACGAGGCGATCGTCAAGGGCGAGAACCTCCCCAAGCCGGGCGTGCCCGAGAGCTTCAACGTGCTGGTCAAGGAGCTTCAGGCTCTCGGACTCAGCGTTTCGCTGGGGAGCGACGATGAGGAAGGCATCTTCGTGACACGCGATCGGTTGTGAGAGGTGCGGGCTGGATCGTGATAGGGGTACGGCTGACGGTTTCCAGGAAATACAGAGGTCAATCAGGATGATCGATTTTCCACGGCACCGAGGCTCCGGAACGGCGGACTTCGACTGGATCCAGATCAAGGTGGCATCGCCGGATGAGATCCGGTCCTGGAGCTACGGTGAGGTCACCAAACCGGAGACGATCAACTACCGGTCGTTCAAGCCGGAGCGGGATGGGCTCTTCTGCGAGCGGATCTTCGGTCCCGTCAAGGACTGGGAATGTCACTGCGGGAAATTCAAGCGGATTCGCTACCGCGGCCACGTATGTGACAAGTGCGGCGTGGAGGTGACGCTCTCGAAGGTACGGCGGGAGCGGATGGGCCACATCGAGCTGGCGGTCCCGGTCGCCCACATCTGGTTCTTCAAGACGCTTCCTTCCCAGATGGGCTACCTGCTCGGCATGAAGCTCCGTGACCTGGAGAAGGTTATCTACTACGCGGCCTACGTGGTGACGAAACCCGGGAAGCAGGAGGTGGAGCACAAGCAGGTCCTGGATGAGGACGAGTACTGGTCGCTCCTGCAGCAGGCGAAGGAGGACAAGGACTCGGACTTCCGGGCCGAGATCGGGGCGGAGGGCGTGCGCACGCTTCTCAGCCAGCTCGATGTCGACAGGCTCGCCGATGAGCTCCGGGCCGAGGTGGCGACGGAGACGTCCAAGCATCGGAAGAAGAAGAAGCTCAAGAGGCTCAAGGTGATCGACGCGATCCGCGGCAGCGACCCGGATCCAGCGAAGCGCAACAACCCCGAGCACTTCATCATGGACGTGATCCCGGTGATCCCACCGGATCTGCGCCCGCTCGTTCCGCTCGACGGCGGCCGCTTCGCCACGTCGGACCTCAACGATCTCTACCGGCGCGTCATCAACCGCAACAACCGGCTCAAGAAGCTGCTCGAGATGCGGGCTCCCGAGGTCATCCTGCGCAACGAGAAGCGAATGTTGCAGGAGGCCGTGGATGCCCTGTTCGACAACGGGCGGCGGGGGAAGGCGATCCGCGGCCGCGGGAAGCGCCCCCTCAAGTCCCTGTCGGACATGCTGAAGGGGAAGCAGGGTCGTTTCCGCCAGAACCTCCTCGGAAAGCGGGTGGACTATTCCGGGCGCTCCGTGATCGTAGTCGGGCCCGAGCTCAAGCTTCACCAATGTGGCCTGCCCAAGGTCATGGCCGTGGAGCTCTTCAAGCCGTTTATCATTCACGAGCTCGAGCGGCGGAGCGAGGCGGAGACGGTGAAGCGCGCCAAGAAGCTCGTCGAGCGCTACGACCCGAAGGTCTACGAGGTGCTGGAGGACATCATCAAGGATCACCCGGTCCTCCTGAACCGCGCTCCCACCCTCCACCGATTGGGCATCCAGGCCTTCGAGCCGGTGCTCGTCGAGGGGAAGGCGATTCGCATCCATCCGCTCGTCTGCGCCGCCTTCAACGCCGACTTCGACGGCGACCAGATGGCGGTGCACGTTCCGCTCTCATTCGAGGCCCAGCTCGAGGCTCGGGTCCTTATGCTGTCGAGCAACAACATCCTGAAGCCGGCCAACGGACGGCCGATCACGGCCCCCAGCCAGGACATGGTGCTCGGATGCTACTACGTGACCAAGGCGGCTTCGGACTCCGTGGAAAAGGTACGGGCGGGTGACCTTCCGCACTTTGCGCACGCAGCCGAAGTGGAGCTGGCTATCGAGAACGGCCACCTTCGCAAGGCCGACGGGACCCCGGACTACCATCGCCCGGTCCGCTTCCTGGCGCAGGTTCGCCACCCGGACGGCGAGGTCAGGAAGGAATGGATCGAGACGACCGTGGGCCGGATCCTCTTCAACGCGATCCTCCCGACCGAGATCCCCTTCGTCAACGAGACCATGAGCAAGGGCTCGCTGGGCGATCTCGTGTTCGAGGGGTTCCGTCAGGCCGGCCTGAGGCGCACGACGGAGTTCCTCGACGAGCTGAAGGACTTCGGTTTCCGCTACGCCACCCTCGGCGGGATCTCCGTGGGGATGGAGGACATGGTCATCCCGCCCGACAAGGAGACGATCCTCTCGGACGCCCAGGCGGATGTGGACCGCTTTACCCGGGCGTACCACAAAGGCGTGATCTCCTTCGGCGAGCGCTACAACAAGGTCATAGACGCCTGGACCCACGCCAACAACGACGTGGCGGATGCCATGGTGCGAGGGATGGCCTCCTCGCTGGACGGCTTCAATCCCATCTACATGATGTTCGACTCCGGCTCCCGCGGGTCACGGGACCAGATCCGGCAGCTCGCCGGGATGCGGGGCCTGATGGCCAAACCGCAGAAGAAGCTGACCGGCGGCATCGGCGAGATCATCGAGAGCCCGATCCGCTCCAACTTCCGCGAGGGTCTGACGGTGCTGGAGTACTTCATCTCGACCCACGGCGCGCGGAAGGGTCTGGCCGACACGGCGCTAAAGACCGCCGACGCCGGCTATCTGACACGGCGGCTGGTGGACGTGGCCCAGGACGTGACGATCACGGAGGAGGATTGCGGGACGGTTCTCGGCCTGGACGTGACCGCCCTCAAGGAGGGCGAGGACATCATCGAGCCGCTCGGTGACCGCGTGGTCGGGAACGTGGCGCGCGAGAACGTCGTCGACCCGATCAGCGATGAGGTGATCGTCAAGGAGGGCGAGATCATCGACGAGGCGAGCGCCCAGGAGATCGAGGCGGCCGGGCTCCAGTCCGTGAAGATCCGTTCCGTCCTGACTTGCGAGTCTCGGCGCGGGATCTGCCGACGGTGCTACGGCCGCAACCTGGCCACCATGCAGCTGGTGGACATCGGCGAGGCGGTGGGAATTCTGGCCGCCCAGTCGATCGGCGAGCCCGGCACGCAGCTCACGCTTCGCACCTTTCACATCGGCGGTACGGCCGCCCGCATCGCGGCGCAGACGCAGCGCAAGTCTAAGCTGAAGGGAACGATCGGGTTCGACCGGATCACCTTCGTGGAGAGCCCGAACGGCCCGCTGGTGGTGACGAGCCGCGAGGGTCAGATCCTCCTGCGGACCCCGGAGGACCGGGTACGGTCCCGCCTGGCCGTTCCATATGGCGCCACACTTCACGTCTCGGACGGCGAGGAGGTGGATCCCGGCGATCTCCTGTTCAGCTGGGACCCCTACTCCGAGCCGATCGTTGCCGACCACAAGGGGAAGGTGGCGTTCCGCGACATCGTTCCCGAGGAGACGTTCCGCGAGGAGCTCGACGAGGCGACGGGTCGCCGTCAGCTGGTGATCATCGAGGACCGTGACAAGAAGCTCCACCCGCGAATCGAGATCGTGGATGGACGTGGCAAGAAGCTACGGGAGTTCATCGTCCCGGTGGGTGCCCAGCTCCTGGTTCCCGATGGCGAGAAGGTCGAGCCGGGCGACACGATCGCCAAGATCAGCCGCGAGGCGTATAAGACGCGCGACATCACGGGCGGATTGCCCCGGGTCGCGGAGCTGTTCGAGGCCCGACGCCCGAAGGATCCCGCCACGATCACCGAGGTGGACGGCAGGGTGTCGTTCGGCGGGATCAAGCGCGGCAAGCGCGAGATCGTGGTCACGATGGAGAACGGAGAGGAGCAGCTTTATCAGGTCGCCGTGGGGAAGCACCTTCGCGTACACGAGGGCGACCACGTTCGGGCCGGGGATCGGCTCTCGGAGGGCCCGGTGAACCCGCACGACATCCTCCGGGTCAAGGGTCCGAGGGCCGTGCAGGAGTATCTTCTGAACGAGATCCAGGAAGTGTACCGGCTGCAGGGCGTGCGAATCAACGACAAGCACATCGGCGTGATCGTGAGGCAGATGCTCCAGAAGGTCCGGATCACCGATCCCGGGGAGACGGACTTCCTGGAGGGTGAGCACGTCGACCGGATGGAGTTCCGGGAGCGAACCCGCGAGGCGCTCGAGGCAGGCAAGAAGCCTCCCCGTTCGGAGCCGGTGCTCCTCGGAATCACCAAGTCCAGCCTGACGACCGAGTCGTTCATCAGCGCGGCGTCGTTCCAGGAGACGACCCGCGTCCTCACGGACGCGGCAGTCCACGGGGCGGTCGACGCCCTGCGCGGGTTAAAGGAGAACATCATCATCGGCCACCTGGTGCCGGCAGGAACCGGAATCCATCGCTATCAGGAGATCGAGTTCTTGGTGGACGAGCCGCTGCAGCGGGAGCTCGATGCCCTGCGCCGCCCAGCCGCCCCCGCGGAGCGGCCAGCGGCGGGCCTCTTCGCCGAGCTGCGCGGGGAAGCCGAGGAGCAGAAGACGGTGGAAGCGGAGGTCCAGGCGTAACCTCCGTCCGGACACGGCGGTCTCCCGGGCGCGTTTCTTGACATTGCGCGGATGATGCTCTAGTTTTAGTGGCTGTCGACTAATCAGTCGGCGCACCCGAGAGGGGGCGAGACGTTGGCGTCCCCTCGATTTTTTCCTAGCAGCCGGCCTTGTGGCGCTCGCCGCTCGGAACCGGACTCCCGCGATTCCGTGAGGGAACGGGCAAGGGATGCCTACTATCAATCAGCTGGTCCGAAGCAGCCGCCGGAAGGTGGAGAAAAAACGGAAGGCGCCAGCCTTGGAGGCAAATCCGCAGAAGCGGGGGGTGTGCACGCGCGTGTACACCACAACGCCCAAGAAGCCGAACTCCGCGCTGCGGAAGGTCGCGCGTGTGCGCCTGACAAACGGTTACGAGGTGACCGCCTACATCCCAGGGGAGGGGCACAACCTGCAGGAGCACAGTATCGTGCTGATCCGCGGGGGAAGGGTGAAGGATCTGCCCGGCGTGAGATACCACATCATCCGTGGCACGCTGGACGCCTCCGGCGTCCTGGACCGCCGGCAGGGGCGGTCGAAGTACGGATCGAAGCGACAGGCATAGAGGCCTCCTGAAGAGAGCTTAGAGGGGGCTCGCCGCGCCTGGAAGGCCGGTTTCCTGGCGCGCGCCGACCGAGGTCGCGTCTTACGCCCGGCCGTAGGTGTCCGGCCGGGCTGTCTGTTGACGGGAAGGGACCATGGCACGCAGGCAGAGAGCGGAAGTGAGGGAGGTGCCGCCGGACCCGAAGTACGGGAGTCAGGAGGTGACCCGCTTCATCAGCGTTCTGATGGTCGACGGGAAGCGGTCCATCGCGGAGCGGATCTTCTACGATGCCATGCGGAAGATAGAGGAGAAGACCGGCCAGCCCGGGATGAACATCTTCCGCCAGGCGGTCGGCAATGCGCGTCCCGTGCTCGAGGTGCGTAGCCGTCGGGTCGGCGGCGCCACGTACCAGGTCCCGATGGAGGTTACGCCGCGGCGCCGCGACTCCCTCGCCCGCCGCTGGATCGTGCAGTTCGCGCGTCAGAGGAACGACAGGACGATGGGCGACCGCCTCGCGGCGGAGTTGCTCGATGCGGCCCGCGGGGAAGGCGGGGCGGTGCGCAAGAAGGAGGACGTGCATCGCATGGCGGAGGCGAACAAGGCGTTCGCCCACTACCGCTGGTAGGTCGGGCGAGTGAGAGTGGAGACCACGTCCTCCTCGCGCCCTTGCGGACGCTGACGCGTCGGACGGCCGCTCCGGGGACTTCGCCCCGCGCGGGGCACCCGATGCCGGCGGCGCGGGCGAACGTTACGAGGAAGGCAACTCACAGCATACGACAGATAGATGGCACGACGTACACCGCTCGAGAAGCTCCGCAACATCGGCATCATGGCCCACATCGATGCCGGTAAGACGACGACGACCGAGCGCATCCTGTACTACACGGGACGGGTGCATCGGATGGGGGAAGTGCATCATGGTGACGCCACGATGGATTGGATGGAGCAGGAGCAGGAGCGGGGGATCACCATTACTTCCGCCGCGACCACCTGCTTCTGGAACCGCAACGACGAGCAGTTCCGGATCAACATCATCGACACCCCCGGTCACGTCGACTTCACTGTAGAGGTGGAGCGTAGCCTCCGCGTGCTGGACGGCGCAGTGGCGCTTTTCTGCGGCGTCGGCGGCGTGGAGCCGCAGTCAGAGACGGTGTGGAGACAGGCCGACCGCTATCGGGTCCCCCGCATCGCGTTCGTGAACAAGATGGACCGGGTCGGAGCGGACTTCGACAATGTGGTGGCGATGATGAGGGAACGGCTCGGGGCCAATCCGTTCCCCGTACAGTACCCGCTGGGCGAGGGCGAGCTCTTCACGGGCATCGTGGACATCATCCGCCAGATCGAGGTCGTGTACGACGAGGATTCCCTCGGGGTCGAGTGGACCGAGAGCCGCGTTCCCGATGCTCTGAAGGAGAAGAGCGAGCAGCTACGACACGATCTCATCGAGGCGGCGGTCGAGCACGACGAAGAGCTGCTCGAGAAGTACCTCGAAGGCGTCGAGCTGACCGAGGAGGAGGTGCGACGGGCCGTTCGTCGGGCCACGATCGCGGGGGCGATCACCCCGGTTCTGTGTGGCAGCGCGTTCAAGAACAAGGGAGTCCAACGGCTGCTCGATGCGGTCGTCGACTTCCTGCCCTCTCCGCTCGATGTGCCCCCGGTGAAGGGCCACCGCCCGAACCGGGACGAGGAAACGGTCACGCGGAAACCGGTCGACGATGAGCCGTTCTCCGCTCTCGTCTTCAAGATCGCCACGGACCCGTACGTCGGTCGGCTCACGTACATCCGGGTATACTCGGGGTCTCTGGCCGCCGGATCCTATGTTCTGAACGCCACCCAGGACAGGAAAGAACGGATCTCGCGGCTTCTCCAGATGCACGCGAACAAGCGGGAGGAACGCGAGGACGTGTTCGCCGGCGACATCGCGGCCGCGATCGGGCTCAAGCACAGCAAGACCGGCGACACACTGTGCGATGTCAAATACCCCGTCGTGCTGGAGTCGATGAGCTTCCCCGAGCCCGTCATTCGGGTCGCCATCGAGCCGAAGACCAAAGCGGACCAGGACAAGCTTGCCGAGGCGCTGCAGAAGCTCGCGGAAGAGGACCCGACCTTCCGGGTCCACACGGATGAAGAGACGGGTCAGACGATCATCAGCGGGATGGGCGAGCTGCACCTCGAGATCATCGTCGACCGGCTCCAGCGCGAGTTCAAGGTGAACGCCAACGTAGGACGGCCGCAGGTCGCGTACCGGGAGACGATTCGCCTACCGGTCAGCAACGTCGAGGGGAGATTCGTTCGCCAGACAGGCGGGCGCGGCCAGTATGGCCACGTCATCATCAATCTGGAGCCGTCCGCGCCGGGCAGCGGCTTCGTGTTCGAGGATCGCATCGTCGGCGGTGCGATCCCGCGCGAGTACATCAACCCGGTGCAGCAGGGGATTCGCGAGGCCATGGAGTCGGGGGTCATCGCCGGGTATCCCCTGATCGATATCAAGGCGACGCTCGTCGATGGCTCGTACCACGATGTCGACTCGAGCGAGATGGCCTTCAAGATCGCCGGCTCGATAGCCCTCAAGGAAGGGGCCCGCCAGGCCCAGCCGGTTCTCCTCGAGCCGATCATGGACGTGGAGGTGGTGACGCCCGAGGAGTACCTGGGCGACGTCATGGGCGACCTCTCCGGCCGGCGGGGCAAGATCGGCGGCATGATCCAGCGCGCTTCCGCCCAGGTGATCGGAGCCTCCGTGCCGCTCTCCGAGATGTTCGGGTACTCGACGGTGTTGCGCTCCCTGAGCCAGGGGCGAGCCGTGTACACGATGCAGTTCTCCCACTATGACGAGGTGCCGCGCGCGAAGGCGGACGAGATCGTCTCGCGAGTGGGGGACAGCTAGCCGCCGACGCGAAAGCGGCCGGACGAGAGCCGGCATATTCGCGCGCCATGACCAGGAGCAAGTGAGGGATGGCGAAGAAGAGGTTTGAGCGGACGAAGCCGCACGTGAACGTGGGGACGATCGGGCACGTGGATCATGGGAAGACGACGTTGACGGCGGCGATCACGCTGGTGCAGGGGGTGAGGGGGTTGAGCGAGTACGTGTCGTTCGACCAGATCGACAAGGCGCCGGAGGAGCGGGAGCGGGGGATCACGATAGCGACGGCGCACGTGGAGTACGAGACGGAGAATCGGCATTACGCGCACGTGGACTGTCCGGGGCACGCGGACTATGTGAAGAACATGATCACGGGTGCGGCGCAGATGGACGGGGCGGTGTTGGTGGTGAGTGCGGCGGACGGGCCGATGCCGCAGACGCGGGAGCACATATTGTTGGCGCGTCAGGTGAACGTGCCGTACGTGGTGGTGTTTTTGAACAAGGTAGACATGGTGGACGATCCGGAGCTCCTGGATCTAGTGGAGCTGGAGGTTCGGGAGCTTTTGAGCGAGTACGAGTTTCCGGGGGACGATGTGCCGGTGATTCGGGGGAGTGCGCTGGAGGCGTTGGAGGATGGGAAGCCGGGCACGGAGGCGACGGCGTGCATAGACGAGTTGATGGAGGCGTTGGACAGCTACATTCCGGTACCGGAGCGGGAGATTGACAAGCCGTTTCTGATGCCGGTGGAGGACGTGTTCACGATCACGGGTCGGGGGACGGTGGTGACGGGGCGGATCGAGCGGGGGGTGATCAAGACGGGGGAGGAGGTGGAGTTGGTGGGGCTTGGGGCGGACAAGAAGACGGTGGTGACGGGGGTGGAGATGTTCCGCAAGGTGCTGGATGAGGGGCAGGCGGGAGACAACGTGGGGCTGCTGCTGAGGGGGGTGGGGAAGGACGAAGTGGAGCGTGGGATGGTGGTGGCGCAGCCGGGGTCGATCACGCCGCACACGCAGTTCAAGGCGGAGGTGTACGTGTTGACGAAGGACGAGGGAGGTCGGCACACGCCGTTCTTCAACGGATACCGTCCGCAGTTCTACTTTCGCACCACCGATGTGACGGGCTCCACGCAGCTGCCCGAGGGGGTGGAGATGGTGATGCCGGGGGACAACGTGAACATGATGGTGGAGCTGATCACGCCGATCGCCATGGACAGGGAGCTGCGCTTCGCGATCCGGGAGGGAGGGCGAACCGTCGGCGCGGGCGTGGTCACCGACATCCTCGCCTGAGGCACGGCCGACCGGCACCACGACGACACCACGAGCGAGAGCACGAGAGGATGGCAGAGAAGATCCGGATCCGGCTCAAGGCGTTCGATTCCGCCGTGATCGATCAGACGGCGGCCGACATCGTTCGCACGGCGCAGAAGACCGGCGCTTCGGTGAGCGGCCCGATCCCGTTGCCGACTCGTCGGCAGCTGTTCACCGTCCTCCGCAGCCCGCACAAAGACAAGAAGTCGCGGGAGCAGTTCGAGCTGAAGACGCACAAGCGGCTGATCGACATCTACGACACGAGGCCCCAGACGATCGATGCACTGACGAAGCTGGACTTGGCGGCCGGGGTGGATGTGGAGATCAAGGTACAGTGAACGCCTGCGTTCGAGCTTCGGGCCGTCGGGCCGGCGGGATGGAGCAGCGGTACTCAGGAGAGGCTGGAAGGCGATGTCCGGTCTGATCGGGCGCAAGCTGGGCATGACCCAGGTCTTCACCGAGAAGGGGGAGGCCGTGGGAGTGACCGTCCTCGAGGCGGGTCCCTGTCCGGTCGTCCAGGTGAAGACGAAGGAACGGGACGGCTACGCGGCGATCCAGCTCGGCTTCGGACGGCGTCGGGAGCGGCGCGTCAAGCGGCCCGAGGCGGGCCATGCCGCTCGCGCGGGGCTTGACTACGTGCCGCGGGTTCTGGCGGAGTTCGAGCCTGTGGAGGGCCGGGAGTATCAGCCCGGCGAGCAGCTCACCGTGGAGAGCTTCAAGGTCGGAGATCGCGTCAAGATCAGCGGCCGAACCAAGGGGCGCGGGTTCCAGGGCACCGTCAAGCGGCACGGTTTCGGAGGTGGACGCGGCTCCCACGGAGGCTCCTCCATCATGCGAGCGCCCGGCTCCATCGGTCCCGGTACCGACCCGTCCCGTGTGATAAAGGGCCGGAAGATGGCCGGGCAGATGGGCGGAACGACTCGAACCGCTCTGAATCGGCAGATCGTCCGCATCGACACCGAGAAGAACCTCCTGTTGGTTCGCGGCTCGGTGCCTGGCGCCCGAAACACCATCGTGTTCATCCGGCCGGCACGGTGATCCGCCATCCGGGCCGGACGGAAGCGGTGAGGCTTGCCGGAGCGTTACACCCGAGGCGATGAAGACCAGAGCGTACACGACGGAAGGCGTGAGGCGGAAAGGGAAGGTCGAGCTTCCCGCATCCGTGTTCGACGGAACTGTGAACGAGGCCGCCCTGCATCAGGTGGTGACGGCGATCCGGGCGAACCGGCGCCAGGGGACCGCGTCCACCAAGACCCGCCGGACGATCACCGGCGGGAAGAGGAAGCCCTGGCGTCAGAAGGGGACCGGGCGGGCGCGGGCCGGCTCCGCCCGCTCGCCCCTGTGGCGGGGAGGGGCCGTCGTCTTCGGCCCGCATCCGCGGAGCTACGCCCAGCGGGTGCCGAAGAAGCTGCGTTCAGTCGCCATCCGCTCCGCCCTCAACGCTCGCGCCCTCGAGGGCGACCTGGTGATCGTGGAGCCGTTCTCGCTCGAGCGGCCGCATACGAAGGCCATCGTCAAGCTGCTCGAGGGACTCGAGGCCGGTTCCAGAAAGGTCCTGCTGCTCACGGACGGCGCAAAGTACGAGGTGTATCTTTCCGCGCGGAATCTGTCTACCGTGCTCGTGAAGCCGTGGGGCGAAGCGTCCGCGTACGACGTGCTGTGGTCCGATATCGTGGTGGTGGAGGAGTCGGCTCTTGGAGGGGCGGCGAAAGCCGACGACAGGACGGAGGGGGAGAGCGAGCAATGAGTCGAGCTCCACAGGAGATCCTGATCCGTCCGGTCTTCACCGAGGAGAGCTCGCGGCTCCAGTTCGATCCCGGACGCGTTCGGGCTCGCCATCGCGACAAGGAGCGCCCGAAGCACGAGAAGTTCGTGTTTGAGGTTGCGCGCGACGCCACGAAGGTCGACATACGGCGCGCCATCGAGGAGTTGTACGATGTGCGGGTCAGGAGCGTGCGGACGATGAACTGCCTCGGCAAGGCGCGGAGGGTTCGCCGGCAGCCGGGACGCCGTCCCCACTGGAAGAAGGCGATCGTGACGCTGGCCGAAGGCGACACGCTCGACATGTTCGGAGGACTCTGAAATGCCGATCAAGAAGTTTCGGCCGGTCACGGCGGGTCAGCGGTTCCGCTCGGTCTCGCAGTTCGAGGAGATCACGCGCCTGAGTCCGGAGCGCTCGCTCACCGAAGGGCTGTCGCGCAAATCGGGCCGCAATCATCACGGCCGGGTGACGAGCAGGCGGCGGGGAGGCGGACACAAGCGGCGGTACCGCCGCATCGACTTTCGGCGCGACAAGGACGGCGTTCCGGGCAGGGTGGCGGAGATCGAGTACGACCCGAACCGGTCGGCCCGTATCGCGCTGATCCACTACGCGGATGGCGAAAAGAGGTACATCCTCCATCCCCGTGGCGTGGCGGTAGGGGACAAGGTCATGTCCGGGCCGGGAAGCGACATTCGGGCCGGGAACTCGCTACCGCTCAGAGAGATTCCGCTGGGCACCTCGGTCCATGCCGTCGAGCTCGTGCCCGGGAAGGGGGCCCAGCTCGCCCGCTCGGCCGGGGCCCAGGTGCAGGTAGTGGCACGGGAGGGGGACATGGTCACCCTGAAGCTCCCGAGCTCGGAAGTGCGCATGGTGCGAGCGAGCTGTCGCGCGACGATCGGCCAGGTGGGCAACGTCGACCACGAGCTCGTGAGGGCCGGCAAGGCGGGTCGCTCCAGGTGGCTGGGTCGCCGACCGAAGGTGCGGGGGGTGGCCATGAATCCGGTCGACCACCCGCTCGGCGGTGGCGAGGGGCGCTCCTCGGGAGGGCGACCGCCGGTGTCGCCGTGGGGCAAGCCGGAGGGAGGGAAGACGAGGAAGCGCAAGAAGAGGAGCGACCGCTACATCGTCCGTGGCCGTCGCCGGGGCAAGGCGACGAGATAGGCCGCCACATCGGGGAGAAGGCGAATGGGGCGTAGCGTGAAGAAGGGGCCGTTCATAGATGAGCGGCTCCTGATGAAAGTGCAGCGGATGAACAAGTCCGGAGAGAAGCGTGTGATCAAGACGTGGTCCCGCGCCTCCACGATCAGCCCGGACTTCGTCGGACACACGCTCGCCGTGCACAACGGCAACAAGTTCATCCCCGTCTACATCACCGAGAACATGGTCGGTCACAAGCTCGGCGAGTTCGCTCCCACGCGCTTGTTCCGTGGGCACGGCGGGAAGCTGGCCACCGATAAGCGGGCCAAGCTATAGGGACCGCCGTCATGGAAGCGAGAGCGGTCGCGAAGAACGTTCGGATGTCGGCGCGGAAGATGCGCCTGGTCGTGGACGAGATCCGCGGGAAGGACGTGAACGAGGCCTACTCGATCCTGCAGTTCTCCAGGAAGGCCGCCGCTCGGCCCATCGACAAGGTGCTTCGCTCCGCCGTGGCGAACGCCGTGTACCGTGCGGATGAGACGGGGGAGGTCCTCGACGTCGATGAGCTGTACGTGAAGGAGGCCTTTGTCGACGAGGGGCTGACCCTGAGAAGGTATCGAGCGGCCGCTCTGGGCCGCGCCTCACCGATCCGGAAGCGGACGAGTCACGTCACCGTCGTGGTGGAGAAGAAGGAGTAGTCGTGGGCCAGAAAACGCATCCGTACGGCTTCCGGCTCGGGCTGGTGAAGCCGTGGAAATCCCGCTGGTTCGCCAAGGGAAGAGAGTTCTCCGCCCTTCTGGCCGAGGACGAGAAGCTCCGCAAGTACCTGCACGCGAGGCTGGGGCACGCGGCGATCGCGACGATCGAGATCGAGAGGAAGCCGGCCAAGATCGTGGTGACCATCCATACCGGTCGTCCCGGCGTGGTCATCGGCAAGCGGGGTGCCGAGGTCGACAAGCTGCGCGATGAGCTGGCCCTGCTCACCGATGCGGAGGTCTCGATCAACGTCGAGGAGATCAAGCGACCCGAGGTGGACGCGCGGCTGGTGGCCGAGAGCGTGGCGCACCAGCTCATGCAGCGCATCAGCTTCCGGCGCGCGATGAAGCGTGCCGTCCAGTCCGCCATGCGCGCGGGAGCGGAGGGCATCAAGATTCAGTGCGGAGGTCGGCTCGGCGGCGCCGAGATCGCCCGCACGGAGGGCTACCACGAAGGCCGGGTTCCCCTCCACACCATGCGCGCCGATATCGACTACGCGGTCCACACGGCGAAGACGACGTATGGGACCATCGGCGTCAAGGTGTGGATCTTCCGCGGAGAGGTGGTCGAAGACCGTCGCGGCCAGACCTACACGGCCGGTGGCGGGAAGGCGTGAGCGATGCTTCAGCCAAAGCGCGTAAAGTATCGAAAGCAGCAGAAGGGGAGGGTCCGGGGTCAGGCGACCAGAGGCAACACGATCGCCTTCGGCGAATTCGGGCTGCAGGCCGTCGAGCGCGGCTGGATCACCAACCGTCAGATCGAGGCCGCCCGCGTGGCGATGACCCGACACATCAGGCGCGGTGGTCGGGTGTGGATCCGGATCTTCCCCGACAAGCCGATCACGAAGAAGCCGGCCGAAACCCGGATGGGGAAGGGGAAGGGGAACCCGGAAGCGTGGGTGGCTCCGGTCAAGCCCGGGCGGGTGCTCTTCGAGCTCGAGGGGATCTCGGAATCGGTCGCCCAGCGGGCCATGCAGCTGGCCGCTGCGAAGCTGCCGGTGAAGACCAGGTTCGTAGTCCGTCAGGAGTAGGTCGTGGACCCGAAGCGGATTCGAGAGTTGACCGAAGACGAGATGGACGAGGAGCTCGAGCGCGCGCGAAAGGAGCTGTTCAACTTGAAGTTCCGCGCTACGTACGAGGAGCTGGAGAACCCGGCGCTCCTTCGTCATCTGCGCCGGGAGATCGCCCGGCTCAAGACGATCCGCCACGAGCGGAGATGGAAGTTGGTGGGGGAGAGCCATGAGTGACGAGCCGAGGGGCGCGGGGCGGCCGGTCGGCCGGCGCAAGACGCGACGGGGAACCGTCGTCAGTGACCGGATGGACAAGACGGTCGTGGTGGCGGTGGAGCGACAGATCGCCCATCCCCTGTACGGGAAGCGGGTCACGCGCCGAAAGAAGTATCAGGCGCATGACGAGCGGAATGAGTACAGGGTCGGCGACATCGTGGTGATCGAGGAAACGCGGCCGCTCTCCCGAAGGAAGAGATGGCGCGTCGCACAGCTGGTCGAGCGTTCCGAGCGCGAGCACTAGGCGATGATCCAGCAGGAGAGCGAGGTCCGGATCGCGGACAACTCGGGAGCCCGTCGAGCGCTGTGCATTCGCGTGCTGGGAGGCTCGAAGCGTCGCTATGCCGGGCTCGGGGACGTCGTGGTGGTGGCCATCAAGGATGCGATCCCCGGCGGGACCGTGAAGAAAGGGGAAGTCGCCAAGGCGGTAATCGTGCGTACGGCGAAGGAGAGTCGACGGGCCGACGGCAGCTACATTCGCTTCGATGAGAACGCGGCCGTGATCATCAACGACGCCGGAGAGCCGAGAGCCACGCGAATCTTCGGGCCGGTGGCGAGGGAGCTCCGTGAGAGGCATTTCATGAAGATCGTCTCGCTGGCACCGGAGGTGATCTGAGGATCCGGGCGATGACGCGTAGCAAGATGGTGGTGCGCAAGGGCGATCGGGTGCAGGTGATCGCCGGGAACTATCGCGGGGCGACCGGCCAGGTCCTTCGGTCCCTCCCGTCCAAAGGGAAGGTCGTCGTCGAGGGCGTCAACATGCGGAAGCGTCATCAGCGTTCCTCCCCCCGCAACCCGGAGGGCGGCATCGTCTCCTTCGAGGCCCCGATCTCGGCCTCCAACGTGATGCTGATCTGTCCGCACTGCGACGCTCCGACCCGCATCACCCGCCGGCGTGACGCGGACGGAACGGTGGAGCGGTTGTGCAAGCGCTGCGGGAACCCGATTCCGGTGGCCTGAGAGAACGAGAATCACGCGAACGGATTCGGATCGAGCAAATGGGAAAACCGAGACTCAGGGTGCATTACGAGACCCACGTGCAGCCGAAGCTGGCCACCACCTTCGGATTCGAGAACCCGATGGAGATCCCGCGCCTCGACAAGATCGTCATCAACGCGGGGCTCGGTGGGGCGAAGGATGATCCGAAGCTACTCGATTCCGCCGTGCACGAGCTCTCCATGATCTCCGGTCAGCGGCCGGTGGTGACGCGTGCGCGCCAGTCCATATCCAACTTCGGCCTGCGCGAGGGCATGCCGGTCGGCGTGAAGGTCACGCTTCGGGCGTCGCGCATGTACGAGTTCATGGACCGCTTCATCAGTACTGCCGTTCCCCGTATCCGCGACTTTCGCGGCTTCAACAGCCGGGCGTTCGATGGACGGGGGAACTACACGGTGGGGGTCCGGGAGCAGATGATCTTCCCGGAGATCGATTACGACCTCATCGTCCGCGTTCACGGAATGGACATCACGTTTGTGACCACGACGGACCGAGACGACGAGGCGCTGGTGCTTCTGCGGGAGATGGGGATGCCCTTCCGCGGCGAGACGCCGGTGGTCGTGTAAGGAGGATCGCGAAACGATCATGCCGAAAAAATCGCTCATTGCGAAGGCCAAGCGGAGACCGAAGTACAGCTCACGACTGCTTCGTCGCTGCCAACGCTGTGGGCGAGCGCGGGCATACATGCGGGCGTTCGGTCTGTGTCGAATCTGCTTTCGGGAGCTCGCCCTTCAGGGGGAGATCCCGGGCATCAAGAAGGCGAGCTGGTGATCGATGACCTTGAATGACTCCATCGCCGACATGCTGACGCGCATTCGGAACGCCAGCCGCGCCGGACACAAGCGCGTGGATATGCCCGTCTCTAAGATCAAGATCGAGATCGCGCGCATTCTGGCGGAAAACCACTTTGTGCACGGTTACAAGGTCATCGACGACGGCAGGCATGGATTGCTGCGTGTGTACCTGAAGTACACGCGGGATGAGAAGCCGGTGATCCGCTCCCTTCGTCGCGTCTCACGGCCGGGCCTGCGACGCTACGTGGGTGCCGACTCGATCCCGAGGGTCCGATCCGGTCTGGGCCTCGCGATCCTGTCGACCTCCAAGGGAGTGATGTCGGACCGGGAGGCTCGTCGGCACGGCGTGGGTGGGGAGCTCATCGCGACGGTGTATTGAGGCGCGGCGGGGCGAGCGGCGCGGAAGACGATCGTCCCCGGGGTCGAAGCGGAACTCGGCGAGAGAAGGAGAAACCGAGGAAATTCCATGTCGAGAGTGGGAAAACAGCCAATCGTGATCCCGAGCGGAATTCGCGTGTCCGTCGAAGGCACGCGGGTGACCGTGGAGGGGCCGCAGGGCGAGATGAGCGCCGAGTTCGATTCGGACTTGAGGATCGAGCACTCGGATGCCGAGATCCGGGTCGACCGCCCCACGGATAGTGCCCGACACCGTTCGCTGCACGGACTCACGCGCAGCCTGATCGCCAACATGGTGCACGGCGTGAGGGAAGGATACGAACGCTCCCTGGAGATCCACGGCGTCGGCTACCGCGTGCAGCAGAAGGGGAAGGATCTCTCCTTCAACGTCGGCTTCAGCCACGCGGTGCTGTTCAAGGCGCCGCCGGGGATCACGCTGATGGCCGAAACGCCGACGCTCGTCCGGGTGCGCGGAGTCGACAAGCAGCTCGTGGGCGAGGTGGCGGCCGAGATCCGGCAGATCCGTCCGCCTGAGCCCTACAAGGGAAAGGGAATCCGCTACGTGGGCGAGCGGGTGCGGCGCAAGGCCGGCAAGTCCACGGTCGGCGGCGTGTAGCCCGATCGGAACCGTCGCCCCCCCGGCGGCGCGCCGTCCCGAGGAGCGATACATGGCAGTGAGCAAGGCGGCGGAGCGCCGGGCGAGTCGCATTCGGCGACACGCCCGGGTGATGAAGAAGATTCGCGGCACGGCCGAGCGGCCGCGCCTCGTCATACACCGCAGCCTGCGCCATACGGAAGGGCAGCTGGTCGATGACGACCGAGGTGTGACCCTGTTGGGGGTCTCCACGCGGTCGCCCGAGCTCGGTGATGAGGACATCGGCGAGCCGGCGGCGAAGGTGGCCGCCAGCTATCGGGCCGGTGCGCTGCTGGCGCGACTGGCCAGGGAGGCGGGGGTGGAGCGAGTGGTGTTCGACCGCGGCGGGTACCGGTACCACGGGCGGGTGAAGGCGTTCGCGGACGGGGCACGCGCTGGCGGCCTCGAGTTCTGAGCCTAGAGATCGGATCAGGGCGGACATGGCGAAAGGTAGAAGACGGGACGAGGGAGACAACCTCCGGGAGAACGTGATCCATATCAACCGGGTCTCCAAGGTCGTGAAGGGAGGTCGGCGCTTCTCTTTCACCGCCCTGGTGGCGGTCGGCGACGGACAGGGCCGGGTTGGGACGGCTCTCGGCAAGGCCAAGGAGGTCGCCGAAGCGATCCGCAAGGGGCTGGAGCAGGCGCGCCACTCGATGATCGAGGTGCCGATCGTGCGCGGAACGATCCCCCACGAGACGGTCGGCAAGCACGGAGCCGGACGCGTTCTCCTCAAGCCCGCCGCCCCCGGCACCGGGGTGATCGCCGGCGGTCCCGTCCGCGCCGTTCTGGACTGCGCCGGCGTACAGGATATCCTGACCAAGAGCCTCGGCTCGAACAATCCCCTGAACGTGGTCCACGCGACCATGAACGGGCTGCAGGATCTCGTCACGCCCGAGCAGGTAGCACGGGAGCGCGGCGTGGACGTGGAGGTCATCCGGGAGGCGATGCGTGGCTAAGAAGCTGCGGATCGAACAGGTGCGGAGCGGTTGCAACGCGATGAAGTGGCAGCGGCGAACCCTGGAGGCGCTCGGCCTGCGCCACCATCAGGCCGTCGTCGTCAAGGAAGACAATCCGGCAATCCGCGGGATGATTCGCGCCGTGGCGCACCTCGTGCGGGTCGAGGAGATGGACTAGAAGATGAGTGAGAAGAAGCTGGGGCTGGAGAACCTGCAACCTCCAGCCGGCAGCCGCTCGGCCCCCAAGCGAGTCGGGCGGGGGCCCGGCTCCGGTGTGGGGAAGACGTCTGGGCGGGGACACAAAGGTGCCAAGTCGCGAGCCGGATCCTCCATCCCGGCATGGTTCGAGGGCGGCCAGATGCCGCTCCATCGACGGCTGCCCAAGCGAGGCTTCCTGCCGCCCAACCGGCTCATCTACCAGGTAGTGAATACCCGGAGCCTGGAGGAACTCTCGGAGCAGGAGATAGGGCCGGAGGAGCTGAAGGCCCACGGCCTGATCGGATCGATCCGGCGGCCCGTCAAGGTGCTCGGCGACGGCGAGCTCACACGGGCCATCACGGTACGGGCGCATGCCTTCAGCTCCTCGGCGCGCCGGAAGATCGAGCAGGCCGGCGGCGCCACCGAGCTCATCGGCTAAGATGGCGAGCGACAGCGTCCGAGGTCTGCAGGCGATTCCGAACCTCTTCAAGGTCCCGGAGCTGAAGGAGAAGATCCTCTTCACGCTCCTGGTTCTCGCCATCTACCGACTCGGCTCGCACATTACCACCGCCGGCGTCGACGTTCTTGCTCTGGAGCAGCTGGCCGGCCAGTTCCAGGGCACGCTGTTCGGTATCTACGACATGTTCGTGGGCGGCGCCCTGCAGCGAGCCACGGTGTTGGCGCTCGGCATCATGCCGTACATCTCCGCCAGCATCATTTTCCAGGTCCTCGGCGCCACCTTCCCGACCATCGAGAAGCTTCAGAAGGAGGGCGAGGAGGGGCGGCGCAAGATCACCCAGTGGACGCGCTACAGCACCGTGGGGCTGTGCATCATGCAGTCGTACGGCTATGCGATCTTCTTGGAGTCGCAACCCGGTGTGGTGATCGATCCGGGCTGGGGGTTCCGGCTGACCACGGTCCTTCTCCTCACGTGCGGCGGCGTCTTCGTGATGTGGCTCGGCGAGCAGATTACCGAGCGGGGGATCGGGAACGGCATGTCGCTCCTGATCTTCTTCTCGATTCTGCAGGGCTTTCCGGGGGCCGTCTTCAATACGCTGGAGCTGTACCAGGCAGGAGGGATCAACCTGTTCAAGCTGGTCTCCCTCGTGGGCGTCCTGATCGCGATCACGGCCGGCGTGGTGGCGCTCACCATGGCCGCGCGGAAGATACCGGTGCAGATCCCGCGCAAGGTCGTCGGACGGGGCCGCATCCGGGAAGGACAGAAGTCGTTCATCCCGCTCCGGGTGAACTCGGCCGGCGTCATGCCGATCATCTTCGCCCAGTCGATCATCATCGTTCCGGGCACGCTCTACGCGTTCACGGGCGGTCAGGGAGCGGCGACCTCGGGAGTTTCCGGATTCCTGTATGACCTGAGCCAGATCTTTCAGATCGGCTCGATGTGGTACTACCTGACGTACGCCGTCCTCATCGTCGTCTTCACGTACGTGTACACGGCGATCATCTTCAACCCGGTGGATCTGGCCGAGAACCTGAAGAAACAGGGCGGCTTCATCCCGGGGGTGAAGCCGGGTTCGCAGACGGCCGAATACATCGACCACGTCCTGACGCGCGTGACGCTTCCGGGCGCAATCTATCTGGCGGTGATCGCGATCCTGCCATTCTTTATCTTCGCGGCGTTCGACATTCAGACCTTCTTCTTCGGGGGCACCTCGCTGCTCATCGTCGTGGGCGTGGCGCTCGACACGGTCCAGCAAATGCAGCAGCACCTGATCCTCCGGCAGTACGAGGGCTTCATGAAGAAGGGACGGGTGAGGTATCGCGGTCGTCAGAGGTATATGTGAGGCGGCGCTCGGCGCACGGCGGGTCCGAGGCCGGCGCGGCCGACCACGGATAGTTCTTCGTGCGGCTCGTCTTTATGGGTCCCCCAGGGGCGGGGAAGGGCACGCAGGGGGAGCTGCTCGCCGGGAGGAAGGGCATTCCCCGGTACTCGACCGGCGAGATCCTGCGCGAGGCCGTGCGGGAGGAGACCCCTCTCGGGCTCGAGGCGAAGCGGTTCATGGACGCCGGCGAGCTCGTTCCGGACGAGGTGATCCTCGGAATCGTCGACGAGGTGCTGGGGCGGCCGGAGGCGGCGGGCGGCTTCGTGTTCGACGGGTTCCCGAGGACGGTCGTGCAGGCCGAGGGCCTGGAGAGCTCGCTCCGCCGCCGTGGCGAGTCGCTCGACGCGGTGATCGACCTCGTCGTGCCGGAGGAGGAGCTGGTGCGGCGCCTCACCGGCCGACGGGTGTGCGCCGCCTGCGGAGGAGTGGTCGGCCGGGCGTCTTCGTCGGAGCGCTGCGCGGAGTGCGGCGGCGACCTCGTGCAGCGGCCCGACGACCGCCCGGACACGGTCCGGCGCAGGCTCCAGGTGTATCGCGAGGAGACGGAGCCCGTGCTCCGCTGGTACCGACGATCGATGGTGCCGGTGGTGGAGGTCGACGGCCTCGGAACGGCGGAGGAGGTGCACGCCGCCCTCGTGCAGCGGCTGGACCGGTGATCCACCTCAAGAGCGCCGCAGAGATCGAGATCATCGGCCGTGCGGGCACGATCGCGGCCGAGGTGCTGGCCCACGTCCGCGGGCGAGTGACGCCCGGGACCACGACGGAGGAGCTGGACGTGCTCGCCGAGGGACTGATTCGCCAGCGCGGCGCCGCGCCCGCCTTCAAGGGTCTGTACGGCTTCCCGGCGACGCTGTGCACCAGCGTGAACGGAGAGGTCGTACACGGGATCCCGTCGGCGACACGGAAGCTTCAGGCCGGCGACATCGTCAGTGTGGACGTGGGCGTCGAGCTGGAAGGGTACTTCGCTGATTCGGCGGTCACGGTGCCCGTCGGCGAGGTCGATCCGGAGACGGAGCGGCTCCTCGACGTAACCCAGCGCGCTCTGCAGGCCGGGATCGACCGGGCCCGGGTCGGGGAGCGCCTCGGCGATATCGGGGCGGCGGTGCAGAGACTCGTCGAGGAGGCCGGCTTCAGCGTGATCCGCGAGCTGGTCGGGCACGGAGTCGGCACGGCGCCGCATGAGGAACCGCAGGTGCCCAACTACGGGACCGCCGGCCACGGTCTGCGGCTGAGGGAGGGACTGGTGATCGCCATCGAGCCGATGGTGAACGCCGGGAAACGACATATCCGAACTCTGGACGACGGTTGGACGGTTGTAACGGCCGATGGAAGCCTTTCCGCACATTTCGAGCATACCGTGGCCGTAACGGCCGACGGGCCGCAGGTATTGACACGGTTGCCGGTGAAGGCCGGCGCAGGCAGGGGGGAGTAGGTGGCGAAGGAAGAACCGATCCAGATGGCTGGCGAGGTCGTGGAGGCGCTCCCGAACGCCATGTTCCGCGTTCGGCTTGAGAACGGACACGAGATTACGTGTCATGTCTCGGGCAAGATCCGCATGAACTACATCCGGATCCTGCCCGGCGACAAGGTGACGGTGGAGCTGTCCCCGTACGACCTGACGAAGGGTCGGATCACGTATCGGTACAAGTAACGATGGTTGATTTTTTGCCTTAAAGGGGCTAAGCTGTCAAGCTATGTCTCGAACGGGTCAGGCTCGGGATGAAGGTTCGGTCCAGCGTCAAGAAAATTTGTGAACACTGCAAGATCGTGCGGCGCCGCGGGGTCGTGCGCGTGATCTGCCGCCGCAATCCGAAGCACAAACAGCGGCAGGGCTGAGCCTCGCCCGCTCGCAGCGGGTTATCACGGCTCGCACGTAGAGGATCGGCATGGCCAGAATCGCAGGGGTGGATCTCCCCCGGGACAAGCGGATCGAGGTTGCCCTCACGTACATCTTCGGCATCGGCGCCCCGACGGCCCGGGCCATCTTGGCGGAGACGGCGGTGGACCCGGACCTTCGCGTTCACCATCTGTCGGACGACGATGTGAATCGGCTCCGGAGAGTGATCGAGAGCCGGTACAAGGTGGAGGGGGCGCTGCGGACGGAGGTGTCCATGAACATCAAGCGGCTCATGGACATCGGCTGCTATCGCGGCCTGCGCCACCGCCGCGGCCTGCCGGTCCGCGGGCAGCGGACTCATACCAACGCCCGCACCCGAAAGGGGCCGAGGCGCACGGTCGCGGGCAAAAAGAAGCCACCGCCCAAGAAGTAGGACCGCGAGGGGAAGGAAGCACGAGAATGGCGAAGCCGAAGAGCACGTCGAAGAGGAAGCGCCACGTCGATGTCGAGGGGATCGCTCACATCAAGGCCACCTTTAACAACACCCTGGTGACCATCACCGATATGCAGGGGGACACGGTTGTATGGTCCAGCGCGGGCAAGTCCGGGTTCAAGGGGTCAAAGAAATCCACTCCCTTCGCGGCCACCATCGCGGCGGAGAACGCCGCCCGCGAGGCCGTGGCTCTCGGGATGAAGAGGGTGCACGTACGGGTCCAGGGCCCGGGCTCGGGCCGGGAATCGGCCATCCAGGCTCTCCAGAACGCCGGTCTTACGATCCGCTCGATCCGCGATGTAACCCCCATTCCGCACAACGGATGCCGCCCCCCGAAGAAGAGGCGCGTCTGATCTGCCGCGGGTGCGCGGCCTGAGACACCGGGAGTCCAACGTCCACTAGACACGCTCCGAGGAGACAGACGACAGGTTCATGGGACGATACACGGGCCCGGTGTGCCGGCTGTGCCGTCGCGAGGGCGAGAAGCTGTTCTTGAAGGGCAAGCGCTGCTTCACCGAGAAATGCGCGATCGAGCGGCGAGGGTACCCACCCGGCGAGCACGGAGTCGGCCGTCGTCGTCGCCGATCTTCCGAATACGCCCTGCAGCTTCGGGAGAAGCAGAAGGTGAAGCGAATCTACGGCGTCGGGGAGAGGCAGTTTCGCAGCATGTTCCGGCGTGCAGCCCGGGTGAAGGGGATCACGGGCGAGAACCTGCTCGCCTCGCTCGAGAGTCGCCTCGACAACATCGTCTATCGCCTCGGCTTCGCCGCCTCGCGCAAGTCGGCGCGGCAGCTCGTGCGGCACCGGCACGTGCGGGTCAACGGGACCACCATCGACGTTCCGAGCCATCTTCTTTCGCCCGGGGACGAGATCTCCCTCTCGCCGGAGGCGAGGCAGATGCCTCTCGTCAAGGAGGCGGTGGAGGATCGCAGGAGCAAGGATCACCTCTCCTGGCTGGGGGTGGACTACGACAACCTCACAGGACGCATGCTCGAGCGACCGTCGCGCGCGGACATCCCTCTCGCGGTCCAAGAGCAATTAATCGTAGAGCTGTACAGCAAATAGACGAGGCAGAGTCTGACTATGTCGGCTTCCGTAGATCTCACGGGTTTGGTCCTTCCCAGCACCGTCGAGGAGCAGTCGCGCTCGGCTGACGACCGACGGGCGGAGTACGTCGTGCAACCGCTCGAGCGCGGTTTCGGACACACGGTCGGCAATTCCATCCGCCGGGTGCTCCTCTCCTCGCTCCCCGGGGCGGCCATCTGGGCTTTTCGCGGCGACGGGATCCAACATGAGCACCAGACGATCGCCGGGGTGGTGGAAGACGTTCACCAGATCATCCAGAACCTCAAGGCCCTTGTCCTGATCCTGGACCCGGAGGTCGACGAGGCGAGGCTCGAGCTCTCCGTGTACAAGGCGGGTATCGTGCGAGCGTCGCACATCGCCAAGCATTCGGCGGCCCGGATCGTGAACCCGGAGCAGATGCTCTTCACGCTGCAGGAGGATCTGCCAGAGAACCGGCCCCTGAACATGTCCTTTTGGGTCAAGCGCGGCCGCGGATTCGTGATGGCGGATCAGCACGAGAAGCCGGAGGGCGCTCCGGTCGACCTCATCCGAGTTGATTCGATCTTCAACCCGGTGGTGCGGGCCAACTTCGTGGTGCAGGAGACCCGGGTCGGCCAACGTACCGACTTCGATCGACTGTCGGTGGAGGTGGAGACGAACGGCTCCATGGATCCGGCCGACGCGATCGCCTACGCGGCCGAGGTGGCGCAGATGCACCTCGGCTACCTGACGCAGCTGGGCCGGACGACGGGTGGTGTGAGACGAGGCGACGGAACGGCGGCACCTCCGGGACGTCGTCCGGTAAGCCCCGATCTGGCGGAGCTTCTGGAGCGGTCGCTTGAGGAGTTCGATGCCATTTCCGTGCGGTCGCGCAACACGCTGGATAAGGCGGATATACGGACTCTCGGGGACGTGGCTGCGATGACGCGGGACGAGATGCTCGAGGTAGCGAACTTCGGTGAGAAGTCGTTGGAGGAGGTGGCCGAGGTGCTCGCCTTGAACGGCTTGAAGTTCGGGATGCGCCTCGAGCGCGACGAGGAGGGAAGGCTCTTCATCCTGGAGGAGTCGACCGGGAACGGAGCGGGGAGCTCCGATGCGGCATAGGAAGAGAGGACGGCAGCTCAGCCGCACGGCCAGCCACCGCACCGCTGTGCTGAGGAACCTGGCCACCAGCCTGCTCCGGCATGAACGGATTCGCACCACCGAGGCGAAGGCAAAGGAGCTTCGGCCGGTGGTCGAGAAGCTCATCTCGCTGGGCCGGCTGGACGACCTGCACAGCCGGCGGCAGGCGCGCCGTCTGGTCGCGGACCGAGAAGTGCTTCAGAAGCTGTTCGATGACATCGGCCCACGATATCGATCGAGCCCGGGCGGCTACACCCGGATCGTCAAGCTCGGGGCCAGGAGGGGCGACGGAGCCGAGCTCGCGATCATCGAGCTCACGGAGAAGCTCAACTAGGCTCGCCTGAACGGCCGGCCTTGGGGTTGACTGATGGCGCGCACAACCGTCGGGAGAGCCTCGCCGCTCTGGTTGGGAGGGGCGCTGATCGCGGTCGGCGGCTTCCTCTTCTGGCTCTTCAGCGCGACCCGCTCCCTGGAGACGGCGGTCACCCCGGTCCTCGGTGATGAGGGCGGGGGTCCCACCTTCATGGCGATGACGGTAGACGAGCTTCGCGGCGACCCGGCGGCGGTGGTGGGGAGGACCGTCGGCCTGGAGAAGGTGCCCGTGGCCGCGAGGTTGGGAAGGGGCGCGTTCACGATCAGGCTCGATGACGCGACCTCGTATCCCGTGCTTCTCGACCGGGACCTGATCCAGCTGAACACGCAGGTGTACGGTGGAGACGTGGTGAAGGTGTGGGGCCACATCTTCACGTTCAACGACTCGATTCGAGACGAGTGGGTGAGGCAGACGGCGGTCGATGCGGAGAGCGCTGGAAAGATTCCGCAGACGCCGAGCTTCCTGCTCGCCGACTCGCTGGAGTTCGTTCAGTAGGCCGGCGGGCTTCTCTCGAGATCGCGCGGACCGGAGACGGGTGGAAAACCGATGGCGAAGTTCTGCTACGTGTGCAATAAAGGCCCCGCGACGGGCAACCGTGTGAGCAACGCCAACAACCGGACGAAGCGGCGGTTCATGCCGAATCTCCAGCGGGTTCGCATCCTTGAGAACGGTCGCCGGATCCGCGTGAGGGTGTGCACGCAGTGCCTGAAGGCCGGGGCGGTGCGGAAGGCGCCGTAGGGAGACCGGGGCGCGCCGCCGGGGTCACCGCTTCGGGCCGACGGGAGGCTCTGCCATGAGGCAGGGCCTTTCGTGCTCTGCGCTCCATGGTGCCGCGCTTCCAGCCGGTTGGCCCCCTCTCTCCCGATCTCTATATTCCATTGGATGAAGCGGCAACGAGTGGTGGAAGATCGACCCCTTCAGGGCCAGACCGTGGTGGTCACGAGGCCGCGCTCGCGCGCTGCGGGGCTCACCGCCGCCCTGCACGCCGCCGGCGCTTCCGTGGTGGAGTTTCCCACCATCCGCATCGACGGTCCGGAGGATGATGCGCCTCTGCGCGAGGCTCTCGCTCGCCTCTCGGAATACGACTGGATCGTCTTCACCAGCGTGAACGGGGTTGAAAGGTTCTTCCGCGCGCTCGCCGCGATGCGGTGCGGACCGGGGGTGCTCCGCGGCCGGTCGGTCGCCGCCATCGGTCCGGCCACGCGGCGCGCGCTGCGGAGGGAGGGTATCGAGCCGGACATCGTACCGGGCCGATACCGCGCCGAAGAGCTGGTTGAAGCGATCTTGGCCGGCGCGGCGGGATCGGTTCCCGGAGGTGCCGTCTCGGACGCTTCCAGCGTGGGAGGGCACGCTGCCGCTCGCCCTCCGATGGAGGGTGTGCGGGTCCTGATTCCGCGGGCGGCGGAGGCCCGCTCCATCCTTCCCGACGGATTGCGGCGAGCGGGAGCGGAGGTTGACGTCGTCACGGCGTATCGGACCGTGCCGACCAGCCCGGATGTCGCCCGACTGCGGCGGGCTCTGGAGAAAGGGGAGGTCGACTGGGTGACCTTCACGGCTTCCTCGACGGTACGACACTTCGTTCGCCTCGTCGGGAGGGAGATCGGAAGGGCGCGAGTCGCGGTCATCGGTCCGATCACGGGCGAGACTTCCAGGCGCCTCGGGCTTGCGGTCAGCGTCACGGCGACCGAGTACACCATTCCTGGTCTCGTCGAGGCCCTCGTGGCGGCCGGCACGGAGCCCCGGCGCGAGGCCCGGTAACCGGAGCTCATGCCGGGCTTCCCCCAGGTGCGGCTGAGGCGCATCCGCCGCTCGGCGGTCCTCCGCGATCTGGTTCGCGAGACGGACGTGCGGGCGTCCGATCTCATCTATCCCCTGTTCGTCTTGCCCGGACGCCAGACCCGGGATCCCGTGCCGTCCATGCCGGGTGTGGAGCGTCTCTCGGTCGACGAAGTGGTTCGCGAGGCGGAGGCGGCGCGCCGCGACGGTGTACGGGCGGTTCTACTGTTCGGGATCCCGGAGAGCAAAGATCCGCTGGGGTCATCCGGTGCCGACGAAGGCGGGATCGTGCAGCGCGCCGTGCGGGCTCTCAGAGCCGAGCTCCCCGACCTCGTGGTCATCACGGACGTTTGCCTGTGCGAATATACCTCACACGGACACTGCGGTGTGGTGAGGGGCGATTCCGTGGACAACGACCGCACCCTGCCGCTCCTTGCCGGGCAGGCGGTGTCCCACGCGGAAGCTGGGGCGGACGTCGTGGCACCCTCCGACATGATGGACGGTCGCGTTGGCGCGGTGCGCTCCGCCCTCGATGACGCCGGTTTCACCGAGGTCCCGATCCTCTCGTATGCGGCCAAGTATGCGAGTGCTTTCTACGGACCATTCCGGGACGCGGCCGAATCGACGCCCGCCTTCGGGGATCGGCGGGGATATCAGATGGATCCCGGAAACTCGGACGAAGCGATCCGCGAGGTGGCGTTGGATCTGGAAGAGGGCGCGGACATCGTGATGGTGAAGCCGGCCCTCCCGTACCTGGACGTGGTCCGGCGGGTGAAGGAGCGTTTCGGCGTGCCGACGGCCGCCTACCATGTGAGCGGCGAGTACGCGATGATCGCGGCCGCAGCCGAACGGGGATGGATCGATCGAAAGGCGGCGTTGCTGGAGGCCACGCTGGCCATCCGCAGAGCCGGAGCCGATCTGGTGGTGAGCTATGCCGCACGCGACGTCGCGCGATGGCTGGAGGTCGGGGCGGGAGCGAGCGGCGAGGGAGGCCGCTCATGAAGGTGCTGGTCACGGGAGCCGACGGCTTCGTGGGCGAACACTTGGTGGAACTCCTCCTGGAGAAGGGCTACGACGTGTCCGCCTCGGCGCTCACCCTTCCTCCGACGCGGGACACCTTGCGCCCCGAGCGGATCGGGGAGGTCGACTGGAAAGCCGCAGACGTCCTGGATCACGACGCTCTGTTTCGGCTGGTGGCCGCGGTTCGGCCCGACCACATCTATCACCTCGCCGGATTCTCCTCCGGTGCTCTTGCGCGCGAGCAGGTCGAGGTCGCCATGCGTGTCAACGCCGGAGGCACCATCAACCTATGTGAGGCCGTACTGGCAGCGCGGGATGAGTTCCCGAGCTTCGATCCCCGAATCCTCGTGATGGGCTCTGGAGAGGCGTACGGGAGCGCCGCGCTCAAGGAGCTGCCGCTCCGGGAGGAGATGCCTCTTCGCCCGCTGTCGCCGTACGGGCTGTCGAAGGCGTGTCAGGAGTTCGTCGCCCACACCTACCGCCGGGCGCGCGGGTTGCGAACCGTCGTCGTGCGCGGGTTCAACCTCCTCGGCCCGGGCCAGCGGGTGCAGTTCGTCGTCCCCTCCTTCTGCGCTCAGGTGGCGGAGATCGCGGGCGGTCAGCGCGATCCCGTCCTGCACGTGGGAAACCTGGACGTGGAACGGGATTTCACCGACGTGCGCGACGGGGTGAAGGCGTATCACGCGATCATGGGGCTGGAAAAGCCGAAATCGGTATACAACGTCTGCTCCGGCAGCGCGACGCCGATCCGTCGCCTTCTGGAGTGGATTCTCGATGAAGCCGGCGTGGAGGCGGAGATCCGAGTGGACGCCTCACGGGTCCGCGAGGAGGAGACGCCCCGCATCATCGGGGATGCGAGCCGCGTGCGAGAGGAGACGGGCTGGGCCCCGACAAGGTACATCGAGGGCACCGTCCGCGAGGTGTATGGGTGGATCGCGGCGCAGGTCAATCGGCCGGGTGGCCCGGCGCCCACAGTCACCGAACCCGAGCGACAATGAACATCACCGTAATCGGAACCGGCTACGTCGGCCTCGTCGTGGGAGCCTGTCTCGCGGAGACGGGCAATCAGGTGGTTTGCGCCGATATCGACGGGGAGAAGATCGATCGACTGAACGCGGGCGAGGTCCCGATCTTCGAGCCGGGCCTGGATCGCCTGATCGCTCACAATCTGGAGCAGGGTCGTCTCCGCTTCACTACCGACGTCGCCGGCGGCGTGCGCGAGGGGCAGTTGATCTTCATCGCCGTGGGAACTCCGCCGGATGAGGACGGCTCAGCCGATCTCCAGCACGTGCTCGCCGTGGCCCGCTTGATCGGCCAGAACATGAACGAAGAGAAGGTCATCATCACGAAGAGCACGGTCCCGGTGGGGACGGCGAGCCGGGTCAGGGAGGAGATCGAGCAGCACACCACACAACGCTTTCACGTCTGCTCCAACCCGGAGTTTCTCAAAGAGGGAGCGGCGATCGAGGATTTCATGCGGCCCGATCGGATCGTGTGTGGGATCGAGAGCGAGGCGGCGCGTCCCCTGCTCGAGGATCTGTTCGAGCCGTTTGTTCGGAGCGGCAACCCGTTGATATTCATGGACATCGCGTCTGCCGAGCTAACCAAGTACGCCGCCAACGCGATGCTCGCCACGCGCATCAGCTTCATGAACCAGGTCGCCGCGCTGTGCGAGAAGGCGGGTGCCGACGTGAGTCTCGTGCGAAAGGGGATGGGCTCGGATCCCCGGATCGGGCAGGCGTTCCTTTTCGCCGGCGCCGGGTACGGCGGGAGCTGTTTCCCGAAGGATGTGCGGGCGCTGATCAGCACGGGAGAAGAACTGGATCTCGATCTCTCCATTCTCCGGGAGGTGCATCGGGTCAACGAGAACCAGAAGCGCCGCTTGGCCGACAAGGTGAAGGAGCGCTTCGGCGACGATCTGAGCGGTAAGCGCTTCGCCGTGTGGGGGCTGTCGTTCAAGCCGCAGACAGATGACGTGCGCGAGGCCCCCTCCCTCGTGGTCGTGGAATCCCTGCTGGGTGCGGGCGCGGAGGTGACAGTTCACGATCCCGTGGCCATGGAGGCAGCGCGAACCCGCCACTTCGGGGACCGGGTCTCCTACGCGCAGGACGAGTACGAGGCCTGCGGCGGAGCCGATGCCCTGATCCTGGTCACCGAGTGGCTCCAATACCGCAGGCCGGACTGGGATAGGCTCGCACGGGCGCTCAGGAGCCGAATCGTCTTCGACGGCCGCAACCTGTTCGAACCGGGCCGAATGCGCCGAGAAGGATTCGAATATTACCCGATCGGCAGAGAGCAGGTGCGATGCGCGTCCTGATAACCGGCGTATCGGGCTTTCTGGGCTCGCACCTGGCCGAGCGGTTTCTCGCGGACGGTCACTCCGTCATCGGCATGGACAACCTGATCACCGGTCGTCAGGAAAACATCGCTCATCTCTTGGAGCACGACCGGATGGATTTCATCCGCCACGACGTGACGGAATACATCGACGTTCCGGGCGAGCTCGATGGGGTGCTCCACTTCGCGTCCCCGGCCAGTCCCGTCGATTATCTCGAGCTCCCGATCCAGACGCTGAAGGTGGGAAGTCTCGGCACCCACAAGGTGCTCGGGCTGGCGAAGTCGAAATCCGCCCGGTTTCTCCTCGCGTCGACCTCGGAGGTGTATGGGGACCCCCTCGTCCACCCCCAAGGCGAGACGTATTGGGGGAACGTGAATCCGATCGGGCCGCGCGGGGTGTACGATGAGGCCAAGAGGTTCGCCGAGGCGATGAGTATGGCCTATCACCGGGTGCACGGCATAGATACACGCATCGTACGTATTTTCAATACCTACGGGCCCAGGATGCGCCCGAACGACGGCCGCGTCGTGTCCAACTTCATCGTTCAGGCGATTCTCGGTGAGCCGCTCACGGTGTACGGTGACGGCAACCAGTCGCGAAGCTTCTGCTACGTCTCGGATCTGATCGAAGGCATCTATCGACTCTTCCACAGCACCGAGACCCGGCCGGTGAACATCGGCAATCCAAACGAGTTCAGCATCCTGGAGTTGGCCGAGCTCGTTACGGAGCTCACGGGCGCGACCTCCGGCGTCCGCTACCTGCCGCTCCCCACGGATGACCCGAAGGTGCGCCAGCCCGACATCGGCCGCGCCAGGGCCGTGCTCGGTTGGGAGCCGTGCGTGCCGCTTCGCGACGGTCTGGACCGAACAGTCGAATATTTCCGGACCCTGCACGCGGAGAATCGCCTGTTCAGCCCGCCTGTGCTCTCGGGGTCGGCGTCCTGACGATGGTCCCGGACGACAGACCCGAGCTCTCGGTCGTGATGCCCGTATACAATGAGGCCGAGACCGTAGAGACGATTGTCCGGCGCGTGAAGGAGGTTCCGCTTCGCCTCGAGCTCGTGTGCGTGGATGATGGCTCTGCCGACGGCTCGGGGGCTGTGCTTCGCCGCCTGGAGAGCGAAGGACTCGTCGACAGGCTCATCCTACACGAGAGCAATCGGGGCAAGGGTGCCGCGCTGGCCAGCGGCTTCCGCGCGGCCAGCGGCGATGTGGTGATCATCCAGGACGCCGATCTCGAGTACGACCCGCAGGAATACTCGTGGCTTCTGCAGCCGATCCGCGAGAACAGGGCGGACGTCGTGTTCGGGTCCCGCTTCATGGGTGGTCGTCCCCACCGTGTGCTGTACTTCTGGCACTACGTCGGGAACCGGATGCTCACCCTGCTCTCCAACATGGTCACGAACCTCAACCTCACGGACATGGAAACCTGCTACAAGTGTTTCCGGCGCGAGGTGCTGGAAGACTTGGAGGTCGAGGAGCGGGCCTTCGGCGTGGAACCGGAGCTCACCGCGAAGGTTGCGCTCGGGAACTGGCGGGTGTACGAGGTCGGGATCTCGTACAGCGGACGCACCTATGCGGAGGGGAAGAAGATCGGGTGGCGCGACGGGTTTCGCGCCTTGCACTGCATCTTGAAATACGGCCTCATCCGGCGTTGGTTTGGTCGAAAGAAGACGGACCGCAGGGAGCCCGGGTGGGGGAAACGGTAGGCCTCCGGGGCGTCTCGCGCGCGAGCGTGAAGCGGCTGCTCCGCCGACTCGCCTCCTTCTCCCCGATCCTGCTCATCGCGTGCGGGGCCTCCCCGGGCGACGCCGTCGAGCGGGGCGACCGGCTCTACGGGGCCGGGAGGGTGGAGGAGGCGATCGCCGAGTACAAGCTCGCGCTGCGCCAGCAGGGGGAAGAGCCGAGCCTCCTCCTCCGGATCGGGAGCGCGTACGCCGGCCAGGGGGAGGTGGATGCCAGCCTCGACTACTTCGGGCGCCTGCTCGAGGCCGACTCCGCGTACCGTTATCAGGTCGCGGCCGAGCTGGCCGAAGCGGCGAGGGTGGCACTCCGGAGTGGGGCTCGGGATAATATGGCACGGGCCCTCGAGCCGGTGCAGGCGATCGGCATCGGGATGATCCCGGAGGACCTGCGGCTGGAGCTTGCCCGCTACTACTCGGATCAGGACGATCACGCGCGGGCGCTGCCGCTCTACCTCTCCCTTGCGGATGGGGAGGATTCTCCGGTTCCTACCATCGCCATGTACGAGACGGCCCGCGCATTCCGCGCTCTCGGGGGATGTCGGGAGGCGCTGGAGTACTACGAGCGGGTCGTCGAGGCCGGGCCCGACCTGGACCCGGCGTCGAGGACGAGCGCCCGCTGGCAGTATGGAGACTGCCTGTACGCGGTCGCCGGCGAGGAGCGTACTGCCGGCCGCACGGAAGCTGCGAAGAGGAGGCTGGACCGGTTGATCGAGCTGGGAGTTCCGCAGACGCTGCTGGACCGGGCTCACTACCGGCGCGGAGAGCTCTTGCTGGAGTCGGGCGATGAAGAAGAGGCCCGGGCCGACTTCCAAGCGGTGCTGGATCTGAATCCGGCGCGCAGCGGTCAGCTCGTGCAGCAGGCGGAGGACAGGATCCGTGAGATCCGCTACAGGTCGCCGTAGAGCCATCGATGGGCCCGAACGATCGACGGCCCGGAGCGGGGCGGAGTGCGGCTGGTTCCGCCGGCCCGAATGGGCGGTGCTGGTAGTGCAGGCGGCGTGGCTCATCGGGTGCTCCGCCGCCCTCCCTCCAGCGGAGGCGACGCCGACCGGCCGCTTCGAATGGTCTCAGGAGCGGTTCGACAAGCGGAAGTACCCGGCGGCGATCCGCGGCTTCCGCGATTTCCTGTTCCGTGAGCCACTCCACCCGCTGGCGGACAGCGCCCGCTACCTTCTCGGTGAGGCCTACCTGCGGAGCGGCCAGGAACTGCTGGCCGCCAACGAGTTCTCTCAGCTGGCTGTGTCGCGACCGAACAGTCCGTTGGCGGATGATGCGCAGTTCGGCACGTGCCGGGCCCACTGGGAGCTTTCACCCAAGCTGCCCCTGGACCAGGAGAAGACGCGGCAGGCGATCGACGAGTGCACGCGGCTCCTGGAGTTCTTTCCGCGGAGCCCACACACCTCCGAGGCGAGGCGCATCCGGAGGGAGGCCCGCGCGAAGATGGCGGCCAAGCAGCTGCGGAACGCCCGCTGGTACTACAAGCGGGAGCTGTACGAGTCCGCGATCATCTACCTGGAGTTGATCGTCAGCCAATACCCGGAGGCGCCGAACCTCCCGGACGTGCTGGCGCTGCTTTACGACAGTTACACCCGGGTAGGCTTCCGGTCGGAGGCGGAGACAGTGCGGGCTCGGCTTCTGCGGGAGTTTCCGGACAGCGAGCAGGCACGCAAGCTCGCCGGGCCCGAACGCGCCGAGCGAAGCTGACCCATGTACGGTCCACTGGGCATGTTCGGGGGGGCGTTCGATCCGCCGCATCTCGGGCACCTCATCGTCGCCCGAGACGTGCTGGAGCGGCTCCGCCTCGACCGGCTGCTCATCGTGCCGACCGCCCGGCCACCCCACCGAGAGGTCATTCTTCCGGCGGAGGACCGACTTCGGCTGGTCCGGAAGGCGTGCGCCGGCGAGCCCGGCTTCGAGGTGTGCGACGCCGAGTTCCATCGGTCTGGACCGTCGTACACCGTCGACACCCTGGCGTGGATCCGCGCAACGTACGCCCCGGCTGAGCTGTATTGCATCATCGGGGGCGATCAGTTCCGGCTCTTCTCAAGCTGGCACCGACACGATCGGATCCTCCAGCTGGCGACCATGGTGGTGATGACCAGAGCGGGTGACGAGCCGCTGGGAAGCGAGGCTCGCATCCCTCACGTCGCCGTCGAAGTGACGCGCGTAGACCTATCGAGCACGCGCATCCGGGAGCGTCTCGTCCACGGGCGTTCGATCCGGTATCTGGTCCCCGACGCGATCCTCGGCGATGTGGAAGGCCTGTGGCGGAAGCGGGGGGTTCGCGAAGCGGCTCTCGCCGAGAGCGGCGCGAGAGAAGGAACGCAATCTGCGCCCGCATCGGGCGCCATCGAATAGAGCGACGAATGCTGAATCAGCTCATCAACCGCGTGATCGGGACCCGCTTCGAGCGGGAGATGAAGAAGCTCCAGCCGGTCGTCGACGCGATACGGCGCGAGGAGGAGCGTCTGGCGAGCTTCAGCGAGGCGGAGTTGCGGGCGCGGACCGACGGCTTTCGGGAGCGGATTCGGGAGCGCACCGAAGAGCTGGAGCACGAGATCGCTCGCCTGCGGGAAGAGCGGAAGCACTGTGAGGACCCGGCCGAAAGGGAAGACCTCACGCTCCGCATCGGCAATGCCGAGGAAGAGCTTCGCGAAGCGACCGAGGAGGCGCTGGAGGAGATCCTTCCCGCCGCGTTCGGCACCGTCCGCGAGGCGTGCCGCCGCCTGTTGGGGCGGGAGATCGTTGTGACCGGGAACCGGATGGAGTGGGACATGGTCCCATACGACGTGCAGCTCATCGGGGGCATCGTGCTGCACCGGGGAAACATCGCCGAGATGGCGACCGGTGAGGGGAAGACCCTGGTCGCGACGATGCCGCTGTACCTGAACGCTCTGTCGGGAAAGGGCGTCCACCTCGTCACCGTGAACGACTATCTGGCACGTCGGGATTCGCAGTGGATGGGAACGGTGTTCTCATATCTCGGCCTCACGGTCGGATGCATCGATGACACCCAACCCGGCTCGGACGAACGGCGCGCGGCGTATCGCTGCGACGTGACCTACGGGACGAACAACGAGTTCGGCTTCGACTACCTGCGTGACAACATGGTCGTACGGCTGGAGGACCGCGTCCAGCAGGGGCACAGCTACGCGATCATCGACGAGGTCGATTCGGTTCTCATCGATGAGGCGCGCACTCCCCTGATCATCAGCGGGCCGGTTGGCCGGGGCGACGAGCAGGAGGTGTACCGGAGGTACAACGCGCAGGTGGCGAATCTGGCCCGGCGCCAGACCCACATGGTGAACGAGCTGGTGGCACAGGCCGAGAGGCTGCTTGCAGAGGCACAGGCGGAGGAGGACGGGGACAAGGAGTTCGAGGCGGGACGGCTGCTCCTGGCGGCACAGCGCGGGATCCCGAAGCACCGGCGGTTGATGAAGCAGCTGAACGAACCGGGCGTGAAGCAGCTCGTACAGCGGGTCGAAGCCGCTCTGATGAGGGACAAGGCGCTCCAGGAGGTCGATGAGCTCCTCCTCTATTCGATGGACGAGAAGGGCCACACGATCCAGATAAGCGATCGCGGTCTCGACCTTCTCAGCCCGGGCGACCCGGAGGCTTTCATCGTTCCGGACATCTCCGAGGCCGTCAAGCAGGTGGAAGACGCCGAGGATCTCACTCAGGATCAGAAACGGGAGCGCATCCAGGAGCTCGAGCGCGAGTACGCCGAGAAATCGGAGAAGATCCACGTCATTCACCAGCTCGTGAAGGCCCACTCCTTGTACGAGAAGGACGTGGAATACGTCATCGAGAACGGACAGGTCATCATCGTCGACCAGTTTACCGGCAGGAAGATGCCGGGGCGGCGGTGGAGCGACGGGCTTCACCAGGCCGTAGAGGCGAAGGAAGGGGTGACCGTGCAGGGTGAGACCCAGACCCTCGCCACCATTACGATCCAGAACTACTTCCGCATGTACGACAAGCTGGCCGGGATGACGGGTACGGCGGAGACGGAAGAGGCGGAGTTCCATGAGATCTACGGCCTCGACGTCGTGGTCATCCCAACCAACCGGCCCGTGCGACGGATGGATCAGGTCGATGTGATCTACCGCACCAAGCGCGAGAAATACACCGCTCTCCTCGAAGAGATCGAGCGGCTCAACGGGCGCGGCCTTCCGATCCTGGTGGGGACGACGAGCGTCGATGTCTCCGAGACGATCTCCCGTATGCTGAAGCGGCGAGGGCTGGCGCACGAGGTCCTCAACGCGAAGCAACACGAGCGGGAGGCACAGATCGTGGCGGGCGCCGGTGAGCCCGGCGCGATCACGATCGCCACGAACATGGCAGGGCGTGGCACCGACATAAAACTCGGAGCCGGTGTGGTGAAGTGCGGGGTGTGCGGCATCCTGTCGAGCGAGCCGGCGTTCGGTCAGGTGGATGAGCAGCCCGACCTCGAACAGGACGATGTCAAGCGGCTCGGGTGCTACGTGGATCCGCCGTGCGGCCTGCAGATCCTGGGCACGGAGCGGCACGAGTCCCGACGCATCGACCGGCAGCTTCGGGGACGCGCCGGCCGTCAGGGCGACCCCGGGAACAGCCGTTTCTTCCTCTCCCTGGAGGACGACCTGATGCGGCTGTTCGGTTCCGACCGGATCGCCCGCGTGATGGACAAGATGGGGGCGGAGGAGGGGGAGGTGATCACCGGGAAGCTCATCACCCGGCAGATCGAGAACGCCCAGCGCCGGGTGGAGCTGCAGAACTTCGAGTCCCGGAAGCGCCTGCTGGAATACGATGACGTGATGAACCAACAGCGTGAGGTGATCTACGACCTTCGTCTGTTCGCTCTGGAGGGGGGCGAGGACCTGAAGGGAGAGACGTGGGAGATGATCGAGCGGTCGGTGCGCGACGATATCGAAGCGCACGTACCGACCGGCTCTCACCCGGAAGAATGGGACCTCGGCGGTCTCCGGCAGCGACTCCTCATCGATTACTTCCTGGTCGCGGGCTTCCTTCCGACGGACTCCGGCGCGCCCCCCGAAGAGTGGGAGGAAGCGGAGCAGGTGACCCAGGCGGTGATCGACTTCGCGCACGAGGCGTATCGGGAAAAGCTCTCAAGTTTCGGAGAGAACTGGGAGCGGATCCTGAGCTTCATCGTGCTGTCTGTCATCGACGAGAAGTGGAAGAGCCACCTGTACGATCTGGACCACCTGCGCGACACGATCCGCTACCGCGCCTACGGCCAGAAGGACCCGCTCATAGAGTACAAGAAGGAGGCGTACGAGCACTTCGTCGACCTCATTCGAGACCTCCGTCGAGGAGTCGCGAGCCTCCTCTTCCGGGCGCAGCTGGAGCCGCCCCCCCCGCTCCGCGTTCCGCGCGTCACCCGGGTCACCGGACCCACCGAGCCCGTCGGAGCCGGTGCGAAAGGTGGCTCTACGGCGCAGTACGCCGCCACCGGCGTCTCGGCAACGGCTCTCGCGGAGTCCGCCGTCGTCGCATCCGCACCCGGAGCGGGCGTGCTGAGACCGGAGAAGCCGCTCGAGGTGGGAAGCGAGCCCGGCCGCAACGACCCCTGCCCCTGCGGAAGCGGGAAGAAGTACAAGAAGTGCCACGGCCGGCTGTCGTAAGTACTGGCGTTGTAATGGCTTCTCTCCGCGCCGTCTCCCGGATTGTGCCGGGATTGTGCCGTTCCGGACCCGGTTCGGTGATTCATCGGGCCTCCTGGAGCGGGACCGCGGTCCGTCCTTCGGTGGGCTCCGCCCGGTGGAGCCGCGCGAGTTTCTGCACCCCCTCGGCCATGACCACGGAGTCCGTGATCGCGTAGCGGCGGTAGATGGCCTCCGTCTTGTGCCCCGTGAGCTTCATGGCCACGGAGCGGGAGACACCGGCGCGCTCCAGGTTGCGGACGACGGTGCGCCGGAGGTCGTGGAACCAGGCGCCGGCGAGGCCGGCACGATCGCACGCCCCGTTCCAGGCCTTGCGCATGGACCGGATCGGCTCTCCGTCACGGTGGAACACCCAGGGGACGATCCGGCCGGTGCGGCGCTCAACCTCTCGGGTCCGTTCCTGCTGCTCAAGCAGGAGGGCCTCCAGCGGCGGGAGCGCCCGGAACGGGAAGGTCCGGCCCTCGGCATTCTTCGACCGGCTCGCCTCGAGGCGCATCTCGCCGGCGCCAAAGTCCACCCGGGCCC
>JBHIAV010000020.1:0-45692 GCA_046758745.1 Gemmatimonadota bacterium
CGCGGGCCTCGGGCTTCGGACCGCGAGGCTGGATCGGCTCGCTGTCCGGCGGGGTCACGCGGACTCCGCTGCCAGGAGGAGGGCGATCGCCACGGCGGGCGCCGCCCGGCTTCCATCCTCTCCGAGCTCCCCCGCGAGGTCGACGGTCTCCAGTCCGGCTCGAGCCGCCGCGGCGCGCGCCAGGAAGGCCCCGAGCCCCGCCGTCACCGCTATCCGGGGTTCCGGGCTTCGGAGCCTCGCGCGCAGCTGCCGCACAGCCAGCGCGATGTCGCGCTCCTGCCGCCGCGCCAGGTACGCGGCGATCGAGATCAGCTCCTCCATGGTGAGCTGCGAGAGGTCTGCGCACACCATGCGGGCGAGCCGCGCCGCCGCCTCGGAGCGCGTCTTCCCGCGGCCGTCCGGGGTGGCGCCCGCGTACTCGTCGGGAGCGAGGCGGCCGAGCAGCAGGTGGACATCGCCGGACTGGGCGAACCGCTCCGCCGCCAGGCGGCAGGGTGCGGCGCGCAACGGAACGCAGCGCGCCACTGCGCACAGCGGGGTGCGCACGGCTCCGGTGTACACGAGCTCGCCGGCCCTCAGCCGCTCGAGGTCCGTGCGGCCGAGGGACACGACCCTCCCGCCCACGATCGGCACGATGTCCGTCGTGGTCGTGCCGACATCGATCAGGAAGGCGTCGGGCCAGCGCTTGGCGACGAGACGGGCGGCGGCCGCCCAGTTCGCGGAGGCGACCCGTAGGGGAGCGCTCGCGGCCGCCCCCGGCGAGCAGAAGGTACCGTCGGAGGTGAGGACGCGGAGGCGCGCGCCGGGGCACGCGGCGGCGATCGCGCGCAGGACGAAGGCGACCCCCTCGCCCTTCGTGCGAAAACAGTCCGCGAGCTCGGCGGTGAGCGTCACCCCTACGAGGTCCGGCGTCCCGAGCTCCTCGTCCGACCCGGGCTGCTCCGTGGCGAGCTCGGTCGCCATCGCGCTCAGGAGATTCGGCAGACCGGCCGGATTCTCCCACAGCGCATACGGCCGGCTGCGGACCCGGAAATCGGCTGCGTCGGCGATCACCGCTTTGATGTTGGCCCCGCCGACATCCCATCCCAGCACGCGCCGACCGGACCGTGCGGGCTCGAGTCCGCAGGGGCGGCTCCGCCGGACCCCTCGCCCCCGCCTCGTCACAGCGATGCCACTCGTCCGTTCGCCCGGAAGCAAACGGCGCGCCGAATCGTCGGGGACCGCCGGACGAGCCGTCCCTCTGCCGCGGCGAGGATGAGGCCGGCCAGGTTGCGGTCCACCGCCGCGCGGAGCCCGATGTAGGCGGTGGTGAGCCTGGGGTTCAGCTCGATGACCACGGGTCCCCTCGCCGAGAGGACGAGATCGACGCCGACGTAGCCACGCAGTCCCGGCACCAGCTCGCATGTGCGGCAGGCGGCCCGGAGGGCTCCCCTGCGTTGCGGGTGCTCGAGCGGGCTCCGGCCTCCCAGGTAAGCGAAGGGCCGGCCCGCGACCACGGTCTGACCGTTGAGGCCGAGGGCTCGGGCCCGCCCCTCCGCGCACAGGACCGATGCGCTGGCCGGAACGCCGGGGACGTATTCCTGCACGATCGGTGGGCTGCCCACGGCCGCGGCCGCCGCGAGCGCGTCGGCGAGGCCGGACCGATCCCTCACCAGAGTGACACCGCTGCAGCCGGCCCCGGTGTTCGGCTTGACGACCAGCGGGAAGCCGGCTTCCCGCACGGCAGACTCCGTGTCTCCCCCCGGCCAGGTGCGCGGCAACAGCAGCCCCGCCTCCTCCAGCCGCCGGCAGAGGGCTAGCTTGTCGCTGGCGGCCCGGATGGCGGTGGGGCCGGGGCCCACCACCATCGCGCCGAGGCGCTCCGCGAGCGCTGCGAGTTCGGCCAGACGGCCGCCGGACTCGGGGGCTATGAGCCATACGCTGCCCGCCGCGCGCGCCACCTCGGCGAAGATCTCCCTGAAGCCGCCCGGTGGCACCGCGACGGCCTCCACGCCGGCGGGGAGATCCGCGCGGATGCGTGGGTCCACCGTCGTGAGGAGGTGCCTGTCGGAGAGCTGTACGAGGTCCGCCAGCAGGGCGCGCCGCATGGCGAGCCCCTGAGCGGCCAGCCCGGCAGGCGGCAGCTCGTCGGCGAAGCCGCCCCCGCTCACGAACTCCAGCACGTAGAGGGCGGAGCTGGGGGCCGCGCCTCGCGGTCGCCGCGCATGCGGAAGGGGGTCGCGCCCGTGGAGGTGATAGCCGTCCTCGATGTTCGGGGAGGAGAGGCGGTCCACGCCCGGCGGGGGGAGCGCCAGCTCTACCGTCCCGTGTCGAGCGTCCTGACGCCGGGAGCGGACCCGGTCGCGCTGGCGCGCGCCTTCGTCGACCGGCTCGGCCTGTGGGGTTGCTACCTCGCCGACCTGGGGGCGATCGGCGGGGCGCTCCCGGATCTGGGGCTCATCCGTCGCCTCGCCGCAGCGCTTCCCGGGACCTCGCCTGGTACGTCCGGCGGCGCTGTCCGGCCTTCGTGCGGCGGCGGACTGTGGGTCGACGCGGGGGTGCGTGACGGAGAGGGCGCTCGCCGTCTGCTCGAGGCGGGCGCCACACGAGCCGTGGTCGGATTGGAAACCCTTCCCGGACGGGACGCCCTCTTCTCCATAGCCTCCGCGGCGCCCCCCGATCGTCTCGCGTTCAGCCTCGACCTGCGGGCCGGCCACCCCGTCGCTACGGCTCCCGCCTTCCAGGCCGCGTCGCCGGCCGCCGTGATGGCGGCCGTTGCGGAGGCCGGATATGGTGCGGTGATTCTGTTGGACCTCGCCCGCGTGGGCACGGCGACCGGACCTCCCTTCGCGCTCATCGACGAGCTGCGCGGCGGCTTCCCGGACGTGCTGCTGCTGGTCGGCGGGGGCGTGCGGCATGCGGATGACCTCCGCAGGCTGGCGGATGCCGGATGTGCCGGAGCGCTCGTCGCCACGGCCCTCCACGACGGAACAATCAGCCGGGCGGACGTGGAAGCCGTCGCCGGCTGAGGATCGGCTCGCCAGGGTCGGCCGGAGGCGCCGTCACGACCGCCCTCTCACTCGAGGGATTCCCGGTAGATGGCCGACTGGCCAAACGACTCCTCGATCTCGACGGAGATCCCGCTCAGCCGGCCGACTCCCCGCTTTCCGAGCGCGTCGCGCAGCCGTTCGGCGAGATAGCGGGCGATCATCTCGGCCGTCGTGTTGGGCACGGGCAGGAAAACCACGTCCTGGCGGGGGAAGACGTAGAGGCGGTCCCGGTACCGCACCCTCACCCCTCCATCCTCCTCCGTGATGGTGAGGGCCGGATTCTCGGTGGGCAGCAGCATCTTGTGGTCGAGCTCCCCCACGATCTCCCTCATCATCCTTTTCAGATCCACGAAGTCGAGGACGAAGTGGTTCTCGTCGATGTCTCCCTCCACGCTCACCGACGCGCGGTAGTTGTGGCCATGGAGCGACTCGCACTTCCCGTCGTACGTGATGAAGTGTCCGGCCGGGAAGACGAGATAGTCCTTGGACACCCGGACTTCGAATCGACTCATAGAGGTCCGCTCTCCTCCCACAGAACCACGAAGAGGCCGGCCGCGATCAGATCGGCGGTCGTCCCCGGGTTCCGCGCGTGGCCTTCTCGGCGGAGCTCGCGGTCGAGAGCGGCGACGAGCGCGCGCCCCTCTTCCGTGAGGATCCCGCCCCGTTCCACGGCAGCGCGAGCAGCCCGGCTCACCTCCTCCGCTTCCGCTCGCCCGAACTTTCGCGCGATGAGCGTGTCCGGGATGTCGGCGAGCACCCTCAGGTACGCCTGCACGACCGCGTCGGGCCACCCCAGTCCTGTGCACCGCGCCTCCCGGAGGGCCGGAGCGCAGCGCTCGAAGGTGATCTCGAAGTCACTGACGTATTCGGACGCGATCGAGTCGCGGTCCGCCGCGAGCGCCATCGCCTCCCGAAGGGAGATCGTCGGAGTGCCGCGGATGTCCTGCTCCGCCACGGTGTCCAGCCCTCCAGGGGCGGCCGCTCGGATCGCGTGATACGCTTCCACCGCATCGTCCACATTGAGACGCCTCAACAGCTGCCGCAAGCTGTCGCGAAGCGGCTTCCGGCCGCCGGCCGCCGCCTTCGCCAGCGGCGCGAGCAGCAGGATGATGCCGAGGTTGGTATTCGCGGAGACCCACCTTCGGACCGCGTCGTGCGCCGCCCGAATGGTGGCGCCGACGCCTCTCTCGCCTGCCTCCGCCATGGCGGGTCCGATCGCTGCGGCGCTCGCCAGGTAGTGCTCGAAGCGGGCGTCCGGGAACCCCGCGGCCTGCGTCACGTTTCCGGGCTTCGGAGCGGAAGCTTCGAGCAGGCAGGCGATCTGCGCCACCACCCCTACTTCCGGCAGCCTCGCCGGGGGCCGCGCCGCCGGGGGCCGGGTCGCCGGGGACCGCGTCATGCACCGAGCGGGAGCGTCCCCTCGGCCGGCCGACGCCCCTCGGTCCCAATCCGGTCGAGCACGCGCTCGGCGACCGCTCCCGCGATATCCACCCCCGTCACGGCCTGGAGCCCTTTCCAGCCGGGGATTCCGTTCACCTCGAGCACGTATGCCTCGCCCGATGCTGCCGGGAGAAGATCAACCCCGGCGTAGTCCGCTCCCACCAGGTCGGCGGCGCGCACGGCCGCTTCCGTCCAAGAGTCGAGGAGATCGACCGGCTCGACGGCCCCGCCCCGGGCGACGTTGGTTCGCCAATCGGCCGCCCGCCGTGCGGCCGCCGCGACGACGCGCCCTCCGACGACGAAGGCCCTCAGGTCTCGCCCTCCGTGCGGGATGGTGCGCTGCACGTAATACACCGCGCCCTCGATCTCGAGAGCCCGGAAGACCCGGTACGCCACGTCCTCGTGCTCGATTCGCACCATGCCGAGCCCGTTCGATCCGAAGAGCGGCTTCACGATGACGTCGCCGAAGGCGCGGAAGGCGGCCATCGCGTCCTCCAGCGTCTCCGCGACGACCGTGGGCGGCGTGGGGATGCCGGCGTCCTCGAGCAGGGTCGACGTATAGAACTTGTCGACCGTCTTCTCGATCGCGCCGGCTGTGTTCACCACCGGCACCCCGAGCCGCGACAGGCGATGGAGCGCGTCCACCCGAAAGATCGTCCGATCCAGCGAGGCGCGGGGGATGATGCGCACCAGCACGGCCATCAGGTCATCCAGTGCGGTTCCCCCGGCGCTGAGGCGCGGCGCGCTCCCCACACGGCCCACCAGAGCGTCGATCGGAAGCAGCTTCGACTCCACCCCCCGCTCGCGCAGAGCTCGGGCGAGCTCATCGGTGTGCCACCCGCCCGACGCGGCCAGGATACCGACCTTCATTTGCCCTCGCTCCTCACCCGTCTCGCTCCTCCTCCGCCGGGGCGGACTGGGCCATCCGTGCTCGCTCACGTCAGGAGAGAGGCACGCAGCACGGCCGGGTTCACCTCTCCGGCGCGGAAGGTACGCCCGCTCGCCACGTTGGTCAGCGCCACCTCGGCGGGGCTGAACAGGTGCGGATCGATGCGGTAGAAGTCGCCATCGTAGCGCTTGAAGATCTCGTAGAAGGGAGTCCCGTAGTCGGAGGAGGCGGAGGACGGGATGCGGGAGACGATCTCCGCCAAGGCCTCGTCGCTCGTGCGGACCGTGAAGTGGGCGCGTCCCCCGTACAGGACGCAGTCGTTCGTTCGTCCGATCGCTCGCAGGTCATCCTTCGCGACGGGCGCGAGGGGCGCGGTGCCCAGTCCGCTGAGCACCGCTCCGATGTCGAACTCCAGCTCCAGCATCTTGTGCAGGGCCGTCTCGAGCACCCGTGCCGAGATCTGTACCCCGCCGGCCAGGCTCGCCGTGGGCGCGACGAGGAGGAAGAGCCCGTCGGGCGAAACGCCGGCACGCTCCGATACGTACGCCGCCACCTTTGCGTCCGGGAGCTGGCGCGTCTCCAGCACCAGCACCCCCCTCTTCGCCCTCTCCTCGTACCCCAGGGTCCCGAACAGCTGCTTCTCCACCCTGGCTGCGGCGCGGAGCGGGCCGGATCCCATGGCGAAGTAGCCCTCCGGATCGATCTTCCAGCCGGCGTACTGCGACGCCATGCAGCTCACCGCCGGATGGTCCGTGGAGACGATGACGCCCGGGAGCCAGTAGTCTCCGAAGTCGACGGTGGTGAACGCGATCTCGCCCAGGCCGCCCATGCACGCCTCGGCCAGCCTCCTGCCCGCGGCGAGGCCGCCCGGCGCTCGGACCCCGGCGTCGATGACCCGGGTGCCTCCCCCCAGCGACTCGACCTGAAGGCCAAGCGCCGTGGCATCCGCAATCATGCCATCCGCGATGCGGGCCGCCCGCTCGTTCAGCCCGAGGTCCATTCCAGGATCTCCCGCAGATGGAGCAGGTGCTGCCCGAGCTTCCCACCGTAGTTCCCGGCGGTGATCGCCCTGACCCCCGGACGGCAGGCGGCCGGGATCCCCGCCCGCATCGCCGCCCTCACCTGCTCGAGGCCCATGCCGTCGATCACGATCTCGAGCACCGAGTTCACCCCTTCCGGGAGCGCGCTCTCCACGAGCGCCCGCAAGGTCGGGCAGTACGCGTCGTTGGTCGTGGCCTTGAGGGAGTAATGGCGCGATCCCACCTTGCTCCCGCTCCTGACGATCCCCCCTGGGAAGGGGAGGATGACTTCGGGCAGTCTCTCCATCGCCTCCACCGCGGCCTCGCCCGCCTCGAGGCCCGCGTCGGCGTCCTCGGCGAGGATCAAGAAGTTGCCCCCGCCCACCGCCTCGCGCACGCCGAAGGTCTCCTCGACCAGGAACTCCCCCTCCATCACGGGGATCCGCCAGTACCGGCGGCCGTCGATGACCTTGCTGATCTGGAACCGATCCCCGAAGTACCGGAGCTGGCCACCCACGTCGATGCGTTCCTCCTCTCCGGGAAGCCCGTCATAGCAGGCGGTCGTCGGGCACGTGAGGACGCACTGGCCGACGCGCTCCACGGCGCGCTTCTCGACGCCTTCGCGGTCGAACGCGAAGAGAAGGACGCTGACGCCCGGACGGCCGTCGGGGGACTCGGCCGCAGAGAGCTGCCGTTCGATCCCCGCCTCGCACTTGCAGCCGATCACCGACGTGGCGAAGCCGGTGAGCTTGAGCGCCGCCTCCCGCGCCCAGCGCGCGTTGCGGGCCGTGATCACGAGGCGGGCCGCGCGCATGGTGAATGCCTCCGCGAAGGTATCCTCGATCAGGACGCCGCGGATCCGCATGCTCAGCCGAGTCCCTGCGGGACGCCGGGCACGACGCCGATAGGCTGGTCGTCGACCGTCGGGGAACTGGCGTCCGTGGCTGTTGATGACGCTGTCATGGAGGTCCTACCAGCCAATCTGGAACACGTGAGAGTGGTGCCGCGCGCGCGATCGGGGTAAGCTCAGCCGCGCGCCGCCGGGGTGAGCTCAACCTCGCGCCGTGGTCTCCGCCGGATCAAGAAACAGCACCTCGCCGCGATTCAGCTCGACCACGTCGCCGCACCAACGCTGGTAGAGCCCGTTCACCTGTGCCTCGGCGATGGACAGACCCAACCGGCGAAGGTAGGGAAGATACAGGCGCAGGAATACCGGACGGTAGGTACAGGCGTGGCTGAAGGTGGGCAGTAGCTCCGCGGGATGCATTGACACGATCGAGCCCCGCTTCATCCCTGCGCCGGCGCGCCAGCCCAGATGCCCCAGCACGACAAGGGTGCCGGCGAGCATGTTCACCCCCGCGAAATCGCCGCAGTTCCCGCCAACCGCGATCAACCCGCGGCGCATGCCGCCCCCGACTTCGTTTCCCGCGTTCCCGAAGATGACGATCTCGCCGCCTCGGATGCCACTCGGACTACCACGAAGAGCACTTCCGATCATGTGGCCAGCGTTCCCTTTCACCACGATCCGTCCACCTGACATCTCCGGGCCTACCCAGTCGCCGGCGTCGCCTTCGACGATGATCACTCCGCCCGTCATGCCTGCCCCCACATGCATGCCCACCGGGCCGTGCACCACGATGCGGCCTTCGGCCATGTTCGCACCGATCTGTTTCACGTTGGAAAGGTCGCCAGTGAGATGGATCTCGCCGTCTCCCGCTCCCGCGACGCGGAAGAACTCACCGAGTTCGGCGTGTTGGTTGCCGTGCACGACGGTGAGCTTCGCTACCTCGGCTGGGGAAAGACCGGCGAGCCTGCCCGGACTCAGGACATCCGCTTCGAGCGGCACCGCCGGTGGAGTATGCATTGTGAGCTCGAGGCTCATGAACGCCTCTGCGCTCTGGGGCGCCTCAGACCCCGTGCTCGTCGGCTTCGGACGGTACGGCACCGGCCGCTTGATGCGCCGTCGGGATGATCTGGCCGTGCGGCACATAGCGGGCGTCCACCGGATAATTCGCGAAACGGATCGTGTAGAACTCCTCGAAGAACGGGCCGATCACTCGCTCGATCTCGGGGTCATAATCGGGAGCAACTTGGAACACTCGTCCCTGGTGATCCGCGCGGAACTCGTGGTCATCGATGATGAGCTCCCCGTCCTTGATCACATAACGGGGCGTGGAGAACATCTTTTCCTTGTCCTCGTCCTCCTCGTAGATCGTGATGTCGGCGTCCGCCCCGACCCCTAGGTGGCCCTTATCCGTGAGCCCCAGGAGGCGCGCCGGCCCCGCGCGGGTGATGATCGCGATCTCGTAGAGCGAGTACTCGCGCTCTTGGCAGTCGCGAAGCCCGCTGTTCTCGAGCGCTTTCTGGTTCACCGTGGCCATTTGCTGCTTGCGGTACTCGCGATCCATGAGCAGCCGTATGAGCGCCGGATACGTCATGAACGAACCGCCATTCGGATGATCGGTGGAGAACACCATGCGCCAGGGGTCCTCCGAGAGCAGGAACAGCTCGAGTCCGATGGCCCACTGCAGCGCGTTGGTGTACACGCGATCCTGGTAGGTGAACGGGACGATGCCGCAGCCGCTCTCGTTCTCGGTATCGGCGCTCACCCATTTGCCGCCACCGAAACGGCGCAGCATGTATGCGAGCGGGGCATCCGCTGTCATGCTCATGGACCGCCCGAACATCACGGCGCCCACGTCCGCGCTGATGTTGGGGTGCGTGTTGACGAAATCGGCGATATCTCGCGCCCGTGACGTCGGGTTCTCCCCACTCTTCCCGGCGATGGAGCCGTAGCTGTGGAACTGGATGTGCGTGATGTGCGCCCGCCGCCCCTCCGCGATCCGCATCGTCTCGAGCGTCGTCTCGAAGTTCCCGGTGTGGCCCAGGTTGTTGCAGTGGATGTGCACCGGGTGCGGAAGCCCCAGGTCGTTCGCAGCTTCGATGAACGCGCCGATCACCTTGCGCGGAGTGAGGTCGAAGGATCCGATCTTCTCATCGAGCCGGGTAATGTTTGCGTTCCTCTGCCCCTTCCAGAGTTCATCGGCCCCGGGATTCACCAGCTTGGGGGCGTATGCCTTGGTCGCACTCAGCCACCAGGCCAGCGCCTGCTGGAACTCCTCGCCCCGCCCCTCCTCCAGCATTCGGTAGAGCAGCAGGTTGTTGCCGACCAGCACGAAGAATCCCTTGTCGATGACCGGCGTGTCGTGCAGTTCCTCCAGCGTGTGGCGCGCGCCGAGCGGCGTCACGGCGGCTTCCATAGCCGTGGTGTAGCCGAGCGCCGCGTACCGATAGCCGGTAGCGAACGTGGACGGAACGGAGCCGCCCGTGCCCGAGCGGGTGAGTCGGGTGCGCTGATGGACGTCGTGCCGGTGGTCCTCCGGCTGTACCTTCCGAGCGAGGTTGACCTTGGGGCCGGCGATGTGACAGTGGATGTCGATGCCTCCCGGCATCACCACCATTCCGCTCGCCTCGATCTTCTTCGCCTCCGGGGGGACGCTGGGCACAATCCTGCCGTCCTGGACGCACACGTCCCGCACCTCGGCGTCGACGCCGTTCGCCGGGTCGTACACCCTGCCGTCGACGATGCGCAGCGACGAACCCACGCAGCCTCCTCTCGGCGTGCGGGCCCTACGCGACCGAGGCGACGAGCGGTGTGCCCACAGGGAGGCGGTTACCTCCGAGCAGCTCGCGCACGCGATGGCGGATGGCGGTCAGGATCTGCTCGTCGCTCGGGTAAGGCGAATCGAAGGCCGGGCGCAGCGTGATCGGGACGTCGTCCATGCGGTACACCGTGCCCGCGACGTTGATGCCGTACGTGGCCGTCGTGAATGCCACCCGCGCCAGCTGGCTCGTAAGCGTGAGCTTGGGATCCAGGCAGATGACCGGGATACGCCGGAGGTGCTCGATGGCCGCCTTTGGAAAGTTGGAGGCGGGATCGCTCGCGACGATCAGAGCCGCATCGGCTTCGCGACGGGCGAGCAGGTCCACCGTGGTGAACTCGCCGGGATTGAAGCGAGGGTACCCTCGGCTGAAGTTGACGCCGAACGGGAACCCCGTCTGCCACGACAGAACGTTGTCCGCGCCCGTCACATTGCCATGACCGCGGACCGGCTTCGCCACGAAGCGCGTGAACTCGTTAAGATCAGTGGCGAGTGCCAGCAGCGCTCCGGAATTGAAGTGCCGGCCGCGGGTCATCGTGAGTCCCATCCCGAACAGGAAGACGCCGTAGCAGCAGCTCTTCATCCGCGAGACGAGGTCCTCTAGGACGGCGAGGGAGACGCCGGTGCGCTGCTCGATGGAGGGATCGACCTCGCGTCCTTTGACCAGGGCCCTCAACGCCCACAGGACTTCGAAGTCACTGCGCGGCTTCACCTGGATGAAGATGTCCGCTACCCGCGCACTGGGAGTTCGCCGCACGTCCACCAGGACGACGGTGCGGTCTTTTCGACCGTTGGGGACGTACATGCCCTTCGGGGTCACCGCGTACCTCGTGAAGAGCCGCGGGTGCGACTCCGCCGGGTTACCGCCCCAGAACACGATGAGGTCCGCCCGGTTCTTTATCTCGCCGAGCGAGGCGGTGCTTTCGCCCACGCCCTGGAACGCGATTCCCGATGGGCCGTGGCACACCGAGGTCGTGGTGTCCACCGTGCCGCCGATCATGTCCGCGAGCGACACCGCCACGCGCTGAGCCTCACAGGTCGTGTCGGACAGCCCGTAGATCACGGGGAAACGCGCCCGGGCGAGAATCTGTGCGGCCTCTTCGACGCCTTCATCGGTGCTCGCCTCGCGACCCTCGATCAGGGCGAACGGACGCTCCTCGAGGCCGTGCTGCTTGAACCACGCCCTGCCCAGGATACAGGCGTTCGCCGCCTTCGTGATGCGCTTCTGCTCCAGATCCACGGTGAGGTCCATGTCGTCGCAAACGCAGCCGCAGAATGTGCAGGTAGCCCCCTCTACAACCCTGATGCCGTCGCTCATCGGACTAATCTCCTCGATTCTCCGCGCTCTCCCGGACCGGCTCGATTTCAACGTCCAGGTTCTTGGAGATCGGCATGCCGCTGCCGGCCGTATCGCTCGCCATCAGCTCGCTCGACAGGGGGCCGTAGGCCATGAACAGTATCCCCGGTGGCAGGTCCTTCGTCTCGCGGCCCTTGCACCGCACGACGACCTCGCCCACCGACGTGCGCAGCCGCACCTTGCTGTCATCCTTGAGTCCAAGGCGCGCCATGTCCTCCACGTTCATCTCCACGGTCGAGGAGATGTCAATGTACGTCGGCTCCGTCTTACCTGCGCACAGAGAGGTCCCCTGCTTGCTCGAGCGCCCGCCGATCAGCGTCATGATCTCAGCCATGGGAAACCTGGCGGACCTCAAGAGAGGATCGCTCATTCCCGGCGATCCAGCCTGGATTCCCGGGTTTGCCGCTGCCGTCTCCAGTATAGCACATCTGGCACCTCATTGAGAGCGACCGTCCAGCAGTCTCAGCATCTCCTCGACGCGGGTGAACTTCTCACGCGGCTTGCCCTTGGCTGCTCCGCGTCTGATCTCCGCCTGGTCGATTACAAGCCAGTCGCTGTAGCTGACCACCCGAGGCCCATCCCCTGCGCGCAGGACGTTCAGGCCGTCCGCCCCGGGCTTCGCGCCGCTGTCCAGAGCCGGCAGATCGGCGAGCAGGGATTTCACGGTCGCGACGCTGTCCGCGCGGTTCGTACCGATGAGCCCCGTCGGACCACGCTTGATCCATCCCGTGGCGTACAGCCCCGGAATCACGGCGCCGCTCTCGTCGACGATCCGTCCGTCACGGGTGGGGAAGATGCCCCGGCGCACATCGAACGGAACACCCGGGAGCGGGATGCCCTGATACCCGATGCTGCGGAATAGTAGCCCACAGGCCATTCCCACGCGTTCCCCTGTCCCTACCGCCTTCTGCTGGAAGGGCTGGCCCTCGAGTCGGTTCCGTTCGAAGATGACCTCCTCCAGCCGCCCTTCGCCCTTGAGCTGCACAGGACTCAGCAGGAAGCGCAGGATGATCCGCCGACGGCTTCCGCGGCCGGGCCGGGAGGTGAAGCCGTGGAGGATCTCCACGTTCTTCCGGGCGACGGACCCGCGCTTGTCGGCGATTTCGGAGAGACTCTCGGGATTGAGCTCGAGCTCCGCCGGATCCACCGCCGGATCGCAGTCCGCCAGCTCGCCCAGCTCCCGGAGCTCCTTGCTGGTGAACTTCGCCTGCGCGGGACCGCGGCGCCCGACAACATGGATCTCCCGGATCCGGCTCGTGGCGAGGCAGTCGATGGCATGTTCGCAGATATCGGTCTGCTTCAGCTCGTCCACTGTCTTGGCGAGAATCCGGCACACGTCGACGGCGACGTTCCCCTGGCCGATGATGACCGCCACCTCATGGCTCAGATCGAACCGCCGATCGTGGTAATCCGGATGCCCGTTGTACCAGCCGACGAATTCGGTCGCGGTGTGGCTTCCCGGCAGATCCTCCCCGGGAATCCCCAACCGGCGGTCGCTCTCCGCCCCGCAGGCGAACACCACCGCATGATACGCCTCCCGCAGCTCCTGGACGGCGACATCGCGGCCCACCGTGACGTTGCCCAGAAACCTGAACTCGGGCTCGCGCGCGATCCTCTCGTAGATCCGGATCGGCCCCTTGAGCTTGGGATGGTCGGGGGCGACCCCGTAGCGAACGAGGCCGAAGGGGGCCGGAAGCCGTTCAAGCATGTCGACGCGGACCACGTGCTCGGACTTGATGAGGGCTTCTGCGGCGTAAAACCCACTGGGGCCGGCGCCGACGATCGCCACCTTGAGGGGATTCTGCTCCGAGCCGAGGACGCTCATTGGTGCTCCGTTCGGGTCAGGCGCAGGCATCATCACGGGAACACGACGATTGCCAGGATGTGTCGTCCAACCGGCCTAGCAACGGCCACGCGGGAGAGCGTCACGAGAGAACTGACCGGTTGCGCGGCCAAACTGTGTCGTCGTCGAGGGGTCCCGATGCCTTCACGTTACATTTCTCCCTGTGGGCCGCGACCGCTCAGAATCGGGCCTCCGTCGCGGCGCCGCAAATCGGACAGCGGGGACCCGTCATGCAAGCGAGATCGCGGTTGGTAGCGACCGACCTGACGGGCAGGACGGATCTCGTCCTGGGCGCCACAGGACCGCCGGACGCGGCTTCGGGCAGGGGCCTGAGAATCGGCGCTCCCCGACGAGAACGTGAACCGCGGCGCGGCACATTCGAGGGGATACCGCGAAAGGAAGAGCCAGCGTGCCCGGGCTGCCGGGGCGCCTTCATCGCCGCGCGGCGGTATGTCGGCTGACTCCAAGCCCTTTCTCGTCGCCGCCGTGGCGGGGCGGGCGCTTGCTGCTTCGGCGTCGCGGGCCGGTCATACGGTCGTCGTGGTCGACTGTTTTGCCGACCGCGATACGCGAGCGCTGGCGAGGGACTGCCGTTCGGTGGTGGCGGCGCACGGGCTGAGATTGGACGGCCGCGCTCTTCTCGCTGCGGCAGAGGCGCTGGCACCACCGGGGCGCTGCGCCGGGGTGGTCTATGGTTCCGGGTTCGAGGGGCGAACCGGCCTGCTGGCGCGCCTCCTCGTCGGTCGCCGGCGCTATGGCAACGAGCCATCGGCGGTGGCCGCGATCAAGGATCCACGGTGCTTCCTGCCCCTGCTGGATCGCCTCGGCATCCGCTACCCCGAAGTGCGGCTCACTCCGCCTCCGGACCCCGCCGGGTGGCTGGTGAAGCGACCCGGAGGCGCCGGGGGTGCCCACGTGCGCCACGCCGGTAGGCGTCGCGTGCGGGCCGGCTCGTATTTCCAGCGCTTCGAAAAGGGCCGAGGCCTCTCGGCGCTGTTCCTGGCCGATGGCCGACGCGCCCGCGTCATCGGGTTCAACGAGCAGTGGACCGCGCCGGCCCGACGCGGCCGGCCTTTTCTGTACGGCGGCGCCGTCGGTGGGATCGCTCTGCCGCCGGCGGTGGAGTCGGACCTGCGCGCCAAGCTCGACGTCCTGGTGGCGGCCACGGGGCTAGTAGGGCTGAACGGCATCGATTTCCTGCTCCGCGGCGACGAGTGGTTGGCCCTCGAGGTGAACCCCCGCCCGACGGCCACGGTGGAGCTGTACGACCCGGACTACCCGCACGGCCTGTTCGACTGGCATCTGCGCGCCTGCGAGGGCGAACTTCCCGGACATCCGGCACGTCCACGCGCAGCGCGGGCCCACGCCGTCGTCTACGCGGCCAACAACGTGCAGTTGAGCGCCGCGTTCCTGTTTCCCGACTGGTGCCGCGATCTCCCGGATCCGGGCACCCGGTTTGCGCCGGGAGATCCGGTATGTACGGTACATGCTGCCGCAGCCGACGCCGAGCGGGCCGTTGCGCTCGTCCGTCGCCGGGAGGCCGTCATCCGGAGCGCGATGATCGAGCAACGGACATGAGAGTGCAACATTCCACCCGTCCCTCCCGGGCAGGCGAGCACCTCGGCGTCAAGGCCCTCGCGGCTCGCCGTCTCGCCGCAATCCGCATAGGCGAACTCGGAAGCGCGGGGTCGGTCGCGCCGACGAAGCGTAGGACCTCGCCCTCTTGGGGCCGGCGATCAAGTCGGGGGGGCCAGCGCTGCGCAGGATCGTGGCGAAGCCTTCCGGATCCGCGAGCGCCTCGCCGGTCGGGATGGAGCGTTCGAGGAAGACGCGCTCGCCCTCCAGTCCGACCACTCGAACCGCAGCGTCCCCGGATCGATGCGGATGACGCGCGGCACGGCGGTCAGAGCGACCGCGCCAGCTCGAAGATCGTCTCGGCGTCCAGGACCAGATCGTTCCGCTCGAAGAGCCGCGCGATGCACGCCTTGTGGAGCTTCAGCTTGAAGCCGCCGACGCCGAACGCGCCGAACGTAGTCGCCCCATCGCGCGACGCCCCGTCGTCAGTCGCCTCCACTCCCTCGATCCCGAGGGGAGGCACCGCGTTCAGGTCGCCGAGCACCGACGGTCCCTCGCTCGCCCACGCGGAGCGCTTGAGAAGGACAACGCCCGGCGGGCCGCAGGAGAGGACGATATCGGCTCCCTCGAGATCCTCGGCCGACTCCAGAGGGTAGTCCACGGCCCGGGGCGTCACCTCGACCCCGAAGCGCCCCGAGACGACGCGGCGCGCGCGCTCGGCCGTCGCGGTGCTCCGCGAGGTGATGGCGACCTCGGCTCCCGCCGTGGCGAAGAGCGCCGCGGCCCGCTTGCCGACCGGTCCGGTGCCGCCGAGGAGGAGGACCCGCTTCCCTTCCACGCCGCCGGCCGCCCGCTCCAGCTTTACCACGGCGGCCACCGCCGTCGTGTTCGAGCCGTTCGAGTCGAGCAGGATGGCTACCCGGAACGGGCCGAAGAACGCCTCCCGGGCCTTCTCGAGCAGGGTCTCCCCGGCCTCGAGGTCGGCGCCGCCGATGAAGATGGCGGTATTCCGGAGCTCCTTCGGGCCGCGCGTGAAGATGGCCCCATGCACGAGGCCGCGGACGTCGCCGGAATCCACCCCACCGTAGGCGAGCACCTCATCCGCGCCGCCGTCGAACGCGACGATGCTGTCGAAGGCACTCGGGTGTCGGTCGCTGTCGAGCTGGAGGAGGAGCTTCTTCATACGAGGGCGGTGGGAGCCGGCGCAGGTGCCGGCCCCCGCGGAGGCCTCGCCCGCCTAGACGCGCACGGTCTCCTCTGCGCCCGCGGCGAACGGGTGACGGGCCGCCTCCTTCTTCGACAGCACCGTGTCGATCGTGGGAAGGCTCTTGATCGCCCGCTCGATCGACTCCTTCGTCGCCTGGTAGTTGAAGTCGAAGATCTTCTTGTCGTCCTCGGCCTCCCAGTGGATGAACACGCCGACCAGGATGCACAGGTCATCCACCTGATCCTTGGGGATGATCCCCTCCTCGACGGAATCCACTACGGCGCGCGCCACCGCCGCCTGGGCGGGCCCGAACATCTGTACCGCCTGCTTGGCCCCTTTGATCGTCACCTTGTTGAAGAGCAGGGTATCGGGCTTGGCGGGGAGGTTCGGCTCGACGACCGCCAGGAGAGCGTTGTGGCCGGAGCGCTGGGAGCAGAGGGTGTTGGTGAACGCTTGGCCGGCCGGTCCGTTCTTGGAACCGATGACGAGATCGACGTGAGCGACCTCGTTACCGTCGCCGACAAGCGACTCGCCGATCATGAGTGATCGCATGGAACGCCTCCTGTGCCAAGGAGTGACTCTGGCGCAAACGACGGATCCCGGGGCCAGCCCGGGTAACGTCGTTGGGCTCGCGGAAGAAGGTAGTTCGGTAGAGAAGCCTCCCCCAGAAGCAACGTTGAAACGACGTTCAGGAAGTGACCCGTAGAATAGGCATCGAGCACCGGGAGGTCAAGATGCGAGCACGGTTGAATGTTCACCACCCGTTCCGTATTTCAGACGCGTCTCGCAGCGCCGGCATCCTTCGCTCGGAACGATGCCGGAACCGCCGCTACTGAGGAGCGACTTACCCGTCCGCGGGTCCGGTTCGTACGGAGGCGACGTGGCAGCTACGGGAAGTGATGGCTCCCGGGAGATCCGAGCGTCCCGCAGCCTCATGGAGGTCACGGAGTGGGAGCTCCAGCGCATCCTGCTGGACATCCACGACGGCCCGGTGCAGCACATGTACGCCGCCCTTTCCCAGCTCGACCTGTTGCGGCGCTCGCTCGGAGGGGCGGGGAAGGTATCGCCCGAGGCGGACCAGCTGATCGAGCGAATCCGACGCCTCCTCGAGCGGGGACTGGGCGAGGTTCGGAGCTTCATCGGAGCCTTCCGGCCGCCCGAGTTCGAGTCCCGCGATCTCGTCGCCCTGCTCGAGGGACTCGTTCTCCAGCACGAGGCCGACACCGATATGGATGTGACCCTCGAGGTGGATGGACGACTTCCCGAGGTGACGCTGGCCGTCAAGATCGCACTCTACCGGGTGCTACAGGAGGCGCTGTCGAACGCCTATCGGCACGGGGGCGCGGACCGGGTGGCTGCTCGGCTCGTCCCCGTGCGGAGAGGGGATGAGGCCGGCATCGAGATGCGGATCGTCGATAACGGCGCGGGCTTCGATCCCGCAGCGGTTCGCCCCGAGCAGCGTTTCGGGCTGAAGGGGATGCGTGACCGCATGGAGATGATCGGAGGGAGCTTCAGCCTGAAGAGCTCGCCGGGGCGGGGGACGGTCATCGTCCTGGGGGCGCCAGCGGCGTGAGCCAGCGGATTCGCGTCGTCCTGGCTGACGATCACGAGCTCGTTCTGGAGGGGCTGCGCTCTCTCCTCGATGCGGAGTCGGACATCGAGGTGGTGGCGACCGCGACGACTGGCCAAGCGCTCATGGAGGCGGTTCGCGCCCACCGGCCGGACGTTGCCGTCGTGGACCTGGTGCTGGGGGAGCCGGATGGACTGGCCTGCCTGGAGCGCATCCGATCTGAGGGACATCCGGTGCGCGTGCTCGTGCTCACCGCCTACAGTGACGGGGAGTCGATGCGGGCGGCCCTGGAGGGCGGGGCCGATGGCTACGCCCTCAAGACCGAGCCGCCGCAACAGACGGTCACGTCCATACGGCAGGTCCAAGCGGGGCAGCTCGTCTTCCCGTTGGCTGCGAAGCGGTGGCTGCTGGGTGGGTCCGCGCCGGCGGGAAGCGGCCAGCTCACCGATCGTGAGCGAGAGGTGCTCGCCCTGGTGGCCGAAGGCCTCACGAACGCGCAGATCGCGCGGCGGCTGAGAGTGAGCGGGAACACGGTGAAGTTCCACCTCCAGAACCTCTACATGAAGCTGGGGGTCAGCAATCGGACCGAGGCCGCCGCGCGCTATCTGAAAGAGCGGTCGCCGGACTGATTCTCCCCGCCTCCTCCCCTCCGGATCTCCTCGTCGGCGGTCACCACCCGAACGGGTAGGGCGCCCCCTGCCCGAAAGGAAGCGGCGGCTCACCCGCCCGGCGGTGGTAGGGGGGCCGACCGCGTGCAACCTTCTCCATGTGAGCCTACCCGGCGCCTTTCGGCCGGGGCCAACTGTCGTCCGGACGGGGAGAACCCGATGCAGATCTATCTCGACACGGCCAACCTCGAGGAGATTCGTGAGGCGGCCGGCTGGGGAGTGCTGAGCGGGGTGACCACGAATCCCACGCTGCTGGCGCGCGAGAGCGGCATGGACTTCGAGGAGACGATCCGGCAGATCGCCTCGCTGGTGGACGGCCCGATCAGCGCCGAGGCGGTCCGCGGAGACGCCGACGGAATGGTGGAGGAGGGGCGGCGGTACGCCGCCTGGCATCCCAACGTGATCATCAAGGTGCCCTGCACGGTCGAGGGCTTGAAGGCGGTATACCGTCTCAAGGCGGAGGGAATACGCACCAACGTCACCCTCTGCTTCAACGCCAACCAGGCGCTCCTCGCGGCCCGAGCCGGGGCGTTCGTGATCTCGCCCTTCGTCGGCCGACTGGATGACATCTCGCAGCCCGGGATGGATCTCATCCGCGATATCGTCGCACTCTTCGACCGGGACCCCGAGATCGAGACGCGAGTCCTGGCGGCTTCGATCCGCCATCCGCGCCACATCGTGGAAGCTGCGCTGGCGGGCGCTCACATCGCGACCTGCCCCTTCAAGGTACTCCGGCAGAGCATGAAGCACCCGCTCACGGACATCGGAATCGAGCGGTTCCTGGCGGACTGGCGGCGCCGCGAGGAAAAAGCGACCCACCCAGAGGCCACGGAGGCTGGGAGGCCGGCGGAGGCGGGTCGGCAGCCGTCCCTCCGGCCCGTGTGAGCCGTGGGGTGGTGAGCGACTCGCCGGCGGGGACTACGCCCCGTTCCCTTGGCCCGGGAGCGTGAACGCACAGTCAGACATGAACGCACAGTCAGACATGAACGCACCGTCAGAGAGGAGCTGAAATCATGCCGACGACGAAAGAGGTCTTGGGAGGGACAACGGCCTCCCCGGTGCCGGAAGCCAGCGAGAGCCCGGGCTTCGAAGCAGGGGTGGCGCCCTACCAGAAGAACTACTGGGCTCCGGAGTACCGGCCAAGAGACACGGACCTGCTCTGCGCGTTCCGCATCACCCCGAAGCCGGGGGTCGACATCATCGAGGCGGCCGCCGCAGTGGCCGCGGAATCTTCCACCGGGACGTGGACCGAGGTGTGGTCGAGCGCCCTCACGGACCTCGATCGCTACCGCGCGCTCGTCTACCGGATCGACGACGACATCGCGTACATCGCCTACCCGTTGGATCTCTTCGAGGAGGGTTCCATCGTCAACATCATGAGCTCGATCGTCGGCAACGTCTTCGGCTTCAAGGCCGTCACCGCCCTGCGTCTGGAGGATATGCGGATCCCGGTCGCGCTGGTGAAGACCTTCCCGGGACCGCCCACCGGGATCGAGCTGGAGCGGCAGCGGCTCAAGAAGTTCGGCCGCCCGCTACTCGGGGGCACGATCAAGCCGAAGCTCGGCCTGAGCCCCGCGGGATACGCCCGGGTCGTCTACGACTGCCTCAAAGGCGGGCTGGACACCACCAAGGACGACGAGAACATGAACTCCCAGCCGTTCAGCCGCTGGCGGGACCGCTTCCTGTTCGTGATGGAGGCGGTGAACAAGGCGGAGGCCGAGACCGGCGAGACGAAGGGTCACTGGCTGAACGTCACCGCCCCCACCACGGAGGAGGCGCTCGAGCGGGCGGATTACGCGGCCGAACTCGGCTCGCGCTACGTGATGATCGATTACCTGACCGCCGGCTTCGCTGCCCACCAGAGCGTGCGCAATCACATCGAGAAGAAGGGGCTGATGCTCCACGTGCATCGGGCGATGCACGCCGTCATCGACCGGCAGAAGAACCACGGCATCGCCTTCCGGGTGCTCGCGAAGTGGCTCCGGCTGGCCGGCGGCGATCACCTGCACACGGGGACGGTGGTCGGCAAGCTGGAAGGCGATAGGGCCGTGACCATCGCCATCGCGGACATGCTGAGGAAGGATTGGGTCCCCGCCGACCCGGCGACGGGCGCCTACTTCGAGCAGGAGTGGGCAGGGCTCAAAACCGTCTTTCCGTGCGCCTCCGGTGGCATCCATGTGCATCACATCCCGGCCCTGTACGAGATCTACGGGAACGATGCCTTCTGGCTCTTCGGCGGCGGGACGCACGGACACCCCGGCGGCAGCCTGGCGGGAGCGCGGGCCAACAGGGTCGCCACAGAGGCGATCGCCCAGGGAATTCCCCTGGAGAGGGCGGCCCGCGACTGCCCGGAGCTCCGCGACGCGATGGAGCTCTGGAAGGACATCCGCTTCGAAGACTGAGGAGATCGACCATGCCGTTCCGAGACCAGAATCCGATCCTGCTCGGCATCGTCGGCGACTCCGGTTCGGGCAAATCGACGCTCTCCGCAGGGATCGAGATGATCCTCGGCAAGGAAAGAGTGACCGATATCTGCCTGGACGACTACCACCGCTACGATCGTGCCGGGCGCAAGGCGCATGGAATCACCGCGCTGAATCCCGAGTGCAACCACCTGGAGCTGATGCGGCAGCACCTCCTCCTCCTCCGCGCAGGAGAGACGATCTTCAAGCCGGTGTATGATCACTCCGATGGGACCTTCGGTCCCCCGGAGTTCGTGACGCCGCGACAGCTCGTGGTCGTGCATGGGCTTTTGGGGCTGTACACCCAGCCCCTCAAGTCCGCCTTTCACGTCTCGGTCTTTCTCGACCCCGATCCCGACCTCCGGGTGCAGTGGAAGATCAGCCGGGATACGGCGAAGCGCGGCTACACTCCGGAGCAGGTGCGGCAACAGCTCGAGCATCGGCGTCACGATTCCGAGACGTTCATCCTGCCGCAGCGGGGGCGGGCGGACCTCGTCGTGCGCTTCTACCCGCAGCCCGGCTACTGGCAGACGCGCGACAACACCAGGCTGAACGTCCGCATCCTGCAGCGCCACGACGTGGGGGGACCCGACCTCGAGTCGCTGCTGGTCGAGGCGGCTCGCATCGCCTGCCACGGGAAAAGGGGACGCCCGTGTCTGTACCTCGAGGAATATTCGACGGGTGGAGTCGAGGAGGCCCTCTACATAGACGGTTCGATTCCAGACGAGCTGGCCGCGGAAGTGGAAGACACCCTGTGGGATCAGATGCCGCGGGTCCGACACCTGCGCCCGGAGGAGATCGGCGTGTTCGATGAGGGCGGGGTGATCCGCCGGTCCAACAGCCTCGCGCTCACCCAGCTGCTCGTCACGTACTACCTCGTGCGAGCCGCCGAAGTGGCGCGGGAGGAGCTGGCGGCCTCGGCGGCCGCCTCGTGACGCGGCCGGCGGCGAAGGGGAGCGGGATGCGATCGCCGCCGCCCCCGCTCGACGAGCTGTCGATCAACGTGATCCGCGGCCTGGCCATGGATGCGGTAGAGGCCGCGCGCTCCGGGCACCCCGGGATGCCGATGGGAGCGGCCACCATGGCGTACGTCCTGTGGGACCGGCATCTGCGGCACGATCCGACCGACCCTGTCTGGCCCGACCGGGACCGCTTCGTTCTCTCGGCTGGACACGGCTCCATGCTCCTGTACGCCCTGCTGCACCTCACCGGCTATGAGTTGCCGCTCGAGGAGCTGAGGGAGTTTCGGCAATGGGGGAGCCGGACGCCCGGCCACCCGGAGTACGGACATACCCCCGGCGTCGAGACGACGACCGGTCCCCTCGGCCAGGGCTTCGGAAACGCCGTCGGGATGGCGATCGCCGAACGCTGCCTGGCTGCCCGCTTCAACCGGCCCGGGCACGGGATCGTGGACCACCGGACGTACGTGATCGCGAGCGATGGGGATCTCATGGAGGGTGTCCAGTCCGAAGCCGCCTCGCTGGCCGGTCACCTGGGGCTGGGTCGCCTCATCGTCCTGTACGACGCCAATCGGATCAGCATCGATGGCTCGACCGACCTCGCCTTTACCGAGGACGTGGGAGCCCGGTTCGTCGGCTACGGCTGGCACGTGCAGGAGATCGACGGACACGATGCGGCGGCGGTGGACGAGGCCCTCACGGCGGCCCGGGGGGAGGTCGGGCGCCCCTCTCTCATCATAGCCAGGACCCACATCGGCTACGGGAGCCCCAACAAGCAGGACTCGGCGGACGCGCACGGCGCACCGCTCGGATCGGAGGAGCTGCGCCTGGTCAAGGAGCGGCTCGGAATCCCTCCGGAGGAGAGCTTCTGGATCCCGGAAGAGGTCCGCACCCACATGCGCGCGGCGCTCGAGCGAGGCTGCGTGTGGCGGCGAGAGTGGGAGGATCGGTTGCGGGCCTACGCCGAGGCCTTCCCCGGGGAGCACACGCGCTTCCTGGAGGCCCTCCGAGGCGACCTGCCCGCCGGGTGGGGGGAATCGCTGCCCATGTTCGAAGGCGGGACCCGCTGTCGGAGCATGGCGGGTGCCTGTCGGGGATACGGGCCGTCTCCTGTCGGGGTGATGGCAGCCGCCTTTCGGGGACACGGGCCGTCGCCTTTACGCCACAGGGCTCCCTGGTTCGTATCGGGGGGACTCCCCATCTTGGAGAACCTCCATGTTTCGGGCAGGAGCCCCGGCCCTGTTCGGGCAGGGATCGCGGTCGTCGGGCACCCCTTTCTAGGTCGGGCAGGAACGCCCGTCGGGAGCGGGTCGCGTGGGATACACCCGCAGGGACATCCAGGACTCGGTGAACCGGGCCGGCGACGCCCACATGCAGGCGCTCATCGATCATCACGAGTCGGCCTATCCGGAGAGCCCTCCCACGCCGGGAAACATCTGCCGCGCCGAAGCCGAGCGCCTGAATGAGCTGGGCTTCGGGAACGCCGGCGACGACCTCAGACTGATCGAGACGAGGGTCGAACGGGCCGGGAACGAAGTTCGGATCACGCACGTTTTCGAGTACGTACCACTCGGGGTGCGCCTATTGACCGAGCCGTTCACGGGCTACGCCTGAGCCGGGCCGTTCTGCCGGGCCCGACCCCTCGTGAACCCGGAGCGCACCGGCGGCGCGCGGTGGAACGGCGGGAGGCTTGCGCTCAGGCGGACACCAACATATCGTGATGACCCCCCAGAGGTTCCGGGGCTGCCGGCAGGGGTGGCCGGTCCGCGAGACCGGCGCACGACCGGGGGCTCACGGAGAGTTCTTCGGCGGTGACGCATGGCTGAGGGTGTCTCGTCAGGGAGCCGGGCGTGGGGAGTGGCGGTAGGGTGGCGGAGCGAGGGCAAGCCCGGTCCGTTCGGATGCCGCGGCAGTGGGCCGGGGCAGCGGTGGCGCGGGTACTGGTGGTCCTCCTGTGGCCGGCTTGCCGACGCTCTCGCTTCCTCCCGTTCTCGACTCCCCTCGATTCTTGCCACTCTCGTTACTCGCCGCCAGGACTCTCCCGAAGATCCACATTCCGGCTTCAGACTAGCGGTCTGCACTTCCCTCTCATCGAGGAGGCTCGAGATGGCTCACGCGCAGGTCCGGCGCGCTGTCGTTGGGAGCGCCACGTTGGTGGGCCCATGGGTCGCGCCGGCGGGCCGGGGAGGAATCGACCGCGGTGGACCCGGAGAGCGGGGTCCACCGCCGTAAGCGGAAGCCTCATTCGGAGCCGTCTCTCCGAGACGGAGTCTCGCCCATCCCAAGCAGGCAGGAGTTCTTTATGAGTCGACTCAATCATCGCGCCTGGTCGTGGGCGGTCGCTGCGAGCCTGTTGCTGCTCGTGGCCGCGCCCGCGGCGGCCCAGGACCTGATCCAGATGTCGAAGGATCCGGGTCAGTGGGTGCTACCGGGCAAGGACTACGCGTTGACCCGGTACGTCGAGCTGGGCCAGATCAACAAGTCGAACGTCGGGAACCTGAAGGTTGCCTGGACGTTTTCGACAGGCACGTTGAACGGGCTCGAGGGCGCTCCTCTGGTCATCGGCAACACGATGTATTTCGTGACCTCGTTCCCGAACATCGTGTACGCCCTGGACCTCGCCAAGGAGGGTGCCCCGATCAAGTGGCTGTACAGGCCCGATCAGGACCCCACGGTGCCCGGGGTCGCGTGCTGCGATCTGGTGAACCGCGGCGTGGCGTACGCCGACGGCAAGATCTTCTTCACTCAGCTCGACGCGACTGTGGTGGCGCTCGATGCGAACACCGGCAAAGTGGTCTGGTCGGTGAAGCAGGGCGATCCGAAGAAGGGGATGACCATCACCGGCGCTCCGCTCGTGATCAAGGACAAGGTGATCACCGGGATCAGCGGCGGTGAGTTCGGCGTTCGCGGCTTCGTGACCGCCAACGACATCAAGACCGGCAAGCAGATCTGGCGGAAGTACAGCGCCGGCCCGGACGAGGACGTCGGGATCGGCCCGGACTTCAAACCCTTCTACAAGGACCACCAGGGCAAGGACCTCGGGGTCACCACGTGGAAGGGCGACGAGTGGACCCGCGGAGGCGGCACGACGTGGGGCTGGTACTCCTACGATCCGGAGCTCGACCTCTTCTACTACAACACCGGTAACCCCGGCAGCTGGAATCCGGATCAGCGCCCCGGCGACAACAAGTGGTCGATGACGATGTGGGCGCGTGATCCCGACGACGGCATGGCCAAGTGGGCATATCAGATGACCCCGCACGATGCGTGGGACTACGACGGGGTCAACGAGAGCATCCTGGTCGATCAGATGATCGGTGGGAAGCTGCGGAAGACCTCGGTCCACTTCGACCGTAACGGTTTCGCGTACACGGTGGACCGGACCACCGGCGAGGTCATCGTGGCCGAGCCGTACGGCGCGGTGAACTGGGCGAAGGCGATCGATAAGAAGACAGGGCGTCCCATCGAAGATCCATCCAAGCGGACGAAGCAGGGCGAGAACACCACGAACATCTGCCCGTCCGCCATGGGCTTCAAGGACCAGCAGCCGGCCTCCTACTCGCCGCGCACGAAGCTGTTCTACGTGCCGAGCAACAACCTCTGCATGGACTATGAAGGGGTGGAGGTCAGCTACACCGCGGGCCTGCCGTACGTCGGCGCAATCGTGAAGACGTACCCGGGTCCGGGTGGGCATCGTGGCGCGCTGGTTGCCTGGGATGCCACCGAGGGCAAGAAGGTCTGGGAGGTCAAGGAGAACTTCTCCGCCTGGGGCGGCACGCTCGTGACGTCCACCGACCTGGTGTTCTACGGCACCATGGACGGTTGGTTCAAGGCGGTCGACGCGACCAGCGGAAACGTGCTGTGGAAGTTCAAGACCGGTGCCGGGATCATCGGTGCTCCGATGACGTACATCGGCCCGGACGGCAAGCAGTACGTGGCCATTCTGGCGGGCGTCGGTGGCTGGGCAGGCGCCACGGTCTCCCTTGATCTATCGCTGGATGACCCGACGGCCGCTCTCGGAGCGGTGAACGCGTTCGACGATCTCGGGCAGCACGTCGCCAAGAGCGGCATTCTGTTCGTGTTCTCGCTGTAACACAGCGCAACCCCAAAGCCCCTCGAAAGAGGCCGGGCACCGGGCTGAGCCCGGTGCCCGGTTCGGGCAGCCGAGGGCACCTCGTGGAACCCGCTCCCCTCGGCGGGTTTTATTTTCCTGGGCCAGGAGGATCGATGCCGCGGCTGTGGGCGTAACCGTGCGAGCCAAGGTACCGGGGGCCGGAATGGGACGACGCATCGGAAAGAGAAGAGGCGCGGCGGCGCTCGCCTGCGTCCTGCTGCTCGGCGGCGGCTCCGGTTCAGCGGCGGCACAGCCGGCGAGCAGCGGAGTGGACGGGGAGAAAGAGGCGTTCCGCGTCTGCGCCGATCCGAACAATCTGCCCTTCTCGAACCGGCGGGAGGAAGGGTTCGAGAACAAGCTCGCCGAGATGATCGCGGCGGAGCTGGGAACCAGCGTTCAATACACCTGGTGGCCCCAGCGTCGCGGCTTCATCCGAAACACCCTTCGAGAGAAGCTGTGCGACGTGGTCATGGGCGTTCCGAGCAGCTACGAGCTCGTCCTGACGACCAAGCCCTATTATCGCTCCACGTACGTGTTCCTCTACCGGAAGGATGCGGGGCTGGAACTCCGCACGCTCGACGATCCCGTGCTGCGAGAGCTCCGGATCGGCGTGCACATCATCGGAGATGACTACGCCAACAGTCCGCCTGCTCACGCGCTCAGCAACCGGAACATCGTGCAGAACGTCGTCGGCTACAGCGTGTACGGGGACTACAACGAGCCGAACCCGCCGGCCAGGATCGTGGATGCGGTGGAGTCGGGCGACGTGGATGTGGCGATCGTGTGGGGACCGATCGCCGGCTACTTCTCGAAGGGACAGCCGCTGCCGCTCGAGATCGTGCCGGTGTCGCCGCAGATCGACCTGCCGTTCCTCCCCTTCGTGTTCGACGTGTCGATGGGAGTGCGCCGCGAAGACGAGGAGCTCAGGGACGGTCTGGAGCGGATTCTCGACAAGAAAGCGGCCGAGATCCGGGCGCTGCTGGAGGAGTACGGTGTACCGATCGTTGGGATCCACCGACGGTCCGCAGCTTCCCCCCGGGAGGGAGAGAGCCCGTGATGACATGGAGATCGTGGGGCGCGTTCTTCGCCCTGCTGCTGTTCGGACTCACCGTCGGCAAGACAGCCGGCGCCCAGACGCCGGAGGCCCAGACGCCCTGCACCCAGACGCCCGAGGCTCAGACGCCGGAGGCTCAGGCGCCCTGCACCCAGACGCCGGAGCCCCAGATGCCGGAGCCCCAGACGCCGGAGGCCCAGGCACCCGAGGCTCAGACGCCGGAGGCCCAGGCACCCGAGGCTCAGACGCCGGAGGCCCAGGTGCCGGAGGCCCAGGAGCCCGAGGCTCAGACGCCCGACCAGGCGCAGGAGACGGCCGCTGGCTCCCCGGCCGAGAAGCTCAATCCGTACACCGGCGACGAGGAGGCCATCGCCGCGGGGCGCAAGCTGTTCCTGAAGTTCAACTGCTACGGCTGCCACGGGACGCAGGGTGGAGGCGGGATGGGGAAGCCGATCAACGACACCAGGTGGGCGTACGGCGGCGATGACGCGTCCGTGCTCGAGACGATCCGCAACGGGCGCGAGGGCGGGATGCCGGCCTTCAGGGACATCCTGACGGAGGACGAGATCTGGAAGGTGATGGCGTTTCTCCGCTCCCTGTATAAGGGCGATCCCGAAGCGATCGTCTGGTAGGGCGGACGGGCCGATCAGAAAGAGCGTGCGCGACTGGACCCGTCGGGAGCTCCTGCGGGAGGCTGCCGTCCTCGGTGCCGGGGCGATGCTTCCCGTCGAGGCCCTGCGGGCACGATCCTCTCTCTTCTCCTCCCCCCCCGCCGATGAGGATACGTTCCGCATCGGCCTGGTAGTGCCGCTCACCGGCCCCCTCGCTGAGGGGGGTAGAGCGTCGGTGCGCGGCGCCGAGCTGGGCGCCGCGGAGGCCAACCATGTGGCGGGACTCCTCGGAAAGCGATTCGAGCTGGTCGTAGCCCCGGCCGCGGGGCCCGACGACAGCGAGCGGGAGGCCCGCCGCGTGGCCGAAGAGGAGGGGGTCTTCGCCCTCGCTGGGGGACTCGGCGAGGCCGCCTGCTCCGCCCTGGGCGAGGCGGCGGATCGCCTCGGGGTGATCTTCTTCAACATCGGGTCTCCGAGCGATGCGCTCCGGGGGGAGGGCTGTCGGCGCTTCACCTTCCATGTCGAGGCGAGCGCCGCCATGTATGCGGACGCTACCGCCCAATGGCTCGTCCGGGAGACGCATCTGAGGCGATGGCACTTCGTGCTCCCGGATACGGAGGGTGGAGAGCGCACGTACCGGCGGGTCCGCGCCGCTCTGGTCGAGCAGGGCGGTGAGGAGACGGGAACCCGCCGTGTCGCTCCGGCGGCGGCGGATCCGGGCCCGCTGCTGCGGGAGCTCCGCCGCGTCGGGCCGGACGTGGTCTTCCTCGGGCTGAACGGATCCCTCAGGGAAGCGTTCCTCGCCCGCTACCGCTCGGAAGGGGCCGGCGTGGGGTTCGAGGTCACCGGGCCTCCCATCAGCACACTCAGGCTGTGGAACGCGCCTCCCGAGAGCCGGGCCGGCGTGTGGCCGACCCTATGGCATCACAAGCTCTTTCGCTATGGAGCGGAGCAGATAAACGACCGCTTTCGTCGTCAGTTCGTCCGAGCGCTCGATGCGCACGGCTGGGCCGGCTGGATGGCGGTGAAGGCGCTGGTCGACTCCGTGTTACGGGCCCGGACGAGCGATGCGCCCGAGCTCGTTCGCTTTCTCGAGCGCAGGGGTACCCAGTTCGACGGGCACAAGGGGAGGCAGCTGACCTTCCGGCCGTGGGATCACCAGCTTCGCCAGCCCGTGTATCTCATCCGCGCGAAGGACCGGGGAGAGGACCGATGGGATGTGTTCAGCGGTGTGGCCGAGCTACCGAAGGGAGAGCCTGGAGCCGGGGTCTCGTCGGCGGAGTACCTGGATCGCATCGGGGACGGGCGAACCGAGACCGCATGCCGCTTCTCGGACCGTTGACGGCGGAAAAGGCGCGACTCGCCTCGAGTGCGGCTCAATGCGACGCCCGTCAGGCTGACCGGGAGAGTAACATGCAAGGATCCGTGTGGGGTCGCTTGCGGCACGTCGGGGCCGCCTGTCTCCTCCTCTCGGTCTCCCCGCCCGGAGTGGCCGGACAATCGGCCCCGCTCGTGTATGTGACGAACGAGCGCTCGGGCGACATCACCGTCATCGACACGGGTTCCGACCAGGTGGTGGCGACGATCCCCGTAGGGGAAGGACGACCGAGGGGGATCCAGGTGAGTCCGGATGGCCGGACCGTGTACGTGGCGCTGAGCGATGATGCCCGAACCATCGAGACTGACCGCGATGCGATCGCCATCGTCGACGTGGCTTCCGGCGAAGTCACGGAGCGACTGCCCGGCGGCACGGATCCGGAGCAGTTCGCTGTGAGTCCGGACGGTTCCCGACTGTACGTGGCCAATGAGGATGCCGGGACGGCCTCGATCATCGACCTCGCGAGCGGTCGGGTGCTCGCCACTCTGACGGTCGGCATCGAGCCGGAGGGAGTGGCGGTGAGTCCGGACGGTCGCTGGGTGTACGTGACGGCCGAGACCAGCAACACGGTGTCCGTGATCGACGCCGAGGGGGGCCGAGTGGCGGCCACCTTCCTGGTCGACATCCGACCCCGGGCAGCCGCGTTCTCTCCCGACGGCCGCAGGGCTTACGTCACCGCGGAGATCGGCGGCACGCTCTCCGTGGTCGACGCGGAGGCGCACAAGGTGATCGATGTCATCGAGCTCGAGGCCGGTGAGGCGAAGCCCGTGGGCGTCGCCGTGTCTCCCGATGGCCGAAGGGCGTATGTGGCGAACGGCCACGCCGACAACGTGGCCGTCATCGACGCAGAGACGCTCCAGGTCATCGCCACGGTGGCCGTGGGGACTCGCCCGTGGGGGATCGCGGTGACCCCGGACGGAAGGAAAATCTACACCGCCAACGGCGTCTCCGGTGATGTCTCCGTGATCGATGCGAAGACCCTCCAGGTCATCGCTACGATCCCGGCCGGCGAGGGACCGTGGGGGGTGGCGGTCGTCGGTGGATAGATCGCCACGGCCGCAGGACCAAGCGAAGCGCCCCTCAGATGAGGCCCCGCCGAGCCGGAAGCGACCGGGGGAAGCGCCGCGAAAGCCAACCGTCGAGGCCCCAGCTGCGACCCGCCCGTGCGCCGAGGAACGCCACCATGCACGCGATCAGCAGGAGGTGGAACCCCTGCTGGCAGTAGCCGACCCCGAAGGTCGCCAGCAGATAGTTGCCCATGACGACGAGACCGATCGCGGAAGCGACGGGAGTGGCAAACCCGAGGGTGAGCCCGAGCCCTACGAAGGTCTCGCCGAACGCGGTCAGATGCGCGAAGAGCGGCGCGTTCGGAACGACCGTGCCCATCAGGAAGTCGGCGTACCAGTCCACGCGAACCGTCTCCGCGTATCGGGTGAGGAGGGTGGGCATGATGCTCACCCAGCGCTCCGAGGCGCGTGGAAGCGGCAGGAAACCCAGCGCGAGGAAGCCGCTCAGCTTGGTGAGGGCGCTCTTCGCGAACCACATTCCGACCGCGATGCGGAGCGCGGCCAGCCACCGGTCCGGATTGCGGGGCATGCGCCGATCGTCCTCGCGGTGTGCCATCACACCGTTCCTTTCACCAGAGGTCCGGCGACACCGCGCCGCCGAGGGGAGTCGTGGTGCCCCAGCCAGGGGGACACTCGTATCGTGCGTGGCCGCAACGATAACACCACGGGGCAAGGGCGGCGATTCGAACTCGCGGGCCCTGCGGACCCCGGGCCGGGAGGGAGGGTAGGCGGGGTGGAGGCCCCGGGGAACCTGCGAGAGGATTGGCGCATTACCGGGAAGGTGCCGGCGGATGAGCCGGCCCCGGAGTGGTGGGCAGCCACGGGAGCCCGCCCGGCTCGCTGCAGCTCCAGCCCCGGGAGGCCGTTTCTGGCCTTCGGCGTGGCGCGAGAAGCGGGGCTGGGGGCGAGGGTTTGGCCCGGAAGTTGCTCGAGATGCTTGACATGAGGGAGCCTCGTGCGCGTTGCCGGGGCGATCCCGACGGGTGAACCGGCGGTATCGGTCGGAGGGGCGCCGGGTTGTGTGCTCCCGCAGTGGCATAGATGGGAGTAGATGTATGAAAAACATAGATTCAGACCGTGCGCCCGAGGCCGGACGAAGGATCCGGCCGCCGCCCCGCTACGTGCTGGGCCTGTGGAGAGGCGCCCTGTTCTTCTTCCTGATCGCCTTCGCCGCCGAGGCCCGGGCCATCGAGGCCGAGGCTGCCGATCTGCTGGAATTGCAGGACAATGGGCCTGACGGGATGACCGACGGCTGGCGCTCGCCGTTCGGTGAGGAACGCTCCACAAGCGTCGCCGTGCCGATGGTCGTCGGGGAGCTCTTCATCATCTCCGCGCCCGTGAGCTCGATCCTCCACGAGCTGTGGCTGGAGAGTGTCGAGGTGCAGCAGGAGCGGGTCGCCTGCCTGGGCGGGTATTTCGACGAGCGCGACAACGCGGTCCACATCACCAGGGTGGACAGGGTCCCGGCCAGAGCGGACTCTCTTCGCTCGGAAGCCGGGCCGTCGCTGGCGCGGTGCGGGACGCCGATGTGGAGCGGCACCGTCCACACGCATATCGCCCTGTACCGCGGATATCCGTACGCGACGTTCTCCGTGAACGACCGGGCTGTCATGGCACTCTGGCGGTCCAGGTGGAAGGCGGAGGGCCTCTTCTGCGTCCTCTATTCGGAGACGCTGGCATATTGCGAGTGGGGGCCGGCCTTGAGCGCCGACGTGGCGTACAACGAGACCCCCGCCATGGTGGTCAGCGCCGGGGAATAGCGCTCCCCCGCAGGCGTGCCCGCGCGATCGACATCGCGCTCACCAGCCGGGTCTCCACTCGGTCCGGCGAGGCGTAGTATCCTGCCAGGGAGGCGGCGTATTCGTGCGGCGCCTCAGGGAGCGGGAGCTCCCCCGCGGCGCGCAACCGGTCCAGCTCTTGCTCCAGGGCGGCCGTCCCGCGGAGCGCCTGAGCCGTCGCTGCGCCGGCCAGGAACCCTGCCACGTACGCCTCCCGGACCTCGGAAGACCAGCTCAGGTAGTCGCGGCCGTCCAGTCGGAAGGGGTCCGACTCGCCCCGGGAGGGGATCGAGCCGAAGAACCCGGCGCCTCCGAGCCAGAGGAGCGCGGTCGCGACCGCCGCGGGACGGAAGGGGAAGGTCCGGAGTCCGAGGGCTCCGGCCCGGTGGATGTCTCGGCCGCGCCTCACGGTGAGAGCGACCGGTCGATCGTGTGCAGCGCGCGGACGAGTCGGTCTCCGCGGTGGTTTTCCCAAAAATAGTGGTCGGCAAGGCGCGCCAGATAGACGTTCGGGTGAAGATCGAAGGTAAGGCGGCGTTCCTCGAGCAGGCGGTCGATCCCCGCGGCCACGGCATCGCCCGCCTTCGGGCCGCCGGCCTCGGTCCACGCTGCGCCGGCGACGAATCCTGACAGGTAAGCCTGTCGGGCGTCGGATCCGAGCTTCTGCCACTCCCGGTACCCCCACGTCAGCACATCGGTAGGCTCCATCCGGCCCCGATATCGGGCGCCCTGGGCCGCGGAGCCCACGCTCGCCAACGCCCACGCCAGGACGGGTATGAGGGGGAGCAGCGTGCGCCTACCCATCCCTGCGCATGTCCGGGACGCGTGCATCCCGCGACACCTCGAACCAGATCCACATCCCGCCCGGTCCGTGGCCCGGGACCCCGCAGTACACACGGAACCTCCCCTCGCGGTCGGCCACGAATTGAAACGTCACCGGCTTTTCCCGAGAGGAGAGACCCCCGGTGAACGCCCGCGTCGCGGCGCCTGCGAAGGCGATCCTCGCATCACGTCCCGAGAGGGGGACGGGGTCGTCCGCTTCAATGACGCTGGCGGAGTGCGGCACGTTGGCGTCGAGATTCTGGAAGGTCGCCGTGACCTTCCAGCCGAGGGGCATCACGATCGTCGCATTGCCGGCGTAGAAGCCGTCGAAGCTCCACGCCCCGTTCACTCCGCGGTAGCCCGCCCACAGCTTGAGGTCGGCCAGCGAATCGGCGGGGTCGTAGGCGAGGAACTCGTTCACCTCCACCAGGTCCGAGACGCTCTCCTGGCTGTCGCCGGAACGGACACCATCGGCCTCCCGGTCCCGAGCCGCCTCGGCTGTAGGGGACTCGCCGGCGTCGCGCGCCTGCCCGTCCCCGGTTCCCGCGTCGGCCGACTTCCCGCCGCAGCCGCTCGCGGCGCCCCACAACAGCGCCGGAAGCACCAGACCGACCGCCGCCCTGTTGAGTACTCCTCGCAGGGGCCCTCGCGCTCCCCTCAGCCGCATCCTCCGATCCAAGCTGAACGCACCGAAAAAACCGGGGGCAGCGTGGGACGCTGCCCCCGGTTTCCCCTACCGGGCCGGGCCCGGCGCCGCCCAAGGCCGCTAGCGCGCGAGGGCGAAGGTGAACACCGCGTCGCCGCGCCGGTAGCCGAGCTGGAAGTTTCCGCCGCACGCCACGGTGACGTACTGACGTCCGTCCAGCTCATACGTCATCGGAGCGGCGTTCGCTCCCGCGCCGCAGTTGAACTTCCACAGGATGTCGCCCGTCTCGGCGTCGAACGCCTCGAAGTCACCGTTCCCCTCACCCGTGAACACCAGCCCGCCCGCGGTGGCCAACAGGCCGCCCATCATCGGGTCCTCGGTCTCGTGGCTCCACGCCACGTCGCCGGTGTTGACATCCACCGCGACCACGTACCCCCCCTGGTCCTCGCCGGGGACGGCGACGAACGCGCTCCCCAGCCACAGCTTGCCCTTCTCATACGGTGAGAAGTGCGTGATGTAGTTCATCGGCTGGTGGAGGGCCGCGATGAACTGGTAGCCAAGCTGCGGGTTGAAGGCCGTGGGCGACCACTCCGCCCCGCCGTTCGCTCCGGGGAGCATTCGCACGCCTTCCGCCGTCGGCTGGGCGAACAGGTTCTCGTGCGGCACCCAGTTCTGCGACCGGCGGATCCGCTCGCCCGTCTCCGCATCGAGCACATACGTCCACCCAGTCTTGCCGGCGTGGATCACCGCCTTCGTCCCGTCCGAGAGGCGCACCAGAGCCGCCGGGCTCGCCGCGTCGAGGTCCCACACGTCGTGCGGCAGGTACTGGTGGCACCACTTCATCGTCCCGTCGGCGATGTTGATGGCGCAGATCGACTCGGTCCACCGGTTGTCACCCGGCCGGATCGAGCCGTCCAGGTCGGGGGAGGGATTTCCGATCGACACGAAGACGGTCCCCGTCTCGTCATCGATCGCGGGGGTCTGCCAGATGGAGCCGCCGCCCACCTTCCAGCTGTCGGCGTGCTTAGCCGAATCGGCCTTCTCTTGGGCGATGTCGCGGTTCAGGTTCTCCCCGCCCGGCGTCGTCTCGGCCCACTCGCCCCACCAGCCCCCTTCCTCCGGGGAGGGGATCGTGTGCCAGGTCCAGACCAGCGCCCCCGTCTCGGCGTCGAAGGCCTTGAGGAAGCCGCGGATCCCGTACTCGGCCCCCGCAGTGCCGATCAGGACCTTCCCCTCGTACACCGTCGGCGCCATCGTCTCGGAGTAGCCGGCCGCCGGGTCCGCGATCTGCGTCTCCCACACCTTCTCGCCGGTCCTCTGGTCGAGGGCGACGAGGCGGGCGTCCAGCGTGCCCAGGTACAGCTTGCCGTACGCGGCCGCCACGCCGCGGTTGTTGGGTCCGCAGCAGAAGATGGTCGTCTCCCCCAGCTCGTTCTCCCCCTCGTAGCGCCACAGCTCTTCCCCCGTACGGGCGTCCACGGCCATGACGTTGTCCCACGGCGTGGTGAGGTACATGACGCCGCCGAACACGAGCGGCGTGTTCTCGAAGGACCCGAGGCGGCCCGCGCCCGTCTGGTACACCCACACCGGCACGAGCCCCGACACGTTCTGGCGATTGATCTGGTCGAGCGGCGACCAGCGCCGGTTCGTGTAGTCCTTGCCGTACATGCGCCACTCCGAGGCCTCATCCACGGCGCCCTTGAGGTCGGAGTCGCTCAGGCTGGCGAACGTGGGTGGGGCCGCCTCCTCGGCCGGCGGGGCTTCCTCCGCCGGCCTTCCCGTGTCCGCCGGTTGACAGGCGAGGCCCAGCAGCCCCGCGGCAAGCGCGGCCAGCCACCGGGTGGAACCGACGAACTCCTGGCGTAAGCTCTCCATAAGTGCCTCCTCGGAAACGTTACCGGCGCTCGCGAACGCCCGTTCGGGCCGCCCCAACGGCCCGCGACGATGGGCGATTCGCGGAGGTCCCGGCGCGGCTGGGCAGCGGCGAGCGGCACACGGCGGGAGCCGGCGCCGATCGCACGAAAGACGCGTATGGACGATCGTCGCCTCGCAGGCGCCCGGCGTCGGACGCGTGAGCGTGGGGAAAGGACGAAGCTCGCTGTGTGGCGAGAAACAAATGCGCCGGCCTCCCAACTCGTGTTCGGGTGAAAGCGCTGGCGCGCGTGCCCCCAGGAGTCTGCCCGTAGCAACACAGGGTAACGACTTCCGCCCAGGATCGTCAACTAGCCCGGCTCTTCCGAGGCTTGACGGGCCGGCCCCTCGCCGGGAGATTTCAGCACTTCGCGCTCGGTGCCAAGGGCCCGTCTGCCGCGGCTCCGGTGATCCACGCATCGGCGGAAGCCACGCGCGACGGGCGGGGGCCGGGCCCATCCGGCTTCTGAGGGCGCCGCCTCCAGTCACGTCCGGCGCCTTGTCCATCCGAGTGCGGAGGGCGCCGCCGGCCGTACCCGCCGCCGGCGCCGACCGAACGAAAGGAGGGGGCTCAATGTCGCCAGAGGCAGTTCGAAAGATCCATTATGGCCGGCAGGCGCGTCGACTCCTCGCGTGGATCATGCCGCATCTGGTGCTCGGCGCAGCGCCCGCGGCTCTCTCCGCTCAGGAGACCGAGCCGGCCGAGGCAGACACCACCCCGGCGGCCCGGCACCGCCTGGAGCAGATCCGGGTCACCGTCACCCGTGGAGAACGGGTCCTCACGCGCCTCCCCTACGCCGTGTCGGTGAGCACCGTCGAGGACCTTCAGAGAGGCGAGCGGAGCGTCTCGCTGGAGGAGGGTCTGAGGGCGGTGCCGGGGGTGTTCGTCCAGAACCGGAGGAACTTCTCCCTCGGCGATCGGGTGACGATCCGTGGTGTGGGCTCCCGCGCACAGTTCGGCGTTCGTGGGATCCAGATCCTGGCGGACGGCATCCCGCTGACCCTTCCCGATGGTCAGGCCGTCCTCACCAACCTCGACTTGAGCTCGGCCGGCCGCGTGGAGGTGATCCGTGGCCCCGCCTCCGCCCTGCACGGCAACGCCGCCGGAGGCGTGCTCAGCTACTACACCGAGGATTTCGCCCCCGGCCGCCTCCAGGTGGGTCCGGACGTGACAGGGGGAAGCCACGAGTTCCTGAGCACTCGGATCCGGACCTCGGGGATCCTAGGGAGCTTCGGATATCTCGCGAACTTCCGGCGCCTCGAGACCGACGGCTTCCGCGAGCGTGCCCACGCCGAGATGTACTCGGCCAACGTGGTGGGCCGCCAGAAGTTCTCCCCCTCCACCGAGCTCCGGGGCGTGCTCAACGTCTTCCACATGCCCTTCGGGGAGAACCCGAGCTCGCTGACGCGCGACGACGCGATGAACAACCCGGAGATGGTGCGCTCGTTCATCATCTCGCAGGGTGCGGGGGAGGAGAACACGCAGGGCCAGCTCGGGCTCGCGCTCACTCATCGGTTCGATTCGGACCATGAGATCCAGATCGCGGGGTGGGGGCTCGGCCGGAGCATCTGGAACCCGATTCCTGGCCGGATCATCGATCTCTCGCGGGACGCCGGGGGACTACGCCCGATCGTGAGCGGAACCGAGCGGTTCGGCGGCCAGCGCTCGCTCCGCTGGATCGTCGGGGCGGACGCCGCTCTGCAGAGCGACGACCGGCGCGAGCACCGGAACGAGGGGGTCGGGGAGTCCGGCGGGCGGGCGGTCGAAGGAGAGCTGCTGCAGGACCAGCGGGAGCGGGTGCTCAGCCTCGGCCCGTTCGCCGAGCTCACCCTCGGGCTGACCGACGAGTGGCGGGTCACGGTGGCCGGCCGCTACGACGTCTTCGACTTCGATGTGGACGACAAGAAGCTCGATGACGGGGACGACTCCGGCCAACGCACTCTCACGCATTTCAGTCCGATGGTGGGGATCACCTACGCGCCCGTCGAGGAGTTCGCGGCCTACGCCAACTTCGCGACCGCCTTCGAGACCCCGACAACGAGCGAGCTGTCGAACCGGCCCACCGGTGAGGGCGGTTTCAATCCAGACCTGGACCCGGAGACCATCGAGAGTTTCGAGGTGGGGGTGCGCGGTTGGGTCGAGGCTGCGAAGCTCCGCTACGGTGTCTCGGGATACCTGGCCACGGCCGACGACGCGCTCCTCCCGTTTCAGGGCCCGACGGAGGAGGTCTTCTTCCGCAACGCCGGGGAAGTCTCCCGCGATGGGCTCGAGCTCGAGCTCGCCTGGCTCCCGCACGCCAGCGTGGAGACGCGTGTCTCCTACACGTTCCAGGACTTCGTGCTGGAGGAGTTCGAGACGGATGAGGCGGACTTCTCAGGCAACCGGGAGCCCGGCGTTCCGCGGCACCGGGTCTTCGCGGGAGCGACCTACCGGGCCCCCTTCGGGCTGCGCTCGGAGGTCAACTTTCAGTGGGTGGATGCGTTCCTGGTGGACGACGCGAACGAGTTCTCCAACTGGTCGTCTCGCGTGGTCGACCTGCGATTCGACCTCGACCTGCGGGTCGGTCACGCCGCCGTGCAGCCGTACCTCGGGATCGACAACGTGTTCGACGAGCGGTACAACGCGTCCGTGATCCCGAACGCGTTCCGCGACCGGTATTACGAGCCGGCGCCGGGCAGGGAGGTGTACGGAGGCCTCAGGGTCCCGGTGGGCATCCGGTAGCCGGCAGAGGCGCGCGCCCGCAGGCGGCCTGCGCGGCGAGCGCGCCCTCGCGGGAGGAGACTTCAGGCGGCGTCCGCTCGCCCGCTCGACCGGAACGGAGGTGCACGGCGCCGGCGAGTCACCGGTCGGCGTCTTGGCCGAAGTTGCGCCGCACGATGACCTTGAGCGCCCGGGCGTTGAGCGGCGAGAGGAAGCGCTCGAGCTCGCCGGTCAGCCCGTTCTCGTTGAAGGTCCCGAAGATGGGGCGGCGGGAGTCGAACACGTTGCTCACGATGCCCTCGATCTCCCACTGAGCGAAGGCCCAGCCGGCACGGACGTTCGCCACGAAATACGTGTCCAGAGGCTCGGTCTCGTTGGCCTCGTCGCCTCGCAGCCACTGCGCTCCCACCAGCCGCGCGTCGAGGCCGATGTCGAAGCCCCCCGGCAGCTCCGTCAGTCCTCCCAACTTCAGCTGGTGGTCCGGCACGAGCGGCATGCGGTCGCCGCTGTGCACGTCGTTGGGGCCTGACAGCGGGCTGTCCTCGAAGTCATCGTCCGCCCGCACGCTGAACAGCTCGGCCGCAGATCGAAAGGTGGCCCGCGTGTAGGCGTAGCCGACGTAGGCCGATAGGGGCGCACCGAGGTCGACGCGCGCCGACAGCTCCACTCCTTCCCTACGAGTGCGCTCTACATTGCGGAAGAAGCCCTCCACCGGGGAGGCCTCCGACGGAACGAAGAAGATCTCGTCGCGCACCTCCGTGCGATACGCCGAGGCGTCGATGGCCACGGGACCGAGCGCCCAGCGCCCCCCGAGCTCGAAGGTGACCGCGGTGACGGGATCCAGCGGAGGGTCTTCGCCCAGGGCGAAGGGCAGCGGGCAGGCGGCCTCGGGGTCGGCGCAGGCGAGCTCCAGGATGGCCGGCGCGCGGAAGCTGGCCCCCACCGAGGCGTACAGCGAGACATCCGGTTCCACGGCGATGCTCACCCCGCCACGCGGGCTCAGTCGACCGTACGTGCTCGTGGTGTCGCCCGCCGGATCGAGGAGGTTGCGGAAGGGGATGCGCACATAGTCGTACCGGGCGCCCGCCGAGAGCGTCGTGCGCCCGACCCGTAGGTCGGCGATCGCGAAGCCCGCCAGGTCGAGGCTCGGGCTCTCGACATCGGTGGTGATCTCCCCCTCACCTTGGCCGCGCTGCTCCTCGAAGATGCGGATATCCACCCAGTTCGCAGCGGCGTCAGCGCCGAGGCGAACCGACAGGGTGCTACCGCGGAGCGGCGACGTCCAGCGCCAGTCGGCCGTGCCGCCGACGGAACGGTTGGTGGCGAAAGCCCGGACGTCGTCCTCGGGCGGCTGGTTGACGTTGAACCGCTCGCCCTCGGAGCGCCGGAAGTAGGCCCGGAGCGAGGCGCGCCCCGTCCCGATAGGCGCGTAGCCGGCGAGGGAGAACTGCTGGAGGTTGAGGTCTTCGAAGTCCCCGGCCGTGAAGTTCGTCTTCGGAGCCGACTCGAACAGGCTCTCCGGCAGGGAGCCCGCCGTCTCCGCCCGCGACTCGGCCGCGAATAGCTGTAGGGTGGCGCCGCGGGCGGCGCCGAGCCGGCCCAGGTTCAGGAAGCCGTTCCAGCTTTGCGCCCCGGTGGCGTCGCGCCATCCGTCCTCCCGTTCGTACCCGCCGCCGAGGTAGTAGTCCCACCCCCCCGACGAACGGCCGCCGAGGGAGCCCTCTGCCGAGAACGCTCCGAACGATCCGCCCGAGAGCTCGATCTCTCCGGATGGCTCCCCCCTCCCGCGGCGCGTCACAAGGTTGACCGCGCCGCCGAGCGAGTTGGGTCCGAGAAGGGAACCGGTGCCGCTCAGCAGCTCCACCCGCTCGACATGCTCCATCGGCAGCAGATCGAAGTTCACCTCCTGCGCGTCGGGCTCGTTTTGCCGAACGCCGTCCAGGAACACCGAGACGCCGGGGGGCAGGCCGAGCGTGGGCCCGACGACGAAGCCGCGGGTGCTCAGGTTCAGCTTGTAGGGCGAGCCGAGATCATCGTAGAAGGACACCCCTGCCAGCGAGGCCAGGGCGTCCGCCAGGAGGCGCGGCTCCCAGGCGTCGATCTCCCGGCCGGCGAGCACCGAGACGCGGGCCGGGACTCCGGAGGCGATTCCCGGGCCGGCCGCGGGCACGATCGAGCCGATCACCTCGATCGGCTGCAGCTGAAACGTGGCCGTATCGCGTTTCGCGGCGGTGTCGGCATCCTGGGCGACCGCCGATCGGGCCAGACCGCCCGCGATCAGGGCGATGAGGACGAAAGCCTTGGCGAATCTCCCTTCCCGGCCACCTGTCATCGTCATGCAAGACGCCGTCCGACCTCTGGAGTTCCGCGGACCCCTCCCCTTCGGCTCGATTCGACGGGCCCGCTCGGGCGGACCCTATTCTCGCTTCCGTAACCGGGGATCTCAAGCCGACGTCGGGATGCGCATCGCGGGCCGATAAAGCGTTCGGACACCCGCCGCAGTGGCTAGCTCCGCTGCGGCTCGCCGGCGAAAAGCGGGTCGAGGTCGGCGTCCGCTACGCACCCGACGAGACGGAACGGGCGGGGCCGGGCGCCTCTCAGCCTCCTCGCCGCAGGCGGATGTCACCGTTCACGGTCGAGAGCTCCAGCCGGCGTCCACCGCTCCCGATCGTTCCGCGCATGTTGCGGGCCGAGAAACGTCCGCTGATCGTGAGTGGGAAGTCGGTCTCCAGCCGTCCGTTCACCGTCCGCGCCCGGACCTCCGTGTTCGTATCGGCGGGGAGATCGAGCGTGATGCTCCCGTTCACGGTCGAGAACTCGAGCTCGTCGTCCCAATTGGCGCTCCGGAACGCCGCATCGATGGAACCGTTCACGGTCGACGCCTCCGCGAGACCGGATGTCGATACCCTGACATCTCCGTTGACCGTGCTGGCGCGCACGTCGCCGCCCAGCGAGCTTGCCTCCACATCGCCGTTCACGGTCTGGCCGACGAAACGAACGCCGCCAGGCAAACGCACGGTGAAGTCGACCTCCACGTCGTTGTCGTTGGCGCTCAGGTGAGCGGCGCTTCCGGGAGCGCACTTGTTCCGGCGGCCCTTCCTCTTATCCGGGTACACGGCGCAGATCGTCACGCCGCCAGAGTGCTCCACCACCTCGATCTTCACCTCCGCCGCATCGCTTTTCCTTCCGCGCTTGCGGGCGAGCACCTCTACGTCGCCGCCGGATGCGGACGCGGCCCGTATGTCTCCGTTGATTCCTTTGACCTCGACGGTCTTCCCCCTCGCCACCCGCCCGCTCCAGCGGAACTCCTGCACGAGGGCGCCTTCCACGCCGCGGATGCCGAAGTTTCCCGATGCGGCGACAGCGATGAGACCTGCGAGGGAGAGCATTCGCATATTCCGTTTCCTCCTATCCTTCCGCCCGCTCTGTCATTCTATTGTTTCGGCCCGCCGCTCTGGCCTCACCCGCGCCCCTCCGGGACCTCACGGACAGCTCCCGGCCGGCTGCACCAGCTCGATCAGGCCATCGAACGATTCGAGCTCCACCAGCGCCTTTCCGGTCCCGAGAGTGAACGAGAAGCGCTTGCTGTCAATCGGCCCATCGAAGCGGATCGGGCAGGGCGCCGAGAACTCGCCGTCGAAGGTGGCCACGGAAACGCGCGCGTTGACCCGGCCCGTAACGGCCACGCGTAGGTCCCCGTCGTGCGTCGAGAGGAAGTAGCGCCCCCCGTCCTGGATCGTGCCGTCGTACAGGATGTCGCCCTCCACCGTCGCGACGTCCACGTTTCCGGAGTCCACGCGTTCCAGCGTGATATCGCCGTCCACCCCCTGCACGTTGATGTCGCCTTCAACATCCCGGATCTCGACGTATCCGTCCACTGCATTCACCGAGATCTTGCCGCGCGCCCCCTCGAGGGTGATGTCCCCGTCCACGGATTGGAGGGAGACGAGCCCGTTCCCGCCGCGTACGTCGATGGAGCCCTCCACCGATTGGACCGACACATCGGCCCCCACGCCGTCCAGCGAGACCGTCACTTCGACGCCATGGATCTCGATGGCCATAGACCGCGGGATGGTGAGGTCGAAGTTCGCGACCGAAGGCCCCCCATATCGCGATTCGACCTCGAGGGTAACCGTCGAGCCCGAGGTCAGGACGTCGACCCGGTCGCGGCTGCCATGATCGACTCGTGCCCGGACCGCCTCGCGCTTCCACGTGTGGATGTCCACCAATCCGGCCACGTTGTGCAAAGAGAGGCGGCCGTTCGGCGGCACCGAGAAGGTGGTGTCCGTCTGCTGCGCCAGGGCCAGGGTCGCCGTCAGCGCGGCCGCGAGGTTGATCAGCATCGGCATCTATCCTTATCTCGTTCCTTCGCGAATCCGTTTCGCTTCATGCGCCGGCTCGCTCACGTGCGGGCCAGCGCGTTCGCTCGCCGCAGAAGCTCCACCTTTCGCGCCATCGCCTGACTCAGGTGCCGATTCAGGTAGGCGTTGGCCGGGTCGGCCTGCAGCGCCCGTCGCGCCTGTTCGATCGCCCCGTCGATGGTGGCCAGGCTCTTCTCGATGATCGCGACGGTAGCGGGATCGAGCCGCTCCTTCCCGACGGTCAGCCTGAGCTCCAGCTCACGGATCGCGGCCTCGTACGCCGCGGCGGGCGAAGAGGACGTCGAGATGAGGGCCGCGGGCCGCCGCCCCTCTCCCGCCTGGCCGACCCCCGCAGCTCCCGAGCCGCGACCGAACCACACGGCGCTCCCGCCGAGGAGAAGGAAGGCCACCGCTGCCGCGACGAGCTGGGGAACGGTGAGGGCGACCCTTCGGCGTGCGGCGCGCGCCGCGCGCTGGGCCGGGAGATCGACGATTGCGGATGACCCGCCGCCGGCCACGGCGGCCCGGGCAGTCCCTGCGGAGGACGCCGCTAGACGCGCGACGATTCCCGGCCACAGGTCCGTCACCGGGGGGCGGTCTTCGACAGCGGCCGCCTCGCGCTTCACCGCCCGCAGAGCCTCGAGCGTCCGCCCGCAAGCGACGCATCCGCTCAGGTGCGTCTCGAGGGCCTGGCGATCCGCCACAGACAGCTCCTCGTCCAGATACTCCGAAAGCCGCTCCATCCACGGGTCGCTCATCTCTCGCTCCACCTCATGTTGATAGGTACTCCCGCATCATCATCCGGGCGCGATGGAGCTGCGCCTTCGTGGTCCCGGTCGTCACGCCCAGCAATTCCGCGATCTCCGCGTGCTTGTAGCCCTCCACGTCGTGCAGCACCAAGACCTGTCTGGCCCCGGGCGGGAGGCGCTCGATGCCGGCCTCGAAGTCCACCGCCAGCTCGGTGTGAGCGGGCCGCACCGAGAGACGGCCGATCGCCGCCTCGCCGTCGGCCGCGAAGCGCTCCCGTCGGATGCCCAGCCTCTTCCTCCGGGCGAGGATCACGTTGACGGCCAGCCGATGCAGCCAGGTACCGAACGTCGAGTCGCCCCGGAAGGTGCCGAGCTTCTCCCAGGTGCGTACGAAGACATCCTGCGTCACCTCGTCGGCCAGATCGGCGTCGAGCATCCGCCGGCACAGGCTGTGGATCCGGGCCACGTGCCGCCCGTACAGTCGCTCGAACGCCGGCAGGTCGCCTCGCGCCGCCTGGTGTGCATCCGCGGTGTCGTCCGGGACGCTCCTCGTCTGGTCGATCGGCTCCCTCGCCAAGGCGGTCCGCATCTCCATGCACAGGGTGGGATAGCCGCGGGGTGGGAATAGTTGGAAAGTGCGCTAGATTCCGCCGATGGGCCAGACTTGACCCGAGCGTGGCGGGAGCGACCCGAGTCGCGCGCGGGGCCGCCGGCCCGGCCCAGTCGCCGGCCACGGGCAGAGGTGGTGCCCCGCCGGGCACCGCGGCGGACCGCCCGCCCCGTCCGAACCAGAAAGGAGGCCGTGGTGGGAATCCTCGACGCGCTCCTCCCCGAGTATGACCACGAGATGGCGGGGACCCGCCGGCTTCTCGAGCGGGTTCCAGGGGAGAAGCTCGACTGGCGGCCGCATCCGAAGTCCATGCCCCTCGGACGATTGGCCGATCACATCGCCGATATCCCGTCCTGGGTCGGGGCTGTGCTGGGGGCCGATCACTTCGACGTCGCTCACGGGGTGTCGGAGGGCGAGGGGGAGGAAGGCGGGAGCACGAACGGCTGGCCGGGCTCGGCGGCCTCCATCCTGGAGAAGTTCGACACCAACGTGAGGAGATCCCGTGCGGCGATCGCCGGGACGAGCGAGGAGGCCCTCGCCGAGCCGTGGAGCCTGCGGAAGGGGGAGGAGGTGCTGTTCACGCAGCCAAGGGGGGCCGCCCTGCAGAGCGTCCTGATCAACCACATCATCCACCACCGCGGTCAGTTGGGGGTATACCTGCGGTTGAACGACGTTCCCCTCCCGCAGCTGTACGGTCCGACGGCGGACGAGCCGGACTTCTGACGCGGACCCCACGCGATGGGTTGCCTCGCTGTGAAAATTTTTGCGTCGGAGCGGCCGCTTCGTCCTCGGGCAGCGACGCGCTCAGGGACCGGGTGCCTTCGGAAAAGCCGCCGCCGCCGGTCCGCCGGGCGACGAGGCGGTCCACCTCTAAGCCGTGGCCCGACGGATGGTTGGCCGGTGCACCCATCGGCGACTGGGAGCTGGCTCCGCTTCGACGCATCCCATGCCCTCCGGACTCCGCCGCACCGCGACACGGTGGCCCGATAGCTGCCCACGCTTTGGGAGCCAGTACGAACTCGCGCCACAGCTACTACACGGGGCTCTCATGCGCATGCATCGACCGCTTAGAACTTCGCTCATCGCCGTGACGGCCGCCCTGGTGGGGCTTCCGGACTCCGCCGGTGCGCAGACGATCGAGGAATCCCTGCGCCGGCTCGGCACGGAGAACGCCATATTGTACGCCCACCCCGTCGTCTCGGGAGTCGGGGCGGCGCTCAACTCGGGCTTCTACCACACGGCCAGGGCGCACTCTCCGCTCGGGTTCGACTTCGGGATCCGAGCGATGGGCGCTTTCGTGCCCGCCGCGGACCGGGCTTTCGTTCCCATTCTCCCGGCGTCGCTCGAGTACCGGGGGATCACATACGCCGATCCGTACGGATCGCCCCCCGGCGTGCCGCTCGAGTCTCCGACCGCGCTGGGCGAGGGAACCGGGATCGTGCTGATGCCTCAGGGCGGATACCGCCAGGCCCTGCTGGCCGCGGGGGAGAACCCCGATGACTTCAACATCCAGTTTCCGGAAGGCTTCGACTTCCCGGCCGTTCCCATGGCGGTGGCGCAGCTGGGCCTCGGCGTTGGGTTCGGCACCGACGCGATGGTCCGCTTCATACCCAGCGTGCAGCTGAGCCAGGACGTCGGATCCGTCTCCCTGTTCGGTGTCGGGCTGAAGCACCAGATCGACCGCTGGTTTCCCGGACCCTCCCCGGTGAACCTGTCGGCGTCGTTCGGCTGGCAGCGGCTGGAGGTGGGAAGCTACCTGGAGGCGCGGGCGAAGCACGCCTCGCTGATCGCCAGCCGGGATGTGGCCTTTCTGACTCTGTACGCGGGCGGCACGCTGGAGGACACGGACGTGGACATCGAGTACACCGTGTCGAACGCGGCCGGCATTCCCGGCGTTCCGGCCGACGGGGAGGTGATCGCCTTCACCGACGACTCGGACAACTCGGCGCGGTTCACCGTCGGCTCGACGTTCAACCTCCTGTTGTTGAGGCTGAACGTCGACTACTCGTTCTCGGACTACAACGTGCTGAACGTCAACCTGCTGGTGAGCTACCGCTAAGAGCCTGTACCCTCCCCCCTCGCCCTGAGTCAGGGGAGCTCAGTGTGGGGACGGCCTCGTGCCGTCCCCACACCGCAACCGAGCTCGGAAATCGTGCCTAGGGGTCGAAGACGTGCTCTGCCGCGGGGAGCGGCCTTCTCCCTCGTGCCCC
>JBHIAV010000021.1:0-44575 GCA_046758745.1 Gemmatimonadota bacterium
AGCTCCGGTCCGCACTGGACGGCCCGATCCCCACCGCAGCGTTCCGGGCTCGGGGATGGTAATGCGCCATCCTGATCTCGAGACCCTGCCGCTTCGCACGAAACTCTTGCCAAGGCCACCGGCTGGGCGCGTACCAGGCCCACGCAGCCGTGTCGCAGGCGCGCGGAAGACTCGGCTGCACGCCCCCGGAGGGTCTCCGGCAGGCCGTGACCGCAAAAGCTGTTCTCACCGAGAATGAGTGCGCTCGGCTTGACGTGGGCGAGGTGGCACGACGCCGGACTTGAACCACCGAGGGGCTCGGGGCCCGGTGCCCGCCCACGAAGCTGCGACAACGTGAACGGTCTCTCCCTGCTGCGGGATCTACATGTAAGAACCTGGGAGATACTGCTCCTCATGGCGCTTGTCTGTCTGTATGCTCTCGCAGAGTTCGCGGGCATCAGCATGCTCATGCCCATACTTTCGTCTATAGAGAATGGCTCGGCCGCCCCTAGCGCTGCCATGTCTCCTGGCCTGTGGCATGTACTGCGCACTCTTACCGCGCTACTTGGCCTCCCGCTCACGCTTCCGACGCTATTGCTACTTGCATTCGTGCCAGTCCTATTTCGGGAGCTTTTCTATTATTTGCAGATCTCCTACACGTATCATCTCCGAAACCGCGTCGTTTCCGGACTGCGACGGGAGCAGCTCGCTCTCTTTCTCGCCGCTGACTTGGATTTCACGCTCACCGAAGGCCAAGGATCGCTCGTCAGCAGCTTGACCGAGCAATCCCAACGAGCCGGAAATACCCTTACGTCGTTCATCACATTCGTCACGAGCGGTACTCTTATATGCGTCTACGCCCTGGTACTGTTCGTCATTTCGCCCATCCTCGCAGCTCTGTCGCTGGTCGCCTTCGCGGTTACGTCCCTAGTCGCACATCCTTTCATAACTCGTTCCAGATACTACAGCAACGAAATCACCCTCCATAATAGGAATCTGCTAGCTTCGGTCGCGGAGAAGATCTACGCCATCCGGCTGATCAAGATGGCGAACAAGGAGAAGGACGAGACCCTGAGCGCGCGTGAGGCGATACAGGGCGTGGCAAGTTTCATGTACAGGACGGAAAGGGCGAGTGCGGTCATCACGACGGTGTCAGCGCCCGTCGCCCTGCTGTGTATTTTTGTGATTCTCTACCTAGCCAGTGCACACCTACAGATGCGCTTGGCGAGCGTCGGCACGTTTCTGTTCGTCTTGATGCGGACCTTTCCCAAAGTGAAGGAAGCGAACATTGGAAGACAGGGAATGGCCGCGAGCATGATGAGTTTGGTGTACGTACGAGAAGCGATGGGGCGGGCGTTGAGGGGATGTACGATACGGAGCGGGGACGTGGCATTTCATGGGGTCGAGGACCGGCTGGAGTTCGAGAACGTGACGTTCTCCTACGAGAGTGACGGTGGCGGTAAACCCGTTCTCGAGGATGTGTGCATCACCTTTCCGCGCAACAGCTTTACGGCGATCGTGGGCTCTTCCGGAGCCGGCAAGTCGACGCTGGTCGATCTGATTCCGCGGCTCAGAGAGGTCACGTGTGGCCGCATAACGATCGATGGAAGGGACATCAGGGAGTTCCGATTGGCGGAGCTGCGACAACGAATCGGCTTCATGACGCAGGAGGCGCTGCTCATGAATGCGTCTGTGGCGGAAAACATAGCCTATGGACATCGCGAGAAGCCAGCGGCGCGAAAGATTGAGGCGGCGGCGAGGGCTGCATACGCGCACTCGTTCATCATGCGGCTGCCGGCCGGGTACGAGACCGTGATCGGGGACAGAGGCACCCGGTTGTCGGGCGGGGAGAGGCAGCGACTGGCAATGGCGAGGGTGTTGTTGGCGGATCCTGAGATAGTGATTCTCGATGAGCCGACGAACGCGCTGGATGCGGAATCGGAAGGCTATGTTCAGATGACGTTGGAGACGCTGCGCCGGAACAAGATCGTGATCGTCATCGCACACCGTCTCTCGACGGTGAGAGAGGCGGACCAGATCGTGGTGCTCGAGCGAGGCCGCATTGTGGAGCGCGGCGATTCCGGTAGTCTCGTCGCAGGGGCGGGGAACCTCGTCCGGGTGTTTGGGGAACAGGTCCATGCCGAGCTGGCGCACAGATGGACGCCGGAGGCATAGGGGCCGAAAGGGGTGCTGGAAGGACGCCGCAGACGTGGCGGAGTGGAGAGCGCAGCAGCGGTGCAGCTCGACGGGAGGATTGGCGGATCGCATCTGGAGCGTTGCGTCGGTTGAGCCATCGGTGCCCGTAAGATGGGACGAAAGCTAAGAGACTTCCGCGGCGAAAGCAGTACTGCCCGCGTTCTCGCGCGAGCCATTCTACCGACGTACCGCCTTGGCAAACAAACGCTGCTGAAAGCGCGTCGGGTCAGACTCCCGTGGCTGCTAGAGCTGGGGGCTTGGAACGCCTTTTCGACGCGGAGGCGGGTGGGTTTTTTCCCCATCAAGACCGGCGAGCATACCCTCGGTCACAGAAAGTACAGAGTCGACCCTATTGTGAATTGCCTCAACAGGCGGAGCCGCAAGTACGTCGCGGACATATGTTGCACTCCGCAGGAGCTCTGTCGTTTTGATATTGTGGTGGTCGTCGCCTACTTCGAATCTGTCAACGTGGCCGCTCTTAAGGAAGCCAATACGATCGTGGTGTTCGACATCGTCGACAGGAGCAGCGTGCTGATCGACGGCGATGTGTTCTCGCTCCATGATAGGAAAGATAGGGGACCGAGCGACAACGTGTATACCAGGTTCCTGGCGGCCGTCGACGGAGTTATTCTGTCGAGTCCGCTGCAGATAGAGGACGTCCGACCGTACAATACGCGGCTTCGCCTCATCGAGCACCCGATCATCAACAAACGACACAAGACGGACTATTGTGGGCAGGGCCGGACGAGACTCATCTGGCTGGGCTATCGGAGTAACCTGTGGCCGATGTATAGACTCCGACCAGTACTCCGAGAGCTCGAGCGAGCGGGTGTGCGCATTGAGCTGGTGTTGTGTACGGATGTCGGTCCCGATGATAGGGATGATGAGGTGATCAAGTTCAGGCAGTGGCGGATCAGGGACTGGGAGGCCGCGCTCCTGGAGGCCGATGTCGGCGTATCGGTCAAGCCTCTCGGGTGCGAGCTGCAGCAGCGGAAACCGGCGACGAAGATCGTGAGTTACATGGCAGCAGGATTACCGGTGGTATGCACGCCGTCGGTGGCCGACACGGCGGTGATCGAGCACGGCCGGACGGGATTCATCGCGTATACTGACGAGCAGTGGTACGAATACCTGAAGAGGTTGAGCGAGGACGTCGAACTTAGGGCGCGGATGGGTAGGGCGGCGAGGGAGGCCGTGTGGGAGCGGTTTTCCGTGGAGCGGATAGGGACTGAATATGAGGCGCTCTTCGATGGGCTGCAGCGCCCGTCGGGAGGTTTCCCGAATGTCGTTGCCGCGTGTCGGAGCTCATGACGGGGAAAGCAGATCTGCTGATCACCGATGTCGCGGCGCGCGGACCTGGAGAAGCGCATAGGCGAGTCACCAATGTTTGTCGGTAGGCGCTTCCTTTTCTTTCATGTGCCGAAAGCGGCGGGCACCACGATACAACGCAGCTTGGTGGACTACCTTCTGAACTGCTTCGTTTGGGAGGTGCGTGAGAGGGAGGACAAGAGACTCATCTACATGGATCACGTCGCCTACCCGGACTACCTGCAGATCAAGGAGCTGACGTGGACCCGCGCTCATCTGAAGTGCTGCTTCGTGAGAAACCCTTACGATCGGGCCTATTCCGCTTTCGTGCAGCACTGTCACTATGTGCGAACTCTCCCGCAAGTGGGCCTGCTCGACCGGTATCCAACGGTGAAGCGGCAATTCGAGGAGGAGTACAGGACCGCCAGTGAGCTCACGTTCACGGACTTCATGCAGCGGTTGCCGCAGAGGTTGGAGGATTACAGAGACGACAACTATTTGTACGTCAATTTTTACCCGCAGCACTGCTGGACGCACGACGATGGCAGGAGCGTACTGGACTTTGTGGGAAGAGTAGAGGATTTCAGGAAGGACTTCTCGGCCATGTGTCGTTTCCTCGGCTTGAAGACACCGAGGATTCGGCGCGCGCTGATTCGCAAACGACCGAGAAGGTCGCGGGACCTGCTATCTGAGGGTGCTTACAAATACTTGAACCAGTACTCATCGGAGGCTCTCGAGATCGTGGATCGCGTCTACCAGGAAGATTTCAGACTGTTCGGGTATCCGAGGGTGGCTCGGGTGGCAGCTCGATGGGTTGGACGAAGGTTTGGAGGTAGGGAAGGCAGAATGGCGAGTGGGCGGGTGAGCCGGTAGACAGGGATGGGAGAGTGCAGTTGGCGAAGGGTGGGCTGGGAGCCGGTGGTTCGCTCGGCGCGGCGGGGCCTGCGGGGCGTGGGATGAACGTCCTGATGCTGTGCAACTACCCGCTGTCCTCTTCCGAGATCACGGGCGGGACTTCATCCGTCGCGTACATGCTCGTCGACGCGCTGAGCCGGGTCGACGGCATCTCTGTCACGACGTTCAGCATCGTGAGCTCGGTCGAGCGCTACCAGGACTTCGTACTGCCGACCGCGGTGAGGGTAGTCCGTTGGCCGCGCAAGGTCAGGTTTTCCGGGGCCTTGAGGTACATGCCCGAGAAACGGGCCGTCCGGCGCGTTGCGCGGCAGGTAGGGGCAGACCTTGTTCATGCCCAGTCCGCCCAGATCTACGCCTTTCTCGCGCGTCAGGCGCGCAGACCTCACGTGTTCACGGTGCATGGGATCCGCCTCAAGGAGCTCGAGCTTGAGAGAGGCCGGCTGGGAGACGTTCGGTACTGGCATTACACCAGGCTCGTGAGGCGGAACTACCGCAAGGCCGATCACGTAGTCTTTACCAACGAATACACGAGGCGCCAGACGGAAGGGCTCCAGGCGGTTCGCACCTGGACGATCCCCAACGCGATCGACGAATCTTTCTTCGAACTTTACCCGCATGACGATCCCGTTCCTGGCTCCCTTCTCCTGGTGGGCGGAATTCGGAAGAGGAAGGACATCATCTCCGCCGTCGAGGTGGTTGGTTCCCTCAACGACCGCGGCCACAGAATCCATCTTCAGGTCTTCGGCCCCGCGGAGCCCGAGTACCAAGCGAGGGTCGAGCGGCTGATCGCGCGCCGGGATCTCAAGACGTCGATCACGATCCACGGTCTCGTGTCGGACCGCAAGAGAAAGGAGTTGTATCGCAGGGCGGACCTGCTGTTGCTCACGTCGGTGGAGGAAACGTCACCGATTGCAGTGGCCGAGGCAATGGCGGCCGGCAAGCCGGTGGTGGCGACGGATGTAGGAGGCATTCACGAGATGGTGGATGAGGGTGTAAACGCGCGCCTGCACGCGCCACGTGACATCGCTGGTCTCGCGGAGTCGGTTGCCCGGCTGGTGACTGACAGGGAGCTTCGTGAGAAGTATTCGCGGGCAGGCCACGAGCGTGCGCTTCGAACATTGTCCGCGGATGCTGTCGCACAAGCTACGATCGAGGTGTACCAGGCGATATTGAGGGACTCGCCAGTAGCGGCACACGCGCACTGAAAGACTCGGACACTCAGGCCTTTCCTCCGTGCGCAGCGGTCCACGATCAGCATACCGGTGAGACCCTTCCGACTGACCGAATCCCATCCGTTCCCGATCCTCCAGAGGCAGGGCTCCGGGGCCCCGTTAGCTGGAGCCGTAGTCGCGGCCAGCCTCGCCCTCGCGTTCATGCTTGCTTCAAAAGGACCGGAGGCAGCGCTTGTGGCGGCGGTGGCGGGCTTCGGGTTCCTGGCGACGCTCCGTTCGCGTGCTCTGGCCTGCCTGGCGTATCTACTCCTGTTCTTTCTGGGTCCTGTCATCAACCCGCGCTTCGGTCTGTTGATGGGCACGACAGCGGCAAAGGCCTTCGGGGCCCTGTTGCTTGTCCATTTCGGATGGCTTTGGGTGCGGTCCCAGACGAGCACAAAGAACAACTACTTCGTTCTGCTTCTGCCACTGGCGTATGGAATCTCCCTCGCGAGGACGGAAGGCCTCACCTGGACGTATTACTACCAGCTCCTAGTGATCGGTGTGCTCACCTACCTGACATTCCGCTACCTTCTTCACGAGGTTCGGGATCTCGAGCGATTCTTGGAGCTGCTGCCGCTACTCCTTGTTGGGCTCGTCGCGGTGCAATTGTTATTCGCGCCGCCTGCGAGCTGGGAGGTTGGAGTGACGGTGCTCGCGGGTATGGGCAGCGCGTCCAGTGTCTCTCACCTCGCCGCGCTCGCAGTACCGCTTTGCTTCTACTTCATCCTCACTGGACGGAAGCCAGTGCGAACGTTCTACCTCGGGTCGGCACTCTTTCTCCTGTTGGTGGCACTGTTCATGACGCAGCGGGGGGGGATCGTGGGGTTGGCTTGCGGTCTTGCGTATATGGTCACGGCGCTCGGCCGCGGCCGGATGCTTCGGACACTAGCCGTGTTGGCCCTGCTGGCCGGCGTTGCCTGGGCCCTCCTGCCGGAAGGGGTCGAATCCCACCTCTACGCCCGGTTCACCCATCAGTCTCCCGGCACGGTCTGGGGCGACCAACAACGGATCTACTTCCTCCAGCGGAGCGGGGCGGCATTCCTTCGGAATCCGCTGGTCGGCGGAGGGCCGGGGGTTGTCTTCACGCTGACTCCTCACAATTTCCTGGTCGGAGTGTTGCTTGACGCCGGGCTCGTCGGAGCGACGCTTTTCACGCTAGCCATGGCGACCGCGTGGCGGCAGTTGCGCGAAGCGCGGGCACGGTTCGTGGCCCGCGGGCACGATCATCTTGCCTCCTGGGTGATCTTCCTCAAAGCGTCGTTCCTCACGTGGATCGTCTCGTCGGTGTTCGTCCACAACGCCTTCGACAAGCTCTGGTACTTCTACTTCGGCCTGGCGGCCGCGATGTGGTATGTAGCTGTGCGGCCATCCGCCAGCGAAAAGAAGCAGGAATGCTGAGGCCGCGCTGGACAGGAAAAACGCGAAGCGAGCGATCATCGATTGCGTGACCCGCCTGGCGGCATGGGCCGGGAGGAACCGCGTGTACCGGCCGGACGGCCCTTGCGTCAAGGTGAACGTGGGGTCTGGTCTCGCCGTGGCCCACGGGTGGCTGAACGTGGATGGCAGCCTGAACGCGTTTTTCTCTCGATGGCCGCTCCTCCTCAGGATCACCTACCGGATCTCGGGTTGCCGGGTGCGCTTCACGGAAGACGAATACATCCGGATTCTCAACGGCCACCGATTCCTCTACCATAACGTGCTTTACGGGCTTCCCTTCCCCGATGAGTGCATCGACTACGTGTACTGCTCGCACCTTCTCGAGCACCTTACCGAGAAGGATGGCGAGCACTTCCTCGGGGAGGCATATCGGGTGCTGAAGAAGGGGGGTGTAATTCGGCTGTCGGTGCCCGATCTGGCGTACGCGGTGAAACTGTATCAGGGCGGGGACAAGCCGCGCGCGCTGGAGCTCATCTTCAGCAACACGGAGAGCCTCCTCTATCGGCACAGCTACATGTACGACTTTGACATTCTCCGGCAGGCACTCCACGGCGTCGGTTTTGCGGATGTCGACAACACTGGCTACCGAGAGGGGCGCACGCCCGACATCGAGCTTCTCGACAACCGCCCGGAGCAGTCGCTCTTCGTGGAGGCGGTGAAGCCGACATAGGACGGAAACGGTCGGAGGTGGTGACTCGCGCAAAGGAGGTTCCCGCGTGTCGAGCTCCTGGACGGGCACCAGGGGGGCGCTGGAGACGGGTGGTCTCGGCCATTCGGAGAGAGGGTGTTTGCTATGTCCTGCGGCGTGCCCTGGAGCTCGCCGCGAGTGGGACGGCGTCCGTCGCCGGGTACATGTATTTCCGGCTCTTTAAGTCCCGGCGGCACTTCGCACTCACGGGGCGCCGGTTCCGGTATTTGTATCGGTGGTACAACAGGACGTGGCGGAACGAGCGCTGCGTGGAAGTCCCGCTTGTCTGGGAGAGGGTCCGGGAGCATTCGGGCGACCGGATTCTGGAGATCGGGAACGTGCTGGGGCACTATTTCCGCGTTGAGCACGAGGTTGTGGACAAGTTCGAGGCGGCCGACGGCGTCCTTAACGAGGATATCGTGACCGTCGATCTCGGGAAGCGCTACGATCTGATCGTGAGCATATCTACCATCGAGCATCTCGGCTGGAACGAGAACAAGTACCTTGGGGACGGGCGCACGGAGACGACTCCCGATCCTGGTCGCATCCTCGCGGCGGTCGAGAATATCACGCGACATCTCGCACCCGGCGGCACGTTCATGTTCACGGTCCCGGTCGGGTACAGCCCGTACATGGACGAGGTCTTGACCGAGGGGCGGCTCCCTCTGGACGACATGCTCTGCCTGCGACGGTGCTCCCGGGACAACCGGTGGGAGGCCGTGGCGTGGGAGGACGTGCTCGGTCTTCGGTTCGATGCGCCGTACACGGGCGCGAGTGGCGTGGTGGTCGGCGTCATCCACGGCAACTGACGCAGCCACGCGTCAAGTGACGCCAATCCCTGAGACCTTGCGCTCGACTTCGATCAGTACTGACCGCACCGTCACGCTGCATGCAACCAAACGTTTCTTCCACTAGACGGAAACAGCTCTTGGCCGAAGGCACGTCGGGAGTGTGTCCCGAATCGCGAACAATCGATTCACGGAGCCTCACGGCAGAGTTCGATGAGCACGAGAGCGTCTTTCACGCGCTGCGCGAGCAGTGCCTGGAGGACATCTATCGATTTGCAGTGGCGGTGGGGGAAACCATCTCCAGGGGACACCAGGTGCTCTTCTGCGGAAACGGCGGGAGCGCGGCGCAGAGCCAGCATCTGGCGGCCGAGTTGGTGGGCCGTTTCCAGGGCGAGCGGACGCCCCTTCCCGCCCTGGCTCTGAGCAGCAACACGTCGGTGCTGACAGCCATCGCCAACGACTACGGATACTCCCACGTCTTCCAGCGTCAGGTCCAGGCGCTGGGGAGACCGAAGGACTTGCTGATCGGTATTTCCACATCGGGGCACAGCGAGAACGTGCTTCGGGCGGTCGACCAGGCCCGAGAACTGGGCTTGACCACGGCGGGCCTCACCGGGCGCGATGGAGGGCGGCTCGCAAGCCGAGTGGATTACTGCGTCAAAGTCCCCTCGGATTCGACGGCTCGAATCCAGGATGCTCATGGCTTCATCGGTCACCTCGTGTGCCGCTTGGTCGAACAGGAGTTCATCCTCCGACACTCATCAGGTAGGGCGGAGACCCCATAAGTCGACACAACTCGGCAACGTGCTCGACGAAGCTGGAGGGATGGGCAGACTGCTTCAGCGGTGGCACGCCGTGCTCCGCCTCTTGAGGCGATATGGTCGTCACGTCAACGAGCGGCCGGGGCACTTCCCGAGGGTCGCCACCAGGTCCCCCAGCGAGGGGCGTGGGCAACCCGAACCCGTTTCGATGAGCGGCTCGGGAGAACCCGAGCGATCGCTGGGCTGTTGAGGCCTTCTCACCAAAATGCGATCGCAATCATACCGGCTCGCGGGGGCTCGAAACGGATCCGGCAGAAGAACCTGGTATGTGTCGCCGGGGTGCCCCTGGTTGCACACACCATCCGGCAGGCCCTCTCAGCGTCCCTCGTGCGGGAGGTCTGGGTGTCTACCGACCATCCGGAGATCGTCTCGGTCGCGAAGAGGCACGGAGCGATCGTCGTCGAGCGCCCGCCGCATCTCTCGACGGACGGAGCCGCGAGCGAATCCGCCCTCCTCCACGCCCTGGACGAGCGGAACCAGCAGGGGCTTCCCGACCCGGAGCTCGTCGTATTCCTTCAGACCACCTCACCGATCCGTCGCCCGAAGGACATTGACGGGGCGATCGGGACGCTCGTGCGGTTCGGCTATGATTCCGTCTTCTCGGCATGCAAGGACACACGCCTGATCTGGAGGTCGGACGCGGACGGTCCCCGCCCCGTCAATTACGACTTCCGCCGCCGGCAGCGCGAGCAGGAGATGCCACGGCAGCTGGCCGAGAACGGTTCCATCTACGTGGTGCGGGCCGAGCTCCTCCGTCGAACCTCCAATCGGCTGGGCGGAAGAATCGGCGTCTACGAGATGGACTACTGGAGCTCCTTCCAGATCGACGAGCCGCAGCACTTGGAGTTGTGCGAGTGGATCCTCCGGCGTCCGGAGTACCAGCCGCCGATCCCATGGCCCCGCCGCATCGAGCTGGTCGTCTTCGACTTCGATGGGGTTATGACCGACAACACCGTCACGCTCGATTCGGACGGGAAGGAGCGCGTCGTCTGCCACCGCGGCGACGGTTGGGGCATCGCCCGTCTCCGGGAGCGCAGGGCCCGGGTCCTCGTTCTCTCCACGGAGGCGAACCCCGTGGTGTCCGTGCGCTGCCGCAAGCTAGGCGTGGAATGCCATCAGGAGATCGCGAACAAGGGGGAGCACCTGCGCCAGCACCTACGACGGCTCGGGATCCCCGCCGAACACGTGGTTTACGTCGGGAACGACGTGAATGACCTCGGCTGCCTCCAGATGGTGGGCCTCCCCGTAGCCGTGGCCGATGCACACCCGGAGGTGCTCCGTGCGGCGAACTGGGTCCTCACGCAACCCGGTGGCCGCGGGGCCGTGCGGGAAGTCTGTGACCGGGTCGGCGAGCGGCTAGACTCCGGGGCCTGAGACGTCGAGTTGATCTGGATCGGGATCATGCAGGGACGCCTCGTCCCTCCGATGGCCAGCGCCCTCCAGTGCTTCCCCCGAGGGCGCTGGAGCGAGGAGTTCGCCCGTGCGCGGGCGGCCGATATCGACGGAATCGAGTGGATCTTCGACACCTTCGGGGGAGGTGACAATCCTCTGGGCTCGAGGGAGGGCCTCGAGCGACTGCGCGCTCTGGCTCGTGCGCACAGGGTGGAAGTCCGTTCTCTCTGCGCCGACTACTTCATGGAGCACTCGTTCACGGGGGTGGAGTCGCCAGAGAGAGACAAGCGGCTCGAGCGGCTGCACTGGCTGCTGGAGCGGTGCGCCGCGGCCGGCATCGGCCGGGTCGTCCTCCCCTTCGTCGACCGATCGGCGATCCGGGACGACGCAGACCTGAAATGCGTGCGGGAGCTCGTCTCCGCGGCCGCTCCCCAGGCGGAGGCGAACGCCGTCGAGCTCCACCTGGAGACGTCGCTCCCCCCGAAGGAGTTCGCGGAGCTCCTCGCCGGTCTCGATGAGCGCTGGGTGAAGGTGAACTACGACATCGGAAACAGCGCTGCCCTGGGGCACGACCCCCGCGCCGAGTTCGCGGCCTACGGCGCCCGCGTCGGTAGCGTGCACGTGAAGGACCGGGTTCGCGGGGGGACGACGGTCCCCCTGGGTACGGGCGCCGCCGACTTTGGCGTCGTGTTCCGGGAGCTTCAGCGGGTCGGGTACGACGGTGACTACATCCTCCAGGTCGCGCGAGGGGATCCCGGTGGCGAAGTGCAGTGGGCCCGGCGAAATCGGGGCTTCGTGGTGGAGCACCTCCAGCGGTAGATGGATCTAGGGCTTGCGGGGAAGGTTGTTCTCGTCGGCGGCTCGTCGCGCGGCATCGGGCGCGCGATCGCCCGCTCCTTCCTCTCCGAGGGCGCCAGCGTCGTCATCACCGCCCGGGGACGCGAAGCGCTCGAGGAGACGCGGATCGCGCTCGAAGAGGAATGCGGATCGGGACGCGTGCTCGCTGTTGCCGGGAATCTCGCTGACGGCGAGGTGATCGGCCGGGTGCTGGAGCGCACCGGTGACCGCTGGGGCGAGGTGGACTGTCTCGTGGCCAACGTGGGGAGCGGGGCCGGACGTCACGACTGGGAGCTGGATGAAGAGGAGTGGCAGCGCTCCTTCGAGGTGAACCTTTCGATCGCGCGGCGGATGACCGACGCGGTGATGCCCGCGATGGTCCGGGCTGGCCGGGGCAGCGTGATCTTCGTCTCCTCCATCGCGGGAGTGGAGTGCGTGGACGCTCCTCTCCCGTACGCCACCGCGAAGGCCGCTCTCATGGCGTACGCGAGGAATCTGGCTAGGCGCGTGGGACGAAAAGCGATCCGGGTAAACTGCCTGGCACCCGGGAACATCCTCTTCCCGGGCGGCGCGTGGGACAGGAAGCAGGCCGAAGATCCCGAAGCGGTTCGGAGCTACATCGAGAGAGAAGTGCCCCTAGGGCGCTTCGGCACGCCGCAGGAGATCGCCGACCTGGTCGTGTTCCTGGCCTCCGAGCGGGCGTCGTTCGTGACCGGGGCGTGCGTGGTTGCGGACGGAGGACAGACGAGAGGCCTCTAGGCGCCCCTGCGCTCCGATCGACGGTGGACGAAACCGGATCTTCGCCGCAGGCCGTGTTCGACCTGACAGATCGGACGGCGGTCATCACAGGCGGCGCCGGGTTCCTGGGGGTGAAGCACGCCGAGGCCATCGCGAGCGCTGGCGGGACGCCCCTCATCGTCGATGTCACCCCGGGTGCCGCCGAGGGAGCGGCCCGTGAGATCGGAGAGACGTACGGGATCGCGGCGGGCGGCTACGAGGTTGATGTGACCCATGCCGAGCAGGTGAGGACGCTCGCCCGGAAGGTGCTCGAACGCTACGGCCGGATCGACATCCTGATCAACAACGCCGCGAACAACCCGAAGGTGGAGGAGAACGAAGCCACCTGGACGCGCCTGGAGAACTTCTCGCTTGATCGGTGGCATGCCGACGTCGCGGTGGGGCTCACCGGGGCCTTTCTCTGCAGCCAGGTAATGGGAACGGCGATGGCGGAGCGGGGAAAGGGCGTGATCGTGAACGTCGCATCGGACCTTGCCGTGATCGCTCCGGACCAGCGCATCTACCGACAACCAGATCTGAACGACGGCGCGCAACCCGCCAAGCCGGTGAGCTACTCCGTCGTGAAGACCGGCCTCCTCGGCCTGACCCGGTACCTGGCGACGTACTGGGCCGCGCGGAGCGTGCGCGTCAACGCGATCTCCCCCGGTGGGATCTACAACGGCCAGCCGGAGGAGTTCGTCGAGCGGGTGAGCCGGCTCATTCCGCTGGGCCGCATGGCCCGCGTGGACGAGTATCAGGGCGCAATCATCTTTCTCTGCTCGGACGCCTCCTCCTACATGACGGGCGCCAACTTGGTGATCGACGGCGGCCGGAGCGTATGGTAGCAAGCCTGAGCGCGGATTTCCTATTCCGCCTCCAGGGAAAAACCGTCCTTCTCACAGGGGCCTCCGGGTTCCTCGGGCGCACGATGGCTGAGGCGCTCCTGGTTAACGGCGCCCGGCTCGTGGCCCTGGGTCGCTCCTCCCGCTTGAACTCGCTCTGCTCGGCATGGGCGCAGTGCTACGGGAGCGGGCAGGTATCGGCCCATCGAGTGGACATGTACGACCTCGCCGCGCTGGAGCGCGTTCTGAACGATGTGCTCGAGCGTGAGGGTGCGCTGGACGTCCTTATCAACAATGCCCACGAGCTCGGATCCGGGACCGGATTCAACACGCCCGACGGTAGCCTCGAGAACGCCACCTACGAGCAATGGCGGCGGAACTTCGAAGGAGCGGTCTACTGGCCTGCCCTGACCGTCCAGAAGGTCGGTTCCTCGATGAAGGAACGGGGCGGGGGAACCATCATCAACGTGAGCACGATGTATGCACAGGTGGCACCGGCGCCGCAGCTTTACGAGGGGACGGGTTTCGTCAACCCGCCCTGGTACTCCGCCGCCAAGGCGGGGATGCTCGCCTTTACCCGCTACGTGGCGTCCTTCTGGGGCCCATACGGCGTGCGCTGCAATGCCATCCTTCCCGGTGCGTTTTCGAACACGGACTACCAGGACGCGAACAGCGTGCCCGCCCACGACGCCTTCCTCGAGCGACTGCGTGGTCGGACCTGCCTTCACAGAGTGGGACGTCCGGAGGAGCTGGTCGGCGCGCTGCTCTTTCTCGCGTCCGACGCGTCCAGCTACGTGACCGGGCACGCTCTCGTCGTGGACGGCGGCTGGATGATCATCTGACGGTCGAGCGAGACAGGTAGAACAGCCAGGAGGAACTCGGCATGAGAAGGACAGCTCGGATCGGGAACCGCCTCGTCGGGGACGGACAGCCCTGCTTCGTGGTGGCGGAGATCGGCATCAACCACAACGGGGACCTCGACATCGCGAGGAAGTTGATCGCGGCGGCGGCGCTCGCAGAGTGCGACGCCGTGAAGTTCCAGAAGCGCACGATCGAGGCCGTCTACACTCCCGAGGAGCTCGCTTGCCCCCGCGAGACTCCCTACGGGGACACGAACGGGGACCTGAAGCGCGGCCTCGAGTTCGGTGAGGAGGAGTACCGTGCCATCGACGAGTACTGTCGGATCCACAGCATCCTCTGGTACGCGTCGGCTTGGGACAGGGAATCCGTGGACTTTCTCGCCCGGTTCGACCCGCCGTGCTTTAAGATCGCGTCGGCCATGCTCACGGACGACGACCTTCTCCGTCACCATCGGTCGTACGGGAAGCCCATCATCATGTCAACGGGGATGAGCACGCTGGAGCAGATCGACCACGCCGTCGAGGTTCTCGGCACCGAGAATCTCATACTCCTACAATGCACGAGCACGTATCCCGCCAAGCCGGAGGAACTGAACCTCGAAGCGATTCATACCCTGCGTGACCGGTACGACGTTCCCGTCGGATACTCAGGGCACGAAGTGGGGCTCGCGACGACGGTGGCGGCGGCGGTGCTCGGAGCATGCATGGTCGAGCGTCACATCACGCTGGACCGTGCCATGTGGGGAAGCGACCAGGCGGCGTCGGTGGAACCCCACGGGTTCCGCCGACTCGTGCGTGACATCCGGGTCAACGCATCTGCTCGCGGAGACGGAATCAAGCGAGTGTACGATTCTGAGATCCCGATTCAAGACAAGCTTCGCCGGGAAGCGAAGCGGGCCTTGGTTGGATAGAGCGCCATTGACGACTAGGCAGAAGGACCCATGAGGATTCCTTCAAGAGGTAAGGCCCGGGTTCGACTACGGTGCGTCCTCGACGAGATCCGGTTCAAGCACCTCGGGCTCCTCCGGCTCCTCTTCGCGATGCTGGCCCGGTTCCGCCTCTATCAGGCGATCGCGCTGATTCTTGCACTGTTTTGTCGCGCCCGCCGCCTCTTCCTCCAGTTTCGCACGGGCTTCTTCGGCCGAAGAGGCCTCCGGGTCCTGGCGTTCGACCGGCCGGTATTCGAGCGGGACCTCCTCGAGCTCTCGCGCAGGACGGATCTGGACATCTTTCCTCTTCCAGCCTTCGTGCACACGACCCTCTTCCTCTCGTTCCTGCCCCACCGCTTCAAAGACCAGCACCGGTACCACCGGCTCGACACCCGCAACGACCAGGCGCTGAAGCGGCGACTCCAGGGGGTGGTGGAAAGAGTGTTTCCGACATTAAGGAGGCTCCTCCGCTTCGACGCCGTGCTCACGGCGAACGTTGATTATGCGCAGGACCAACCCTGGATCGATGCCTGCGAGAGGCACGGTGTGCCGTTGCTCGTCCTCCTCAAGGAGACGATCTCGTCTGACGCACACTTCCAGTGGATCGTTGCGCACTACACGGAGCTCGGCTTTCGCTTCCGCGGCACGCTCGTACTGGCGCCGACACGCTGGATGCGGAAGGCACTGCTGGCCGCGGGGGTCGTGGACGACGGTCGGGTCCTGGTGACCGGTCTCCCCCGGAACGATTCGATCGCCGACGCCCTTCGCGACGGTGCGAGCCGGGGGGCTGCGGATCGGGACTGGGTCGTTCTCTTCGCCTTCGCGTCGCAGTTTCCGTTCACCGACGACTTCGCGCCACGGGAGCTCTGGTCCGAGGTCCTCCCGGCGTTCCTCGAAGCGGCAGCACAGCACGACGTGGTCACCGTGCGGTTCATCATCAAGGCGAAGACACCTCGCGACCGAAAGGAAATCGAGGCCTCTCTCGCCCGGTTTCCATGTCGACCGAACGTGGAGTTGGTAGAGAGAGCATCGCTGAAAGAGGTGATCCGCAGAACCCGGGCCGCTGTGGGATTCAACTCCACGGCGCTCGTCGAGCTCATGAGGACGAACGTGCCTCTGATCGTTCCTCTTTGGGGCAGTGCGGCGCGGAACCCGCAGGTACTCATGTTCCCGAACGGAACGTCCTCCGCGGCGCTGCTCTTCGCCCGGTCTCCCGACGAGCTGGTCGCGGGGATCCGGAGTGCGGCGATGGACCCCATGGGGCACATTTCCGATCATGCGCGGTTCAGGGCGGAGCGTGAGGCGCTGATCGAACGGTTCCTCTTCCGGATCGACGAAGAGTGCTCCGAGCGGGTTGCGGGGGCGCTTCGGGAGACCGCGGTCGGCAGAGCCGGTGCCTAGTCCGTCCTAGCCGATGGAGCGACGAGGCGGCGCGAAGCAGCGGTGAAGATCGCGATCGTTTCGCCCCGCGTGCTGGGGGCGCTGGGAACCCCCTCGACGTACTCGAGCCAGCAGCTCAACCTCGCGAGGTGCTGGGCCGAAGACGGCCACTCGGTCGATCTCATCACGATGAAGGGACAGGAGCTTGAACGCGCGTGCCTCGGACCGGGCGTCAGGCTCCATCTCCTCTCTGGGATCGCCCTGGGCGGGATTCGCCTCGCGCTCATGTGGGCAACCAAGGACATCCTGCGGGGAGACGATTACGATTTCGTCCTGGCCAGCGAGCACTACCAGCCGGAGACGGCGGCGGCGTGCATCCAGTCCTCCCGAGTCCTCATCTACCAAGGTCAGAACTGGCCTGGGGCGTCCTTCAAAAACCGGACGGCGCTTCGCCTCTTGGAGGCGAGCGTGGGTCGAGTAACCCGGGAGCGCTGCATGGGTGTGATCGCGAAGACACGAAGGGCACGGGACTTCCTGGCGGAGCGGGGATTCGCCCCCATTAGGGTGATCCCCTGCGGGTATGACGACTCGCGATTCTTTCCCCCGAGCCCGAAGCAACGGGCCGAGGCGAGAGATGCCCTGGGCGCCTCGGTGGGGGAAATGGTCATGGTGTATGCTGGGAATCTTGTCAAACGAAGGGACGTGGCGTCTGCCGTGCGGGCAGTCGGACTCCTCGCCCGACAGGGAAGACGGGTCCGGCTCCTGGTCGTTGGCGATGGACCGGAGGGACCAAGGCTCCGTTCGCTGGCCGCCTCGCTGCACCTCCGGAAGGACGTTGCCTTCACCGGAGTCCTGCCGTGGTCTCGGCTTCGCCAGGTATTTTGGGCTGGTGATGTCTTCGTGTTTCCAGCCCACTACGAGATTTTCGGCCTCGTCGTGCTCGAGGCGATGGCCTGCGGGCTCGCGGTCCTCAGCACGCCGGTCGGGGGGGCGGCCGACCTGTTGAGGGACGGCGAGAACGGGACGTTCATCCCGCCCGGAGATCCCGCCGCGCTCGCGGACCGTATCACCAGTCTCCTCGACGCGCCGGATCACCTCGAGGCGATCCGGCACGCGGCGCGGCGGGAAGTCCGGCACCTCACCTGGAAGACGGTGGCCGGCCGATTCATCAATCAGGTACGTGCAGATTTCAGTTAACCAAGTCTCGCCTGCCAACCGGTCCACGGTGTTCGCCGAGCAGCCCCATTCCACCAACTCGACGCCCGGTGCGAGCCGTGCTCATGAAGGGTCATTGGGGTGCAAAGGTCCGGCTGGAAGACGCGTGACTACTCCGCTGAGGATCGTCCGAGTGGCGGACCAATTCCCTCCGCTCCGCGGGGGCCTTTCGTCCGGCATCCTCGCGCTGTCCAGGGAGCAGCACCATCGCGGCCACGATGTGACCGTGATCGCTGCCGATGCCCCTGGAGCAAGGAAGGTGGACGCCGGTCTCCCGTTCCGTGTGATCCGGATACCGGTGAGCTCGCTTCTGCGACTGGGGTGGCGTGCCGCGGGTATGATCCAGGCGCTGGACCAGCCACCCGATGTGATCCACTGTCATGGACCGACGGCCGGCTCGGTCCTGCTCCGGCGCCGCAGGAACAGCCCACCGGTGGTCGTGACCCTGCACGCAGTGCGGAAATACCAGTTCTCCCTCTTTGGCGCCCTCACCGAGCTGGCTCAGGCCGTGCGTACCGATACCCGGGAGGCTCTCCGGAACCCCCCGCCGCGATACCACCCGTGGATCCCTCGTGTTGCGCGACAGCTCCTGATCGAGTGGTTCGTCTGCACGCGCTCCGACCACCTGGCGCTGGTGGCGGGACACTTCGGAGATCTGGTGGCCGAGTACTATGGTGTTCCGCCGTCTCGGGTGACCGTGGTTTATAACGGCAGCGACCTCGAACCGTGCCCCGAGGAGGGAGGCAACCTGGCTTCCTGGCTCTCCGTTGTAGCCCGTCGGGACAAGCTTGTCCTCTATGTCGGTCGCCTGGACTGGGTGAAGCGTGCGCACCTGCTGGTGCAGGCGATGCCCGCCGTTCGACAACGCCACCCCGACGCGCGGTTGGTTCTCGTGGGTGACGGCGACCAGCGGGCCGACCTCGAACGCCTCGTGGTCAAGCTGTCTCTCGAGGACGTGGTCTCCCTTCGCGGCTGGACGGCCCACGACGAGTTGCCTGAGATCTACCGCTGCGCGGCGTGCCTGTGCCTGCCCTCGATCTGGGAAGGACTGTCAAAGGTGCTCCTCGAGGCGATGAGCTTCGGCATTCCCGTGCTCGCATCGGAGAACCGGGCGAACGTGGAGCTTCTCGGGGATGGATTGGGGACGCTCGTCTCCGAGCCGACTCCGGATGCGTGGGCTGGCGCGATCGTCAGAGCGCTGGACGCGGAGGAGGAGGTCGTGGCCAGAGCCCGGCGGGCCCGGTCAGCCTCCGACCGCCGATTCCGGTGGCACCATGTTGCCGAGCGAATGGATGAGATGTACGAGCGCCTGACCGCAAGGAAGGCGTGGTGACCGCGCGCTGGATTAATGATCGGAGGTGCGCGCAAGCCCACGACACTGGTATCCGGCAAGCAATCCGGTGCGCACATCCTCGGTCGAAATGGCTCGAATGAAGGTTGCATATCTCTGTTCACTGAAGCGCGGTCTCCCGGTCTTCACGTACCGAGAGATCCGCTCCCTACGCGACCTCGGCGTCGACGTCAGCATCTACGTCATGCGGGATGTGAAGCGACAAGGGGACGCGCTCGCCGTTCCGGAAAGCGACTGGCCTGTCGTGAAGCTTAAGCTGTTTCCTTTCCTACTTCGGCACATCACAACGCTTCTGCGCACACCCCGGCCCTATCTTTCAACTCTCGTCGTCTCGATTCAGGAAAATCTTCTGCCGCATTTCGCGCAGGCCGTGTATTTCGCGAAGGAGATGCGAGATGCGGAAATTGACCTCGTATACTGCTTCGAGGGGAAGCACGCCGTCTGGGTCGCACACTTCATTCGAGAATGGTATCGGGTGCCGACGACCGTGATCGTGCACGCCGACGTGCTTACGATCGAAAAGCGAGTGAAGTTCACGAAGACTGCCCTGGGCGAGTGCGCGAGGATCATCACCGTCTCGATGCATAATCGGGATGCTCTAGTCGAGCGATTCGGCATCTCGCCGGACAGAATAGAGATCGTGCGCCTCTGGTCGCCCTATCGGCCCGACGATCGCATCAAGGTTCTGATCGTCGGTGAGTGGTCCGAGAGGAAGGGGCACGAAACGTTGCTTGACGCCTTCGCACGATTGGATCCGAGCCGGTACGTCCTCTGGGTCGTAGGTGGCGGCAGCTGGGATGGGGATTTTTATGACGTTGCCGAGGAAACCGGGAGGCGAGGATTGCGGGACCGTGTGATCATCTGGGGGAGGGTGCCGGAGGAATTCCTCAAGGTGCTCTACTCGTCGGCAGATGTTTTTGCCCTCCCGTCACGCACTACAAGAGCTGGAGTCACCGAGGGCATTCCGGTGGCATTGATGGAAGCGATGAGTTTCAGGTTGCCAGTGGTCTCCACAAACCATACCGGGATTCCCGAGCTCGTTGAAGAGATCCTGGTACCCGAGAACGATGCGGCAGCCCTCCGGGATGCACTCGCGTCCCTCGGTGAATCGAAAGAACTGCGCCGTCGGCTCGGAGATCGGAATCGAGAAATCGTCTGCGATCGCTTCTCCGAGGGGAACGTCCGGCACATCAAAGACATCTTCGAACAAGTCCTTGGAGACGCGGAGGGATCATGAGCGACGCACATACGACTCTGGTGACCGGCGCGGCGGGATTCATAGGATCGGCCGTCACCCGACTTCTCTCTGATGCGGGCCGCCGGGCGGTCGCGCTCGACAATCTGGAATGCGGTTCGACGCGTAACCTTCCGGCGTCATGGCCGGAGAGCGACTTTCTGGAATGCGACGTCCTGGAAACGGGCCGGCTCGCGGAGCTCATGCGCGCACGGCGAGTGGAGTCCGTGGTGCACCTCGCAGCGCTCAGCTTCATTCCCGAGTGCGACGCCGATCCCGGTAGGGTAATCCGGGTCAACGTCGAAGGCACGGAGTCGGTGCTCGAGGCGGCCGTCCAGAACTCGGTGCGCAACGTTTTCTTCGCATCGAGCGCCGCGGTGTATGCCCCTTCCCCGATCCCGCACGACGAAGAAGATCCTGTGGGACCGGACGACATCTACGGCCACACGAAGCTCTTCGGGGAACAGCTGGTCGCTCTCTGGTCGAGGCGAACGGGGGGTCGTGCCGTCATCGGACGGTTCTCGAACGTCTTCGGGCCGCGGGAAACGATTCCCCACGTCATCTCTCACATCCTTTCCTCCATGCGTTCGTCAGATTCGATTCGGCTGGGCAACCTCGCTCCGGTGCGCGATTACGTCTTCGTCGACGACGTTGCCCGCGCCGTGCTCGCATCACTTGACGCCGTCGGCTCGGGCGTGAGCGTCTTCAACGTGTCATCCGGGGAGGGCGCGTCGGTGGTGGATCTCCTGAGGATTCTCTCCGAGCTCACCGGTCGGTCGCTGGAACCGGTCGTCGAAAGTGCGCGCGTCCGCAACGTGGACCGACCACGACTCATCCTCTCGAACGCGAAGCTCAAAGCGGAGGCAGCGTGGCGTCCGCAGCTCTCGCTCCCGGAAGGTCTGCGGCGGCTGCTGGCGGATGAGGAACTCCGGGATGTGGCTGGCGCTTACAGATCCGGCCGACCTCGGCCAATGCTCAAAGAGCCTCAGCTGCACTAAGTAAAGAGAACGGATCCGGGTGGCGGGACGAATGAACGACGAGAGCGGCGAGCTCCCAAAAGTCTTCCTCAGCCACTGGGACAGGATCGAGCGTGAGACAGTGGCGACCGCGCTTGCATGGTGCGGGAGGCTCGAATCACTCCGGCCGGGTGCGCGCGTGCTCATCAAGCCCAACTTCACATTCCCGTTCCACCGGCCCGGAGTGACGACCGCACCGGATATGCTTCGGGCGGTCACCGAGCTCCTGCTGGAACGCGGAGCGGAGGTGACGATCTGCGAGAGCGGGCCGAGCCTGGACGCCTTCTCCATGTGGGGATCCTTCGAGGAGCACGGCGTCCTGCAGCTGCGCGAGGAGTACGGCATCCGCGTCCTGGACCTTCGGCGGGAGTCCTACGAGCACCGGAGCTTCGGGCCCAAGAGTGAGCTGCGGCCCGTGCCGGTTCCCGCGGTCCTTCACGAGACGGACGTGTTCATTTCGATGCCGGTCGTCAAGGTACACTGCAATACCATCGTTACTCTGGCTCTCAAGAACCAATGGGGGCTCATCCCTTGCTGCAAGCGCTTCCTCTTCCACTATGCCTTCGACGAGATCGTCGTCGGGATCAACTCGCTCCTCCCTATGGAGGTGGTGATTGCAGACGGGAGAACGGTCCTGGATGAGAATGGACCCATGTTCGGGCGACCCAAGCCCGGGCACTTTCTCGCCGTGTCGAATTCGGCGGGAGCGTTCGACGTCGCGGTGGCGCACCTCATGGGCTTCGATCCGGAGAAGATCCAGCATATTCGCAGCGCAATGGAGAGTGGCCTCGCACCCGCAGCGCTGAGCCAGATCGAGATGAACGCAGACCCCATCGATTTTCGGCCGTTCCGGTTCCAGTTGAAGCGAAACCTACAAAACTATGCATCGCTGGCCGGATTCAAGAGCTACTGGTTCTCCAGACTCGGTTGGGACTCTGTAGTTGGGGAGCTCGTCCACAAACTGCTCTACGCGACCAAGGGGAACCCGCTACGCGAGGCGATGGAGGAGCGAGCGGCACAGCGGCGATCGGCGGGCTAGAATACGGATATTTCTCATCTTGCTGACGCAAGCGCCTTGCAGCTCGACGACAACGATTGTCCGGCGCTGAAATCGCTCCTCAATAGGCAGCGCGCAGGCCAGTACGAACGAGTAGCGTATTACGTCGACCGTTTCCTCTTCCCGGATCCAGTTGTCGGTCGGCGTCTGCTCGACATCGGCGGCGGTGATGGCAGCCTAGCCCTGTATCTTCGCCTGGCCCGAGAGGCTCGTGTGGATGTACTCGATTCGTACGTCGGGGATGGCGGACCCACAGACAACTACGACACGTTATTGACTCGGATAGATACTCTGCAGCTGCACGATGTCGGGGTGATTCGATGTGACGTGAGAGATGTCCAGCGCGCAGTACACGATTATGACGCGATATACATGCGCAACTGCTTGCATCACATCTTCGGGAGAGATCCCTTGCAGGATGCGGCGATCGTCGATCTTTTTTCCCGCCTTCGGCGGTGGCTGGTGAAAGACGGGTCCCTTCGCATCGGTGAAACCGGTCGCCTTACAGTATGGCGCACCGTACCGCCGTGTCGCGAGCTCTTATTCCCTGGCGTTGATTACCGATCGAAGAGTGGTGTGCGACGGTGGCGACGCTGTGCCCGACTGGCGGGGTTCATCTCCGGGGGAGTTCGATGGTATGTGCCATATCGGCTTCGCCACTTGCGTCCGCTCATCGGGAACGAGCTCGCAAGCATACTGCTTCGTCCGGAATACATTCTGCACATGCGCAAGACCCGAAGTGCATCCCGGTGATCCGGCTTGAGCACTATTGAGAAGATTCCTCCCTAGAACATCTGCGACGTTGCTTCGAGCAGAGCCTCATCTGACGGTCACACGGGGACCTGGCGTGGACCGCCTCCTTAGCCTCGAGCTCATCGGCCGGTACGTAGGGGTGCGAGCCCTTGCGTGGGCGGATGGCGTCCTCTACGCGGGAAAGAGCTACGAGCTTGTCGCTTGGAGCCCCGATGATCCGACCTGGCGACCCGTAGCCATCTACGCACCCGGCCCGCTGGCCCGCCTCAGTTCATCGAACCACCTCATGTCGCGATTGGCCCGGCACGGATACCATGCCCTCGCGCCGCTTCCCGACGGTGGAATGGTGGCCGTGCTCCGCAAGGTGATCGCACGCCTGGAGCCGGGCGGCCGCCGCCTCGAGCCGACGTTTCGGGTGCGGAGGGGCACGCGCCCCCTCTCACTCGCGGTCACCCCGGCAGGCGAGATCTTCTGGGGCGAGTACTTCAGCAACCGCGGCCGGGAGCCGGTGCACGTCTACGGGTCCTCAAACGGAGGACGCTCCTGGCGAGCGGTGCACACGTTCCGCGCAGGCACCATAAGACACGTACACTCCATCAGCTACGACCCGTACGACGACTGTCTCTGGATCCTGACCGGCGACGAGGGGGACGAGTGCGCGATACTCCGAGCCGCCGCGGACTGGTCATGGGTGGAAACCGTGCTACGGGGAAGCCAGCAGGCGCGCGCCGTTACGCTTCTGCCCCTTGAGGATGCGATCTACTTCGCGACGGACACCCCGACTGACCAGAACTACGCCTATCGGCTGGACCGGGACGGGGGGCTGGAGCGTCTGGCGGCGCTCCCGGCGAGCAGCTTCTGGAGCTGCCGCGTCGGACACGCTCTCTTCTTCTCGACCGGTGTCGAGCCGAGCCCGGTGAACGCCGAGGAGCAGGCGACGCTCTACGGAAGCGCGGACGGACGCGAGTGGACCTGCCTGATCCGTTGGCCCGGCGACCCCTGGCCGCGGAGACTCTTCCAGTATCCGAACATCATCCTCCCGACCGGTGAGAGCGACGGGAACGTACTCGCCGCGAGCGGCGTGGCTGTGCAGGGCCAGGATCAGACCACGCACCTGTGGCGTGTGGTCGTGGATCGCCGCGATCACCCCATAGAGGCGCGGGGGGAGTCGAGGCGGAGGACACAAGAGGAACCGCGCGGTCACGTGGGGGCTGACGGATTCCTACGCTGACCACGGGGGAGCCGCCACGCTGCGCGCTTACGGTCGACGTCGAGGACTACTACCAGGTCTCGGCGTTCGACGGCGCGGTGCGATACGAGGAGTGGGACCGGTACCCGAGCCGTCTCGAATCGAACGTGGATCGAGTCCTCGAGATCCTCGACGAGGAGGGCGTTCGAGGCACCTTCTTCGTTCTCGCCTGGGCCGGGGAGCGTTTCCCCTCTGTAGTGGAACGCATTCGGGAAGCGGGTCACGAGATCGCCACCCACGGCTACGCCCATCGACTCATCTATGAGCAGACACCGGAAGAGTTCAGGGCAGACGTCGCTCGCTCGCTCGACGTGCTCCAGGGCATCACGGGCGAGCGGATCGCCGGGTACCGGGCGCCCTCCTTCTCGATCACCCCGGCCTCAGCGTGGGCGCTGGACGTGCTGTGCGAATGTGGTCTCCTCTACGACTCTAGCGTCGTGCCGGCACCTCCGCGGGTCCACTCCCGTTACGGCTTCGTCGGCGTTCCGCGGAAGCCTCACGAGATCCGCCCGGGGCTGTGGGAGTACCCCGTGACGACGTTCCGGGTGATGGGCCGTGAGTTTCCGGTCGGCGGTGGCGGATGGCTTCGGCACTATCCTCTTCGTGTCACCCGGTGGGGGCTGCGCGGCGCGATCACCGAGGGACGCTCCGCGCTCGTGTACCTTCACCCGTGGGAGCTCGACCCCGAACAGCCCCGGGTGAAAGCGGGACCCCGGCGCCGGTTCTTTCACTACCGAAACTTGGAGAAGACCGCGTCGCGCCTGCGGGCCCTGTGTCGAGAGTTCTCGTTGGCCCCAATGGGGGAGATCCTCTGTGTGGAAGGTTGATCTCCACTCTCACACCATCCATTCCCACGATGCGTTCGCTCCGGTGGACGCCATCATCCGGACCTGCGTCAGGCGCGGGATCGACTGTCTCGCCGTGACGGATCACAACCGTGTGGATGGTGCGGTGCGGCTCAGCGCTCTTGCCCCTTTCCAGGTGATCATCGGCGAGGAGATCCGCACCACAGAGGGTGAGATCATCGGTCTTTTCCTGCGCGAGCGGATTCCCCCCTTGCTCTCCCCTGAGGAGACCATCGTCGAGATCAGGCGACAGCGCGGCGTCGTCTACATTCCGCATCCGTTCAGCGAGGGCCGGCGGGAGTCCCGCTTCCCCCGCCGGAGGCTCGAGGAGATCGTTCAGGAGGTGGACGTCGTCGAGGTGCTGAACCCCCGCAACAGGGATCCCAGTCTGGACGAGCGGGCGCGGGAGCTCGCACGAACCGCGGGCCGCCTCGCCGGTGCGGGGAGCGACGCTCACACGACGTTCGAGCTCGGCAACGCGTACGTGGAGATGGAGCCGTTCGACGACCCGGCCCGGTTCCTCAAGAGCTTGGCGAACGGGCGGATCCGTGGGCGACGCACGCCGCTGTGGTGGCGAGCCATTGCGAACCACAGGGTTCGAAAGGCTGCCCGTGCGCTCGTGCCGGCGCCGAGGTCTTCGTCTTGACGGCCTTCAGGACCAACGGTGGGCCGCCGGCGCCGCGGGTCTTCGTGACGGACGGGGCCCAGCGGAAGGCTATCCCGTGCGTGCGTTCGCTCGGGCGCCACGGCGTGAACGTGGTCGTCGGCGACACCAGCCGCCTGGGCGCCGCGATGTTCTCCAAATACTGTGCCGGCCGGGTCATCTACCCATCTCCGTCGGGAAACCCCTCGCTCTTCGCTGAGTGGCTCGACGAGCACCTTCGGTCGAATCGATACGACGCTTTCCTCGCCATCGACGAGGCGACGTTGGAGCCGGTGGCACGCCACCGCGATGCGCTAGCTGAGCACACCGCCATCCTCGTGCCCGATCATGCGAGGTTCATGAAGGCACGGGACAAGGCGCAAACGCTGCGCCTAGCCCAAGAGGTTGGGATCCTGCACCCGAGGACCTCGTTCATCACGTGCCTGGACGAACTCCAGGGCATCGTGAAGGAGATCGATCTGCCCGTCGTCATCAAGCCACGCCGGAGTCAGGGATCACGCGGTATCGCCTACGTGCACGAGCGCAGTGACCTGGTTCCCCGCTACCTGGGAATCCACGCCGAGTATCCATTTCCGCTCATCCAGGAGTTCATCCCTCCGGGCGGGGACGCAGTGGGGGTCGGGGTGCTCTTCAACCGTCGAAGCGAGCTGCGGGCGACGTTTGCCTACCGCCGGCTCCGGGAGTTTCCCGTGAGCGGGGGGCCAAGCACCCTTCGCGAAGGGATCCACGCACCGGAGCTTGTGTCGATGGCGGTTCGACTCCTCGAGGCGATCGGGTGGATCGGGGTCGCCCACGTCGAGTTCAAGTTTGATCCGCGCGACGACACACCCAAGCTGATGGAGGTGAACCCGAAGATCTGGGGCTCGATCGAGCTCCCGATCGTGTCTGGGATCGACTTCCCGTACCTGATGTATCGCCTTGCAGTGGAAGCCGATATCGAGCTCGCGCCGAGCTACCGCCCGGGTGTTCGGTGCCGATGGCTCCTTCCGGGCGACTTCCTTCACCTCCTGACCAGCCCGAAGCACTTCCGCATGCAGCCGAGCTTCTTCCAGTTCGTCGCGAGAGACCTCCACTACGATGTGCTGAGCCTCAGCGACCCTGGACCGATCTTTGGAACCATCCTCTGGTATGCGCGAAAGCTCCCCACGAAGAAGCTCTGGAGCGATTTTTGTAGATGAGGATCTTGCTCATCACGAACTACTTTCCTCCGGAGATCGGGGCAGCATCCCACCTCTACCACGACCTCGCCCGGTCGCTCGTCGAGCGTGGACACGCGCTGACCGTGGTGACGGGATTCCCGCGCTACAACATCTCCCGCCGTAGAGCCGGATGGCGTCTCTTTCGCAGGGAGAAGCTTGAAGGGATCGATCTCGTGCGCGTCCAGGTGACGCCCTTCCTATCGGGCCGCCAGATTGCCCGGAAGATCGAGTATTTCTCCGTCATGCCGGCGTTTCTCCTGGGTGGTGTCCTCGCGGCACGTCACGACGTCGCCATTGCGTATTCGCCGCCGATTCCCGTGGGGATGTCGGCCTATATGCTCAAGAAGCTGAAGGGAATTCCGTTCATCTTGAACGTCCACGACATTCACCCCCAGGCCCTCGTGGACATAGGATTCGTCTCCAACCCGGTCCTGATCTCCCTCCTCCGAAGCATGGAGAAGACGCTCTACCGAGAGGCGGCGACCGTGGCCGTACATTCGGAGGGGAACGCAGTCTACCTCGAGGGGCGCGGCGTGGACCCCCGACGCTTGGCCGTTCTTCCGGTCTGGGTCGACCTGGACGAGATCCGGCCGCGCGAGCGCTCCAACGGGTTCCGCCGGGAGATCGGCGTGAACGAGGAATTCCTGGTGGTCTTTGCCGGCACCATGGGGACCTCGCAGGACGTCGAGTCGATCGTCCGTGCCGCTCACCGGCTTCGCGATCGAGCCGACATCCGGTTCGCGCTCGTGGGTGACGGAGTGGAGAAGCCCGTCCTCCAGCGGCTGTCCGACGGGCTCGGCTTGGAGAACGTCCGCTTCCACCCCATGCAACTGCGGGAGAGGTATCCCGACGTCCTCGCCGCTGCGGATGTCTCGCTGGTGACCCTCAAGAAGGAGGTCGTCACTCCGGTGGTACCGTCGAAGCTCCTCAGCGCGATGGCGAGCGGCCGACCGGTCGTTCTGGGAGCGGATCCGAACGGAGACGCCCCCCTGATGGTCCGGGCGGCCGAGAGCGGGATCTGCGTCCCCCCCGAAGATCCCGATTCCCTCGCGGCCGCGATCCTCCATCTGTACGCGGACCGCTCGGCCGGAGAGGCTATGGGCCGGAACGGCCGCCGATTCGTGGAGCGCCATTACTCCCGCGAGGTCTGTGTCGCAAGGTGCGAGGTGCTTTGCGAGCGGGTCCTGGCCGGCGAGACCCTCCCGCGCGCACGCGCGTTGTCGCCGAGGTAGACGAGCCGGACTCGACCCCTGGTTCGCATCCTGGACTCTCCCTTTCCGACAGGAGGATCAGAGACGTGCAACCCCTTTCAGACGCATACGCAGGAGAGACCGCTCTGGTGACGGGCGGCGGCGGCGCGATCGGTTCGAATCTGTCGAAACGCCTCGCCGAGTTGGGCGCGCAGGTGATCATCCTCGACGATCTGTCCTCTTCGGAGCGGTGGAACGTCCCGTCGCTGGACGGGATCCTCTTCGTAAAGGGGGATGTCCTCGACGAGATCAAACTCAAACGGGTCTTCTTTGAGCGTCCGCAGTTCGTCTTCCACCTCGCCGCTTTCTTCGCGAACCAGAACTCCGTGGATCATCCGGAGCGGGACCTCAAGGTGAATGGACTTGGGACACTCCGGCTCCTTGAGTATTCCGCACTCAGCGGTGTGGGTTGCTTCGTGTACGCATCGTCCGGGTGCTCGATCTATGGAAGCCAGGCGCCGCTGCCGCTGCGGGAAGAATTCATCTCCATGCATCTCAGCACGCCTTACCAGATCACGAAGATGCTCGGCGAGTTGTACTGCAACTTCTTTCATCATCACTACGACCTTCGGATCGTCAAGCCTCGATTCTTCAATGTCTACGGCCCGGGTGAAGTGCCCGGCCAATACCGCAACGTGATCCCGAACTTCCTGTACTGGGCGATGAAGGGCCTGCCGCTACCCATCACCGGGGATGGGGAGGAGACGCGGGACTTTACTTACGTCGGGGACATCGTGGAGGGCATGCTCCGGGCGGCCATTACCGACGACGCGATCGGCCGCGAGTTCAACCTCGCCTCGGGCGTAGAGACCAGAATCAGCGACGTCGCGAGAATGATCAATGAGGCCGTCGGGAACGAAGCCGGCGTACGCTTCGCACCGCGCCGGAAATGGGACGACAAGAGCCGCCTTCTGGCGTCCATCGACCTCGCGGGACAGCTGTTCGGCTACGAACCGCGTACCCCGTTCAAAGACGGCCTCCGGAAAACGATCCGCTGGTTCGAGACGAACTGGGAAAGAATCGAGGCGTCGGCGAGGTTCGCGCCCGGTGCGTCGGCGGCGGTTCGGGACATGGTCACGCAGGCGACCTGAAGGCGAGCAGCCGCTTAGGTGCCCGCATGCAGGCTCAGCGGTGCCCCGTGGTTCGTGAGAGTCGCCGACTCACCGCTTTCTGAGACAGATGCGCGTGGATACTCCCATCCCGCGACGGAGGCGGAGAGCCCGATGAGCGTTCGTGCCGTGCGGGCCCCTGTCCGGGTCTGGTGCGTCTTCGGCACGCGGCCGGAGGTGGTGAAGATGGCGCCCGTCGTGTGGGCCCTGGAACGCCGCGCCGGCGGGGAGGCGCAGGGAATCGTTCCCGTGCAGGTTTTCGCGGGCCAACACCGGGAGCTGGCGACCGGGCTGATGGGGGAGCTCGGGCTCCGGCCAAGCGTCACGCTCGATCTTATGAACGACGATCAGCAGCTCCGTGAGTACGGCGCACGGTGTCTCCAAGCCCTGGGCGACCGGATGGCTCAGGAGCGCCCGGACCTCGTCCTGGTCCAGGGAGACACCAGTACCGTCCTCTTCGCCTCCCTGGCCGCGTATTTCCAGCGGGTTCCGGTGGGGCATGTGGAAGCGGGCTTGAGGAGCTTCGACCCGTATGCGCCCTTCCCGGAGGAGATGATGCGCCGGCTGACCGATCGGGTGGCGGCGTTCCACTTCGCCCCCACGGTCGGGGCGGCGGAGAACCTCCTCCGGGAAGGAAGCGACCCGGGCGGGATCCACGTTACGGGGAACCCCGTTGTCGACGCGGTCCAGGCCGTTGCTGCGGAGGCGAGGGAGCGGGCGAGTCCGGAAATCCGCCGGTGGGCGGCCGTCGAGGGTCCTTTCGTCGTGGTGACCCTTCACCGCCGTGAGAGCTTCGGGGGCGGGCTCCGGAGGGTGGCGGAAGCGATTCGGAGCTACGCGGAGGAAAGCCCGACAGTTCGCTTCATCTACCCTGTCCACCCTAACCCTGCCGTTCGGCGGGAGGTGGAGCCGGTGCTGGCCGGTCTCGACCGGGTCAAGCTGATTCCCCCGGTTTCCTACCTGGACATGGTGCACCTGCTGGACCGCTGCCGGACCGTGCTCACCGACTCGGGGGGGATCCAGGAGGAAGCTCCGGCTCTGGGGAAGCGGGTCCTGGTGGCCCGGGACGTTACCGAGCGCCCGGAGGGTGTGGAGGCTGGCTGGGCGAGCCTCGTGGGGACCGATCCCGACCGGATCGTCTGCGCCCTGCGGCACGCGGTGGAACATACCCAGGCGGACGGATTTGCACCGGGGCGCGAGGATCACGGGCCCGTTGCCGAGGGAGCCAAGCACGGACGCGATCTCCCATACGGTGACGGGCGGGCGGGCGAGCGGATCGCGGACATCGTGACGAGTTGCCTCCTCGGATACCCTCGGACCATGGCTGACTGGCGAGACGCCCCGTCGGCTCCAAACCGATGGTACTTCTCTATTGGTTCGTCGCGGTCCCGCAGGCCATGACGATTTGTCCATCAGTTTCGCGGGCAACCCAGATGCGAGGAGGCCGACCGGACATGATCGAGAGTTGACCGGCCCGGCATCGTGACAAGGAGTGGCTGGTGGCTACGAGGGAAGCGTCACGATGCTGAGCCAGAAGTTTTCAATACCTTGCACGGCCTCGAGGAACTTCTCCACGTCGACCGGCTTGGTGACGAAACAGTTCGCGTTGAGGTTGTAGCTCCGGAGGACGTCCTCATCGGCCTGTGAGGTCGTCAAGACAACAACGGGAATCCGTCTAAGCTTCTCATCGGCCTTGAGCTCGGCGAGCACTTCCCGTCCGTCTTTCCTCGGCAGGTTCAGATCGAGGAGGATGAGATCTGGACGCGGCGCATCCGAATACTCCCCCTGGCGACGCACGAAAGCGAGCGCCTTAACGCCGTCCTCGACGACGTGTAGCCTGTTGACCAATCTGTTACTGAGAGCTTCACGCGTGAGGTCAACGTCGCCGGGATTGTCCTCCACCAGCAAGATCTCGGCCGCTCTGCCGAAGTTTCCCGTGTCCATGTTCTCAATCTCCTATTTGCCGGGGATGGTGAAGTAGAACGTCGAGCCTTTTCCGGGCACCGATTCCACCCAGATTCTTCCCCCGTGCCGCTCGACGATCCTCTTGCAGATCGACAGCCCAATTCCGGTGCCCGTGTACTCACCCCTCCCATGCAGTCGCTGGAAGATCGCGAAGATACGATCGGCGTATTCCGGCTCCACGCCGATGCCGTTGTCGGCCACGGCGAGCAGATGCTCACCGTCTCTACGCTCCGCCCTCACGTGGACTTCCGGCTGCGTGCCGTCGCCAGAGCTGAACTTGATCGCGTTCCCGATCAGGTTCTGGAACAGCTGCACCATCTGGGTCGCGTCGGCCATCACCGTCGGCAAGGGATCCCGCGTTACGGCTACGTCGTTTTCCTTGATGGTAATCTCCAGGTTGGTCAGTGCTTGGTCGAGTACGACCTCGAGGTCGACCGGCTCGAACTCCTTGCCCCTCGACTGCACACGCGAGTAGGCCAATAGATCGTCGATCAGCTGCTGCATATGAGTCGCCCCGTCGACCGCATACGCAATGAACTTGTCCGCGTCGGAATCGAGCTTCCCCCGGTAGCGCTCGGCCAGCAGCTTGGTGTAGCTTGCCACCATGCGGAGCGGCTCCCGCAGGTCGTGCGAGGCCACATAGGCGAACTGTTGCAGGTCAGCGTTGGAATGCTCGAGCTCCTCCGCGTATCGGGCCATTCTCGCTTCCGTCCGCTTCCGCTCGGTGATGTCGCGAATGCTGCTCGACACCAGGAGTCCCTCCTCCTCCGGGAGAGGGCTCAGACTGATCTCGACCGGGAACTCGCTCTCATCCTTGCGCAACCCGTACAGCTCGAGGCCTACACCCATGCCCCTGAGGCAGGGCCGAGAGAAGTACGCGGTTCGGTGTTGCAGGTGCCCATGCCGGAAGCGCTCGGGTAGCAAGATCTCTACGGCTTGGCCCAGTAACTCCTTGCGCGTGTAGCCGAACAGCGTCTCCGTCTGCCTGTTGGCGAGGACGACTCTCCCCTCCTCGTCAACAATGACGATGGCGTCAGGCGCGAACTCCACTATGCTTCGGAATCTCTCCTCAGCCTGCTTGCGCTCGGCGACCTCGCTCTCCAACTGGTGGCTTGCCCGCTCCAGTTCCCTCGCGCGACGCCGCGCCATGTGAGCGAAGCGGACCGCGAGCGCCACCAGGAGAGCCATCAGTAGCCCCACGCCTAAGGCCACTCCAGGGAGAGCGGTTCGCAGGCCGGCCAGGAGCTCCGTCCTCGGCCAGACCCGAACACGCCACGTTGTCTGGTCCAGAGCTGCTTCGTTTCCCTCGAGCGGCACGATCCAGCGCGCGTGAAAAGACGGATCCACCCACTCAATGGTGTGGAAAGCGGGCTGGTGATCGAAATAATCTGTCGCGTCGGACTCCCACGTCTCCGTCCACTCTATCTGGGCACGCTCTTGTGCGATCAGCACCTCCCAAAGGAGTACGCCGATCGTTGCGACGCTGGCGCCTAGCGCAATTGGGAGCCATCGGTGCCCACCCACCTCTTATGCCCTCCACTGGATAGGTTAAAACCCTTTCGACAAATTTTAGGGGTTTTGTTCTCGAGAAGCTGCTCAAACTCCGAGGCAAACTATAGGAACTCGCCGCGCTCAGTGGCTTCCCTTAGCTCGTTCTCACGATGTAGTCGTTCCGTCGCCGACGCATCTACCGTCGGATCAAAGACGTGATATGCGGATCCGTCTCTCCTCTTTGCCCGGTACATCGCGACATCACTGTGTCGCAACAGGTCCTCCGGCCGCTGAACCACGACGGAACTGATGGCGATCCCGATGCTCGCGGTCACATTTACCGGTATAGTCATCACTTCGAACGGAGCCTCGAACGCATCGATCAGACGGTCCGCGGCCGATCGCGCCTCGCTGATGTCGTCCACGGCCTCCAGCAGAACCGCGAACTCATCGCCTCCAAGCCTCGCGATCGTGTCCTCTTCCCGAAAGCACGTTTCGATGCGCTGAGCCACCATCTGAAGCAACTCGTCGCCTGCCAGGTGACCTAGCGTGTCGTTGATCACCTTGAAGCGGTCCAGGTCGAGGAACAGGAGAGCGACGCAGGTCTCGTCGCGGGCGCTCCGCTTAAGAGCGTGATCCAGCCGGTTTCCGAAGAGAGCCCGGTTGGGAAGTCGGGTCAGCGAATCATAGAGTGCCAATCGCTCCAAGCGGCGCTCGAGATTCTTACGATCCGTGACGTCCATCACCATCGCCAGCACTCCCGCGAATCTCCCCTGATCGTCGAGGAGCCGGCTGATCGACATGGAAGCCCAGAGATACGTACCGTCCTTGCGCTGCAGCTTCACCTCATGCTTGTCCTTCATCCCCTTTCCTGGGCATTCGAGGTCGCGGGCGCTCATCACCCGTCCTGCCTCACCCATGCCCTCGAAAACAGCTCGGCCCACCAGCTCGTCAGCCGCATACCCGAGCATCTCCGCCATGCGCTGGTTCACGTAGGTCGTCCGGTTCTCTGCGTCGACGGTCCAGATTCCCTCCTGCGCCGTCTCGACGATCGTCCGATAGCGTTCCTCACTCTCCCGAAGCGCTTTGCCGGCTCGCTTCCGCTCGATGCTGTAACGAATCGATCGGACAAGCGTGGGACCATCCGAAGCGCCTTTCACGACGTAGTCCTGCGCTCCCTCACGGAGCGCATCGTTGGCGAGCTCTTGATCCTCCACCCCGGTCAGCACAACGATTGGGGTTTCTCCGTCGGCGGAGAGGATCGCCCGGACCGTTTCAGGCCCAGCCGAATCCGGAAGGTTTAGATCGAGTAGAACCACGTCCACCCGGTTCTCTCTTAGGTGCTTCAGTCCGTCGTCGAGACGTTGGACCCAGTATATTTCAGTCGATAGGCTGTTCGCCGCGCGCAGAGCCTCCTGCACAAGGCCGGCATCGCCTGGATTGTCTTCGATCAGCAGGATACGCAGGGCCTCTGTCCTCACTCTATTCCCACTTCGGCGTGTAGAGGCCGAGAACATCCGCGCTCGGACCACGGTGTTCGGGAAGCTCCCGGAGCGAGAGCGCCAAACGGCGGCCGAGATCTCCTAACGTGCTCAGAGATATGCGCCCCGGGCTCGAACGCGAGCGCCGCGGGCCGACTCATCTGCCAACGGCACGGAAAGTCTGTTTCTCGCCACAAGCGACTGTTATTCCGCACACGTATCTTGTCGGAGAGGCGCAACGGGTTTGCGGCGGGATACCAGCATGGAGAAGGGTGAGGAGGGAGGCATGAGGCACAGTCACAACACTGGCCATCTCAACACGTCTCACGTCGGGAGCGCCTGACCGGTGGCTCCCGTTTTCATGTCGGCTGGGTCCCTCCGCAACTTGGACATAGGATTTGCCTACTTATTTCATTGGCGACAAGCTTTAAAATTTGACATCGGACATAGACGCTGACGACAGCTCCACATCCGGACGCAGCTCTCACATCAGCTGGCCGGAATAAACCACGCGGGCCGTCGGAAAGATGGACCTCGAAGCTCTCCTACCAGCTGAGGTTCTCCAAAAGCAGCGCGTCCACCTCATCGCTGTGGAGCGGCTGTGTGAAAAGAAACCCCTGCCCGTAGGGACATCCGAGCTTCCTGACTTCGGACAGCTGCTCCTCCGTTTCGATCCCCTTGGCCGTCACGTCAAGCCGCAGCGTCTTCGCCATCTTTACCATCGCGTTCACGACCTTGGTCACCTCGGGACTCCTTCCGAGCTCCCTGATGAATGACTGGTCGATCTTGATGGCGTCGACAGGGAGGCGGGCCAGGTGATTGAGCGAGGAGTAGCCGGTACCGAAGTCATCGATCGCCAGCTTGACGTCCAACTCCTTCAGTTTGTGGATACCTGTAAGCGACTGCAGCAACAGGCTTTCAGTTACTTCAAGTTGAAGGCAACCATGCTGAAGACCCGTCTCCAGGAGGACCATGCTAACGGCTTCGTCAAACCCCGGATCGCGGAGTTCCTCTGCCGAAATGTTCACGCACACGCTGAGTGGCGGGCGGTCTGGAAACCGCTCGTGCCAGCGGCGTCCCTGCCGGCAGCCCTCTTGGAGCACCCAGCGCCCGATTGGGAGAACCAGGCCTGACTCCTCGGCGATCGGGATGAACTCCATAGGCAAGAGGAGCCCGAACTCCGGGTGCCTCCAGCGAACCAGGGCCTCGAAGCCCGCAATTGTCCCGGTGGCGAGCGCGATGATCGGCTGGAAGTCGAGCTCCAGCTCCCCTCTACCAACCGCCTCACGCAAGTCGTTTTCCAGCCGAAGCCGGTGCGACTCCAGGGAATCCACGCTCCGGTCGAACACGTGGTACCGATTCAGCCCTTTTGCCTTCGCCCGGCGCGTCGCAATGCCCACGGCCCGTAACAAGACCTCGGGTTGGCTTCCCGTCTCACCGCTGAATGCGATGCCGACTCCGGCGGTAATGGACACTTCGTGGTCGTTCACGGTAAACGGTGCGTCAAGCGCTCGCCGGATCCGCTCGACCACACCCAAGGCATCGTCAACCTTGGAAATTTCTCCAAGCACAATCGTGAACTCATCCGCACTGATACGCGCCACCATGCCTGCTGCCCGTGCGATCGTGTCCTCTCGCCGCAGACAACCGGTGATGCGATGGGCTATCTCGACGAGTAGTTCGTCACCAGCTCCATACCCAAGGCTGTGATTGATGACGTTGAACCGGTCGACGTTCAGCAAGAGTACGGCTACTTCTTTCTGTCGCCGTCTGGCCAGCGCGAGCGCCTGCGTCAGCCGGTCGAGGAGAAGCGCGCGGTTCGGGAGGTCTGTCAGAGGGTCGTGGAAGGCCTCGTGAGTGAGCCGGGCTTGGAAGGCCTTGTAGTCCGTTATGTTCTTCGCAAGGAAGACGACGTGGTCGTCGCGACCGATCTTGATCGTACGTCCAGAGATAAGGACGGTGTGGGTGGAGCCATCCTTCGCCTGAAACTGAGATTCGAAGTTCTCCACCGCCCCAGTCTCGCGCAGCGATGCCGCGAACTTGGCGGCGTCGCCGCGGTGGGCCCAAAGACCTACCTGGAGGGGCGATCTGCCCTCGAGTTCAGATTTCGAATACCCCAGTTGATCGATGAAATCTTCATTCAGCTCGACGAAGGCGCCATCGCTAAGCCGGATGATCGCCATAGGATCGGGGATTGTGGCAAACGCGGCGGCGAACTTCCTATCGCTCCGCACACGTCTCGCCCACTCTCCACGCACGAGTACGTAGATCAAGACCAAGCTGATGAGAACGAAGATCCAGCCCTTGAATTGCTGAAAGACGGCGATCTGGTAGGGGCTAGTGGCCACTGCCTGGACGACGCGATCAGAGAACAGGACCCAGAGGGTGCCAAACACGGCATAGGGGGCTAGGGTCCGGAAGGCGAACCGAACTTCTAACGGGGTGAGTCGGCTTGGCAGCGCCCATGGGGACGAGAGGTGCCGCACGGGGCGCCGGCCGATCAATCCCGTAGTTTCAGTAGCAGATCTAGTGAGGGCCAAGTTTGCTCCAGCCAGTTAGAGAAAGTGCCCCCACATGGCCCTACATATCAGAAGGTGAGCTGGGGAGGAAACCCTCTGTTGTTATTGCTATGTAAGGACGATCGAGGACCTCCAAATCTTGTCGCCCCAGGGAACCTGGCAGCCCACGCCATAGGGGAGAGGGGGGGTCGGTTTGTCTAAGGCCGCTTCCAAGACCACTCCGGTCATACTGCGGCCCCAACCGGCCATGCTGCGCGCCAAGTTATAGACTAGCGAACCCTAATAGCGGGCGGTATCGGTGGGAGCCGCATTGCCGCGTCGGTCTTCGACTTGCTGAGCTGTAGACAGCAGTCCTATGCCCAGCAAAGGCTTGCAGATAGGGCTAGCCACCGTCGTCCTCGACCCACAGCTCCTCCATGAACTGGATCGGATCGCCGTGGAAGGGGCTCCGGAGGCCCCGCACGCGTCGGTGGACGGCGTAGGTCTGGACTAACGGGAAGAGAAGGGTCAGCGGAACCTCCGCGCCCATCGCCGGCCAGAAGGCGCGGTAGACGCGGTCCTCCGTCGCCGGATCGGGCTCCTGGACCACGCTGTCGACGATGGCGGAGAGTCGGGGGCGGATCCAGCCGAGCGGCGAGCCCTCACCGACCAGTCGCTGCTTGAGCTCCGGGACCCCGCTGTAGAAGCGTTGAAGCGCCGCCTCGTAGTTTCCCGACCGAAGTCTCCGGCGCACGAGGTTCCCGTCTAGCGGCTGCAGCTTCATCTCTACCCCGACCGCCCGGAGCTTGGCCTGCACGTAGATGGCTGCCTCTCGCTCCACGCCGCCCGAAGGGACAAGCGCGGTGAAGCTCATCCGCTTTCCGTTCCGCCGACGGATCCCGTCGTCGCCGACCTCTCGCCAGCCGAGTCCGTCCAACAGCCGGCCGGCGAGCCCGGGATCGTACGGGAGCGGCTCGGGGAGCTCCCCCCGCCGGTACTGGCGTCCGGAGTACACGACGTCGGCGACCTGAAGGTCGTCGGGCATGTTGAGGACGCGGATGAGCTCTCTCCGGTCGATCGCGAGGGTGAGCGCCCGGCGCACGGGAGGATCGCGGAACAGCGGGTGCCGGTGGTTCCAGTAGATCGCCTCGTGCCACGGCACGCCGGGCCACATGTGATGGTAGAGCCGGAAGCGCGGATCCGAAGCCACCTTGAGGATCTCGGCCCGGTTCATCCAGGTGAGCACGTCGATGCCCCCGCTCATGAGCTCGGTCAGTCCGGTGCCGCCGCCGAACTTGAACAGCACGCGCTCCACCTTGGGCGTTCCCCGGAAATAGTCCGGGTTCGCCTCGAGCTCCACCATCGTCTTCGGAACGTGGCGCACGTACCGGTACGGACCGTTCCCAACCGGGTGCGTCCAGAATTCCCACCCGTAGAAGCCCTTCGGGTCGAGCCCCTCCAGCAGGTGCTTCGGGTAGAAGACGGCCCAGGCGTTTCGGGCGTCCGCGGGCCATTCGTAGAAGAGGCGCACCGTGCGGTCGTCCAAGACAGCGACCGAATCGATGCCCCACCAGACGTCCTCCCACAGGACCTCTGGATGGGCGTAGAGGGCCAGGCTGAACTCGATGTCTTGCGCGGTGACGGGGACGCCGTCGTGCCAGCGGACACCGCGGCGCAGCCGAATCGTCCAGACGCGGTAGTCCGGCGAATGCTCCCAGGCCTCCGCCAGCCGCCCCACCGTTTCGCCGTTCTCGTCGAAGCTGAAAAGCGGCAGGAATAGGAGGAACTGAGCCTCGACATCCCAGTAAGGCCCAAACAGCCGCTCGTCGGCCTGGTAGAGGACGGTGAGGGTGGAGCCGTCGGCGTCGGCCTGCCCGTCGCCGGAGCATCCGAGCGCGAGCAGTCCGGCGAAGACGGGGAAGGCGGATAGAGAGAGACGCACCTGAATCAATGACTCATTCCAGCCACAGCTCGCCCGCGTACCACACAGGGTCGGCGCGCCACGGGCCGCTGAGTCCTCTCACCCGGCGGCGGGCCACCGTGCTCTAGACGGTCGGATAGAGAAAGGTCACGGGGTGGTCCCCCAGGACGATCGAGGCCAGCTCGGGGTACATCCGGTCCAGCTCCTGCGGGCTCATCGTCTCCCCGACAGCCTCGAACAGCTTGTGGGCCCCGGCGTTGTCGCCATCTGGTTGACGTACGGGACGGCGTCTGCCTCGCCGCGCAGGAGTTCGGTCATGAGGTTACGGGGCCGGATCCGGTCGGAGCCCGTACTTCTCCGCGTACGCGATCAAGGCCTGCACGAAGATCTCCGTCGGCGGGCGCACGAGTCCGGCGCCCACCTGGCCGACGCCGGGCTCCCTGTGGGCGATGCCGGTGTTGATGCGCGGCGTGATCCCGAGCTCCACGACCTTCCGGATGTCGATCCCGGTGGGGGTGCCACGGAAGTCGAGGCTCGGGATGGTGAAGTGCGCGTGCTCGGCTACCGTGATCTCGTACATCTCGAGCGTTGCGTTCACAGCGTCCTTCGGCGTCCCGCTCACGAAGGTGACGATGGCGGGCGCAGCCGCCATGGCGAAACCGCCGATCCCGGCCGTCTCGGTGATCGTGCTGTCGCCGATGTCGGGGTTGGCGTCGGCGCTCGAGAAGCCGCCGAAGTAGAGGCCCTCGGGCACTTGGGCCGGAGCGGTGAACCACTCGTCCCCGAGGCCGCTCACGCGGATTCCGAAGTCGGTGCCGTTCCGCGCCATAGCGGTGACGATGGTGCTCCCCTCCACGCCGTGCGCGACGTCCGCCATCGTCTTGCACGCCGCCATGACGGGGTTGAGGGCGCTGAGGGCGTTGTCGCCGAGAAAGGCGAGCACCCGGGCCGCCTCGTCGCTCCCGGCGTTCGCCAACAGGGGCGCGAGGAGCTTCAGGAAGAGCAGGGAGCCGGCCTTGTTTCGGTTATGGCCCTCGTCACCCATGTGGAGCGCCTCCGCGAGCAGGGCCCGCAGGTCCAGCCCTTCGGCCTTCGATAGCGCCTCGGCGAGGAGCGGCGCCATGGCCGTGTTCATCCAGCGGAGCTTCTCCAGCACCTCCGGGGCGTAGGCGCCGTAGCGAAGGACCTTGCCGTACCCCTCGTTCAGACCGGAGAAGGCACGGTTCCCGCCCTCGGCGTTCTCCACCACGTAAACGGCCATGGAGGGCGATATGACGCCGGCCATCGGCCCTACCGCACCGTGGTGGTGGCAGGGTGCGAACTCCACCTCGCGGCCCTCGGCGAGGGCGATCGCCTCCTTCTCGTCCTTCGCGAGGCCCTCGTAGAGAAGAGCGCCGATCACGGCCCCCCGCAGTGGACCCGACATCCGCTCCCACTCGATCGGCGGACCGGCGTGGAGGAGAAGGCGCTCGTGCATGGCGGGGATCACGTCAAGCGCCGGTGCAACGGCCGTGAGCATCGGGCGCGCCGCCATCATCCGCTCGACGGCGGTCCCGTTCGCCTGCTCGATGTCCAACCGATCACCTCCTCGCTTGTCCGGCCCCGCCCGATCACTTGCCCCACCTGCACACCGCGTGAAGCGCTAGCCCTTCATCTTCTCCAGGATCTTCATGAGCCTCTCGTTTCCTCCCGCCGCCGGGCGCCAGTCGACCTGGATGGCGGAAGCCCCCTGAGCGACGAGGCTCTGGTAGAAAGTCTCGAGCCCGACGTTCACCGCGGCCACCGGCGGGTGGAGGTCGTCGAGGGACACGGGGGACGCGGCGCCGCTGCCAGGGGCGAGTGGGACTGCGCCCCGGCCAACGGTGGATGCCGCGGTCTCAGATGAGGCCTCTTCGGTCGGCCGGGAGGAGGCGGCGTTCTCCTTCGCAAGTGCGCCGCTCGCTGACGCGGCGTCCCCGGCGGGGCTCATGAGCGGGCGCTCGGGGACCGCCGCTCGCCCGAGCGACCGGAGGGCGTGCGCGAGCGCTCCGGCCGTGTCGCGGAAGACCCGGACGCCGGCGCGCTCGAGGCTCTCCACCTGGGAGCCGAGGCCCTGCGGGTCCTCGTCCGTGCCGATCACGATGGCCACGACCTCCAGGTTCGTGCCGTCCGGGTGCCTCGCCTCCCGTCGGTCGCGCCGGACGTCGGCGATGATGGGGGCGAGCTGGCCGGCCGGATCGGGATGGGCTCCCTCGCCGAGCACCACATCCAGAAGGATCACTCCCACCTTGGGGTCCGCCGCCTCCTGCCGCAGCCGGCGGATGCGCAGCTCGTTGTCCAGCATGGGGTGCGGTCGCCCGGCGGTGAACTCGTCCGAGCCGAGGTCGAGGATCGTGTGTCCCTCGCTCCGGCCCACGTCTGAAAGGGGCTCGACACCCTCGAGCCCCAGGTTCGAGTGGACCGGCCGAAGCGTGACGCGAACTCCGAGCAGCGCCTCCAGGGCGAGGGTGCCGCCGGCGAAGAGTCCGCGCAGGTAGCCCGGCTCCTCCGCCGGCGTGGCCGAGAGCTCAGCGGTAAGCGCAGGCCGTGTGTCCGACAGCCGCACGGGGGGCGCCGGCCCGGTGAGCGGGAGCTCCGACGGGGATGTCGGCCGGGTGACCGGGAGCTCTACGGCGAGGGCCGGCCGGGTGACCGAAAGCCCCACGGCGAGGGTCGCGGCCTCGGCGAGGCTCCCGGCGCAGCGGAGGTTCCCGGCCCCGTGATCCGAGCAGACCCCGCTCTGGAAGTACACGACCACGGGCTTCTCGGCCTTCGAGGCCTCGGCCAGCAACCGCTTCGCCACCTCCGGCTCCGGCGGCTTGGAGATCAGCACGATCACTTCCGTCTCCGAATCCCGCCTCAACAGATCCAGCGCCTGAAGTGCCGTAACAGCGCCTACCGCGGAGCCAGGATCCCGCCCGCCGGTCCCGATGGCGTGCGAGATGCCCGATCCGAGCGCGTGGATGTGACAGCTCACGGCCTGGAGGCCGGTCCCCGAAGCTGCCACGAGCCCGATCGGTCCGCGCCGCACGCGGTTTGCGAAGCCGAAGCCGACACCGCCCACGATCGCCGTACCGCAGTCCGGTCCCATCACGAGCAGTCCCTTCTCCCGCGCCGCCCGCTTGAGCGCGGTCTCCTCCTGGAGAGAGACGTTGTCGCTGAAGAGGAAGACGTGCCGGTCGTGCTCCAGGGCCTCGCGGGCGACGGCCGCCGCGAAGCGGCCCGGCACCGAGACCAGGACCCAGCGGGCCTCGGGGAGCCGCTTCAGGGCCGAAGCCAGGCTGCGCGGGCGGAAGTCCTCTTCCACCGATGCGCGCTGCCGGGCGAGGAGGGAATCGAGCTGCCGCAGCGCCTCGGTCGCCGCCGCGTCGCTTTCGGCCCTCACGACGACGAGGAGGTCGGAGGGTCCGAGAGAGCACGCGCCCGCGGGGAGCAATCCGTTCGCCTCGAGGAGCGTCAGGTTCTCGGGCGACGCCATGACGGCCCCGGCGTCCAGCACGCCGGGCAGCTCGGCCAGAGCGCTGTGGAGCTGCATGAGCACGATCGAGTCGTGGTAGACGCCGGGCCGGACTTCGCTGACGAGTACGGTCATGCCGTCCCGATGCGGCGAGCCGCTCCCCGCGAGTCGAGTTCCCACGCCTCGATTCGGCGGACCCGCCCCCGGACGGCCAGCGCTCCCACGTAGCCCTCGGCGGGCTCGAGGGGGAAGAGGCTCCAGCGAGAGGCCTCCTTCGGGTCGCCATCCACCGCGACCACCCGCGTCCGCTCATCGGGCGCGACCGTGACCTCGAAGCGTCGCGCGGCTGCCCACACCCCGTCTCCCGTTGCCTTCACGCAGGCTTCCTTCCGGGTCCAGCAGGTGAGGAATGCAGAGGTTCTCTCCGGCTCGGGGGCGCGGCGGATCGCCGTCTGCTCGCGGGCAGAGAAGAAGCGGCGTGCGAGGCTCTCCGCTCCGGGGACCGGACGGATCGCTTCGACGTCGATCCCGACCAGCCCACCCCGCGCGATCGCGACAAGAAGCAGCTCTTCGGAGTGTGAGAGGTTGAAACGCAGACGGCTTCGGGCCGCCTCCCCCGAGAGGGAGGGCTTCCCGCCCGCCCCGTGGTGGAAGCTCAACCGCTCCGGCGCGATCCCCGTGTAGCGCGCCAGGAGCTCCCGCAGGATCCCGCGGCTCAGCGTCAACCGTCTCCGGGCCCGGCCGGAGCGCAGGCGATCGACGCGCTCTCGCTCCTCCAGGGAAACAATGTGACCGAGCTCCTGCACGCGCTCTCCGCCCGGGTCGAGGCTCGCGCGCCACACGTGGACTTCGGTCGGCTCCGGGGTGGGAATGCGTGCCCTCACGTCGACACGCGAAGCGGCGGCGAGAGTCGCGGGAGAAGGCACGGCGGGCTTCGACCGGACTTCCTCGCCGGTGGCGGCTATCAAGGTTGTAGGAGCCCGTGCCCGCACGCCGGTCTGCGCATGCCGGACTCGATCGCGTCGGCCGGGCTGGGAGTGAAGGTTGGATCGGAGATTCCATACGCACCGTGATGCTTCGGGAGAGATCTGGTACCCACAGAATCTCCGGGCACGAGTGGATGGAGAGCACGGAGGAACGGGAGGTTGACCGCTCCCCTCAAAACCATACTGGGGGGTCATCGACCCAGCAAGCCGGGTCGTCGGCTTCGCGAGCCGGTCGTCGGCCCTGCCCACCGGTCCTTGGCCCGCAAACCGGTCATGGACCCGCGGCCGTGCCTCCTTCCAACCGAGCCTGCTCGTGGTGGGCGGGAGTCGCATCCTGCATACACGTGTGCAAAAATGATCAGTCTCGTCCCGCCAAGATCCACCTAAGTTGCGTAACGAAAGCACGTTCTCGCTGGCATGCGCGGTGCTCCACCGCCTTCGGTCCGAGGCGCTCGGGCACGGAGAAGCGAGCCCCCGGCGCTCAGGCAGCCATAACCACCCTTGCCCAACTGCGGGCGCTGAACGAAGAGAGGGAAACGGAGGGACCGATGTACCGACCGAAGGTCTCGTTTGGATCGATCGTCATGACGCTTGCCGCTTCGATCGCTTTCGCCGGCTGCGGAGGCGACGACGATGGCACAGGGCCCGGCATCTCCCTGCAGCCGGATGTGGTGGCCGTGACGCCGGACAGCGGCAACGTCGGGACGCTTGTCGGGATCACGGGATCGAACTTCCAGACGGGCGCCGCTGTCGCGTTCGGGCCCTTAAGCGCGGACTCGGTGGTCTTCGTCGACGCGGGGACGCTGCTCGCCTACGCCCCGGCCGGAGTGCAGCGCGACAGCGTGTACGCGGTGGAGGTGACGAACCCGGGCGGCAAGTCCGACGCACTCCCTGCCGCCTACAAGGCCGTCTCACCGGTCCTCTCCGCCCTCAACGGGGTGTCGAAGCCGAGCGGCAACACCGGGAGCACCGTGATTCTCGAGGGCAAGTCCTTCGGCGACCTGCTCGGCGTGAGCCAGGTGTTCTTCACGGACGGCTCGGGACAGCCGGTGGAGGCGGCGGTCACGCTTCCGGAGAACTGGACGAACGAGTTCATCGTCACGACGGTGCCGAGCGCGGCGGCGACGGGGCCGGTGTGGATCGAGACGCCGCTCGGGATGACCGGCTCGATCGAGTTCCGCCTGCTACAGGCGGCCACCTTCAGTCCCTCGCTCATCAACTGGACGGAGACCACGCCGCTCCCTGACGCGTCACAAGGACACGAAGCCGTCTTCCTGCCGATCGAAGGTGGCCCCGGGCAGGGGAACCTGATCTACCTGACGGGCGGGGCGGATGGCACGGTGAGCCCGCGGAACAGAGTGGCGTACGCCGAGGTCGACGCATCGAGCCAGCTCTCCGTCTGGACGGATGAGACCACGCTTCCCGAGCCTCGCGCCTTCCATGGCGCGGCTGC
>JBHIAV010000022.1:0-43831 GCA_046758745.1 Gemmatimonadota bacterium
AGGGCGCTCTTCGCAGGCCTGGGGACGGGCGTGCTGCTCCACGCCGCCTACGTGGTGGCGTTCACCGACCACTACACCTTCTGGCGCTGGTACTACGTGCCCGGCGTGCTGAACATGGCCTTCCTGCTGGCGTTCGGGCTCGAGTCGGCGGCGGGGAGGGCCACGACCCGTGTGGGAGCGAGGTGGGTCCGGGGGGCGGCGGCCGCCGGGGCGACGGCGCTCGTCGCGGCGGGGCTGGGCTACGGTTGGCTGAAGGCGCTCGACCCCTCCACCCTGGGACCGTGGGCCCTGCCGAAGCGGGTGAACGAGTACCGGTGGCCGGACGAGCTCGGACTGTGGATGCGGCGGAACCTGCCGCCCGGCAGCGGCGTGCTGGCGTATGACTACCCGGGCTCGCTCGGTTTCCATTCCGGTCTCCGCATCCTTCCCGCCGACGGGCTCATCAACGATTTCGCGTACAACGACGAGATCTTGGGCCGTGGGATCGAGGCGTACCTGTGCGAGAAGGACGTCCGCTTCTACCTCGGGCCCGTCGTCACCGAGCCGGCCGAGCTGGGCCCCCGGGGCGAGCTGAGAGCGCTGCCCCCCGAGGGAGGCTGGCGGCGGATCGTGGTGACGGCGCCCCTGTACCGGAAGCCGGCAGGCTCCTTCCGCGTCGCCGATTCGGACCTCGTGGTTCGCGTCCCGGCGGTCGTCCGCTCGCCCGAACGGGCGCCGGAGCTGGCCATCTGGAAGGTGGCGGCGGCGTGCTTCGAAGGTGAGGGCAGGGTGCTTCGGCCGGCCGGCCCGGCCGAGAGCACGGCCGCGCGGTGAGGGACGGGGAGGCGGACGGATGAGCGGCCGAGGGGACGGCGCCGGCCACCTGGTGCGGGCGCTCCGGCCGCTTCACTGGACGAAGAACGCCCTCGTCTTCGTGCCGGCCGCCATGGCCCACGAGATCACCGACCCTTCCGTTCTCATCGACGGGGCGGTGGCCTTCCTCTCCTTCTGCCTGTGCGCCTCCGGGGCCTACCTGATCAACGACCTGGCGGACATCGAGTTCGATCGGCGGCATCCGCGAAAGCGGCACCGGCCGATTGCCTCGGGGGCCGTCTCCGGGTCCGTCGCCTCGGTGCTGGCTGCCGTCTTGCTCGCCGGCGGGATTGTGCTCGGCGCGGCGCTCCCGAACGGCTTCTGGATCGTCGTCTCCGGCTACGTGGCGGCGACGCTGGCCTACTCGGCCTTCCTCAAGCGCCTGGTCCTGGTGGACGTACTGGTCCTGGCAGGGCTGTACACCCTGCGCCTGTTTGGCGGCGGGATCGGGACCCGGATTCCGCTCTCGCCCTGGCTGCTCGCCTTCTCGATGTTCTTCTTCCTCGGCCTGGCGGTGCTGAAGCGATATTCCGAGCTCCGGACGAGCGCGGCGCCCGACGGCGGCGGCCTGCGCGGGCGGGCGTATCTGAGAGCGGACATGGATGTGCTCAGGAGCGTCGGGACGGCGAGCGGCTACCTCTCCGTGCTCGTGCTCGCCCTGTACATCAACAGCGAGGCGGTCTCGGCGCTCTACACGAATGCCCTCGGACTGTGGCTCATCGGTCCGGTGCTCATCTACTGGATCACCCGTCTGTGGCTCCTCGCGCACCGCGGCGAGATGCACGAGGATCCGATCGTCTTTGCCGCCAAGGATCCGGCGAGCTACGCGGTGGGCGCGGCGATCGCCCTGCTGCTCCTGGTCGCCGCTTGAGCGGCGAGGTTCCCGCGCCGTGACCGCCTACGAGTCCTGGGGGCGGTACCCCGCGGCCCGCCACACGCGGGTCACCAGGCTGCGGTGGCGCGACCAGCGCCTGCCGACGCCCGAGCCCGGCGCGACGCTGCTTCCCTACGGCCTCGGAAGGAGCTACGGGGACGCGTGCCTGAACGACGGCGGCGAGCTGGTGGATACCCGGCATCTGTCGCGCTTCATCGGTTTCGATGAGGAGAGGGGCATCCTGCGCTGCGAAGCCGGCGTGACCCTGGCCGGCATTCTCGACCTCGTGGTGCCGCGCGGCTGGTTCCCGCCCGTCACCCCCGGGACGAAGCACGTGACAGTGGGCGGGGCGATCGCCAACGACGTGCACGGGAAGAACCATCACCGGGCGGGCACGTTCGGTTGCTACGTGCCCCGCCTGGAGCTCCTTCGCTCGAGCGGCCAGCGGCTCGAGTGCTCGCCGGAGTCCAACCCGGAGCTGTACGCCGCCACCATCGGCGGGCTCGGTCTGACGGGCCTCATCGTATGGGCGGAGATCCGGCTCAAGAGGATCGACGGCCCGGCGATCGATGTCGAGAGCCTTCGTTTCGAGAGCCTGGAGGAGTTCTTTCCCCTCGCCGCCGAGTCGGACGCGAAGCACGAGTACACCGTGGCGTGGATCGACAGCCTGACCGGGGGAAGAGCGATGGGGCGCGGCCGCTTTCTGCGCGGGACCCACTCGTCCGGTGGGATCGGGTCCCGGGGGCGCCGCTCGTCCCATCGCACTCTCACCGTGCCGTTCACCGCCCCGAACTGGCTGTGCCGGCGCTTCCTCCTGCGGACCCTCAACGCCGCGTACTTCCGGGCGCACCCGCGACGCACCGTCCGGCGCCGCGTCCACTACGAGCCCTTCTTCTACCCGCTCGATCGGGTGGGCGGGTGGAACCGGATCTACGGACGACGCGGCTTCCTTCAGTACCAGTGCGTCGTTCCGCTCGGTGAGCGCTCGGCGATCGGGGAGATCCTGCTCCGGATCCGCCGTTCCGGCGAAGGGTCCTTCCTCAGCGTGCTAAAGCTGTTCGGTCCCCAGGGCTCGCCCGGCCTCCTCTCCTTTCCTCGGGAGGGGGTCACCCTGGCGCTCGATTTTCCGAATACGGGCGAGCGGCTCCTCACCCTCCTCGACGAGCTGGACGCGATCGTGGCGGAGGCCGGCGGAGCGGTATACCCGGCCAAGGACGCGCGGATGTCCCCCGGCCGGTTCTCCTCGTTCTTTCCGCAGTGGCGCGACTTCGCGAGGTACGTCGATCCGGCTTTCTCCTCGGGCTTCTGGCGGCGCGTCACCGGGCGAGGAACCGACCGGCGATGAAGATGAAAAGGGGTCGACCGGAGATGAACCGGGGGCTCATCATCGGCGCCACCTCGGCGATCGCGGAAGCGACGGCGAGCCGGGTGGCGAGGGCGAGAGAACTTTGACAGCGGCGCGGCTGGCCGCCGTCGGTCGGTTTCTCGGCAGGCTCGTCGCGGCGAACGCGGTGTATCATGGATATTCGCGTTTGCTGGTCGGCCTGCTCGGTCTTTTCGGGATCTCTCTGAAGGGGGCGCTCGCCCTCGCCGCGGTGGGGCGCGTCATGGGCATCCTGGTGGTCGCGGTACCCGGCGCGCTGCTGGGGCCTGAGCTGGTACCAAAGGCGGGAAAGAGCTCGTGAGAAGCTTCCGTCGCTTCGCCCGCAGGGCCGGCCGCGTCCTGCGGACCCGGTACCCCCGGTTCGTGTTAGGTCTCCCCCTTTCCGATGGGGAGGTGCCGGCGTTCGTCTATCACGACGTGGATGGAGAGACTCTGGTGGCGGACCTGGAGTTCCTCCAGGCCAATGGCTACGCCACCCTCACCACACAGGAGTTCGTGGCGGAACAGGATAGCCCGCGACCCCGTAGGGCGGTGCTCCTCTCCTTCGACGACGCACGGCGCGAGTTTTGGGAGATCGCCTTTCCCCTGCTGCGCAAGTACCGTGCACGGGCCACGCTGTTCGCACCCACGTATTGGATCGAGGGGAACGTCGCGTCCGGTGGCGAGAACGAGGCATCCGCGCGGCCTCGCTTCATGACTTGGGACGAGCTGCGCGAGTGTGCCACGAGCGAGCTCGTGGATGTCCAGCCGCACGGGCACCGGCATGCGCTCGTGCACGTCTCCGATCGCCTGGAGGGATTCGTCACGCCTGAGCTGTTGGCGCGCTACGACATCTTTGAATGGCCGATGCGCCTGGGTGATGGGCTGGACGAGCTGGGCACCCCTCCCTTGGGCACACCGGTTTTCCAGGCTGCACCGCTCCACTCCGTGGCACGCTGTGTGCTTGAAGATGCGGACGTGGTCCAAGTGTGCCGGGCCCTCGCGGCACGCGGCGGAGGCGAGCGCTTCTTCACACGACCGGACTGGAAGATGAGGCTGAGACGGGTTTTTCGGGACGCGATGTCAAAGGCCCCACCGTTCCGCATCGTCAAGGGGGAGATGTTCCGGCAGTTGGTCGCCTCGGAGTTCCAGATGTGCGCCGAGCTTTTCGAACGCGAGCTGGGATTTTCGCCCCGCTACTTCTGCTACCCGTGGAGGCTTGGCTCCTCGCTCTCGCTCCGACTGGCAGCCGACGCCGGCTTCGTCGCAGCATTCGGGGTCGGACTCGATTTCCGGCGGGCCGGCCGTCCCGGCCCCTTGCCAACGTTCGGCCGGTTCAGGGCAGATTGGCTGCGCTTCCTACCGGGCGAAGGCAGACGGCAGTTGCGCGAGGTAGTTCCTAAAAGACTCCGCGCCCTCTTCCGTCCCGCTCACTACGCACACTGAGGAGACCTCCGACACCAGGAACGATGAACTTCAGCCGTACTCTCTGCGTCCTTGGGCGCGCCCTCGATCAGGACGACGGACTCGGCGTCTACGCCCAGAACCTCCTGAGGGAGCTCTTCGAGCTAGATCCGGCAACGCGCTACGTCCTCATTCTGCGAACGCCGAAGCACGCGTCACGCTTTCAGGCGTTCGGCAACGTCGAGACGTGGGTCATGCCTGCGAGGTTCAAGGCTTGGTGGGACCATGTTGTTGTGGCGACCGCGGCCCGACGTGCAAATGCGGATTTCATCTTCAATTCGAAGTTCTCGCTGTTTCTGCTCAGTCGGCGCCTCGGCGTCTTCGTGCTCCACAGGTCGGACTGGTACGTTGATCCGCACCACTATCAATGGTGGGACAACCTGTACATCCGGATGATGCTCCCGGTATACTTTCGGAAGTCAGCGGGGGTCTGTCCGGAGGAGGCGGGCGGCGCGGCGCTGCTCGCGGTCCCCGACGACCCCGACGCCCTCGCCGAAGCGATGCTGGAGCTCACGCGGTCGCGCGCGGCGCGCGAGCGGCTTCGGGAGGCCGGGTTGCGGCGGGTCCGCGGCTTTTCATGGTGCCTGGTTGCCGAGCGCACGCTGGAAGCGTTCGACCGCGTTCGTCCGGCGGCGAGGGCCGTGCACCGCCGGGCGGAGGTGGGGTGATGGCAGTCGTGCACGTGGGCTCGGGCGGAAAGCGAGACCACTCGAAGATGACCGCCGCGCCGCGGCTCCGAACCTGCGACCGTGGGGGGGGCATCTGCCGGTGATGCTGGAGAGTGCCTTTCAGGACCGACTGCTGGTCGAGCCCGTTCACGGGCGCATCTACCTGGCGCTCCAGGCGCTACGCGGCCGGCCGGTCCGGCGGTGCATCCGACGCCTCCAGCAATGGGAGAGTCTGGACCCGGCCGAATTCCGGCAGATACAGGCGGAGCGACTGCGCTCCATGCTCGAATACGCCCGGCGGCACGTGCCACTCTACCGCAGCGGGGAGTGGGGCGCGGCGCTGTCTCGATCGAGGATCGACGAAGTTGGCTCGTGGCCGGTGCTTGAGCGAGAGATCCTGCGTACCCGGCCGGACGACCTCTTGGCCAAACCCAGGAGGCCATGGCTCACCCACCGCCGGAGCTCGGCGTCGACGGGCACGCCCATCCGGATGGCGCTGAACCTACACGCGGCGGCTTGGAGCTGGGCGAGCGAGTACCGCGCCATGCTCTGGCATGGGATCCCCATCGGTATACGCACGCTCAAGCTCTGGGGGGAGAAGCTCCCCCTCCAGGACTGGCTGCGCGGTCAGACCACCTTCCTGACCACCGATCTCACGCCGGCCCGGCTGGAAGCGGCGGTCCGTTTTCTCTTGGAAAGGCGGCCTCGACTCGTTTGGGGTCCGGCCTCGGCCGTCTTCCACCTGGCTCGCTACCTTCGCGAGGTCTATCCCGACCTCCCGAGGCCTCTCGTACCCTTCGCCAAGGTGGGCGGAGAACAGCTCTTCCCCTTCCAGCGCGCGGAGATCGAGGCTCAGATGGCCGGCAGGGTGGTGGAATCGTACGGCTGCACGGAGGTCGGTGCTGTTGCCGGAGAATGTCCGGCCGGCTCACTGCACGTCTTCGCCGACCACGTTCATCTGGAGATCCTGTGCGACGGCGAGCCGGCGGAGGCCGGGAGATTTGGCGACATCGTGCTGACCTCTCTCACCAACCTCGCGATGCCGATCGTGCGCTGCCGCCTCGGGGACAGCGGGAGGCTGTCGCCGGAGCCGTGTCCGTGCGGCCTGCCGCATCCGGTCCTGACGGATCTGAGGGCTCGGGCGAGCGACTTGTTCCTCGCGGCCGACGGGCGCGAGGTACACGCATCCGAGCTCGTAAACCGTCTGGGGGCCTTCTTCGGCGATCCGCGGGTCCGCGGCTGCCGCCAGGTTCTTTTTGTCCAGGCAGATCCGAGAACCTGGCGGGTGTGGGTCGAGGTGGGGGATCGGTCTCAAGTCGCGGTCCAGGGGGGAGAACGGTTCTGCGGAGCGGTCGAGGCCGGGTTGGCCAAGCTCGTGCGCGAGACCTTCGGCGCGGATTGCCGGGTGGAGACGGCGCTCGTCCGGACGATCCCCCGCGAGGTTTCCGGAAAGTATCGATACTACCGGGTCCACAACCTCCGCGGACAGGGCGGGCACGGCGAGCCGTAGCGCCGCCCCAGGAAAGGGCGGCGGAGTCACGCCCGAGGAGCCGACCGGAGATGAACCGGGTGCTCATCGTCGGCGCCACCTCGGCGATCGCCGAAGCGACGGCGAGACGCTTCGCGAGGGGGGGCGCCCGTCTGCTCCTCGCTGGCCGCAGCGCCACGCGGCTTCGCGCCGTGGCGGACGATCTCCGGGTGCGGGGGGCGGCCCGGGTGTTCACCTTCGAGCTCGACGTCAGGGACCTCGCGCGCCACGAGGCGCTCTTCGCAGAGGCGGAGGAGCGACTCGGGGGGCTCGATGGCGTTCTCGTCGCGCACGGCGTGCTTCCCGATCAGGCGGAGTGCGAGCGGAGCGCGTCCAGCGCGGCGGAATCGCTCCTGGTGAACGGCGTGAGCACCGTCTCGCTGCTCACCATCGCGGCGACCCGCCTCGAGCGAAGCGGACGCGGCTGCATCGCCGTGCTCGGCTCGGTGGCGGGGGACCGGGGACGGAGGAGCAACTACGTGTACGGGGCCGCCAAGGGGATGCTCGATGTCTTCCTCCAGGGACTCCGCCACCGGCTCACCGGCAGCGGGGTCCGGGTCGTCACCATCAAGCCGGGTCCGGTCGATACGCCGATGACGGCGCAGCTCCCGAAGAGCTTCCTCTTCGCCGATCCCGCCGACGTCGGCGCGCGGGTTCATCGGGCCATGATCCACGCGGACGGCGTGGTGTACGTCCCGTGGTACTGGCGGTGGATCATGCTCGGGATCCGGGCGCTGCCCGAGCGAGTGTTCCGGCGGACCCCTCTCTGAGCCGGTCACCGCGCCGGCGGCCGGGGTGGGCTCGGTGCCACACCCCTGCGATCCCGACCGAGCCGACTCCCGGCCCGGCATGGACTTCGGGGCGGCCGGAGGCCACTGTTACCCTAGAGCAAGGGCGCTGTTGGACTGGACTGTCTCTTGCAGCGGTGTGATCGGATGGCCGAAGGATCGCACCGCCCGGGTCGATGAGCACTGCCTGCGATGGCAAACCCAGCGCCTTACATACTCGGGATCTCGGCCTTCTACCACGACAGCGCCGCCTGTCTCCTGGAGGGAGGAGAGATCGTCGCCGCCGCCCAGGAGGAGCGCTTCACGCGGAAGAAGGGGGATGCCACCTTCCCGCGTCACGCCGTCCGGTACTGCCTGCGCAGCGGGCGGATCGAGCCGTCGGACCTCGCCGTCGTCGGCTTCTACGACAAGCCGCTGCTCAAGTTCGAGCGGATCATCGAGACGTACCTGGGGGTGGCACCCCGCGGCCTGCGCTCCTTCCTGTTGGCCGGCCCGCTGTGGATCAAGGACAAGCTGTACATGGACCGACAGCTGCGCGAGCAGCTTGGCTACGACGGGAAGATCCTGTACGCGGAGCACCACGAGTCGCACGCGGCGAGCGCCTTCTTCCCGTCCCCCTTCGAGGAGGCGGCGATCCTCACCATGGACGGTGTGGGGGAGTGGGCCACGGCCGCGATCGGCGTCGGCCGGGCCAACGACATCGAGCTCTACCGGGAGCTGCACTGGCCGGACTCGCTGGGGCTCCTCTACTCCGCCTTCACCTACTACATCGGCTTCAAGGTGAACTCGGGGGAGTACAAGGTCATGGGCCTCGCTCCCTACGGGGAACCGAAATACGTGAAGCTCATCTTCGATGAGCTGATGGACCTGAAGGAGGACGGCTCCTTCACCCTCAACCAGGCGTACTTCAACTATCTGACCGGCCTCACCATGACGAACGGTAGGTTCGACGAGCTGTTCGGCGGGCCGCCCAGGAGGCCCGAGTCGAGGATCACGCAGCGGCACATGGACCTCGCCCGCTCGGTTCAGGAGGTGTGCGAGGAGGTCATGCTGCGCATGGCGCGAACGGCGCACCGGGAGACGGGGCTCCAGGATCTGTGCCTGGCCGGCGGCGTGGCCCTGAACTGCGTCGGCAACGGTCGGATCCTGCGTGAGAGCCCGTTCGACAGGCTGTGGATCCAGCCGGCCGCCGGCGACGCCGGAGGGGCGCTGGGCGTGGCCCAGCTCATCTGGCACCGGCACATGCGGGCGTCCCGCCCCGTCTCCCGGAAGGACCGGATGAGGGGCGCCTACCTGGGACCGGAGTACTCGGCGGAGGAGATCCGCGCCTACCTCGACTCCGTCGGAGCCTCCTACGAGCGCCTGGAACGGGAGGAGCTCATAGGCCGAACGGCCGAGCTGCTGGCGGGCGGCAACGTGGTGGGCTGGTTCGCGGGCCGCATGGAGTTCGGTCCCAGGGCTCTCGGGTCGCGGAGCATCCTGGGGGATCCCCGGGACCGGAGCATGCAGTCTCAGATGAACCTCAAGATCAAGTTCCGGGAGAGCTTCCGGCCGTTCGCCCCGAGCGTGCTGCGGGAGCGGGTGTGCGACTACTTCGAGCTGGACGTGGACTCGCCGTACATGCTGCTCGTCGCGCCGGTGCGGGAGGAGCTGCGCATCGACGTCTCGGAGGCCGACGAGAGGCTGTGGGGCATTGACAAGCTGAAGGTTCGGCGGTCGGAGATCCCGGCGGTCACCCACGTGGACTACTCCGCGCGGATCCAGACGGTGAGCCGAGATGACAACCCTGATTACTACGCGCTCATCCGGGCCTTCGAGAGGCGCACGGGGTGCGCGGTGCTCGTGAACACATCCTTCAACGTGCGCGGGGAGCCCATCGTGTGCACTCCGGAGGACGCCTACCGGTGCTTCATGCGCACCGACATGGATCACCTGGTGCTGTGGCCGTACCTGCTCCACAAGAACAGCCAGCCGGAGTGGAACGAGGAGGGGGATTGGAAGGAAGCGCTGCCGCTCGACTGACTCCTCGGGAAGGGCGGAGGTTCGGTCTGACCCTGGCCGCGGCGTTCGCGGGGCTGGCCGCTCTGCTTTGGTGGAGGGGGGAGCCCGGGGTGGCAGGCCTCCTCGCCCCGCTCGCGGCCGCCCTCGCCCTCGCCGGTCTCGTCGTACCCGGCCGGCTCGGCCCCGTCCACCGGGCGTGGATGGGCATGGCGCGCGCGCTGTCGAAGGTCACGACACCCATCTTCATGAGCGTCGTCTACTTCGCCGTGATCACCCCGACCGGGATCCTCCGGAGGACGATCGGGGGCAATCCCCTGCGCCGAGCCGGTGTGGGAGGGAGCTGCTGGGTGCCCCGGACGGACTCCCCGCACGGCGATCTAGAAAGGCAATTCTAGCTTCTAAAAGAGGCCTGCATGAGCAAGCCGAGCCTGGCCCGCGAGCTGTGGGCTTTCATGCGAGTGCGAAAGAAATGGTGGCTGACCCCGGTGCTCCTCATCCTCTTCCTGGTCGGCGCGCTCCTCGTGTTCGCTCAGGGATCGGCGCTCGCGCCGTTCATCTACACCCTGTTCTGAAGCGCGGTGTCTTGAGGCGGGACGTCACGGAGAGGCGTCGTCTGTCCTGGAGACCGTGGCTGGCCGACCGACCTTTGGAGGGCTGGCGCTCCCTGACCCGAGCGCGCCGGCGAAGCCTCCGGGCGGGGGCTCGGGCGCCGCCGCAGCGCCTCACCGCTCGCTCATCGCGTCGATCGTCCTCCGGATGCCCTCCGCGAAGCTGACACGCGGTTTGAAGCCGAGCTCGCGGCTCGCCCTTCCGATGTCGAAGGCGTTGTCATTCTCGAAGAACGCCAGACTCCGCCGGGAAAACGGAGGCTGCCTTCCGGCCAGCGCGAATCCCCTCTCCATCATCAAGCCGATACCGCGTGCAAGCGGACGTGGAACCCTTAGGGCCGGAGGTGCGACCTCGAGCTCCGCGGCGCAGGTCTCCACCAGTGTCCGTAACGCGAGCGTCTCCGGTCCTCCGATGATGTAGGCCCGGCCGTTCGCGCCCTCCGGCGCGGCACACGCCACTTGGAAGGCGTTGATCATCTCCCCTATATACAATGGATGCCGCAGGTTGGAGCCATCGCCCACGTAGAAGAAACGACCCGTCCGGATCGCGCGAAGGAGCTTCGCCGTCCTCGGACAGCCCGGTCCGTAGACCCATGTGGGCCGGAGCACCACGATCCACAGGCCCGTCTCCCCCGCTCGTTTCAGGGCGGCCATCTCGCCCGCCAGCTTCGAGCGCTCGTATGGTGTCTGCGGGTTCTTCGGGGACTCCTCCCGAGCCGGCGGGTCGGCCACGTGACCGTATATGCCGACGCTGCTCGTGTGCACGAGGCGCCGGACGCCTGTCTGAGCACAGAGCTCCACCAGCGCCTCCGTTGCCCGCACGTTCACGGCCTCGAACTCCTCGACCGTCGCGCCGACCTCCAAGTGCGTGCTGGCTAGGTGAAAGACGGTATGTGCGCCGTCGAGGATCTCCCCGAGCGCCCCGGGCTCGCGGAGATCGATTCGGAAGTAGGAGATCGCAGGCCGTTCCAGCTCCTCCGAGCGTGGTTTCACATCGACCGCGCGAACTGCGTAACCGGCTGCTGCGAGCTGCGTCGCGAGGTGCCGGCCGATGAAGCCCGCGGCGCCGGTGACGACGCAACCAACTCGATCGATCACGAGGCCTTTCTGGCTGCGACGGCCACGGCATACCCCCCCCTTCCCGGAATCAGCGAGTCGAGTGAGGAGATGACCCGGACCAACGGATAGAGGAAGGAGTACGCCCGATACGACTTTCGCACCGCCTCCAGCTGCTCCCGGGAGCGGGGCGCGATCGTGCCCGCCGGCACCCGAGGCCCCTTCTTCTTGCGGGAGAGGACCTTGACGTACGCCATATTGATGCAGAGCTCGACGAGCTCGGTGAAGAAGCGGGAGTACACGCCCCTCTGCTCCGGCACGAGCCCGACGTCCCTCACCATCGTCTCCAGCTCCGTCAGGGTATAGCCTTGCACGACGTGCCCGTACGCCTCGGGCCCCATTCCCAGGCTGCGTTTCAGGATGGCGACGGGGAGGCGGCGGTGCCCGTTCGGCGTCGTGAGGACCGCGAGACCTCCTGGGGCCACTACCCGTGCGATTTCGCGATTGAAGGAACCGAACTCGGTCAGGTGCTCGTGCACGTCGATGACGAGCACGCGCTCGAACGCGCCGTCGGGGAAGGGGAGGTGATCGGCAGTGGCGCGATGAACGGGCTCGCTGAGAAGGGACGAGATCTCGCGCGCCGCATCATCTTCGAACTCGGCCCACGTCCATCGCCCTCCCGCCGCGCGGAACTGCCAGTTCATGGCGCCGTTGTTGTCGCCCCTCGTGATGAGAAGGCACCTCTCAGCGGCGAGTGGTCCGAGGAGCTCCAGGAGCAGCCGGACCTTCTGCTGCTTCTTGAGCGTCTTTCGGAACATCCGGAGCTGCCAGGGCTCGCCCTCCCTCGGGGCCGCCATCACACGCTCCACCGTCTCCGCCAATCCTGCAGGACGAGCAGGGTCCACAGGACGTGGCTGTGATTGGCCACGCCCGCCAGATGCTCCCGGCGGAGCCGCGTCACGGTGTCCGTGCGGAAGAGCCCCTCCGCGCGAATGCGCTCCGGTGCCAGGAGCTCGTCCATCAGGGGCTTCAGGGGCCCAGCCAGCCAGTTCTTGATCGGGATGCTGAACCCCTCCTTCGGCCGGTAGACGCACTCCCGGGGCACGTGTCGCGCGGCGATGCGCTTGAGGAGGATCTTCGTCTGTCCACGCCGGATCTTCAGCTTCGCCGGCACCCGGAACGCCAGCTCCACCATCTCATGGTCGAGGAACGGCACCCGTGCTTCCAGCGAGCAGGCCATGGACATTCGATCGACCTTGACCAGGCAGTTGTCGGCCAGATAGCTCCTGACGTCGACGTACAGCTGTCGCAAGAGCCCGGAGCGAGAGCCGGCGGCAGCAAAGAGCCGCTCAATGTGGGCCTCCGCAGGCGTCTCGCGCGCCGCCTCGACCTCGGGCGTGAGGAGTTGTCTGCGCAGCTCCTCCCCCACGAACAGCCGCCACCGCGCGTGCTCCAGGACAGCCGGGTGGCCGAGTCCTTCCACGAAGCGCTTGGCCGCATTCACCCGTCCTTTCTTGGCCGGCCGGGGGCGAAACGCCCGCACCGTCCGTTCCAGAACGGCGTTACGCAGGAATCGCGGGATCCGGTTCCACAGCCTCGCGAGATCGTGCGCCAGGTAGGTCTCATAGCCTCCGAAGAGCTCATCGCCGCCGTCGCCCGTCAGCACGACTCTCACGTGGTCGGCCGCCAGCCGGGAGACGAGGTAAGTGGGGAAGATTGAGAAGTCCCCAATCGGGTCATCCAGGTAGTGCATCAAATGCTCGAAAAGCTCGAGCGCTTTCGGCCGGAGGACCTCGACCGTGTGCTCCGCACCGAGATGCGCCGCCACACGCTCCGCCCATCGGAGCTCGTTGTAGGTGGGATCGTCGAACCCGATGCTGAACGCCCGCGCCCGCCCCATCCCTGCCACCACGAGGGAGCTGTCCACCCCACCCGAGAGGAACGCGCCCAGCGGCACATCGCTCACCAGCTGACGCTGCACGGCCTGCCGAAGCTTGGCGTCCACCTCTTCCGCCCAGCCGGAAGCCCGAGTGGAAGTGGCTCCCTCTTCGTGAGGTGCATCGCGGGGTTCCGAGCCCCGATCGCCGTCTCCCGGGATCTCCCACCAGATCCGCTGCCGATCTTGACCCGTGTCGAGATCCAGCTCGAGAAGACTCCCTGGCTCGAGCTTGCGTATTCCTGCGAATAGGGTCCTCGGTGCCGGCACGTACTCCCAGGCGAGGAGCTCGCCGAGCGCGGTCGGGTCGAGCGCTCGCCCGACGAGCTCCGACGCGAGGAGCGCCTTCACCTCGGAACCGAAGATGAGATGCTGCGCGGTCAGGAGGTAGAAGAGCGGCTTGATCCCGATGCGGTCCCGCACCAGGAGGAACCGCCGTTGATGGGCGTCGTGCAGAGCGACCGCGAACATGCCGTTCAGGCGCGATGGAAACCCGGGACCGAAATCCTCCCACAGGTGGACGATGACCTCGCCGTCGGTCCCGGAAGCGAATTCGTGGCCCCGCGCCTCCAGCTCCCGGCGCAGCTCACGGAAGTTGTAGATCTCGCCGTTGAAGACCGCCCGGACGGTCCCACCCTCGTTGAAGTAGGGCTGCCTCCCGCCCTGGATATCGATGATGGCCAGACGGCGAACGCCCAGGCCGACTCCGCACCGGATGTCGAACGCCTCGTCATCCGGACCGCGATGGCCGATCACTCCGCACATGGCGCGGAGCCGGTCGGGCTCCGGCGGCGCGCCGGCGAGCGCCACGATCCCGGCAATTCCGCACACTCAGGACAGGACCTCGAGCACGTGGCGCATCTTCTCCACGTACCGTTCCCGTGAATACTCGCTCGAGTAGCGCGCCCGCGCCCGCGCGACCACTTCCCGTCGGCGAGCTTCGTCGTCGAGGGCCTCCAACACCCCTCTGGCCAGGGAGTCGGGATCCGCATCCACGAGGAAGCAGATGTCGTCGTCAAGGACCTGGGTGTGGGCCACCACTCGGGTCGCCACGAGGGGGATCCCGTTCGCGAGATGCTCGTAGATCTTCATCGGCGTGTTGGTGCCCCGATCCCGGGGAGAGACGACGACGGTTGCGCGGCGCAGGTAGCGACGCGCGGTCGTCGGGTCCAACATTCCCGTGAACAAGCAATGCCCGTCCATCCCTAGCTCGATCGCCATCCTGCGATAGCGCTCCACCTGGGCCGGGCGGCCGCCGACCATCAAGAGAAAGGCGTCCGGCCTCCGCTCGCGCACCCGCGCGAAAGCCGGGATCAACAGGTCGATCCCCTGATACGGCTGGAAGGTGCCGGCGTAGGCGACGATCGGCCGCTGGTTGTCCGGCACGCCCGATACTTCGGTTCCGGCGATGCGCGATCCATGGTCAGGGAAGCGGATCTCCCCGAACAGAGTGTTCTCGATCAGGAAGTGCCGACCGGGCTCCTGGAGGCGCTCGGCGGCGGAGCGAGCCAGCTCCGGGCATACCGTGATTACCGCGTCCGATCCCTCGAGGCTCACGCGCTCCAGCCACCGGAAAAGCCCCACGAGAAGTCTGGACGAAGTGAACTCGAAGTTGACGAGCTGCTGCGGCAGGCACGAGTGCATGTCGTACACCAACTTGAAGCGAAACAGCGGCTTGAGAGCGCGGAAGAAAAAGACGGCTTCCTCGTGCGCATGCACGAAGTCGTAGCGCCGCCCGGCGAGGAGCGGAAGCGCGCGAAGCACGAGGACGAGGTCCAGAAAGAGCTTGAGCGCCGATGGGCCAGGACGCACGCTTCCCAAGAAGCGGAAGCGGGGGATCCGGATGATTCGCACACCGGGGATCTCAACCTCGCAACCCTCCCCGTAGGTGAGGAGGTCGATCTCCACCCCGAGCTCCGCCATTACGAGCGTGCGGTAGTAGACGCTGATCGGCGTGCCCCGGGGAGTGAAGAAGGGCTGCGGGACGACGGCGAGCGCCTTCACTTTCCGTTGCGCCCACGGTTCGGGGTTCGCAGCGCGATCTGCGCTCGCACGAACGTCCACGGACCCTCCAGCCTCCCGTACAGGCGCGGCTGGCTCCCGTCCATCTCGCGCAGGAGCTCCTTCAGCTTCTCGGCCGGCCGCCACCGGTCCAGGCTCGCTTCTAGGAGGAACCCGTATCGGCCCGCGACCTCGGCTTGGCCTGGCAACGGAAGAGGATCCGTGCCCGGCAGGGTGGCGATTCCCGCCAGCCTCGCGCGCTCCAGCAATCTGGGTTTGAGACCGAAGGTCGGGCGACCGGCGTTGTCTCCGAGGAACAGTCCGGCCGGAGCCGGGGATGCGAGGAGCTCCACCACGGCGGCTCTCCGACGAAACCACCACTTGCCTAGCCCCCAGGGCACGACGGCGATGGCGCCGGCGTCGAGCACGGCCCGCACTGTGTCGTGGAGTGTGCCGGCTACCGGGAAATCGTCCGATGCACCCAGGGCGAGCACCTCGAGTCCTTCCGCGGTCGTCAACTGTCGCCCGGCGACGAGCAGGATGGCCCTCCCCGTCGGCCCGCGCGCGAGGAGCGAGATCTCTTCGGCCGTACGCTCGAAGCTCCACCCGTCCGGAGCTTCCCCACCGTCGGACGTGCGAAGGCGCGCGAAGGTGCTCTCTCCCGGCGGGTCGGCGAGCAACAGGCAACCGGTCGTCGACGGGGGTAGCCCCAGCTCGCGCGTCGCTCTCTCGAAGTTGCGGGCGGCCGCGCCAAAGAACACGCGCTCGTCGAAACAGTCCCGAAGGTGTACATGAGCGTCGACCAGGAAGGGACCTGGAAGTGCCTGCGGCTCCGAGTCCACACGAACGGCACGATCGCGATGATTCCGGTCCCCGGTGCGCGAGCCGAACGTGCCGACGCTCGAGGTCATGCGCACGGGACGGAGCCTGCGCGAAACGCCAGCAGGATGCCGGACCAGATACGGACCGATCGCCAGGTAGTCCAGCTTCGCAGCCAGAAACGCCCCCACGCAGTCCTCCGCGTCGCAGACGATCGGCTCCTCGTGAATATTGAAGCTGGTGTTGATGATGGCCGGATGGCCCGTCAGCTCGAAAAAGCTGCGGATGATGCGATAGAAGGAGGGATTCCGATCCTCGCGAACCAGCTGCGGTCGGGCCGTCCCGTCCACATGTACCACGCCCGGCATCCGCTCGCGCATCCAGGGGGAGGAGCGGAAGGTGATCGTCATGAACTCGGCCGCATGTTCGGCGCCCGCCGTTCTTTCGAAGCAGTGGTCCCGCTCCTCGTACAACGTGGAGGGTGCGAAGGGCATGAACTCGGTGCGCCGGAGCTGCCGGTTGAGCCAGTCGTTCACGCTGGGATCGGTAGGCTGGTAAAGGATAGAGCGGTTCCCGAGCGCGCGCGGGCCGTACTCCATCCGGCCGTCGGCCCTCGCCACCACAAAGCCCTCGACGAGAAGCCTCGCGATCTCGTGCTCGATGGGCGCCTCAAGCAGCTCAGGCTCCAAGCGGGCCCGCCTGAGCGCTGCTCCGATCTCCTTCTCCCGCAGCTCCGGACCGAGGTAGACGTCTCGGAGGGGCTCGCAGGCGGCCGGCATCGCACGCCCGAGTATGCCGGGAATGCACGCGCTCAGCGCGGCGCCGACGGCCAGACCACCGTCGCCCATCCCCGGGTGGATGAACACGTGGTCTATCTCTAGCAGCTCATGGACCGCCTGGTTGACCCGGACGTTGGCGAACACTCCGCCGGCGAGTGCCGCCTGGCCGACACCACTCCTCCGAGCCCAATGACCTACGTACCGGGCGACGAGCTCCTCGAAATGTCTCTGCACGCTGGCGGCGAGGTCCTCCCGGGTCCACCCAGGCGGAAGCCGACGGTCGAGCGCGCGAAGGGCCTCCGTGAACGCTACCCTTCCGCGGTTCAGGAAGGTGCCGCCTTCTTCGTCGATGAACTCCCGAAGGACCTCCAGATATCGAGGCTCGCCGTGAGCGGCGAGGCCGGTGATCTTGCCTTCGTGCCTGTGCGCCCTGAAGCCGCACAGGTCCGTGACGTAGGCGTAGTAGTTCCCGAGCGAGTGATAGGCGGAGACTTCGTGGAGGGGCTCCAACCTCCCGCTGGCCGCCCGGAATACGCGCGAGCTCCGACCGTCTCCTCCTCCGTCAAGGGAGACGACAAGTGCTTCGTTCAGGCCGCTCGTGTAGTAGGCCGACGCGGCGTGCGCGAGGTGGTGATCGACGAACACGATGGGGCACCTCGCGCCGAACTCGGTCCGCAGAATGCGGCGGATTCGTCGGCGACGGCGAAGGAAAGGCAGCCGCTGAGCCGCATAGTAGCCCCTCTCGAGGAAAGGCAGCGCCTCCCCGTGTCGGGCGAGCCGTCCCGCCAGGCTCCGGAAGCCACCGCCCAGTCCCACCCCGGCGTGCTCGAACCAGCCTTCAAAGGGCCTCCGCTCGTCCACGAAAGAGTTGTTCCGAGTGGCGACGAGGATCGCTTCCAGCTCGACAATGCTAGTATCGCTGAGCCGCAGCACCTCGCGGACCGAGGCCCGCGGGAACCCGAGCGCGAGCTTCATCCGGCTCAGACGCTCTTCGTTCACCGCGGCGAGGATAAGTCCATCCTCAACGATCGCCGCGCCCACGTCGACATCGGTGACGATGCCGAGGACCCTCACGCGCACTCTCCTTCGCTCATTTTCGGCCCACCGCCCCGATCTTCTTGGTGAACATCTTCGCCGTCTTTCCGACAAGGATGAAGTTCAACCTGAAGAACAGGCTGTTCAGCTTCGCGATGAGCATGGCGACGTAGTTCAGTGGGTTGTGGAAGTAGATGTACAGGTTCAGCGGAAAAACCTTCACCTCCCGAAAGCCCGCGTACTCCAGCACCTGCTTCAGGCTGTACTCGGTGAAGCTGTTGTAATGGTCGAAGTTGCCGGCGCGCGACTCCGAGCCGGTCAGGGGGCTCGCGCCGTTGATCGAATGGACGATCAGCGTGCCCCCCTCCACGAGCTTCTCGCGACAGGTTCTCAGGAACTCGAGGATCTCGGGCTTGGTGAGGTGGTTGATCTCCTGCTCGGCAATGATCGCGTCGTACGGCTGGTCGCTCCGCTGGAGGAACCCGAACACGCGCGCCACCCGACAGTCGAGACCGCGTCTTCTCGCCTGCTCGACCTTCTCGGGCGCCGAGTCGATCCCGACGACGCTCGTATATCCCTTTCCCACTAGCAGGTTTACGAAGTACCCGGGTCCGCAGCTTATCACGAGGATCCGGGCATCCCGGGCCGGTGGCACGTACCGGAGGTAGTTGTATTCGTAGAACTTCCCCCAGCTGGGGTATCCCTTCTCGACGTTCTCCGGTGCTTCCCAGAAGGAGTCGAAGGGCTCTATCTTGGCCGTGAGCTGTTTGTCCAACATCTTCTCCGATACTCCGATCTTGTTCTCTGCCATCCGCGTAGTTCGGTGCCACCGGGAGCCGACCTTCACAGCAGGCCCGTTTCCCGGTACCAGGCTGCCGTACGTCTCGCTCCCTCCTCGAAGCTCACCACGGGGGAGAACCCGAGCAGGCGCTCGGCCTTCTTCGCCGACAGGGTGAAGCTCTTGCGAAAGAAGTCGAGCCGGCGCCGGTGGAGCGGCGGCTGAACCCCCAGCGGTCGGAGAGTCAGCTCGAGGACCGTCGCAGCGGCCAGGAACGGCGCGAGCGGTGCGCGCAACCTCGGAGGGCGTCGACCCAGCGCGGCGGCGATGGCCGCTACCATCCCGGCGGTGGTGACGGGATCTTTGCCCGCCAGGAGCAGCACCTCGCCGACCGCGTCATCGGACGCCGCCGCTTCTAGCAGACCATCGATGAGGTCATCCACGAAAATGGGATGGTGAACGTTCTCTCCCTTCCCGATGAGGAAGAAGGTCCCGCGGTTGATTGCCCGGAACAGCTTGAGCAGCCGGCGGTCACCGGGTCCGTATGTTTCGGGAATCCGAATCACAACTACATCGAGAGCCTTCCGGAAGCTGAGAGCCCGCTTTTCACCTTCCAGCTTCGTGGTGCCGTAGATGTTGTCCGGAGCGCAGGGCGAGCTCTCGTCGATGGTGCCGGGCAGCCACCCGTAGACTCCGATAGTGCTTCCGTGCACAAACCGTCGAACTGCTGCCTGAGCGCTGGCATCTACCATCCTTTGGGTACCGTCGACGTTGACATGCCAGAACTTCTCATCGGGCACGTTCATCTCGTGCTGGGTAGCGGCGAGGTGAAAGACGATATCGGCATCCTGGACCGCCTCGGTCACCGCGTCGCGTTGCGTCACCGACCCGACAACCACTTCGACACCGCGCTCCTCGAGGAGCTGCCGGTTGAGCGATTCGGCATCAGTATTCTCCTGCCCGAACACCCGGACGGTATGCCCGTCGGTCTGACACCGTAGAGCCAATCGGGAGCCGATGAACCCGGTACCTCCGGTGATCAGGATCTTCATGTTGCGAATCCCGCTCTTGGCCAATCGGAGGTTGCGAGGTCAGCTGTCGGCTCAATCTTCATCACCGCGCTCCGATGTTCTCGTCGCCCCCTGCACATCGACGGCTCGCTCGAAGAGAGCCTCATAGGCGTTCGCGCATCGTTCGATCCGGTGTTCTTCCCAGCGGGTTCGATTTGAGCGCCCGATCCGGGCGATCAAGTCCGGCGCTGCAGCCAGGCGGCGTATAGCAACTGCAAGAGCTTCCAGATGCCCGACTCTTACGAGAACCCCCGTGTCTCCGTCCCGAAGGAAATCGGTTTGCCCGCCGTGGTCGTACGTGATCACGGGAAGGCCCGCTGCCATGGCCTCTAGGTAGACGAGCCCGAACCCTTCATGCATGGAGGAGGACACGTAGGCGTCGGAACATTCGAGTATCTGCCATTTGCGCGTCTCGTCGACGTAGCCCATGAAGTGCACCCTATCCACGAGGCCGAGCTCGGCGGTCAGTCGCTCCAGCTGCGTCCTCTCAGGTCCTCCCCCAACCACGACGAGGTGAACTGCCTCGCAGCCGCAACGCTTCACCGCCTTGAGGAGCTCATCGAGCGCCTTCCGCTTGACGAGACGACCGACCGTTACCGCCAGGAAAACTCGTGACGGAAGCCCGAGGTCCGCTCGCGAAGCCTGCGGGACCTCTGGTTTCCGAATTCCTAGCGGGATTACATCGATTGGGTCCCGATAATTGTAGTATCGATACACGTTGTCCCGTGTATTAGTGGAATCCGCGACCACGCGATCCGACCGGCGTAGGACGTTGACGATCGTCCAGCGCAAGGGAGCGATCCGGTGAGGAGAAAGACTTTTTGACGGGTCGTAGATGTCGCCTCCGTGCAGTGTCATCACGTGCGGCAGATTCGCGAGTCTGGCTACGTGTACGGAGGCAACTCCGGTCGGGACTGCGAAGTGCGCGTTGATGACTTCAAAGGCTTCTCGCCGAAGCAGCGTCATCGCCCGAAGCCATGCGGCTGGGACGTAGCTCATCAGCGACCGGACGGTCGCGACGTCGCGGTCGGTGCGTCCGACAACTGGAACGCGGTGAATCTCCACTCCGTTGTGGTTCTCGTGCCGTGGGGCATGATCGCCGTATGCTGATGTGATCACGCACACGCGGTGTCGTCGGGCCAGCTCTTCTGCAAGGAGGGAATGCACGATGCCTCCACCTCCGCCGATCGGCGGGTACTCGTAATTGAACATCAGGATGTTCACGGCAGGATCTCCGGGGCGTCGGCCGAGTCGGTCACCGGTGCGCCGAGACTGGAGCGACCGGTCGGCGGAGTGTGTTGGGGCGAGCCACCGGTTGGCGTCATCGCCGAGAGACGTGCTTCGACATCGGCCAGCTCTGCGTCGATCTTCTCCTCATCCCAGCCGAGGACCCCACCCGCGATCTCCGCGCACGCACGGAGCGCTGCGCGTCCCGGGTGTCCGCCGGTGCCCAGGTCCGTGCGCCGGAAGACGACGTCCGCCAGCTTGACGGCCATCTCCTGACTCACGGCGTGCCGGACCTCCGCCCGGATCACGCGGGAACCCGGAAGCTGCTCGAGCCAGCGTGTGTCTTCCTCACCATAGCGGAGCAGATGCGCGTACTCCGTGCCGTGGTTTCTGGCAAGCCGCACCATCGTCTTCTCGCCAAGTCCAGGCGGCGCCGCGGTGCGGGCCGACCGGAGGAAGCCGTCGAAATCGGTGATGTCTCCGCCTGGCACGGGGGTCACGCCGCTCATGCACCTCGGCGCCGGCCGGCCCAGCTTCCGGAAGACCAGGTCTGTCGCATCCTCCGCCACGCCCCTCGCGGTCGTGTACCGGACCCCCACGAGCGTGACGAGCCCCTCGAGCGCCTCCTGCCGGGCGTGGTCGATCAGCTCGGAACGCTTCCCGTATCTCAGATCCACCGCGCCGGGTTCGTTCTCGCCGAACAGGACGAGACCAAAGTTCAACATCGAGATGTCCTCAAGCCCGAGGCCCAGTCCGGGGTAGCTCCAGTTTATCTCGTCGACGAAGTCCTGAACCTCCGACCTAGTAAGCGCGACGTCATCGGGCGATCCCCGATGCACCTTATGCCACACCCCGACCAGGGTGAACTCCCGCCACGGCACGATGAAGAGGTGGCGAGCGCTCCGGCTCACGATGGTATCGGGGTCCCGTGTCTTCCCCGAGACCGCAAGCGAAAAAGGGTGCTCGGAGAGCCGCCGCCTGACCACGAAGCAGGCGTCCCGCGAGAACGTGAGGGGCGGAACGCTGCGCCCGCCGGTCATTCGGGCGAGCAGACCCGCAGCCCATGGTCCTGCCGCGTTCACCACAACCTTGGCCCGGATTTCAATCCGCTCTCCGGAGAACCGGTCGACCGCCTCGACGCCTCGCACGCGACCGCCCTCCTGAATGAAACCGGTGACTTCGACGTAGTTCGCCGCGTCGGCGCCATTTCTGGTCGCCCCGCACAGAAACGCCAGAGCAAGCCGCGTCGGGTTGTACATCTGCGCATCGTAAAAAAGGCCGGCCCCCGTCAGCCCCGGCTTGGGCAGTCCGGGGAAGAGCTCGAGCACCTCTTCTCGGGAGAGGAAACGGCCGCGGGGAATCCGCCGCCGCGGATCCCGAATACCCCGATTTCGGTCGAATGCCAGGACGTCGTACAGAGTAAGGCCGGCGGCGAGGACCGGTTTCCCCTTCGCTCCGTAGCCGTAGGTCGGGATAACGATCGGCAGCGGCTCGACGAGATGAGGCGCGATCCGCAGGAATGTTCTCCGTTCCCTGACCGACTCCCTCAGGCGCCGAAGATCGCCGTGCTGCAGGTAGCGAATCCCGCCGTGCACGATCTTGAAAGAGTTCGCGGAGGTAGCGTGGGCGAAGTCGCCCTTCTCGAGCAGGGCGACCGAAAGTCCGCGCTGGGCCGCGTCGTATGCGGTGCATATGCCGAAGATGCCGCCACCTACGACCACCAGGTCATATTCCTTTTCGCTCAGCCGGCCCGGATCTCTCCGCACAGCGCCGCCTCCAAGGATAGCCCACGTCCCGATGCCATCTTGCCGTCGGAGGCCGCAATCTCGCAACGGCATTGTAAGGTTGAGGCTTTCAGGCAAGAGCCGAGCCAATCCCGGCCGTCCGTGCAGCACTCAACCCGTCTCGAACGCTGACCGAACTGTGGCATGGCTTCCCACACCTGGCCGGGAACTGTTGCACCGACCCTGCAGCCCGGAGGTGGTTGCTGTGTACTCGGCCCGGCCGGACCACTCGCGGTGATCGACAAAGGCTTACCGCGATCCGCCGGCTCGGAAACACGGGCGCACTTGCCGCTCGGCCTGGAGGTCTAGACCTTGCTGCAGATGCCGGTAGCGCCCGGATGGGCGCGCAATAAGCTACATGCTTGTTTTAGGCCTTCGGTCCGACCCCGATAGTGGAGGATGTGAAGGGGATCGTGGGATGAGCTTCGGGGTAGCGCCGCCAGGTACCGAACCCGCCTGGCGTTCGCGGAATACCCTAGCCCGGGACCTCTGCTCGCAAACCTACAAGACGACGACAGCGACCAGCGACGAATGCACGTGCTCGGTCTCGGAGACCACATCGACTGCGGAACCGCCCTTCTCGAGGATGGTCGCATCGTCGCCGCGATCAACGACGAGCGCCTGGTACGGGAAAAGATGGTGTTCGGGGTTCCGCGCGAATCGATACGTGCGGTGCTCTCCCTTACCGGCGTACGCCCCGACCAGATCGACATCGTGGCGGTGGGGACCCGAAACCAGCACCTCGTTCCCGATTACGTGGACTTCCGCGACGGCTGGTTCGGCCTGGAGCGCAGCCGCTTCAAGCAGCTCCTGTTCGACGTCGGGTCCAAGGCGGCCCGCTTCCGCGAGACCATCCCTGGCATCGAGAAGGCCTACTACTTGCTTCGCCAGCCCGCCTATTCGCACCGCCGGCGTGAGCTGCGACGGATCCTGCGGGAAGAGTTTGGAATTACGGCGCCGGTCCGCTTCATCGATCACCACTACTGCCACGCGACCTCCGCCTATTATTCGAGCGACTTTGGTCCTGACGCTACTGTGTTCAGCATTGACGGGGGCGGGGACGCGGCCTCGGCGAAGGTGTTCGATGTGACCGATGGGCAGATCCGGGAGCTTCACACCATTCCCAGCTTCGACTCGCTCGGCGCGTTTTACTCCTACATCACGCAGATGTGCGGCTTCAAGGCCGGGCGTCACGAGGGCAAGATCACGGGCCTCGCGGCCCATGGAGAGCCGATCTACCAAGAGCTTCTCGACGCGCTCCTTATCTATCGCGACGGTACGTTTGTCAACGTAGGCCACATCTTCTTCCACTCCGCACTCGGTGAGCTTCGCCGAAGGTTGCCTCCGGACTTTGATCGGGCCGACATCTCGGCGAGCATCCAGCGGCATGCCGAGCGGCTCGTCACCGAGTTGGTGCGGTACTGGCTGGGGCGCACGGGTCATGGCGACGTGGCGATGGCAGGCGGGGTGATGGCGAACGTACGAATCAACCAGGAGGTGCACGAGCTTCCGGAGGTGGAGCGCTGTTTCATCCATCCCGGGATGTCGGACGTCGGGATGGGCATCGGCGCGGCCCTCGCGGCCTACTACGACCGAGAGCCGCGGCCGCCGATAAACACACGCTGCTTCGACGACGTGTATCTGGGTCCGTCATACTCGGACCAGGACATTGAGAACGCCCTTTCGAGCGAGATAATCGACTTCCGGCGGCCAGAGGACCTGGAGGCAGAGATCGCCGCCCTGCTGAGCCGGGGAGCCGTGGTAGCGCGCTTCGACGGTCGCATGGAGTACGGGCCGCGTGCCCTCGGTAACCGCTCGATCCTCTATCAGGCCACCGACCCCAGCGTAAACGACTGGCTGAACAGAGCGCTCGGGCGCACGGAGTTCATGCCGTTCGCGCCCGCGACGCTGGACGAGGAGGCGCACCGCTGCTTCGTCGGGATGGAGGGTGCGGAGCGGACGGCCCGCTTCATGACGATCACATTCGACTGCACCGGGTGGATGAAGAAGCGCTGCCCAGGTGTCGTGCATGTCGACGGAACGGCCCGCCCACAGATCGTGCGGCGCCGGGACAACCCGTCCTACTATCGCATCATCGCGGAATATCATCGGCTGACCGGCCTCCCCTCGATTATCAACACGAGCTTCAACATGCACGAGGAGCCGATCGTGTGCTCGCCGGGTGACGCGATCCGCGCCTTCAAACTGGGACACCTGGACTACCTGGCGATCGGACCCTTCCTGGCGCGGAATCCGGCCCCGATCGAGGCAGCGGAGCGCCGTGAACGGGGTGCGACGGTGGAGGCGCTGATGCGCGCAGGGGGGCCGGAAAGCAGCTGATGTGCGGCATCGCCGGCATCCTCGATCCGGCCGGTGTGGACGCCGCCCAGGTCCAGCGGATGGCCGATACCCTCGCGCACCGCGGTCCGGATGACGCGACCGTCCACATCGAGCCCGGCCTCGGCTTCGGCTTCCGTCGCCTCGCCATCATCGATCTCGTGACCGGACGGCAGCCCATTCCGAACGAGGACGAGTCTGTATGGGTGATGCTGAACGGCGAGATCTACAACTACCGGGAGCTCCGCCGCGGACTTGAGCGCCGCCGTCACCGCTTTCGCACGCGCTCCGACACGGAGGTGCTCGTCCATCTGTACGAGGAAAAAGGGGCGGCTCTCGTGGATGAGCTGCGGGGCATGTTCGCCTTCGCCATCTGGGACCGCCGCCGCCGCAGCCTCCTCCTCGCCCGCGATCACCTCGGGCAGAAGCCCCTGTATTGGGCGCGGCGCGGCTCGCGCTTCTACTTCGCGTCGGAGATCAAGGCGATCCTCGCCGTGGCGCCCGAGTTCCGCCGCCTAGATCCGCTCGGGCTCCACGAATACCTGACCCTGCGCGTGATCTACGAGCCCCGCTCGATGTTCGAGGGAGTGCACAAGCTGGCAGCGGCCACTGTGCTGGAGACCGGCGAGGAAGGGGACGTGGTGACACGTCGCTACTGGAGCCTTCGGTACGAGCCCAAAAGGGAGATCTCCGAGGCCGAGGCGCTCGAGCAGCTCGACGAATGGGTTCGGGAGACAGTCCGGCTCCACCTGGTGGCTGACGTCGAGGTCGGAGCGTTCCTCAGCGGCGGCGTGGACTCCGGTCTCGTGGCGGCTATTGTCGGCTCGATCACCGAAGGGTCCTTCCAGACGTTCACGGTGGGTACGCCCTACGGCCGCTTCGATGAGACCCCGGCGGCCCGCACGGTGGCACGTCGGTACCGCACCGACCACCACGAGACGGCGGTCGGCGGCGAGCTCCTGGCGCTCCTTCCTACGCTGGTCTACCACCTGGACGAGCCCTCCGACCCTCTGAGCGCGTGCACCTACCGCCTCGCCGAGCTGACCCGAAGCTCCGTGAAGGTCGCGGTAGGCGGCGACGGAGGGGACGAGCTGTTCGGTGGCTATGATCGCTATTACGGAGCGCGCTACGCGAACTACTACGCACTCTTGCCCGAAGCGATCCGCGAGCGAATCGTCGGCAAGATTCTCGACTGGGCCCCCGACGGCTTCTGGTACAAGAGTCTCAGCCACCAGCTGCGATGGCTGAATGAGTTGGCTAGAGTCAAGAGAGAGCGTCGGTACGCTCGCAGCCTGAGCTACTTTTACTTCACCCCTGGCTTTCGAGATGAGCTGTACACCGAACAGTTTAAGTCGCTCACCTCCGAGTTCGACGCCGAGGCGTCCGTCATGCTGTGGCAGAGGGACGCGGGCGCGAAGGAGGCCCTCGACTCCATGCTGCTCGCCGACAGCATCATTCGCCTCCCCAACCACTCGGTGATGATTCTCGACCGAATGACCATGGCCCATGGCCTGGAGGCCCGGTCGCCGTTTCTGGACCACAAGCTCGCCGAATTCGCCGCGACGCTTCCCGTCCACCTGAAGGTACGAGGGCGATCGCGGCGCTGGATCGAAATGCGCCTGGCCGAGAGGTATCTTCCGGAAGAGGTGCTGAGGCGACCGAAGCAAGGGTTCTCTTCGGCTCTCCCGTACATGATGGGCGATCAGTTTCGCTCGCTATTTCATCGCTATCTGCCCGATTCACACCTGGTCGAGGGCGGGCTTCTTCATGGAGCAGCGATCCAGTCCCTTCTTGATGAGCATATGTGTGGGCGCAGGGATCATGGCAATCGGCTGTGGTTGCTGCTCAACGCCGAGGTCTGGTATCGCCTGCATGTCGAGGGAATTCGCCCAGAAGCCCTTCTGGGCGAGGTTCGCGAGGCACTAGCGGCCGAGCGAGCGATAGTTGCTGGAGGAACCGCACTCGAAGAGTACCCGGTTGAATCAACCGCAAAGGCGCAGTAGCTGGCATCCGATAGCTATGTTCTTCTCGGTCGGCGCGAGCCGATCTTAGCCAGCTCTTTCGCGCAGCGGCGAGAAAGCTCCTCCCTGTGTACGCTGATTGACGAAGCTCGGACGGTACCGGTAGTTGGGTTCTTATAAGCGGCTGGCGGGGAATCCGCGAAATGAGCCCGGGCACCGGCGCAGGAACTCCACGCAGACCGTGGAGGCCCAGCGAGGACTCGAGTAGGAAACCCAGCGGGGGTGGCGGAGTTAGAAGCTCACGATGACTAGGCGGACCATCTGTGTCGTGGGACGCGTGCTCGATCAGGACGATGGCCTCGGCGTATACAGCCTGAATCTGCTTCGCGGACTGTTTGAGCTAGATTATACCAGCCGGTATGTGGTGCTGCTTCAGACGCCCAGGCACCAGTCGAGCTTCGCACTCTTCGACAACGTCGAGACGCGCGTGCTTCCGGCGAGATTCAAGACGTGGTGGGATCAAGTGCTCGTCGCGCGCGTTGCCCGACAGATCGACGCGGACCTCATCTTCAACCCGAAGTTCTCACTCCCTCTCATCTCCCGTCGACCTGGCGTTTTCGTTCTGCATGGATCGGATTGGTATGTAAATCCTCAGCATTACGAGTGGTGGGACAACCTGTACGTTCGGTTCCTGCTGCCGCTCTACTGCCGGAAAGCAAAGAGGTTGCTGGCGATCTCGCAGCGGGTGCTGGACGACCTGGTTGGATTCGTGCGCCTCGATCCGGCGAAGGTAACCGTATCGTACGCCGCGCCGAGTCGGCACTTTCGCCCGCCTTCCCAAAGCACCGAGCTCGTGAAGTTCCGAAGTCAGTATCGCCTTCCCGAGCGGTATATCTTCTCGGTGGGGCGAACCCTGCATACGGGACACGGGAGCTTTCCGTACTATCCAGGTGGGAACGTCGAAGGTTTGGTGCGAGCGTATGAAGAGTACCGTGCGCGAGGCGGTGATCTCGCGCTAGTGATCGCCGGCCGGAATGTGCGAGGATACCTTAAGGCACAGGGGGTGGTTGAGTCCAAGCTCCGCGACATCCACTTCACCGGCTACATTCCACATGAGGAAATTCACCTGGCCTACGGCCTGGCGCAATTCTTCGTGCTGACGACACTTTACGAAAGCTTCTCGCTGCCACTTGTAGAGGCAATGGCATGCGGTTGCCCGGTAATCGCTCCTAACACTGGCGCCTGCCCGGAGGTGGCGGCGGGAGCGGCCCGTCTCGTGGACCCGCAGGACCCGAGCGCCATCGCAGAGGCTATGACTGAGATCTCGGGATCAGCCGCTCTTCGCGATGAGCTGCGTCGACTGGGACTCGAGCGCGCCCGTGCCTTCTCGTGGCGCGCCGTCGCGGAATGCACCCTGGGGGTCTTCGACGAGGTATGCCCGCTGCAAGGGAGGGATCTAGGGAACATCAGGCCAGGGTGAGACGGCCGGCGCTTCTGCGGAGTAAAGGAAACTGCAGGTATTAGAGTAGAATCAGGCGGAGCGGAGCTCAATGCTGGGCAATGCAGATCCGAAGGCGCCCAACTTCTTCATCTTGGGAGCCGCCAAGAGCGGAACCACCACGCTGTATCGGCTTCTATCGGAACATCCACAGATCTTTCTTACCCGCCAGAAGGAGACCTACTTCTTTAGCGATGAGCAATACTTCAGCAAGGGACTGGCCGCCTACCTAAGAAACCACTTCAACGGAGCCGGAGGCTATCCGGTCAGAGGAGAGGCGACCGCCAATTATTTTCACAGCCCCGATCTTGTGGCGCCTCGGCTGTTGGCAGCGTTCGGCCCCGGCCTTCGGTTCGCCGTCATGCTCCGTGACCCGGTGAAAAGGGCCTGGTCCCATTATCTCCATATGGTTCGTCTGAGTGCGGAAAACCGGCCTTTCGAGGAAGCCGTACGAGACATCGGAGGCAATATCTCAAGAGGTTGGCGAGACTACTTCAGCGACGGGTTGTACGCCCGTCAGCTGGCGCGGTGGTATGGCATTTTTCCGAGGGAGAACTTCATTTTTTTCCTCACGACCGACTTGGCTGAGGATTGGGAGCGTGTAGCGCGAAAGGCGTTCTCCTTTCTGGGCGTCGATCCGGACGTGCGAATACCTCAGCGTCTTACGCGCAACGTAGCTGGCGAGGTGCGTTATAGGTGGCTGGCGAGGCTGCTAAACGATGCTCCAAAGTGGGCACGACGACTGAGAGTAGCGGTGCCGTATCACCTCCGACAGCAAATTCGTGATGTAATCAACCTCTGGAATAAGCGCCCCCTCACGGAGAATCTGATTATTGACCAGGAGACGGAGAGATTCCTGAGAGAGCAATACGCGCCGGATGTCGTACGGCTGCAGGACCTGATCGGACGGAATCTCGAGAGCTGGCTGCCGGGTTCGAAAAGCGCGCGACGCGAATCAGGTTGATGTCGCCGATCTTGGGCGAGGGGGAGGTCAGCCGGGTCGACGCCGCGCCTGTTCCACCGCTCTGGTGAGGCCCTCGAGGACGGCCCGCGCGGTGCGCTCCCAGTTGAAGTTTGAGGACCGCTCAAGCCCCTTCCGGCGCAGCTCCTCTCGCAGCTCGACGTCCCCGAGTACACAGAGGATCTTGTCCGCGAAACTTGCGGAATCCTCGGGATCAGCAAGCAAGCCAGCACCGCCCGTCGTCTCGAGACAGGCCCCCGTCCGAGATGCCACAACCGGGCAGCCGCAGCTCATGGCTTCCACTAGAGTAAAGGCGAAGCCCTCGTAAAAGGAGGGTAGTATGAAGAGGTCCGCCATTTCGTAGAGCTTCGGCATCTCCAGGTGGGGAACGAGGCCCAGGAACTGGACGCCTTCAAGGTCCGCGTCCGTCCAGCCCCTATTCTCTAGATACTCGTGGATACGATGCCCAGCAATAACGAGACGGTGTGGGACCCGGTCGCGACATAGCCGGAACGCCTGGATGGCGGTCTCGACGTTCTTCGTTCCGGTGAAGGCCGTCCCCTTGAGCCCGATATTCTCAACCCGCGATACGTTTAGAATGAACTGCTTCGGCAGCTTGTATTTGTCCCGGAATTCTGCTAAGGCCGTCTGATCCCTTGGTCGCCGGAACTGAAAGTTCGGGGCTGCGTAGGTCACCGTCGCGGACTCGAGTGGAAGCTTGAGGTATTTCCGGTTCTCCTCGAGGATGAATCTCGTCCACGGAAAGAAATGCGAAGACTTCCGGCAGTAAAGCGGGAGCATCGTTCGCATGTAGGCTACTTCCAGCCAACTGTGGTGCTCCGGGTGCGCCCACCAAGACGGCTCCTGCAGCCCCATCGCCGTCGGGCAGTGGCTGAGAAGGGGCACGCTGAACTTTGGGTTGAAGATGATATCGGCGCGCTTCTTAAGCGCCCAGTAAGGCACAGCAAACTGGTCCCATAGCAGCTTATGAGAGGGTCCGATCAGAAGCTCCGCCGCGTTGTTGCAGTCAGCGAACCGTCCCAACCACCTCCGCGTTCGGTACAGCAGAAGATAGCTGTTCGTCCCATCGATCCGGAGTAACGTGTCCACGAGGCGTTCTGTGTACGTGCGAAACCCCGTGTCCTGATCTATCGCCCGCATCATGACAGCGATTCTCAAAACGAGCCTCTTCCGTTGAAAGACATCGCCTCGCTCGGCTCTTAGCCGGGCATCCCGAACCGGTTGGGGAAGCGTGCCGGTCGTCTAGCGTACATGCCGTATCACTAGAAAGCCCGTTGCCACGGCGCGCCCCATCCACCCAACAGCCACTCCGTACACTAGTCCTACCAGACCCCACGTCGCACCTAGTGCCGCGCACGCAATCGTCAGTCCCACCGAGCCCCACCCGATGAGATTCATTAGGAAAAGCTCTCTCGTACTTCCTAGACCCTCGATGATGGTGTTGAGGAAGCTTGTAAGGATTTTGGCCAACCCAGCGGCCAGAGCGGCGAGGATGAGGGCCGACGGCAAGTAGTACTTGCCGGCGAGCAGCCATTCAACGATCAACGGCCCGGCGAACCAGACAAATAGAGCCGCTGCGATCGCCGCGGCGCCGACGGCGACAGCCTCGCCCACAAGGAGACGCTGGCGAGCCCTTATCGAGCCCGCCTCCCTTAGCCGCGGAAGCAGAGTATGGCCGACCCCGACCTGCAACATCCGGAACGGTGACAGGGCTATTGCCGCCAGAACGCCGTAAGTGGCCAGCGCTTCCAAGGAGAGGAACCACGGAATGATCAAACGCTCCGCCTGGCCGAGCACGATGCCGACTCCTCTCACGCCGGCATACGAGAGCGGTTCGGCCCAGCCATACCACTCCTCCTCGCGCGCGCGCGCAGCATGTTTTCTTAGGAGCTTGCCCCAGCTAAGCCCGGCGACGGCCAGGTAGCCGATCACCAGGGTTGCGATCGGCGGCCAAACTGACGTCACAGCAAGCACAAGCGTCCCGGCGGCGGCGAGAAGGAGGATCAGGTTGGCGCTCTGCGACACGGCAATCGACACTTCAAAGCGCAACCGGCTCTGGAAATAGGCCGCCGCCAAGGTGGTCGCTCCCCCCGCAATGACGCCTGTGAGTATGAAAAGCAGAAGGAGAGTGTCCAGCGGATACAACAGTGCTCCAACCACCACCGTGACAGTGCCAACGACGGCCGACGTGAAGAGCACGCGGCGGAGCATCCCGGGGCTCGGCTCGAGCCGACGGCGATTCACTAGGCCATCCGCCCCGGCTGGGGCGATGTAGATGCTTACGTTCAGGAGCGCCATTACGAGCGCAAAGAGGGCGTAGTCGATCACCGTAAGGCTACGGGCGAGAAGGAGGTTGGCACCGGCGAACCCTAGGCCCGAGATCGCGAAGATCACGGCCACGCGGAGCGCCGACGAACGCCCTAAGTGACCTACGGCTCTCCTGGTGAGGCGGTCTACCTCTCTAGGCACAGCTCAATCTGCGGCCGGGGTCAGTCCTTAGAATTGAGACCGACAGCGCGAATAGGTCGGTGAGAAAGGAGAATAGAAGCCAAACGGCCACGTCGCCCCCGACACTCACCGCGGCCAACCACGGCGCGCCGAGCGAATCCGGCAACCGATCTCCTGCACTCTCCGCGACAATTCCCCGGCTGGGCTCGCTTCCCGCCGGTGCGTGCCCGATGAAGATAGCAGTCTGCTCCCTTCGCTTGCGAAGATAACGGGAGCCGCAGAACAGCGGCCACGGCCGTGAGCTGCTGCCCAGCCCCGGGATGCAGCCCAGATTACGGCAACGACGGAAAGTCTATCCGCAGAAATTGGACCGCCTTGGACCAGAAAGCCGCGAACCTTGAGCCGGGATGCCGATCCACATTCTTGTGTACCCACACTCCACGTCCCCTCTTGGGCCTTGTTCCGGCTAGCAAAGCCGGACAGCTTTAGCGAGACGGCGCGGCCGGTGCAGGAGTTGCGACTTTATTGCTGTAGAGACTCCCATTTCGAATTCGAGGCGAGAGCCCCTGTAGCGTGGCTGTCACAGGATCGGACCGATACACCGGATCAACCCACCGGTCGGTGGCGAGCCGTGCGGAGGACGGCGCGCTTGAACAACGGGCCGCGGCGGCACATCCATTGCGTCCCAGGTTGGTCTCATGAGTGACCGTCCTCGAATCTCCGTAGTCGTCCCCCTGCACAACGAGGAGGCTAGCGTTAGCCTGCTGGTGGATGGCATACGTGGCTCCCTCGGTTCCGAGCCGGACTGGGAGCTCCTGCTTGTGGACGACGGAAGCCAGGATGCCACGGCCAGGATCGCAGCCGAACTGGCCGGCACCGACGGCCGGGTGCGGTTCCTTGCACTCGCGCGCAACTACGGCCAGACCGCGGCTATGCAGGCGGGGTTCGACCACACGAGCGGCGAGGTGGTCGTGAGCATGGATGGGGACCTGCAGAACGATCCCACCGACATTCCGCGCCTTCTGGCCAAGCTGGAAGAAGGCTACGACTTGGTGGCCGGATACCGGGTGGGGCGCCGTGACAAACTCATCGCGCGAAAGATCCCCTCGTGGGTGGCCAACCTTATCATTGGGTGGCTCACTGGCGTTCCAATTCGCGATAACGGCTGCTCGCTGAAGGCGTACCGACGAGAGCTGCTTGAGCGTCTCCACCTGTACTCCGATATGCACCGTTTCATTCCGGCGGTAGCTGCGGCGACGGCTGGGGCGCGCATCGCGCAGATTCCAGTGCGCCACCATCCCCGTCGCTTCGGAAAAAGCAAGTATGGTCTGTCGCGCGTGTGGAAGGTTCTCGCCGACCTCCTGACGATCAAGATGATCCGGTCCTTCCGCGAGCGCCCGCTGGCCATGTTCGCTGTCGCGTCGGCGGCCGCTGGAGCAGTGGCCCTCCTCTTCGGAATCGAGGCGCTCCGAGCGCTCGGCGGCCGCCACGGCTCCGGACTGGCGTACCTCGTCTTCCCGAGCACCGCGTTGGTGTGGCTGTCACTCGCGTCGTATCTCCTCCTGGTGGGGCTGATCGCCGAGGTAGCATTGGGGGAGCACCGGCGTGCGGAAAGCCCTAGTCTTCCTGTCGTGAGGGAGACATGACGGCCCGAGAAGTCGCGGAGGCAGGCCGGCTGGAGCCGTTTTCGGAAGATCGCCAGGCTGAGCCTTCCGAGGCCGCCAGAGCCAGTCAAGAGCTCGACGTGTCGGTGGTGGTGCCGGTCATCGAGCCCCCGGATCCGTTCGCCTCGCTGTACCATGAGTTCACGGCGCCGATCCGTTCGACGGGCCGATCGTTCGAGTTCCTCGTCGTGACGGAGCCTGACTACATGCACAGCGTAGAACCGCTGCGGGAACTGGCACGGGCGGGCGAGCCGGTTCGCGTTCTTGAGGTAGGCCAGCGACTCGGGGAATCGGCGCTGCTCAAGATCGGGGAGGCCCACGCTCGCGGGCGGATCATCGTAACCCTTCCAGCGGTGCGAAAGGTGCAAGCGGATGCCCTCCCCGAACTCGTCAGCCGGATCGAGGAGGGGACGGACCTGGTCGTCGCGCGACGATGGCCACGGCGAGACCCGTGGATCAACAGGTTGCAGACTCGCGTCGTTGACTGGCTCACAGGCCGGCTTGCTGGTTGGTCGTTCCACGATATGGGCTGCGGAGTCCACGCCATGCGGCGGGAGGTGTTGCGGGAGATGCCTCTGTACGGGGAGTTCCACCGCTTCCTCCCCCTCCTCGCGCACCGCGAGGGCTTCGAGGTCGTGGAGGTGGCGAGCCCGCAGCACCCGACCGACCGGCGTGTCCGCATCTTCTCGCCATGGCGATACCTGCGTCGCCTGGTGGACGCGCTCGGCGTCTTCTTCCTACTTCGCTTCACCGATCGGCCCCTTCGCTTCTTCGGGATCCTTGGGAGCCTCCTCGCCGTGGTCGGCGGCGTGATACTGGGAATGCTCTTTGTCCAGCGACTAGGCGGACAGCCCATCGCGGACCGGCCGCTCCTGGTGCTCGGGGTGTTGATCTTCACCCTCGGCGTGCAGGCCTTCGCGCTGGGGCTGGTGGGGGAGATCATCGTGCACCTCCACGCCCCCGCGAAGCGTCCCTATCGCGTTCGAGAACGGTCGGAGACGGCGACGGAGGCGCCCTGAGGGAGCCCGGCTCAGCTCGTGGCGGGTTTCGACAGCCCCGCCGCGGTCGGGGAACCGGCACCTTTGAGGGAGCCGAGCCCGGAGTAGCCCTGCCGTTTCCCCGAGAGGGACCTTCAGCGGGAGGCGGATCGGGAGAGTCCGGCGACCGCGACCCCGTCGCTCCCGCCGGATGACTCCTGCGCCCTGAACCACTCCACGAAGCGCCGCACGCCTTCCTCGATCTCCACCCGGGGCGTGTAGCCGAGCACGCTCTCGGCGTTCTCAGCGCTCGCGAAGGTGATGGAGACATCCCCCGGCTGCATGGGGAGCCGGTCCACGCGTGGCCGGATCCCGAGCTCCCGGCCCAGAAGTCGAACCAGCTCCGAGAGCTGGATCGGATCGCTGCGACCGAGATTGAGGGTGTGGAAGACGGGACCGGATCGTGCCTCGCCTCGCAGCCGGGCCAGCGCCCGCACCACTCCCTCGATGATGTCGTCGATGTACGTATAATCGCGACCGCTGCTTCCGTCGCCGTACACCGGGATCTTCTCACCCGCCGCCATCAGCCGGACGAACTTGTGGATCGCGAGGTCCGGCCTCTGCCGGGGGCCGTATACGGTGAAGAAGCGCAGGCAGTATACGGACAACCGATACAGGTGGTGGTAGCTGTGACAGATCAGCTCGGCGGCCCGTTTCGAGGCCGCGTAGGGCGAGATCGGCCTATCCGCCGCCATCTCCTCCCGGAACGGGACCTCGTCCGTCTCTCCATACACCGATGAGGAAGAGCCCAGGAGGAGCAGGGAGACGTGGTGCCGTCGCATCGCCTGAAGGACGCTCACGGTGCCCGCCACGTTCACGTCGAAGCAGAGCTCCGGCTCCTCGATCGAAGGACGTACGCCGGGGCGAGCCGCGAGGTGGACGACCGTGTCGAAGGGCACCGAGCCGAACAGTCCGTCAAGCAGCACGCCGTCACGGATGTCGCCCTCCACGAAATGCATGCGGGGATGAGCGAGCGCGGTCTCCAGGTTCGCCCGCTTGACGTCCGGCGAGTAGAAGGGGTCGAGGTTGTCGAGCGCCCACACGGCGTGTCCGTCGGCCAGCAGTCGCTCGCACAGATGCGAGCCGATGAAGCCGGCGGCCCCGGTGACCAGCACCCTCTCGGGCTGGCCCTCGGTCCCCGCTCGGGAATCGCTTCGAACCTCCGACGTGCTCACCTGGTCTCCGTTCGAGGTTGACGAACCCGTCCGAAGAGGGAATAGCTGGCGGCCGCGAGCCGGATGGTCACAAGAAACTAGACCGGATCACCGCGCGCAGCCATGGCCGTTGTCGGGCAAGAGCGGTGCCGCCACTGGCGGTCCCGGCCAGCCCGCGCCGCGCTGCGGCCGGCTCGGCGTCATCGGACCGCGCGGAAGCCGCCCCATCGCGCCCTCTGTGTGGCACGCGGACGCCTTCCAATGTAGAGCGGTCGCCACAAGTCCGCTGCGGGAGGCGGCTCCGCCGATCCGCCATCCGGGGCATGCGACCCGACGTATGTGAAGGAGAGCGAGCGGACTCCGGGGTTCCGGCGTTCGTTTCCCTCGAAGGGGAGCATGGTGGCTCGCCGTTTGAATTGGTCGGCAGCGCTATGCTTTCGCGTCCTCACGCACCCTTCGCCGGGGGAACGAATGTGTGCGGTTTCGTTGCTTACACATAGGCTGACGGGATGAGGCTCGTCCACGTCGCCGCCACGGCTCCCGACCTGATGAGGGTCGCCGAGGTGATGGAGGCCTTCGCCCGGGCGGGGGAGCAGGAGCAGCTTCTGGTCCATACCGGCCCTCCCTTCCGCGACGACCTCGCCCGGCATCTCTTCCAGGAGCTGGGGCTGCCGAAGCCGAGGCTCAGCCTCGGGATCGGGGCCGGCTCGCGCGCGCTCCGGACGGGTCGGGGCATCATCGCCGTCGAGCCGACGCTCCGGCGGGCCGACGCGGACTGGGTCTTCACGATCGGTGACGCGGAGGCGATCCTCGCGGCGGCACTCGTCGCCGCCAAGCTCGGTCTCCGGGTGGCCCGCCTGGAAGCCGGGCTCCGCAGCCACGAGCCGCGAGAGCCGGAGGAGATCAATCGTACGCTGACGGACCGGCTGGCCCACGCGCTGCTCACGAGCGAGCCATCGGCGCGGGAGAACCTCCTGCGGGAGGGAGTGGCCGAGAACCTCATCCACCCGGTCGGCAGCCTGACCATCGATGTGCTGGACCGGTTTCGCGAAAGGGCTACCGAGCCGGCCCTCCTCGGGGCGCTGGGCCTCGAGCCGCGCCGATACGTGATCGTCCTCCTGCAGCGCGCCGCCGACGCGGAGGATGCGAGCCGCCTCCGGGTGATCCTGCAGGCCCTGGGGGCCGTGACCGCGGAGTCGGCCTGTCCGGCTGTCGTTCCCATGCCGCAGAGGCTCTCGGCCGTGGTCCGTGCGCAACACCTCGAGCCGCTGCTCGCCCCGCTCCACCTGCTCCGTCCCCTCGGTTACCTCGAGCACCTCGTCCTTCTCGAGTCGGCCGGCGCGGTGGTGACGGACTCCGGTCCGGTGCAGGAGGAGTCGACCGTGCTCGGCGTTCCATGCGTCACGCTTCGCCGATCCACCGAGCGTCCGATCACCGTCACCCGCGGAACGAATCGGCTGGTGGACGGGGACCTCGGGGAGCTGCCCGACGTGATCCGACTTGCCATGGGATCGCGGCGTGAGCCGCGGCGCCCGGAGCTGTGGGACGGAAGGACGGCGGAGCGCGTGGTGGAGGCGATCCAGCGCCGAGGGCCGACGGGGGCGTCCGATCCGCTCGGGACCCGCCCGAGGCCGGCCCTCCCGTAGTCGGATCTCCGCCACACTTCGCCGGGATAGGCGGGGCCGGGTGTCCGGACTGAGGTTCCTGATGGCCGGCCGCCACGCCGAGGGCTGTCTCATCTTGGCGACGAAGCAGCCGCGCGGCGCCCTCACGGCCCGTCTCCCGGCGGTCGTGTGTGACCTTTCCCGCTCCTCGGTCGTCTTGTTCGTCGAGAGAGGGCGACGCTGCCGCATCGATCCCACACCCCACCGATGCTCGGGCAGAGGCTCAGGCCAGCGGTTGGAAAGACTGCGGCGAGCGTGCAGCGTGGCGAACCAGGCTCCCTTCGTGACAGGATCCGAATACACGTGATAGAATCTGCCGAGCTGGCACCAGAGCTTCCCGAAGACTACGACAGCGAGCCGGCCTCCGGCTCCTTCGTCCTCGATTCCGACGCCATCTCCTCCATCCGCATCCTGGTCATCGACGATGAGCCGAGCATCCTCGAGAGCTGTCAGTCGGTGCTGGAGGGCGAGGGCTACGAGTGCCTCACCGAGCGTCGCGCCGATGCGGCGCTCCGCCGCATCAAGAACCAGAGCTTGGACGTCGTCCTGATCGACCAGAACATGCCTCAGGTACATGGGCTCGACATCCTCGCCGAGGTACGCAGCTGCTGCCCCGAGGCCCTGGGGATCATCATGACCGGCCACGCCACGACCGAGCACGGCGTGCGGGCGCTCCAGGCGGGGGCGTGGGACTACCTTCCCAAGCCCTTCACCGCGACGCAGCTCCTCGTGCTGGTGGGGCGGGCCGCCCACACCCTCCTGCGCTCGCGGTCGCTGTCGCAGGGCGCGGAGCGCCGGGGTGTGTTGGTCGAGCGCGGCAACTCCATCCTGGGCGTGTCGGAGTCGATGCGGCACGCCGTCAAGAAAGCCCTCAAGGTCGCGCCCACGGACGCTTCGATCTTCATCACGGGCGAGAGCGGAACCGGGAAGGAGCTGTTCGCCCAGTACATCCATCGCGAGAGCCGTCGCTCCCGACGCTCGTTCGTGGCAGTGAACTGCGCCGCCCTGCCCGCCGAGCTGCTGGAGTCGGAGATGTTCGGCCACCGGCGCGGTGCGTTCACCGGCGCGATCCGCGACAAGGCGGGTCTGCTGGAGGTGGCGGATCAGGGCACCTTCTTCCTCGACGAGCTGTCGGAGATGCCGATGCCCCTCCAGGCGAAGCTCCTGCGCGTCCTGCAGGACGGAGTGTTGCGTCGGGTCGGCAGCGAGAAGGACGATGCCGTGGTGGACGTGCGCTTCATCTCCGCCACCAACCGCGACCCGGAGCAAGCGCTGGAGGAGGGCCTGCTGCGTCACGACCTGTACTATCGGCTGCGGGTGGTGCCGATCCACCTGCCGGCGCTGCGCGAGCGACCCGAGGACATTCCCGTCCTCATCCGGCACTTCATCGATCTCTTCTGGCGCCGGCACCATCTACCGGGCCGTGAGCCGCCGAGGCTGGCGCCGGCCGCGCTGGAGGCGCTCGTGGGCTACGACTGGCCCGGCAACGTGCGCGAGCTTCAGAACGTGATCGAGAACATGGTCGTGCTCTCCGAACCGGACGAGGAGATCGAACCGGGGAGGCTGTCGATCCTGGTCTCGTCTTCATCCTTGGGTGGGGGGGACGGGGCGCCCGTCCCCGGGACCTTCAACACCCGGATTCCGTTCCACGAGGCAAAGCAGGATCTGATCGACCGCTTCGAGCGGGACTACCTCGCCCAGCTGATCTCCCGCACCGGCGGGAACATGTCGGAGGCGGCGCGGCAGGCGGGGATCGACCGCACGACCCTGTACCGGCTGATGGACAAGCACAACCTGGCACGAGAGGCCTTCGCTTCCTGAACGAATGAGCGACAACGTCCTTCCCCTACCAGACCGGCGGCGCACGCCGGAGCGGCGTCGCGCCGATGCGGCGCGGATCGAGCCACCGATCGCCCGCCGCCCGGAGTGGTGGAATCCCACGGAGTCTTTGGGCCGGCTCCGACGGGCCCTGCGGTCCCAGGCTGAGCGCCTCGCCGAGCTGTTGGTCGCGGAGGAGCCCGGCGAGGGGCAAGCCGGATGGCTCGATCCGTCGACCGGAATCGAGGACGCATGGCTGGTCCTGTCGGCGGTGCGGGATGCCGTCCATATGGCGGGTGCGGGAGGTGCGCCGGCGCGCCGCACGAGGGAGCTACACGAGCGGCTTGATCAGGAGGCGCTGCGGCTGGTACAGGACGCCCTGGAGGCGAAGGTCACCGCGCAGCGTCGCTTTCTCGAGGAGGTGTCTCACGACATCCGCTCGCCGCTGAACTCGATTCTCTTCCTCGCCGACGCCCTTCGCGTCGAGCAGAGCGGCCCGCTGAGCCCGGTGCAGAAACGACAGGTCGGGGTGCTGTATGCCGCGGCGGTCACGTTGGTCAAGCTGGTCAACGACCTGATCGACTTCGCGCGGCTCGGGAAAGACCACCCGATCAGCGTGGCCTCCACCGCGTTCGCCGTGGAGGCGGTGCTCGCGGACGTACACCGTCTCGTCGGTCCCCTCGTCGAACACCGCAAGGTCGATCTGAAGACCCTGACGGCTCCGGTCGGAATCCGACGTGGTGATCCGCAGCTGCTCAGCAGAGTGCTCCTCAATCTCGTGTCCAACGCGGTACGGGCGGTGGACGAGGGGGGTGCCGTCTCCGTTCACGTGAGCGAGCCGCGGAAGGGGACGCTGCGCATCGAGGTGACGGATGATGCGGCCGGTACGGATGTGGAGAGGCTGCGCAAGATGCTGTGTCCGGGAACCGGCGGAGCGGGGGAGACGCGCGGCTGGACGCACGGCCTCGGGCTCGCCATCAGCGCCCGACTCGTAGAAGCGGCGGGCGGGGAGCTCACGGTCGAGAGCCTGGCCGGGGACCGCACCTGCTTCGCGGTAGAGCTCCCCTTCTCGGCGGTGTAGCTCCGGCGCCACACCCCGGTGCGCCGCCCGTCGCAAGCTCGCCGCACCGATCCGGCCTACCGCAGGTGCTTCCCTCCGTCCACGCGGAGGACCTCGCCCGTCACGTACTCGGCGCCCGCCAGGTAGAGAACTGCCCGCGCGACGTCCTCGGGCGTTCCGATCCGCCCCATCGCGGTGAGCCGTGCGGTGGCCCGCGCCTCCCGCTCCGGCGTTCCGGATGGGAGGAGGACGGGCCCCGGGGCGACCGCGTTGACGCGGATGCGCGGCGCCCAGGCGAGGGCGAGGCCCCGCGTCAGGCTGATCAGGGCGGCCTTCGTCGCGGCGTACGGCACGTAGCCCGGCCACGCCTCGAAGCCGGCGATGTCCGCGATGTTCACGATCGAGCCTCCCGCCTCGCCCATCAGGCGGGCGGCGGCCCGGGCGCACAGGAAAGGAGCGCGGGCGTTGAGGGCGAAGACCCGGTCCCACTCCTCCGGAGTCACCTCTTCCAACGTGGCGTGCGGGAAGATCGCGGCGTTGTTGACCAGGAGGTCGAGCCCGCCGAGTTCATGCGCGACCCGCTCGAAGAGTGGGGGGATCTCCCCTGGCGCGCTCAGGTCGGCCTGTACGGCCAGCGCGCGCCGGCCGGCCGCACGGATCGCGGCGACGACCTCCTTCGCGGCATCGCGCGAGCTGTGGTAGTGCACCGCGACGTGGTGCCCCGCCTCGGCGAGCGCCAGCGCGATCGCGCGTCCGACCCGCACGGCCCCCCCGGTCACCAGAGCGCGGCCGGTGTCCTTCACCTCGGGTCGACTCGTCGGTTCGGCACCTTCCCGCTCCTTGTGTCGCGTGGGTGGGGCGGACCCGGCGGCATGGGATCGCGCCTCGCGCCTCGCGCTACCGGCCGTCAGCGGCAGCCCGCGGCCGCCGCCACGCCGCCCCTCTGGAAAGCGGAAGGTATCGCGCCGCCGGACGGCGGCGACAGCGCGCAAGACCGCGCGCGTTCGGGAATCGCCCGGTCTCCGGGGTTGACGCCGGCCGCCGGCCGCGTCACCCTTCGTCCCATGCGAGAGCGGGTGACGTGCGGTCGCAGGTATTACTACCGGATCCCCGGAGCAACCGGGTCGGGGGCCGCGCGCACTTAGCTTGAGGAAAGGTACCGGCCGAGATCTTGGCGCCCCCGCCCCGCGGGGGCTTTTTCTTTGTGACTCAGGCTGTTTCGCGGCCCCGGCGCGCCGTCGCGGGGAAAGATCGGAGCCGTGGATCGCCCGCCGAGAGAGAGGGGAGGAAGGAGATGATCGGGATACGAGGAGCGATCCGGGTGGAGAGCAACGACCGGACCGAGATCTTCCGCGCCACGCAGCGCCTCCTGCGGGAGATGCTGCGTAGGAACGGGCTCGAGCGCAGCCGGGTCGTCTCCGCCTTCTTCACCATGACCCCCGACCTGAACGCGGACTTTCCCGCGTACGCGGCGCGCGAGATGGGTTGGACCGATGTCCCCATGCTTGGGGCTCAGGAGACGGCCGTGCCCGGCGCCCTCGACCGGATGGTCCGCATCCTCCTCCACGCCGATGCTCCCGGGCCGGCACGTCATGTTTATCTGGGAGATGCCGCGGCGATGCGGCCGGATCTGGCGCACGCGGGAGATGCCGAGCGCTTCGCGGGAGCGCTTTCGGTACGGGGTGCGGCCGGCTCGGCTCCGGCGGAGGTGGCGGGCGACACGCCTCGGGCGCCCTCGCCCGGGCCGACACCTCCGGCGCTCGGAACGCTTCTCGTGGTGGGTCTGGGGCTCATCGGCGGCTCCCTCGCCCTCGCGGTGCGCCGCTCCGGCGTGTGCCGGGGCGTCCTCGGGACGGACGTGGATCCCGGGGCGGTGGAGCTCGCCCGGCGGGCCGGCGCGATCGACGAAGGGGCGACGGATGCGCCGGCCCTCCTCACGCGGGCCGCGGCGGTGGTCCTCGCCGTGCCCGTGCTCTCCGCCGTGCGGTGGATGCGCGAGCACGGACCTCGGTTGCCCGCGGGCACCGTGCTGGTCGACGTCGGGAGCACGAAGCGCGCGCTCGTGACGGAGATGGATGCCCTGCCGCCGGGGGTGGAGGCGGTGGGCGCCCATCCGCTGGCCGGCTCGGAGCTTTCCGGGATGGGGGCGGCGCGGCCCGACCTCTTCTTCGGCGCCACCTGGGCGCTCGTGCGAACGAAGCGCACGGGTCGCCGCGCCGAGGAGACGGCGCGCATCCTGATCTCGGCCGTGGGTGGAAGGGCCTTCTGGACCGGCGCGGAGCGCCACGACCGCGCCGTGGCCGCCACCAGCCACCTGCCGTACCTCCTGTCCGCCGCCCTGGCTCTCAACGTCCGCGACCGCGAGGAGCGGGATGAGGTCGCACGGCTCGCCGGCCCCGGCCTGCGGGACATGACGCGGCTGGCCGGAAGCCGGCCGAGCGTGATGGCGGAGATCCTGCGCACGAACTGGGAGAACGTGCTCGCGGAGACGGAGCGGTTCCGCCGGCGGTTCGAGGAGCTCGTGGCCTCCCTCGAGCGGGCGATGCCGGGGGATGTGGGTCCCCTCCTCGAGCGGGCCGCGCGGGCGCGCGAGGTTCTGATGCGGCCCGCGGCCGGCCGCTAACTCCCGTCGAGCGTCGTTTGCGAGCGGTACTCCGGAGGCGCGATCGACTTCACCCGCACCGACTTCGCCGGGATGCCCACGTTGACGTGGTACGGGCGAACGTCCCGCGTGGCCAGCGCCTTCGCCCCGACCATCCCCTGCTTTCCAACGTGCACGCCGGCCAGGACCGTGGCCCCGTAGGTGATGCGCACGTTGTCCTCGAGGACGGTGCGCGCGTTCGTCACATCGAGGATGTCATCGATGGAATGGGTGTGGCTGAACACGGCGGCGTAGTCCGATACCGAGACGTTGTTGCCGATGACGATCCCGCCCCGATCGTCCAACAGGACGTTGCGGTGAATCACCACGTCGTCGCCGACCTCCAGGTTGTACCCGAATGACACCTCCACGAAGTGGAAGGCCTTGAAGTTCCGGCCGACCTTCCCGAAAACGAAGGGCGCCAGCAGCCGGCGGAACCGCACCCCGAGATGGACGTTCCCGCCCACCGGCGAGCGGTCGAACATCTGCCACATCCAGATGAGCGGCTTGCGCGCGTAATACCGCTCCTCGTCGATTTCGTGGTAGTATTCCGGCTCGAGGGTGACGTTTCGTGGATCCAGGTTCGCCAGCGTCACGCGCGCGGAGAGGGGTAGGGATCCCGGGTCGACGTCGGCCCGGAGTCCGGGGAAGAAGATGCCGCGCAGCACCTCCACGCAGAGCTCGTTCCGATCGCACTCGGGGTCCGCCAGCCGAGCTTCGATCTCGGCCAGCCAGGCCTCGTAGAGCCGCACCGAATCGGCGACCGGCTGCAGTGGCCGAAGAGGACGAAGGGCCATCGGTCGTCTCTCGCGTCGGTTGCGTGGGGTACGCCCGGCCGCCGGTCGTGCTCGAGGACGGGTGCGCGACCTCCCGGGGGCCGGCTCGTCGCCGGCAAACTGAACGGCCCTTCGGCCCCCGTCAACGAGGCGCGGCCCC
>JBHIAV010000023.1:0-43818 GCA_046758745.1 Gemmatimonadota bacterium
AGTTCGGATTGCAGTCTGCAACTCGACTGCATGAAGCCGGAATCGCTAGTAATCGTGGGTCAGCCATACCACGGTGAATACGTTCCCGGGCCTTGTACACACCGCCCGTCAAGCGATGGAAGCTGGGGGTACCCGAAGCCGGTGGCCTAACCTTCGGGAGGGAGCCGTCGAAGGTAAACTCAGTGACTGGCGCTAAGTCGTAACAAGGTAGCCGTAGGGGAACCTGCGGCTGGATCACCTCCTTTCTAGGGAGTTTTCCCGAGTCAACCCGCACGTCACTCACGCTTTCTTCTCAGGTCGTGTGTAGCCCCACGGGAGACCCCGTGGGGCTTCCCGTTTGTGCCCGCCCGAGGAGCATGACCGATCCTCCGGCCAACACCGAACCGGCGCGCGGCTTTCGGTCCGGCTACCGTGCCGTCGCGGACCGCCTAACGTCGGCAAGTCGACCCTCGCCAGCACACCCGGATCGGCGAGAGGTTGGGCATCGTCGCCCCGGAGGCCCACACCGCGCGGCAGCGACTTCCCGTTGAAGGTGCTTCCAAGCTGGCGAAGGCGCAGGGGGTTACTTAAGCTGCTTCGTTACAGGCTCGACACGTGACGGAGGGTAGAGTATGGGCTTGGATCCGGTTCTGCTCGAGATTCTGGTGTGCCCCCAGTGCAAAGGGGAGCTGGAGTACCGCGAGGAGGAGGAGGCCCTCCTGTGCCACGCATGTCGCCTCCGCTACCGAATCGAGGACGATGTCCCGATCATGCTGATTGATGAGGCTACGCCCTTCTGAGATCCCGCCGACGCGCGCCTCGGCGTCGCTCCCGCCGCTGCGCTCACGGTCGAGGCCGCACATCCCGTTACCCACCCGGAGGCGGGCTCTCGCCGGCCTTCTCTGCCTGCTCGCGTCGCGGGCGGAGGCGCAGGAGCCGACGGGCGAGTCGCTCCGCTCCGAGTCCTCTACCGTCGAGTCGGCCACCTTCCTGGTGGCGCCGATCGGGGCGCGCGCCGTGGGCCTCGGCGGCGCCGTGGCGGCCTCGCGGGGAGTCGCCGAGGCGATCCTGTGGAACCCGGCGGCCGCAGCCGCGCTGGAGGAGACCGAGCTTTACTACGTACACTCCAACGACTTCGCGACGGAGAGCGACGTGTTCGGGGCCGTGTGGCGGTCGAGGGTGGGGCAGTTGGGCTTCGCCTATTACCTCTTCGACCTGGGATCGATCGAGACGACGAGTGGAGGCGGCCAGCGGACGGGTGACCTGGAGCTGAAGAACGAGGCGTTCATCTTCTCCCTCGGACTTCCCGTTCGCTCGGGTGTCGAGGCGGGCTTCAGTTATAAGCTCGTGCGCTTCTCCTCCGATTGCAGCGGGGCGTGCGGGGAGTTCGACTTCGGCGCGACCGGGCACGCCTTCGACGCCGGCCTGATCTTGTCGGGCCCGCGCCATGCCCTGGGCGTCGTGTTGCGCAACGCGGGATCCGGCCTGTCGCTCGGCGGGGATGCCCCATCGGACCCTCTGCCTACCCGCCTCCGCCTCGGCGTCTCTCTTGAGCTGCTGGGCGAGCGAACGCCGGCCGGAGGCGCGCAAGGGGAGCTTCCCCTTCGTGTCTCCGTGAGCGCTGACCTCGAGGAGCCGCTCACCGAGTTCGATGACCTGGACTTCTTCCTTGGAGGCGAGGTCGGCCTCCGGGAGATCCTGTTCGCCCGGGTCGGCCACGCGTGGTCCGGAGACGGACGGACGGGTCCCAGCCTCGGGGTTGGGCTGCAGCTCGAGCGCCTCCGCATCGACTTCGGAAGAAGCTTCGACGACTTCTCCGAGTTCGACGGGGACGAGCCCTTCCAGCTCTCCCTCGGCCTGCGCCTGTAGGCCGCTGCGCGCATGCCGCGCGTAGGCGAACGGGAGGTCCTGCGATACCTGCAGGGCGAGGCATCCCGGCCGCTCAAGGCTGTCGAGCTTGCCCGCCTCCTGGACGTGCCGCGCGCCGAGTATCGCGAGTTCCACGGTCTGCTTCGCCGCATGTCGCGCGCCGGCCTCATCTACCGGCAGCGCAAGGGCCGGTACGCCATCCCGCGCAACCTCAATCTGACCATCGGGCGCCTGCAGGTGACCCGTTCCGGAGACGGCTTCGTGGTACCGGACCCGAAGAGGGAGGGGGAGGACGTGTTCGTTCCTGCCCGATCCCTGGGCACCGCTGTCGATGGAGACACGGTGGTGGCGCGGGTCGAGCGTCGCCGGAGAGGCCGAAGCCCCGAGGGGCGGGTGATCCGCGTCCTGGAGCGGGCGTGGAGCCGAGTCGTCGGCATCTACCATGCTCGCGATCGCTTCGGCTACGTGGTGCCGACCGAGCCTTCCCTGGGAGTGGAGATCTTCGTACCCGCCGGGCTCGAACAGGAGGCGGAAGACGGCTCGGTGGTGGTGGTGGAGATCACCGGCTGGGGGGAGTCCGAGCCGGCCCCGGTCGGTCGGGTGGAGCGACGGCTCGGGCGCCCGGGCGATCCCGGCGTCGATGTTCTCGGCATCGTGTATGGGCACCGGCTTCCGAGCGAATTCCCCGGCGAAGTGCTTCGCGAGGCCGAACGGATCGCCCGCCGCGGGATCAGAGAGGAAGACCTGGAGAACCGCGAGGATCTGCGGGACGAGCTGGCATGGACCATCGATCCGGCCGACGCGAAGGACCACGACGACGCCGTGTCGATCCGCGATCTGGGGGACGGACGGTGGTGCGTGGGCGTCCACATCGCGGATGTCTCCTACTACGTCAAGCCGGGGAGTCGCGTGGACGAGGAGGCGCTCGAACGGGGGACCAGCGTGTATCTGGTGGACCGGGCGATTCCGATGCTTCCGCCGCCGCTCTCGAGCGGCCTCTGCTCCCTCCTCCCGGGCGAGGATCGCCTCACCGTCTCCGTCCTCTTCACGATCGACGAAGCGGGCGATGTGCTCGAGGAGAGGCTGACGCGGAGCGTGATCCGAAGCCGTCGCCGCCTTTCGTACGACGAGGCGCAGGAGCTGCTTGACCGGACGCCTGCGGCGCACGGAGCCGTTCCGGAGGGCGCCGTCGCCACACGCGGCGGAGCCGTGGCGGACGATGGCGCCGTGGCGGACGATGGAGTTCTCTCGGAGGCGCTACGAACGCTTCTTGGGGCGAGCCGCCGGGTCCGCCGCCGCAGAACGGAGCGGGGGAGCCTCGACTTCGACCTTCCCGAAGCCAGAGTGATCCTGAACCGTGCGGGAGAGCCGACCGACATACAGCGCATACTGCGGCTGGAGTCCCACCTCCTGATCGAAGATCTGATGATCCTCGCCAACGAAGCCGTGGCCCGGCTCGCCGTGCGCGAGGGATTCCCCCTCATCTACCGGATCCACGAGGAGCCGTCGGAGGAGAAGATGGAGAGCCTGCGGGCGCTCGCCGTCACCTTCGGCTTCCACCTCGCCCGCCGTAAGGTCAGGCCGGCCGACCTGGCCAGGTTGCTCCGTTCGATGCGAGGAACTCCGCAGGAGCAGCTCATCTCGACCGTCACGCTGCGCAGCATGAAGCAGGCGCGGTATTCGATCCGCAACGTTGGCCACTTCGGTCTGGCCTCGCCCGCGTACGCGCATTTCACCTCGCCGATCCGCCGCTACCCGGACCTCGTCGTGCACCGCCAGATCGTCCGATGGATGCTGGGGGCAGGCCGTGTCGGAGACCGCTTCGTCCAGGAGCTCGCGGAGGTGGCGGACCACTGCTCGGAGCGCGAGCGGCGGGCGACGGCAGCCGAACGGGATTCGATCGAGCTCAAGAAGATCCAGTTCCTGGAGCACCATGTCGGCAATGAGTTCCGCGGTACGGTAAGCGGCGCCCAGGCGTTCGGCTTCTTCGTGCTGTTGGACGACTACCATGTGGAGGGACTCGTCCACGTGAGCACGCTGGAAGACGATTACTACGAGCACGTGGAGGAACGACACGTCCTCGTGGGTCGGCGGCAGCGGCGGCGAATCCGCCTCGGTGATCCGGTGCGCGTGCGTGTGACGCGGGTGGACAGGGAGAAGCGGCAGGTCGATCTTGAGCTGATCGCGCGGGGACGACGTACGGACGGGTGACTTGCCCCGCCGGGCGGCGTCCGCTACACTTGCCGCAAACGGGGTCCTCCGCACAGGGCCCCGTTGTCTTTGCGCAGAGTGCACTTGGCCACATCCTCGGGCCGGTATAGAGGGGGTCGAATGGGAGCGATCACCGAGCACGCGATATGCCTCGCCGAGCAGCGGAGCCGGCTGGACGAGCTTCGGGGGTATCTTTGAGATCCCGTCGAAGCTGACGCGCCTGGAGGAGCTCGAGCGCCTCATGGCGCGGCCCGGCTTCTGGGACCACCCGGAGGCCGCGCGGAGGACGATCGAGAGCGCCAATCGGCTCAAGGAGTGGACGGAGCCGTGGTCCCGGCTCTCGAAGATGGTCGACGACCTGCGAGAGCTGGTGGAGCTGGCGGGGGAGGAGGGAGAGGGAGATGAAGCCCTCCTCGCCGACCTGGAGCGGGAGATCGAGCAGCTCGAGCGAGAGCTCTCCGACCTCGAGCTCCGGAACATGCTCCGTGACCCCGAGGCCCGCCGGGATGCCCTCCTCACCATCCACCCGGGTGCGGGTGGTACGGAGTCGCAGGACTGGGCTGAGATGCTCATGCGGATGTATACCCGCTGGGCGGAGCGCCGCGGCTACGAGGTGGAGATCCTCGACCTGCTTCCCGGGGAGGAGGCCGGCCTCAAGTCGGTGACCCTCGAGGTGCGGGGGGAGTACGCGTACGGCTACCTCCTCGCCGAACGCGGTGTCCATCGCCTGGTTCGCATCTCTCCGTTCGACGCTCAGGGCCGGCGCCACACCTCTTTCGCCTCCGTTTTCGTGTACCCCGTCGTGGACGATGACATCGAGATCGAGATCGACGAGTCGGATCTACGGATCGATACCTTCCGCGCTTCAGGAGCGGGCGGGCAGCACGTCAACAAGACGAGCTCGGCCGTGCGTATCACGCACACGCCGACGGGAATCGTGGTGTCGTGCCAGCAGGAGCGGAGCCAGCACAAGAACAAGGCCAAGGCGATGAAGGTGCTCCAGGCCGCGCTCTTCCAGCGCGCTCTGGAAGAGAAGAAGGCCGAGCGCCGCCAGCTCGAGGATACCAAGACCGAGATCGCGTGGGGGAACCAGATCCGCTCCTACGTCCTTCAGCCGTACACCATGGTCAAGGACCACCGCACGTCGCTCGAGATCGGGAATGCCCAGGCCGTGCTGGACGGGCAGATCGACGAGTTCATCGAGGCCTATCTGAGGCAGGACGGAGCGACGGCGGCGTGACGGAGCCGCGGGGAAGGGAAGCGGCGGCGGATGCGGCGGAAGTCGGTCGGTGTGTCGGATGCGGCGAGACCGAAACGGAGCTCCGGCACGGCCTGTGCCCGGACTGCTGGTACGCATCGGACGAGCGTCCCAAGCCGGTACGGGACCGCCATGCCAAGCTGCGGCGCCTACGCGAGCTCGGCGTAGAGCCCTATGCTTACTCGTTCGACCGGAGCGCGACGCTACGGGAGGCTCTCGACAGCTACGTGGGCACGGGCGAGGGACCGGAGGTGCGGGTGGCGGGCCGCATCCTGTCCTTTCGGGACATGGGGGGGAGCGCCTTCGCACATATCGGCGACCGCTCCGGCCGTCTCCAGGTCTATTTCAAGCGAGACAGGCTGCCGGCCGAAGCCGTCGTGGTCCTCGATCTTCTGGACCTCGGCGACTGGGTCGGGGCGCGTGGGCCCCTCTTCCGCACTCGCACGGGCGAGGTCACTGTCCGCGTCGAGGAGCTGACCCTGCTGGGCAAGACCCTCCGGCCTCTCCCGCTCGGCAAGGAGGAGATCACCGACTCGGGAGAGCGCGTGGTCCACAGTGCCTTCCGGGACGTGGAATCCCGGTACCGTCAGCGCTACGCCGACCTCGCGGTCAACCCGGAGGTGCGCGAGATCTTCCAGCTCCGTGCGCGAGTCATCTCCGCTCTGCGGGCCGCCCTCGACGCCCGCGGATTCCTCGAGGTGGAAACGCCGATCCTCCAGCCCGTGTATGGGGGTGCTTACGCCCGCCCGTTCACCACCTATCACAAGACCCTGGATCGGACGCTGTATCTTCGGATAGCCGATGAGCTTTACCTGAAGCGACTCATCGTCGGCGGCCTGGAGCGCGTGTACGAGATCGGCAAGGACTTCCGCAACGAGGGAATGGATCGGACGCACCACCCCGAGTTCACCATGCTCGAGCTGTATCAGGCCTACGCGGACTACCGGGAGATGATGATCCTGGCTGAGGAGCTGGTCACGGAAGCGCTGCAGGCCGCCGAACGGCCGTCCCGGATCGACTACCAGGGCCGTGCCATCGACCTCTCGAGCCCATGGCGGCGTCTGGCATTCGGGGATGCGATGCGTGAGCTGGCCGGGATCGCCCCGAGTGAGACGGAGACCGCGGAGCTGCGCCGCCGTGTCGACGAGCTGGAGCAGCCGGGGGCGGATGGTATGTCCCGCACGAAACTTCTGGACACGCTCTTCAGCATCCTCGTCGAGCCGCAATTGGTGGACGCAACCATCGTGTACGACCACCCTATCGAGATGAGCCCGCTGGCCAAGCCGAAACGCGGCGATCCCCGCCTCGCCGAGCGGTTCGAGGTGATCGTGGCGGGGATGGAGATCGTCAACGCCTTCAGCGAGCTGAACGATCCGATCGACCAGTGGAGGCGGTTCGCTGCGCAGGCCCGAGACCGGGCAGCGGGGGACGAGCAGGCGCAGACGCTGGACGAGGACTACATACGGGCGCTGGAGTACGGCCTCCCGCCCACCGGAGGCCTGGGGCTGGGGATCGACCGGCTCGTCATGCTGCTCGTGGATCGTCCGGCCATCCGGGAGGTGCTCCTGTATCCGATCCTGAGAGGCGACGAGGGAGGCGCCGGCCGGTGAGCCGCGGCGCGGCGAGGGAGGTGGCCGTCCGGATCCCGCGCTCCCGGCGTCGGCCGGCGCGGCTCCCCCCGTGGCCTGGCACCGGGCGAACAGAAGGATGACCGGCGCGGAGAGAGATAGCCGCCGACGGCTCGAGCGGTTCCTGGCCCACCGCTACCTATCGAGCCGACGCGGGCGAGGTTTCCTCTCCCTGATCACCCTCATCGCCGTCGGGGGCGTCACGGTCGGCGTGATGGCGCTCATCGTGGTCATCGGCGTGATGAGCGGGCTGCAGCGCGACCTGAGGGAGAAGATTCTCGGTGCCGAAGCGCATGGCATGGTGCTCGAGATCGGGCAGGATGTCCGCATGGAGAGCTGGGAGTCGGTACTGGGGCGCGTGCGCGAGGACCCCGAGGTGACAGCCGCCGGGCCCTTCATCTATACGGAGGTGGGGCTCAACGTCCCGGGCGAGAACTACGCCGAGGGCGCCGTCCTGCGCGGCATCCAGAACGACCCCGAGGCGCTCCTCACCACCCGCGTCGACGAGCTGATCGTCTCCGGACGAATGCCCTTCGGGCCGACCGAATCGGGAAAGCCCGGGATCCTCCTCGGCGCGGAGCTCGCCCGCCGGCTGGGTGTCTTTCCGGGACGCGAGCTGGCCGTCGTGGCGTTCCAGGGGGCCGAGCTCACAGCTACGGGCATCCAGCCCCAGATGCGCCTCTTCGAGGTGACGGGGACCTTCGAGACCGGGCTGTACAACTACGATACCAAGTTCTCCTACGTGGAGCTGGAGGCGGCTCAGCGCCTCCTGCGCCTTGGATCGGCGGTGACGGGCGTTGAGTTCAACGTCACGGATCCGTGGCAGGCCCGCCTGGTGGGGGACCGGGTGGAGGAGGCCCTCGGGTTCCCGTACCGGGTGGACGACTGGCAGAGCCAGAACCGCAACCTCTTCTCGGCTCTCAAGCTCGAGAAGCTGGCCATGGGAGTGATCCTACTCCTCATCGTTCTCGTCGCGTCCTTCAACATCATCTCCACCCTGATCATGGTCGTGACCGAAAAGGTTCACGAGATCGGGATCCTGCGGTCGATGGGGCTCACCGCGGGCGGCGTGATGCGGGTGTTCATGTACCAGGGGACGATCGTCGGGCTGGTCGGAACGGTGGCCGGGGTTACGCTGGGGGGCACGCTCGCCTGGCTTCTGGCCCGGTACGAGTTCATCACCCTCCCGGGCGACGTCTACTTCATCGACCGCCTACCGGTGGACGTGAACCCGGTGGACATGGCGCTCATCATCGTGGCCTCTCTCGCCATCTCGTTCCTGGCCACGATCTACCCGTCCCGACGCGCGGCCGAGCTCACCCCGGTGGAGGCGATCCGAGGGATCTACGATCCGGCGCGGGTTCCGTGGTGGCGTGCCCGCCGCAGGCACGGATCGAGATCTGCCGCGTCCGCCTCGCGGAGAGTCGCGTCGACCGAGCCGGCCGGGGGGGTGGCCCGGGTGGAGGGATTGCACCGGACGTTCGTGGACGCTGACGGACACGATATCCGCGTGCTCCGCGGCGTGGAGCTGGTGATCGACGCCGGGGAGACGATCGCCGTCGTGGGGCCGAGCGGGGCGGGAAAGTCCACGCTGCTGCACCTGCTCGGCGGACTCGATCGCCCGACCGACGGGGCCGTGATTCTGGGCGACCGGCCGCTCCACGAGCTGGACGACACCGAGCTGGCTCGCCTGCGCAATCGGTTCGTGGGTTTCGTCTTCCAGTTCCACCACCTCCTTCGCGACTTCACGGCCCTGGAGAACGTGATGATCCCCCAGATCATCGCGGGATTCGATGAGTCGACCGCCCGCCGACGGGCGCTCGATCTCCTCGACCAGGTCGGGCTGGTCGACCGGGCCGGCCACCGTCCCGGGAAGCTCTCCGGCGGCGAGCAGCAGCGGGTCGCGGTGGCGCGCGCGCTGGCCAACGAACCGGCGCTCTTGCTGGCGGATGAGCCGTCGGGTAACCTGGACTTGGAGACGAGCGAGCGCCTGCACCACCTGCTCTTCGAGCTGGTCGCGGAGCACGGGAGCGCGCTCGTAGTGGTCACGCACAACAGCTCGCTGGCGGCGAGAACGGGCCGAATCTTGCAGTTGCGGGGGGGCGTACTCGAACCGGCAGTTGCGGAGCCGGTGTGAGGTGACAGGCCGAGGCGGCGCAGGGCGTTAGGAATGCGGTGTGACAACTGCCGGGAACGGCAAGCCGAGATTCACCTTACGCAGATCGAGAACAGCGAGCTGACCACGCTGCATCTTTGCCCGACGTGCGCGAACGAGAAGGGCCTGGGGGGCGCCGCGCTGGCCGGCAAGGTGCCTCTCGCAGATTTCCTGGCACAAATCGGCAAGGGGCGGGAGGAGACGCCGCCGGCCGCTCCCGCCGAGCCGTGCCCGTATTGCGGTACGTCCGCGGCCGATTTCCGAAAGTCAGGACGACTCGGCTGCGCCCAGTGCTACGCGCACTTCGAGCCGCAGCTCCGGGCGCTGCTGCGCCGCCTGCACGGCTCCACCCAGCACGTCGGAAGGCTGTATTTGAGCGAGGGCTCCGAGGTGAGCGACCGGCTCGCTCGCCTCGCCGGCCTGCGCCGCCGACTCCAGCAGGCGATCGAGACGGAAGACTTCGAGTCAGCGGCGGAGCTGCGCGACCGGATTCACGAGCTCGAGGCGGCGCGGTGATCCGCACGGACGCCCCGATCGCGGACTACGGGCTCTCCTGGCTGGAAGGAGGGGGTGCGCACGGCGAGGTGGTGTTCTCCACGCGCGTACGGCTGGCGCGCAACCTGCAGGGCTCCGCGTTCGCTGTCCGAGCGGGACGGGAGGACCGGGCGCGGGTGTTCGAACAGGTAAGGGCGACCCTGGAGGAGAGCGACCTGCTCGGCGACGCGGCGCTGTGGGAGGTGGGTCGGCTCGAGCGGTTGGAGCGGAGTCTTCTCCTCGAGCGACATCTGGTGAGCCGCGAGCTGATCGGCCCGCCCGATGGAGAGGCACCCCCGTCTGCCGGGCTGGCGCTTGGCCGGGAGGCTTCGGTAGGTCTGATGATCAACGAGGAAGACCACCTGAGGCTACAGGCGCTGGACGGTGGCTTCCAGCTCGAGGAGGCGTGGCACCGCGTGGAAGGCCTCGACGAGGAGATCGGCCGGCTCCTCCCGTATGCCTTCCACCACGAGTTCGGCTTCCTCACCTCCTGCCCGACCAACGTCGGTACGGGCCTGCGGGCGTCGGTGCTCATCCATCTTCCCGGTCTCGTGCTCACCAAGGAGATCAGCCGGGTCCTGGAAGGGATCGCTCAGGTGGGGCTCACGTACCGCGGCCTGTACGGGGAGGGCTCCGAGGTCGTCGGCAACTTCTTCCAGATCTCGAACCAGACGACGCTCGGAAAGAGCGAGGACGACCTGATCGACCACCTGGCGAAGGTGGTGGGGAAGGTGATCGACTACGAGAAGGGTGCGCGAGCGGTGCTGCTCCGCGAGGCCCCGGCGGTGCTGGACGACAAGGTGTGGAGAGCGTACGGGATCCTCCGGCACGCCCGTAGCATCTCCTTCGAAGAGTTGATGAACCTCCTGTCCGGCCTGAGATTGGGCGTGACTCTGAAACTTCTCCCGACGCCCAGGGTAGAGACGCTCAACAGGATCATGATCTTCGCGCAGACCGCGCATCTCGAGAGCGCGGCCGGTCACCGGCTCGACGAGGCGGAGGCCGACGTGCGACGGGCAACGTATGTCCGGGAGATGCTCTCCGCCGACGAAGCGGGCGCCCGGTCTCCCTCCGGGCCCGCTACCGCCGGGTAGGGAATCCACCGATGGCCTCCGGATCGAGGTTCGGATGAACTACAACTTTACCGACCGCGTGCGAAAAGTCCTCGCGATGGCTCGTGAGGAGGCGATACGCCTCCAGCACGACTACGTGGGGACCGAGCACATCCTGCTCGGCCTCATCCGGGAGGGCGACGGGGTGGCGGCGGAGGTGCTCAAGAACCTCTCGGCGGACCTCGATGACCTGCTTCGCATGGTCGAGGACAACGTCCGTCGCGGTAAGTCGACCACGCCGATCGGCGAGCTGCCCTACACGACGCGCGCGAAGAAGGTGCTAGAGTACGCGATGGCCGAGGCACGCGAGCTGAACCACAGCTATGTCGGCACCGAGCACCTCCTGCTGGGGCTGTTGCGGGAGGAGAAGGGGCTGGCCGCGAAGGTCCTCGGCGAGCTCGGCATCGGACTCGACGAGGCGCGGGCCGAGACGCTCAAGTTGCTCGGCACGGAGGTGCCGAGCCCGGGCGAGCCCGTTCCTTCCAACCCGAGCGGCCAGAAGGGGGAGAAGAAGTCCAAGACCCCCGCGCTGGACCACTTCTGCCGGGATCTCACGGAGCTGGCCCGTCACGACAAGCTCGACCCCACGATCGGGCGCGCCACGGAGATCGAGAGGGTGATGGAGGTGTTGTCGCGCCGGAAGAAGAACAACCCGGTGCTCATCGGAGAGCCGGGAGTCGGCAAGACGGCGATCGTGGAGGGACTCGCGCAGAAGATCGTGCGGGGCGACGTGCCCGATAGCCTGAGAGACCACCGCGTGCTCGCTCTGGACATGGCGGCCGTCATCGCCGGGACCAAGTATCGCGGGCAGTTCGAGGAGCGCCTCAAGGCGATCGTGAACGAGATCTCCCAGAACCACGGCGTCATCCTCTTCATCGACGAGCTGCACACCCTGGTCGGCGCCGGGGCTGCCGAGGGCGCGATCGACGCCTCCAACATGCTCAAGCCCGCCCTTGCGCGGGGCGAGCTTCAGTGCGTGGGCGCCTCCACGCTGAACGAGTACCGGAAGTACATCGAGAAGGACGGAGCGCTCGAGCGGCGCTTCCAGACCGTCATCGTCGAGCCTCCCACCGTGGAGGAGACGATCGACATCCTGAAGGGCCTGCGGGAGCACTACGAGGCGCACCACCGGGTGGTGATCCCCGACGAGTCCTTGATCGCGTCGACCAGGCTGGCCGAGCGCTACATCACCGACCGCTTCCTTCCGGACAAGGCGATCGACGTGGTGGACGAGGCCGGCGCGCGAGCCCGCCTCGGCGCCCAGGTACCTCCCCCCGAGGTACAGGAGCTGCGAGCCCAGCTCGAGGACCTGGCGGAGCGCAAGGACGAGGCGATCCGGAACCAGGACTTCGAGCGAGCGGCGTACCTGCGCGATCAGGAAAAGGAGCTGCAGGCGGAGATGAAGCGGCGCCGGGAGGATTGGGAGCGCCAGCGTCGCGAGTACCGGCCCGTGGTCTCCGAGGAGGACATCTCCTTCATCGTATCGCGCTGGACCGGGATTCCCGTCAGCCGCCTCAAGGAGAAAGAGACGGAGCGGCTCCTGCGCATGGAGGACGAACTGCACGAACGCGTGGTCGGACAGGATGAGGCGATCCACGCGATCAGCCGGGCGATCCGGCGCAGCCGCGCCGGTCTCAAAGATCCCGGGCGACCGATCGGGAGCTTCATCTTCTGCGGCCCGACCGGCGTGGGGAAGACCGAGCTGGCGCGTGCCCTCGCCAGGTTCCTGTTCGCCGACGAGCAGGCGCTGATCCGGGTGGACATGTCGGAGTACATGGAGAAGTTTTCGGTCAGCCGACTGATCGGAGCGCCTCCGGGCTACGTCGGCTACGAGGACAGCGGCACGCTCACCAAGGCGGTCCGCCGGCGCCCGTACAGCGTGGTCCTGCTCGACGAGATCGAGAAGGCGCACCCCGACGTGTTCAACATACTTCTGCAGGTGCTGGATGAGGGACGCCTGACGGACAACTACGGGCGGGTGATCGACTTCAAGAACACTGTTCTCATCATGACGTCGAACGTCGGGGCGCGCGACATCGCGTCGGGCAGCGAACTCGGATTCACGTCGAGCGACCCGACGGCCAGCTACGAGAACATGGCGGAGCGCGTCCGCCTGGAGGTGGAACGGACGTTCGCGCCGGAGTTCTTGAATCGGCTCGACGACGTCATCGTCTTCCACTCGCTGAGCAAAGAGCAAATCGGACAGATCGTCCACATCATGCTTCGGGACGTGCAGGAGCGGCTGGCTGAAGAGGAGCTCACGATCCGGTTGTCCGAAGCTGCGATCGCTTTCCTGGTCGAGCGCGGGTACGATAACAAGTTCGGCGCCCGGCCGCTCAAGCGTACGATCCAGCGACACCTCGAGGACACGCTGTCTGAGAAGATCCTCATGGCCGAGTTCGCTCCGGGCGACGAGATCGGAGTGGACGTGGCGGGGGACTCGGAGTCTCTCGTCTTCCAGGCCGTGTCTCATACCTCGGCGACGTGACGTTCGGCCGCATCTCACTGACATGCTGCGTCCTCACCGCCCTGCTGGCCGTGGGGACTCTTCCTTCGTGGGCCCAGGAGCCCCCTGCCGGACAGGCGGTGTCCGACACCCTGCAGGTCCGCATAGACAGCCTCGTCGTGAGGGGAGGGGACCGCTACTCCGCCGGCAACATTCTGAGGATCGCACGGCTTCATGTCGGGCAGGTTGTCACCGGGCCGGACCTCCAGGACGCCATCCGTCGTCTCTTCCGCACCGGAGATTTCGAGGACATCCAGGTGCGTGTGACCCCCGGCAGGCCGGCCGTCTTCGTCATCGATGTGGTGGAGCGTCCCTTCATCGGTAGGGTCGAGTTCGTCGGCCTCAAGCACGCCGATGACCGGACGGTGAGGGACACGGTCGGCCTGTACGGCGGTTCGTCGCTCGACCCGTCCCGAGTCGCTCGCGCGAGAACGGTGATCCGCAAGATGCTGGCCGATGAGGGATTCCCCCAGGCCGAGGTAGATACAACACTGATTCCGGACGCGATGGGGCTGGACCAGTTCGACCTCGTCTTCAGGGTGAACGAGGGGCCGCGTCTCGCCCTTGCCCGCGTCGAATTCACCGGCAACGAAGCCTTCTCCGACGACGAGCTACGGGGAGCGATGAAGACGGAGGAGGAGGGATTCATCTGGTTCCGTCCCGGCGAGCTCCATCGTGACGAGTACCGGCAGGACCTGACGAGCCGACTCCCCGCCTTCTACGGACGGCATGGCTTCATCGACGTGGAGATCCTCCGCGACACCGTGGTGGTCGACCACACGACCGGCAAGGGACGAATCGAGATCCAGGTTCGCGAGGGACCGCAGTACCGGCTGGCCGGCTTCGAGATCATCGGGAACCGGCGCTTTCCGGCCTCCGAGCTGGAGGAATACTTCGAGCCGGCGCGGAAGGGGCGACTGCCCGGTGGACGGGCTGCGCCCGACACTCTGATCACGTTCGACCGCACGAGCTTCGAGGAGGCGACAGGTCGGATTGCCGATCTCTACCGCGACGCCGGCTACCTGCGGGCCCGGATCATCCCGGATGTGGAGCGGCTTCCAGCGGACAGCGCGGCCGGACCTCCACGCGTCGTTGCGCGGTGGCTCATCGAAGAGGGGGACCCGGCCTACATCCGCACCGTTTCGATCGTCGGGAACGACTACACACACGACCGCATTATCCGCCAGGTGCTTCTCGTGCTGCCTGGAGACGTGTATTCGCAGCAGCGCCTCATCCAGAGCATTCGCAACCTGCAGTCGCTCGGTTTCTTCGAGACGCTGCCGCCGGACCAGGCGATCCAGATCAAGCCGCGCCCGGATGGAGACGTGGACCTCGTGTTCCGGGTGAAGGAGAAGCAGACGGGCAACATCAACTTCGGGATGTCGGCGGCGGCCGCCACCGGCTTCGCGGGCTTCATCGGGTACGACCAGCCCAACCTTTTCGGTCAGGCGAAGAGCGGGCACTTCCGGTGGCTGTTCGGGAGCCGCACGCAGGACATCGAGGTCACCTACTCCGACCCCGAGATCTTCGGGTCCAGGCGCTCCCTCACCGTCGGGCTCCAGAGCTCACGCGACCGCTTCCGCACGTTCAGCCTCGGCACCAGGCGGCAGACCGGCGGATTCATCGAGATCGGGTCGCCGCTGTTTCGTCTTCGTTCCACGCGACTGTTCGTCGGCTACTCCATATTCCGGGACGAGGTCAGCGATCTCGATGCATTCGGCGTCACGCCGGCCCAACGGCAGCTCATCACCGAGGGAACGCGGAGCACGTTCAGCTTCCGGCTCGTTCGCGATACCCGCTCCGGTGGAATCTTTCCTACGGCGGGCAACCGGAACTCGGTCTCGGCCCGCTTCACCGGAGGCTTCCTCGGTGGCAACGGTGACTACGGGAAGTACCAGTTCGACAGCGACTGGTTCGTCCCGGTCGGGCAGCTCGGTGGCGGCCCCGGAAGCGTGCCGATCGACTTCACGCTGGGCCTGTCGTTCAAGGGCGGCTGGATCATCGGCAACAACCCCTTCTTCTCGGAGCGGTTCGTCGCGGGTGGCACGCAGGTCGGGATCCAGCTGAGAGGGTACGAGGAAGCTACCATCACGCCACAGGGGCATATACCGCGCAACGCCCCGTTCAGCGACCTCGACCGCGTCGGCCAGTCCTTCTTTGCGACTACAGCGCAATTCGGCGTCAAGCTGACGGACAACATCTTCGCCAGCGCCTTCCTCGACGCGGGAAACGTGTGGTTGCGAGCGGCCGACTTCAACCCGACGGATCTCTTGGTCGGAACCGGCGCAGGAGTAAGCTTGGTCACGCCTTTCGGACCCATCGGAATCGACTACGCGTATGGCTTCGACCGGCGCGATGTCTTGGGGCGGCCGGACCCGGGATGGAAGCTACACTTCCGATTCGGCCGCATTTTCTAGGAGAGTGACCGTTGAGGAGAAAGCGCATGTACCGTGTCGGGAGGCTTCCTGCCGTAGTGGCCGCGTTCCTGGCCTGTTCGAGTGTCGGGCTCCCGGCGCAGACTCCGCCGGCCGACGCGCCCTTCGTGTACCTGAACTCGCAGGAGATCCTGACGCAGGCACCGGGATCGGCGGATGCACAGCGCACTTTCGAGCGCGAGCTGTCGGAGATGCAGACGGAGCTGCAGAATAGAGCGCAGGTGCTCGACTCACTGGTGCGTGACTACCAGCGACAGGAGGTGCTCCTCAGCCCGCAGGCGAAGGAGCAGAAGCAACAGGAGATCCGCACGGCGCAGCAGGAGCTCCAGACGCGACGCAACGAGCTCGACAACCGGGCCAGGCAGCGGCAGCAGGAGCTCCTCAAGCCGATCCTCGATCGGGTGAGCCAAGTGATCGAGCAGATCCGCGCGGAGAATGGCTGGTCCATGGTCTTCGATGCTTCCTCGGAGGGGGTGGTGGCGGCGGATCCCTCGCTCGACATAACCCAGTTGGTGCTGAGCAAGCTGCGCGCTCAGGAAACCACCGAAGCGGCGCAGGGATCGCAGCCCTAGCCGCGACTCCCGGAGCGCGCGTGGGCTCCTTCACCGTACGAGAGCTCGCCGACCTCGTGTCGGGCACCGTCGAAGGGGACCCCGGCCGCCGTGTCTCCGGGGTGGCGGCCGTGAGCGCTGCCGGGCCGGAAGACCTCACCTTCGTGGTGAATAGCAGGTACGAGCGGGTTCTCGCCAGGACACGTCCGGGCGCGGCGCTCATCCCCGTCGACATGGCTACCAGCGTCGCGGAGACCACACTCATTCGCGTCGCCGACCCGCAGCTCGCATTCAGCTGTCTCGTTCCCCTCTTCCATCCGACAGAGCGACGGACGCCCTGCATCGAACCCTCGGCAGTGCTCGGGAAGGACGTCCGTCTCGGCGAAGACGTATCCATCGGACCGTTCGCGGTCATCGGCGATGGCGCCTTCCTGGGCGCCCACACGGTGGTGGGCGCTCATGCGGTCATCGAGCGGGCGGCGCGCATCGGCGAGGACTGCGTCATCGGCGCCGGGTGCTCGGTGATGTGGGGGGTGGAGGTTGGAGATCGGGTGCGGCTTCACCCGGGCGTTCGGCTTGGGACGGACGGCTTCGGGTACGTATCGGGGGACACCGGACATGTGAAGGTGCCTCAGATCGGTGGCTGCGTGATCGGCGATGACGTGGAGATCGGAGCGAACAGCACGGTGGACCGTGGCGCCATCGGCGACACTGTCATTGGAGCGGGCACGAAGATCGACAACCTCGTGCACATCGGACACAACGTCCGCATTGGGAAGCAGTGCGTGATCGTGGCCCAGGTGGGGGTGGCGGGGAGCGTGCGCATCGGGGACGAGGTACAGCTCGCCGGACAGGCGGGGATAGCCGGTCACCTGACGATCGGGGCCGGGGCGCGGATCGCCGCCCAGGCGGGTGTGATCGGGGACGTTCCGGCCGGTGCCACGTATTCGGGCTATCCGGCGCGCCCGCACCGTGACTCACTCCGCGCCAGCGCCGTCCTCAGGAAGCTGCCCGACCTGCTGCAGCGAATCCGACGGATCGAGAAGAAGCTCGACCGGGAGAACAAGTGACGCCAAGCGGCGCAGAGAGCGAGCGTCAGAGGACGATCGGCGGGCCGGTCGCTCTCGAGGGGACGGGCCTGCACACGGGGCGGCCCGTTCGGGCCATGCTCCTCCCCGCCGAGGCGGACACGGGACTCGTGTTCCGACGCATGGATCTCGATGGCACGCCGGAGATTCGGGCCTCTTCCGAGAACGTGAGTGGGGTGGAGTGGGAGACGGTGATCGGCTCCGGCGACGTGGTGGTACGCACGATCGAGCACCTCCTCGCCGCGCTCGCCGCCGCCGGGGTGGACAACGTCGAGATCCAGCTCGAGGGAGAGGAACCGCCCGCGCTCGACGGGAGCTCGGAGAGCTGGTGCCGGGTGATCGAGGAGGTGGGCGTCACCGAGCAGGAGGCACGGCCGATCACGATCGTGATCGAGGAGCCGCTCTACGTGCGCGACGACGACTCCACGTACACGGTCGTCCCGTATCCCGGCTACCGCGTGTCGGCTCAGATCGACTTCGAGCACGGCACCATCGGGCGACAGTTCGCCTCCGTGGAAGTGGAACGGGAGGCGTTCTGCCGGGAGGTGGCCGCGGCCCGGACCTTCGGCTTCGAGCGGTGGCAGCAGCCGCTCACGGCGAAGGGCCTCGCGCTCGGTGCGAGTCACGAGAACACGATCGTGCTCACCGACGAAGGGCTGGCCCCCGGAGTGGAGCTTCGCTTTCCGGACGAGTTCGTGCGCCACAAGATCATCGACCTCATCGGCGACTTGGCGCTCATCGGCGCCCGCATACGGGGACACGTGTTCGCGGAGCGTCCGAGCCATAGGGGCAACGTGAAGCTCGCCCGTCGTCTCAGCATGATGCTGACCCACGAAGAGGAGCGGCCGGTGCTCGACATCCAGGATATCCTCAAGTACATCCCGCACCGTTTTCCCTTCCTCCTCGTCGACCGGATCCTCGAGTTCGAGCCGGGAAAGCGCATCGTCGGCCTCAAGAACGTGACGATGAACGAGCCCTTCTTCACGGGTCATTTCCCGGACCATCCGATCATGCCGGGGGTGTTGATCATCGAGGCGATGGCCCAGGTGGGCGGCCTGCTGCTCATGAACGAGTTCGACGACCCGCAGGACAAGGTCGTCTACTTCATGGCGCTCGATGAGGTGAAATTCCGTCGACCGGTGACGCCGGGCGACCAGCTGATCTTCGAGCTCGAGATGCTCCAGGTCCGAGGACGGGTGTGCAAGATGCGCGGCGAGGGACGGGTGGACGGCCGCACGGTCGCGGAGGCGACCATGCTGGCGCAGGTCGTGGACAGATGAGCCGGGTTGAGACGGCGACGGACCTTCGCCACCCCACGGCGCTCATCCACCCCGAGGCGCGGGTTTCCGACTCCGCCAGCATAGGCCCGTACTCCATCATCGGGCCCGACGTTCAGCTCGGTGAGGGCGTCAGAATCGATTCCCACGTGCTGATCGAGAGGGACACGCGCATCGGTCCGCACAGCCGGGTGGGCAAGGGAGCCGTCCTGGGCACCGACCCGCAGGACCTGAAGTACGAGGGGGAAGAGACGATCCTGAAGGTCGGCGCACGCACGACAATTCGCGAATATGCGACGCTGAACCGGGGCACCGCGGCCTCGGGGACCACCCGGGTGGGTGACGACTGCCTCATCATGGCCTATGCCCACATCGCGCACGACTGCCGAATCGGCGACCACGTCATCCTGGCGAACGCGGTCAACATGGGCGGTCACGTGGAGATCAACGACTGGGCGATCGTCGGCGGCCTGACGGCGATCCACCAGTTCGTGCGTATAGGCCGGCACAGCTTCGTCGGCGGCGGCTCGCGGCTTCCCCAGGACGTGGCCCCGTTCGTGACCGTGGCCGGGAACCCGTGCGTGGCGTACGGCCTCAACATCGTGGGGCTTCGCCGCCGCGGCTTCAGCCGCGACACCCTCGAGGAGCTGCGCGACGCGTACCGGAGGATCTTCCAGTCGAGCCTCAACATCGGCCAGGCGCTCGAGGAGCTGGAGGCGGTCCCCGACCATGGTCCCGAGGTGGCCCACCTCATCGAATTCATCCGGACCAGCAAGCGCGGCATCACGACGTGACGGCGATCCGGATAGGGGTGGTCGGCGTGGGCCGCCTCGGCGCACAGCACGCCCGCATTCTCGCCGTAATGCCGGGGGCTCGCCTCATCGGCGTGCACGACGCGTCTTCCGAACGAACCACGGCGGTGGCAGACCAGGCCGGCGTGCGCGCGTTCCCGAATCTCTCCCAATTACTTCGCGAAGTCGAAGCCGTCGTCGTCGCCGTGCCCACCGTCGAGCACGCGGCCGTGGCGCGGGCGGCCCTGCTCGCCGGGTGCCACGTGCTGGTGGAGAAGCCCTTCACCACCACTCTCGCAGAGGCGGACGAGCTGATCGACCTCGCGGAGACCCGGGAGCTGAAGCTCAGCGTCGGGCACGTGGAGCGGTTCAACAGCGCCCTTCGCGCCGCCGAGTCGTACCTCGAGTCTCCCCGGTTCATCGAGTCGCACCGCCTCGCGCCCTTCCAGCTCCGAGGTACGGACGTGCCGGTCGTGCTCGACCTCATGATCCACGACATCGATCTCGTCCTCGGGCTCCTCGACAGCCCGGTGGCGAGCCTTCACGCGGTCGGAATCCCGGTCCTCACGGACTCGGTCGACATCGCGAACGCGAGGATTGTGTTCGAGGACGGCGCGGTGGCGGACATCACGGCGAGCCGCGTTTCGGTCGAGCGCACGCGAAAGCTCCGCGTGTGGCAGCCGTCGGGATACATCAGCCTGGACCTGGCGAGAGGGACAGGAGAGTTCTTTCGTCGCAGGCCCGGGCCGACCCTGCCGACCCTGGGGCCGCCGTCTCTGCTCGACGTGGTGGAGCGGGTTCGGCTGGCCGGGGACGAGGAGGAGCCGCTCCGGCTCCAGCTGGAGTCCTTTCTCCGTCTCGTCGACGGCGAGGCGTCGAGCAGTGTGTCCGCCCGGTCCGGACGCGCCGCCCTCGACGTGGCGCTCCGGATCGCACGGGAGATCGAACAGTACGCCGATGTCGCTGCACCGCATCCGTGAAGAGAGGAAGAAGCTAGGCCTCGGGACGAAGCGCGGGCCGAAAACGATCACTCTGATCCTGCTCCTCGTGCTCGTGCTTCTCCTGATCGCCTTCCTCGATCGTGTCGCCTGACCGGTCGCCGGTCGGGGGGGCGGGGAGGACGCTGGGACGTCGGCTCTCTCGGGCACCGGGCCGGGCGCCGGGACGCTCCGGGCGCAACGGTCCGGCGAGCGTCTTCCTCTCCGCAGGGGAGCAGTCGGGAGATGAGCACGGGGCGCGGCTGGCCACCGAGCTCCGGCGACGCAGCCCCGATCTCCGGGTCGCCGGCCTCGGCGGCAGTCGGATGGCGGCAGCCGGCGTCGAGCTGCTGGCCGACCTCGACGAGCTCGCCGTGCTCGGGTTCACCGAGGTCCTCGGTCGGATCCCCGCCTTCGTGCGGCTCCGCCGCAGGGTGCGTCGCTTCCTGGTAGAGCAGGAGATCGACCTCCTCATCCCGATCGACTACCCCGGCTTCAACCTCTCACTCGCCCGCTATGCTCACCGCCGCGGAATCCGGGTCCTGTACTACATCGCACCGCAGGTGTGGGCGTGGCGCGAGTCCCGAGCCCGAACGCTGGGCGCGCACACGGACCACGTGTGCGTCGTTCTTCCGTTCGAGCGCGAGCTGCTGGCCGGGTACGGAGCCGACGTCGAGTTCGTCGGCCATCCCCTGCTGGATGCGGCGATGGAGCGGGAAGGCGACGACGACCGCCCCGCCGCTCCCACCCTCGGCCTCTTTCCCGGATCGCGGGTACAGGAGGTGAAGCGCATGCTCCCCGTCTTTCTGGAGGCCGCGGATCGGCTGGACCGCGAGTTTCCGGGGCTCCGCCTGCTCGTGGCACGGGCTCCCGACCTTCCGGAGCCCCTGTACGAGCGGTGGGCAAGAGGGAAGCTGGCGCCTCCGGAGGAGGTGGTGAGCGGCGCCACCGCGGCCCTGACGAAGTCGGGCACGGTGACCCTTCAGCTCGCGATCGGCGGCGTCCCGATGGTGGTGGGATATCGGATGAGTCCCCTCACGTATCTCCTCGCTCGGCGTCTGGTCAAGGTCGAGCACGTGGCGCTCGTCAATCTGGTCGCCGGAAAGCGGCTCGTCGCGGAACTCCTGCAATCCGAACTCACCGCCGCTCGGCTGGCCGAGCTCGCCGCTCCCCTGCTCAGGGAGGGCGATCCGACCCGGGCGCGAGTGGTTGACGGTCTCGCCCATGTGCGTAGTCGCCTCGGCGAGCCGGGCTGCACGGCCCGGGTGGCGGACCGATGCCTTGATCTGCTGGAAAGAAGCCGATGAGGCCGGGGTGACCGGGCGCATCCGGCTGGCCGAGCTCCTCGGAGCTCCCACGGCTCGCATGCTCGGTGCGACGTGGCGGTTCCGTGAGCTGGACGCGGCCGGCGAGCCGGGCCCCGCGGTCACCCGGCTCCGTCCTGCCATCTACGCGATGTGGCACGGTCAGCTCCTGCCTCTCGCCGTGCTGCAGCGGGGACAGGGAGCCGCCGTATTGGTCAGCCGGCACCGGGACGGGGAGATCCTCGCCCGCATCCTCGCACGGCTGGGTTACACCGCCGTGCGCGGGTCGAGCTCCCGGGGGGGCGCGCAAGGACTGCGCGAGATGATCGATCTCGGACGGGCCGGCCGGCCGCTCGCGTTCACCCCCGATGGGCCGCGCGGTCCGGCCCGGGGGTGCAAGGCGGGGGTCGTGCACGCGGCGATCGCCACCGGCCTTCCGATCGTCCCTGCGGCCGCCGCGCCGAGTCGCGGCTGGCGAGCGAACAGCTGGGACCGCTTCCTCCTTCCTGTCCCCGGTGCCACGGTCTACGTATCGTACGGCGAGCCACTGCGGCTGCCTCGGGAGGCGGATCCCGGCCAGGTAGGGTGGTGGCAAGCCGAGGTGGCCGACCGCCTGGACCGCGAAGTCGACCGGTGCGAACGGGCAGCCGGGAGGTGTGCGGGGTAAGTCGAGGGAACCGGTAGCGGGCATCCCGCCCGGCGAGCCGGAGCCGCGGCTGGAGCTACGCCGGCCAGGCAAGCCGCTCCGAACGCCGTGCCGCAGGCGGACCGGGCAAGCGGCGGCCCACCTCCGCGCGGGCACCCGCGGCGGCCCGGTGTGCCCCGTGAGCGAACGGAGCCGCAGACCCTCATCCGATGAGCGAGGTGGGCGCGTGCCGGCTCACCGCACAGTCACCGAGCGTGTGTGGCGGTCGGCCGATCGGCTGGCCAGGCGGGCGTGGAGCGAGGGGCCGGGACCCTTCCTGCGCGCCGCCGGCTGGCTGTACGGCGTCGCCACCGAGACTCGTAACATCCTGTACGATCGAGGCTTCCTTCGCGTTCACCGGGTGGCAGTGCCCGTCATCTCGGTGGGCGGCCTCACGGTGGGCGGCAGCGCGAAGACGCCGCTCGCCGCGGAGCTGGGCCTGTGGATGATCCGAGACGGGTTGAGGGTCGGCATCGTGACGCCAGGGGCGCGCGATGAGGCCGTCGTGCACGAGATGGTCAACCCGTCCGCCGTCGTCGTCGCCGAGCGGGATCGTCTTTCCGCCGCATCCCGCCTCGCGGCGAACGGGTGCGAGGTCGTCGTGCTCGACTCGGGTTTCCAGCACCGGCGGCTGGCACGTGATCTCGACATCGTCGCCCTGGACACCGAGAGCTTGGAGCGCCCACCCCGCGTGCGTCTTCCGGCCAGCCCCTACCGGGAAGGGTTGGGCGCGCTCCGGCGGGCGGACGCGGTGATCCTCACGCGACGCGACCCTGCTGAGAGAGCGGCGGGCACGCTGACCGTCCGGCTTCGGAGCGAACATTCCGAGCTCACGGTTGCCGTCTGCCGGCTTGTCCCCGGTCCGATGGTCCCGGCAAATCGCGCCGCCGGAGAGGCCGACGCTGCCGATGCCGCGATCGCCGTCGCGGGGATCATGAAGCCCGCCGCCTTCTTCCGGCAGATCCGGGACCGCCTTCCGCACCTGGAGGAGGCCCACGCCCTTCCGGATCACTATCGGTACCCGCCCTCCATCGTCGATCGTTGGATCGAGGAGGCCGGGAAGCGCGGAATGGTGGGGACGCTGAAGGACATCGTGAAGCTCCGGGAGGTAGTGGGAGAGCGGACGCCGCTCTGGTATGTGGCCGACGGGCTCGAGTGGTTGGGTGGGGAAGCGGCACTTCGCCGACGGCTGCGCGAGGCGGTCGGCATCGCGGGAGCCGATGCGGCGCATCCCGGGCACCGACACGCTGCGCGGACGGCGCGTTTCCTCCGGCTCGTCCGACCGTCGCCGGGCAAGTTCGAGGCACGACGAATCGAAAGGCGGGCGCTTCTCGACGCGCCGCGCCGCGGACTGGATGCCGAGTGAATGGAGAGCGGCACGGAGTGGTACCGCCGTTGGTTCGGTGAGGAGTACGTCGCCCTCTATCCCCACCGGAACGAGGAGGAGGCCGCATCGGCCGTCGGGCTCTTCCTGCGGGCGGCCAGGCCGCCGGGGAACCGGATTCTCGACCTGGCCTGCGGAGCGGGGCGTCACCTGCGGCTCCTCCGGGAGGCCGGGCTCCTCGCCGTCGGCCTCGATCTGTCGATGCCCCTCCTCCGGCTTGCGCGCAGCTCGCAGCCCAACGCCCTCCTCGTTCGCGGTGACATGCGGGATCTTCCCTTCGCGGACGGCTCCTTCGCAGGTGTCACGAGCTTCTTCACCTCTTTCGGGTATTTCGACACGCCCGAGGAGGACCGGCGCGTGCTGGCCGAAGTCCGCCGGGTGCTCAGCCGCGGAGGCACCTTCCTGCTCGATTTCCTGAACGCCGGTGCCGTTCGGGCAAGCCTGGTGCCCGAGGACTCCCGCATGATCGGCGGCCGGCGCGTGCGCCAGCACCGACGCATCGAGGACGAGGTGGTGGTGAAGCAGATCGAGATCGAGCGTCTCGGCGGACGCGGACCACCGGAGGTCTATCACGAGCGGGTACGTCTGTACGAACCGGAAGAGCTCGAAGAGATGCTGGTGGCACACGGCCTCGCCGCCGCCGGCGTGTATGGGGAGTATTCCGGCGCCACGTTCGGGCCGTCGTCTTCTCGCCTCATCCTGACGGGGAGCGCGAGGTGAGCTCCCTCGGCGACCTCCTGGTGCCGGCTCCGCTGGCGCCTCCTGGGAGCCTGGCGGCCGACTTCGCGCTCGGACGCCGGAAGTGCCTCGACCTCTTCCCTCCGGGGGCCGTGAGCCTCGCCCGCCCGGCCATCCGGCAGGGGAGCGGCGCGTCCGCCTGCCTGTCGGCCGAGGACTTCGGAGTCACCACCCCGCAGGCCGGCGCCAAGCTCCGCCGAATCCTGGCGGGGGAGGGTGTTCTGGTGACCACCGGCCAGCAGCCCGTTCTCTTCCTCGGCCCTCTGTACGTCCTCTACAAGACGCTCAGCGCGATCGAGACGGCGCGGAGGATCGAGGCGAGGAACGGCGTCCCTGCGCTCGCCTGCTTCTGGATCGCCGCCGACGACAGCGACTGGCAGGAGGTCGGAGCCGCCTACCTGATCGGCCCGGACAACGAGCTGGTCGAGTTTCGCGTGGAGCCTCAGGCCGACCGGGCGGCCCACTCGGTCGGTCCAAGCCCCCTTCCGACGTCGATCCGAGACACCGTGGACGGATTCGTGCAACGATTGGGAAGATCGGAGTTTGTCGACAAATACATTACCCTGATTCAAGATGCGTATCGCCCGGGCGCCTCGTACACGGAAGCGTTCGCTGCTCTTCTCCACGGGCTCCTCGCGCCGCGCGAGCTGGCGTGGATCGACTCGGCCGGCCCAGCGGTTCGTGGCGCCTCGCGGGACCTCCTAGCATGGGTCCTGCGCGAGGCCGAGGCGGCCGGTGCCGCCTTCTCCGCGGCCACCCGGGCCGTAGCGCGGGCCGGATACCCGCCGCAGCTCCAGGATCTGGAGGGCGCCACCCCGGTCTTCTTCGACACGGGAGCGGGCCGCGAGAGGGTCTATCGCTCGGGCGAGGTCGTGCGCCTCGGAAGGAAGGGGCCGACGCTGCCGCTCGCCGAGCTGCTCGGGATGCTGGAGGAGGCGCCCCACCGCTTCGGCCCCGCTGCCTCGCTGCGCCCCGTTCTAGAGTCCTCGCTCCTTCCCGTGGCGGCCTCCATCCTCGGACCCGCCGAGATCGCGTACTGGGCGCAGCTCGGGGGACTGTTCGATCTCGCCGGCGTGGCGATGCCCATGATCCGGCCGCGCGGGACGTGGCGCGTCATCGAGAGGAAGGTACGGAAGGTGCTGGAGAAGGCCGGCGCCACGCCGGAGGACTTCTCCGACGGCGGTAGGGAGCTCGGCCGCAGGATCGTGGCTGAGGGTCGTCCCCCCGCCGTAGAGGGAGCCCTGGCTGCCTTTCATGAGGATGCCGCGGCCTCCCTCGAGCGCCTCCGGGAGGCGATCGAGAAGGAGCTTCCAGGAATCAAGTCGGCCGTCGGCAAGGCGCGCGCCGAGGTCTTCCGGGTAGCCGAGGAGATCGAGCGGCTGATCGACGCGCGGGTACGCGGGCGCCGGGAGATCCTGCTCCGGCAGCTCCGGAAGGCGGCGGTGCACCTGTATCCGGCCGGTAAGCCCCAGGAGCGGATCCTCAGCCCGTTCTACTATCTCGCCCGCTACGGAGACGCCTTCGTGGACGAGATCGCCCGCTGCGAGCGGGCGGAGGAGGAGGCGATCCCGGCGCACATTGCTGGGGTAGGAGGGCAGGAGTAGCTTGACCTCGCGGCGGGGCCGAAGGACTCGCGGTCTCCGCTTCTTCGCACCGGCGAGTGCCACTCAGCACGGACGAGCGCAGTGGTCTTGGCCTTCGTGATCATCGTACTGGTTCTGCTGATCCCGCTCACGGCGATCGTTCTCGACTCGCAGATCGGGCAGGCGCTGGCGAACCGTCTGTCGGGGCAGTCTGGCGGAGAGGAGCGAGAGGAGCTTTCGGCGCGGGTGCAGGAGCTGGAGGCGGAGGTCCGCTATCTCAGCAGCTCGGTGGAGAGTCTGCGCGAGGAGACCGAGTTCGTTCGCTCTCTGATCGAAGGTCCGAAACGCGAGCGACCGGAACTCGGCGCCGGTGACTGACCGGAGGAGCCGGGGCTCGCCGACCGCGTGAAACAGCCGTCCGGAGCCCGACCGACCGTCTCGGTGGCGGCCGGTATCCTCCTCAGCCGCGTCACCGGGCTCCTGCGCGACGCAGCGATCGCCGCCTTCCTGGGCACCCGCCTCTCCGCCGACGCCTACTACGCCGCGCTCCGAATCCCGAACGTCCTGCGCAACCTGCTCGGCGAAGGGACGCTCTCCGCGGCCTTCGTGCCGGTGTACAGCGAGTCGCTGGAGCGCTCGGGCGCGGGATCGACGGAGGCACGCCGCCTGGCCACGGGCGTGTGGGGCGTCGTCCTCGTGGCCTCCGGTCTGTTGAGCGGTCTCGGCATCCTCCTCGCCCCGTGGCTCACCCGCCTCATCGCGCCTGGGCTCGCCGAGGACGCGACCCACCTCACCACCTCCCTCGTCCGCATCCTCTTCCCGATGTCGGGCGTGATGATCCTCGGCGCCTGGTGTCTAGGCGTCCTGAACAGCCACCGCCGCTTCTTCCTCCCCTTCTTCGCTCCGGTGCTGTGGAATCTGGCGCAGGTGGCCGGGCTTCTCCTCGGGGCTCGGCTCGGGTGGGACTCCCTGGTGCACGTCCTGGCCTGGTCCACCCTGGCCGGCGCCGTCCTCCAGGTCGCCGTCCAGCTCCCGGGGGCGCGCCGACTGGCGGGATCGCTCCGACCCGTTTGGGCGTGGGAATGGGAGCCCCTCCGCCGCGTGGTGCGGAACATGGTGCCGGTCGTATCCAGTCAGGGCATCTTTCAGATTTCCAGCTACATCGACCTCTTTCTCGCGAGCTTCCTCCCCGTGGCGGCGATCTCCTCGATGGGCTACGCGCAGCGCATCGTGTACCTGCCGCTCAGCCTGTTCGGCATCTCGGTCGCCGCTGCCTCGCTCCCCGAGATGTCCCGGGAGGTGACGGAGCGGGCGCTCCGCCAGCGGCTGGTGGAGGGTTTCTTCCAGATCCTCTTCTTCGTGCTCCCCGCCGCCATCGTCTTCCTGCTGTTCGGCGACCTGGTAGTGCAAGTCCTGTTCGAGCGCGGCCAGTTCGGGCGCGACAGCACGCTGTTGGTGAGCGCCATCCTGATGGCATACTCCATCGGTCTCGTCGCCTCGAGCTGCGTGAAGCTGTTCGCGAGCGGGTTCCACGCCCTGCAGGACACCCGCACCCCGATGCGGATCGCCGCCGTCTCCGTCGGGGCCGGGATCGCCGCCGGCGCGGCGCTCATGTGGGGAATGAAGGCGGCCGGCTACGGAGCCATGAGCGCTGCGGGTCTCGCTCTCGGGGGGGCGTTCGGCGCGTGGCTGAACCTGAGCCTGCTGTGGCGGGGGCTCGCCGATCGGACCGGCACCCTCTTTCCGACCGCGGCCGTCCGCGGGCTCGCCCGGCTGGCGGCCGCGAGCATCGTGGCCGCCGGGGCCGGCATGGCCGCCCGGCACGTCCTGACCGGCGAGCTCGGGGGGGAGAGCTGGGTGTCCGCGCTCGGGATCCTGCTCGGAACGCTCGCCGCCGGAGGGGTACCATATCTGCTGATCGCCCGCAGACCTCCCATCATCCCGATCGCCGAATGAAGCCGCGTTCCACAGACCGCCGCGAGGCACTGCGCACGCAGCTCGAGCACCTCCCGACGCGCCCCGGGGTGTATCTCTTCCGAGACGCCGCCGGCCATCTTCTCTACGTCGGAAAGGCGAAGTCGTTGCGGGGCCGTGTGCGGAGTTACTTCGGGACGGAGCCCGACAGGTCGGTGAAGCTCCGGCAGCTCGCTCGGCAGATCGCCTCCGTCGAGACGATCGTCGTCGACTCCGAGGCCGAGGCCCTCCTCCTCGAATCGAACCTCATCAAGGAGCACGGCCCGCGCTTCAACATCCAGCTCCGTGACGACAAGAGCTACCCGTACGTCAAGATCACCCTGGGCGAGCCCTTCCCGCGCATCCTGGTGACGAGGCGTCTGGAGCGGGACGGGTCGCGTTACTTCGGTCCCTTCACCGATGTGGGCGCGATGCGACGGGCTTTGCGCACGATTCGCCGCATGTACACCGTCCGCACCTGTCACTACGACCTCCCCACCGTGGCACCGGAGCGGCCCTGCCTCGACTACCACATCGGACGGTGCAAGGCCCCGTGTGTCGGCTACCAGAGCGAGTCCGAATACCGCGAGATGATCGGTGAGATCGCGGAGGTGCTGGCCGGGCACACGGCTCCGGTGAAGGCGACCGTGCGGGACCGGATGACGGCGGCCTCCCGGACACTGGACTTCGAGGCCGCGGCCGAGCTGCGGGATGTGCTCCGGGGGCTCGAGGCGATCGAGCGTCGGCAGACCGCCATCGACTTCCGCGGGGGCGATCGCGACGTGCTCGGGGTGAGTCGTGAGGGTGGCGTGGCATGTGGGGTGGTGATGCGGGTGCGGGAAGGTCGGCTGCTCGGAAGCGAGGTGCATCACCTGAGGAACGTCGAGGGGGAGGAGATGGAGAGGGTCGTCGAGGCGTTCCTCAAGACGTTCTATCTGCGGCGGGAGGATCTTCCACCCGAGCTCCTCGTGCCGACCGATTTCCCGGATCGATCGCTGCTCGAGGAAGTGCTTGCCGCGCGTCGCGGTGCGAGCTTCTCGATCCGCGTTCCTCGGCGGGGGGGCAAGCGGCGGCTGGCCGAGCTGGCGGCAGCCAACGCCGCCCACCTTCTGGCCGAGCGGCAGGCCGTGGAGGCGGCGCGTCCGATCGCCGCCGCGCCGGCGGCGGCCCGGGCTCTCGCCTCCGCCCTGGAGCTGCCGGAGCCTCCCCGGGCGCTCCTATGCTTCGACGTCTCGACCTTGGGCGGCGCCGAGTCCGTGGGCAGTGCCGTATGGCTGGAGGACGGTGCCCCCCGCAAGAGCGAGTATCGGCGATTCCGCGTGCGGGGCGCGGTCGACGGCAAGCCCGACGACTACGCGATGATGCAGGAGATCGTCGGGCGCTACTTCCACCGCCGTGTCGGGGAAGGGAAGCGCCTGCCCGACCTCGTGATCGTGGACGGCGGGAAGGGCCAGCTCGGAGCCGCGCGCCAGGGGATGGCCTCCGCAGGCATCACGGACCTCCCCGTCGTCGCCCTGGCCAAGCGGGAGGAGGAGCTGTTCCGGCCCGGCGCGGAGGCGCCTCTCCGGCTCGGCCGGCGGGATCCGGCGCTCCAGTGGATCCAGCGCACCCGCGACGAGGCGCACCGTTTCGCGCTCGCCTACAACCGTTCCCTCCGGAAGCGTCGCACGCTGCGCTCCGGCCTGGCAGAGGTGCCGGGTGTCGGCCCGGCGCGCGAAGAGCGCCTGCTGCGCCGCTTCGGCAGCGTGGCGGCGATCCGGGAGGCGAGCCCGGAGGAGATCGCCGACACCCCCGGGATCGGCCCGGCGACGGCGGCCCACATCCGGGCCCACCTGCGCGGGGAGAGGGGGGCACGCGAGCCGGCGCATCCCGAGCCGAAGACGCCGAGGGCTCGGCGAAGGAACACGGACGAGGACCGCGCCGGAACCGAGACGGAGCGAGAGGCGCGGAAAGCCCGGCGCCGCAGGGGCGGAGCGCCAGCCGAGAAAACCGGGTGATCGACCCCGGACTGTGCAGGCGCTGCCGGCACGCGCGGCGCATTCACAGCGATCGCGGCTCGAGCTTCCTCCTGTGCGCGAGATCCCGAACCGACCGCGGATATCCCAAGTACCCACGGCTTCCGGTGCTCGAGTGCCCCGGGTTCGAACCGAGGCCGCCGGCCGCCCCGACGATCGCCGGCGGCGGCGACGGCGCGGGGCGCGCCGACCGCGGCCTCGCTCCCTCGGGCGAAGACGACGCGCGGGGGACCGACCCGAGCCAGGACGGCGGTGGCTGACTTCCAGCTCGCGTGCGATCGGTGCGGCCCCCTTGGAAGGCCGGCACGCCCCTCCACGGTGTGCGAAGCATGCGGCGGCCCCCTGCTCGTCCGGTACAGCACCGAGCCGGGAAGCGGTCCGGCACTCGCGGCCGAATGGCGCGGCAGGCCGCCGGGCATATGGCGCTTCGCGGAGCTCCTTCCCCTTCACGCCGCGGAACGACCGATCACCCTCGGTGAGGGGGACACGCCGCTCATCCGCCTCGCCCGCCTCGGGGAGCGGCTCGAGCTCCATCTGCACGCGAAGGACGAGGGCCGCAACCCGACCGGCAGCTTCAAGGACCGCGGCCTCGCCGTCGCGGTGACCCGCGCGGTTCTGGACGGGGCCCCCGGCTTCGTGATCCCGAGCGCCGGGAACGCGGGCGTCGCGCTGGCGGCGTACGCGGCGCGGGCCGGGCTTCCGGCCCGCATCTACATTCCGGCAGACACGCCGCCGGCGATCGAGCGTCGGTGCGCTCCGTACGGCGCCGAGGTGGTCCGGGTACGGGGCCTCATCGCGGAGTGTGGGCGTCTGGCGGCCGAGCACGCCGGAGAGACCGGCCGCCTCGACCTGTCCACGCTTCGGGAGCCGTATCGCATCGAAGGGAAGAAGACGATGATGCTGGAGATCGCCGAACAGCTCGGCTGGCGCGCTCCCGATGCCATCGTCTATCCGACGGGAGGGGGAACAGGGCTCATCGGGAGCTGGAAGGCCCTCCGCGAGCTGGCCACCATCGGGCTCGCCAACCCCCACACGCGACTGTACGCCGTGCAGAGCCGCGGCTGCGCCCCCATCGTGCGGGCCTGGGAGGAGGGGCGGGAAGACGCGCCCCGGTGGGAGGACCCTCGCACCGTGGCGTGGGGGCTGCGCGTTCCGAAGGCGCTCGGCGACTCTCTCATCCTCGCTGCCCTGCGGGAGTCGCGGGGCGGAGCGATCGCGGTCGACGACAGCGAGATGCAGGAGGCGACGCGCGATCTCGGACGGCTGGAGGGTTTGAGCGCGGGGATCGAGGGTGGAGCGACGCTGGCCGCGGCCGCACAGCTCCGTCGCCGCGGCGACCTGGCCGCCGGGGAGACGGTCGTGCTGTTCAACACCGGCAACACGCTGAATTATTGAGACATGACGAGACACGAGCGACCGGCGCAGCGAGCCACACGAGGCGAGACGCCTGTGGATCGCCCGGAGCCGCGGGCTGAGGAGGAGCCGGGTCACGCCACGCCGCCCCGCCGGGCGGTGATCTTCGATCCGTTCAGCGGCATCAGCGGCGACATGCTGCTCGGCGCGTGGATCGACCTCGGCCTCGACCGCCACTGGCTGCTCGACGTGGCGGACCGCGTGGGCGTGCGGATGGCCGAGCTCCGGGTCGAACCCGTCGACCGGGCGGGGGTGAGGGCCGTGCGCGTCATGGTGGCGCCGGCTGGCGAGGCGAGAGACGCGGAGCCAGCCCACCATCGGCGCCACGCATCCACCGCCCAGGCCGCCGCGCACGCCCCCGAGCCGGCGCACGGCGTCCCTTCCGCCACGGGAGGCGAGCATCGCCACGGGTCCGCCTCCGCCGGGGAGAAGGCACGCGCCCACGGCCGTCCGTATTCCGACATACGGCACCAGATCGAGGAGAGCTCCCTGGACGAGCGGAGCAAGTCCCTGGCCCTCGACGTGTTCGGCCGGCTCGCCGCCGCCGAGGGACGCGTGCACGGCGTCCCGCCCGACGCGGTCCACTTCCATGAGGTGGGAGCGGCGGATGCGCTCCTCGACATATGCGGGGGGGCGGACGGTTTCTTCCGCCTCGGCATCGAGGAGGCGAGCACCCTGCCGGTGGGACTCGGGCAGGGAAGCATCGAGATCCACCACGGGCGGTATCCCGTTCCGGCACCCGCCACCGCCTACCTGCTCGAAGGGACCGCGGTCCGCCACACGGGGTACCCCGGGGAGCTCGTCACCCCGACGGGTGCTGCGCTGCTCGCTGGTCTGTGCAGGGGTCGTCCGGCGAGCGGCGACGCGACGGTGGAGCGCGTCGGCTACGGGGCGGGGGCCCGCGACCCGGCAGAGCATCCGAACTGCCTGCGCGTGTGGCTCACGCGCCCGCATGACGGCGTTCGATCGGCCGTCCACATCCTCCAGGTCGACGTGGACGACATGAGCCCGGAATACGTCCCGTCGCTCATCGATGCCTGTCTCGAAGCGGGCGCTCTCGACGCCACGGTGCAGACCGTGTACATGAAGAAGGGACGGCCGGCGTGGCGCCTGGAATGTTTGGTGGAACCGGCGATGCGGGCCTCGGTAGAGGATGCGGTGTTCCGCCACAGCTCCACGATCGGCCTGCGGAGCTGGAGTGTGATGCGCCACACGCTGCTGCGCAGCATGGAGGAACGGGCGTGGAGGGGGCACAGGATCCGCGTGAAGCGGTCCGGGCCCGAGGGTGGGAGCCCGGACTTGCTCCGTTCGAAGGCAGAGTATGAAGATGTGGTCGCGGCTGCGGCTGCCGAGGGGATGGAGCCGGCTCGCGTGCTGCGAGAGCTGCGTCGGGCCTGGCCGGACCTGGTGTGACGCGGAGACGTGACAACCCGAGCAAGGAAGCGATCCGACATGACCGTGAAGTGGCCGAAGGGCGCCCCGGTCGGCGCCGTCCTGTTCGTCGCCCTCGCCCTCCCGAGCCCCCTGCTCGCGCAGGAGGACTGCGTGAGGTCGGGCAACCAGCATACCCGCGGGGCCGACGTGGAGTTCAGCTGGGCGAACCGGAGGGACGACCCGCAGACGAAGGAGGAACGCTACGCCCGCGCGCTCAAGAAGCTGCGAACCTCCTTCGAGCTGGAACCGGACGAGCCCCGGGCCTATCTGCTGGCGGGCCGGGCCTACCTCGGTCTCCGCGACTTCGTCGGCGCCGACACCATGCTCAACCGTCTCGTGCAAATGGAGCCGAAGTGCGCGGAGCAGGCCGAGCAGATGCGCTTCAACGCCTGGGTCACGCAGTACAATCTCGGCATTGCGCGGTGGCAGGCCGGGGACCCGGACACGGCTCTGGAGGCCTTCGAGACGGCCAACCTGATATACAGGGATCCTCGCTCCCTGGTGAACGCGGCCTCCCTGTACCAGAACGCCGGGAACCTGGACAAGGCGAGGGCGCTGTATCGCTCCGCTCTCGATGTCGGCGGCGAGCCCGACATGGTGCGGGTGGCGAGCATCAACCTGGCTGAGCTTCTAAAGGCGGACGGAAAGAACGAGGAAGCGCTCGCCATCTACTCCGAGTACTCCGAGAAGAACCCGGACGACGTGCTGGGACGGCTGAACTACGCGATCGCCCTCATGGACGTGCAGCGCACGGAGGAGGCGCAGGCGCTCTTCCAGGAGCTCCTCTCGCGGGATGACCTCACGTTCCGCCAGTGGTCGGAGGTGGGAGTCGGGCTGTATCGGGCGGGAGACTACGCCCAGGCCGTGACGGCCTTCGAGCGAGCGCACGAGATGCAGCCGCTCAACAAGGAGGTGCTCGAAAACCTCGCGAACACGCGGTATCAGTCGGACCGGTACCAGGACCTGCTGCCGATCGCCGAGCAGCTCGTCGAACGCTACCCGTACGAGTCGGTCAACTACGCCCTGCTGGCGAATGCCCACCGGGAGCTGGGGAACGAAGAGAAGGCGCTGGCTGTCCTGCAGCGGCGTGACGCCTTGCCGTTCGAGTTCCTTCGAGTGCAGCTGGTCGCCCAGCAGAGCGAGAACACCTACACGATCGAGGGGGAGGCGCTCAACCGGACCGCCCCCGCCGAATCGAAGTTCGAGGTGCCCTTCGAGTTCCTGGGGGAAGGCGGGGAGGTGGTTCTCTCGGACGTGCTGCTCCTCGAGCTGCCCGCGGAGGGCGAGTCGTCCTCCTTCCAGCTCCAGGTGCAGGCGGGGCAGCCGATCGCCGGCTTCCGCTACCGTCTGGCGCCGGCTACGGCGTCGGGCTCCTGAAGGCCGGTCGGATCCGGGCGAGGGGCGCCGCGTGAGTCCGCGCTCCCGTCCCGAGCGGGTCGGGGCCACCTGTCCGCGGTGCGGCCGACCGCGCCAGGGTGCTCTGCCGCACTGCACGGCATGCGGATCGCTCTTCCATTCGGCCCGCTGCGGGCGACATCCGCGGCGGGTCGCCGAGCGGGCGTGCGTCGTGTGCGGCGTCCCGGTGTGCCATGAATGCCGGGCAGGGACGCGGCACGCGGCGCTGTGCGGTGAGCACGGGGGTGTTCGGCTCATCGAAGGCTGGGCGGAGGTCCTCCGGACATCGGAGGAGTTGGAGGCCGAGTTCACCGCCGGTATATTGCGAGCGGCGGGAATTGAAGCCCGGGTGCTGTCCCAAAAGGATCACGCCAACGTCGTCACCTTCGGGGGCCTGTCCGTGGTCCGTCTCCTGGTGCCGGCTTTTCGGCTAGACGCGGCCCGCCGCACCCTCGAGGAAGAGGAGCTGGACCCCACGGCGTGACGGCGGCTCCCGACGCTCGGGCGGGTGGAGGAGTACGGCCGGTGACCTGCGTCCCGGCCGTGTCGTTTTCCGGGCCCGGACTTCGCTGTAGGTGACGCGCGGAAGGAACCATGGAAGCTCTGCCGGCATGATTCGGGTCGCCGAAGTGCGCCGCCGTTCCATCGGCGCCGAGCTTGGTCTCGTTCCCGGCTCGCTCCTCCTCCGGATCAACGGGCAGGAGATCCGGGATGCGCTCGATCTTCTCTTCCTCTCGGCCGAGGAGCGCCTCGAGCTCGAGGCGCAGAGCCCGGGCGGCGAGAGCTACGTCTACGAGATCGAGAAGGCGTACGACGAGCCGCTGGGAATCGTCCCGGAGCCGGACAAGGTGCGGCGGTGCACGAACGCGTGCGCCTTCTGCTTCGTGAAGGGCAATCCGAAGACCGGGAAGCTCCGCTCGACCCTCTACATCAAGGACGATGACTACCGGCTCTCGTTCATGTACGGCCACTACGTGACCCTCACCAATCTTCGCCAGACGGATTGGCAGAGGATCTTCGATCAGCGCCTTTCGCCGCTGTACGTGAGCGTTCACTCCACGGAGCCCGACGTTCGTCGTGCCATGCTCAAGAACCCCCGCGCGGCGGAGATCAACGAGCACCTCGACCGGCTCGCCGAGGGCGGCATCCGCATCCACGCACAGGTGGTGCTGTGCCCCGAGCTGAATGACGGTGACCATCTTGGGCGTACAATCGACGATCTGTACGCCCGCGGCGATTCGGTTCCCTCGCTCTCGGTCGTGCCGGTCGGCCTCACCAGCTACAACCAGGACCGAGGAATCCGCCCGCTCACCCGCGCGGAGAGCCGGCGGGCGCTGGAGCAGGTAGACGCCGCCCGGAGACGGGCGATCTCCGAGCGTGGCCGCGGGTGGTGCTACGCCGCGGACGAGCTCTTTCTGCAGGCGGGCGGAGAGCTTCCGGGATCGGAGTACTTCGACGACCGCGAGCTGGTGGGGAACGGCGTGGGTGCCATGTCCGAGCTGGCCGGCCGAGTCCGCCGTGACCTGGGGACACTTCCGCCGCTGCTCGGGAGGCGGATCGTCCTCATCACCGGGACGTCGATGGGGCCCTTTCTGCGCTCTCTTGCCCGAGAGATCGCCGAGGCGTGCGGCGCGCTCATCGAGACGCTTCCCGTGATCAACACCCTGTATGGCCCCCTCGTCACCACGGCCGGTCTGCTGCCCGGGCGGGACCACCTGCAGGCGCTCGCGCCGTACCGGGACTTCGACAGGGCCCTGTTCAGCCGCACCGCGCTGAACGACCAGGAGTTCTTTCTCGACGACGTGACGCTGGAACAGCTCCGGGATGCCTACCCCTCGCTCGACATATGTCCGTCCGACCACATCACCGACGCGCTGATCACGCGGTAGCGCTTCCCACGGTCGCGATCGTCGGGCGGCCGAATGTCGGCAAGTCGACGCTCTTCAACCGGATCGTGGGTCGCCGCATCGCCATCGTCGCGGAGGAGGCGGGCGTCACGCGCGACCGGAAGTTCGCCACGGCCGAATGGGCGGGTCGTTCCTTCCTGCTCGCCGACACGGGCGGCCTGATCGAGGAGCCAGACCGACCGCTCGACAGGGAAGTCCGCCGGCAGGTGCTCGCCGCGATCGACCACGCGGACCTGATCCTCTTCGTGGTGGACGGGCCGAGCGGCGTCCACCCGCTCGACGAGCACCTCGCGGAGCTTCTCCGCCGCACCCGGCGGCCCGTGCTGCTGGCCGTGAACAAGCTGGACGATCCGGCGAGCGCTTCGGAGCACCACGAGTTCCACCGCTTCGGGCTGGGCGATCCGCTTCCGGTTTCCGCCCTGAGCGGCAAAGGGAGCGGCGATCTCCTCGACCGGCTCGTCGAACTCCTCCCGCAGACCTCGCCGGACGGCGCCGCTCCGGTCTCCCTTCGACTCGCGGTGATCGGCAAGCCCAACGTGGGCAAGTCGACCTTCGTGAACCGTCTGCTCGGGGAGGACCGGGTCATCGTGAGCGAGGAGCCGGGGACGACCCGCGACTCGATCGACACCTATCTGGAGTTCGACGGCGAGCGCCTCTGCCTGATCGATACGGCGGGCTTGCGCCGCCGCTCGCGCGTGACGGACGACCTTGAGTTCTACGGCCGGCTCCGCGCCGCCGCCGCCATCCGGCGAGCGGACGTGTGTCTCCTCATCACGGACAGCCGTGCCGGCATCACCAACCAGGACTTTCGAATCGGCGAAGAGGCGTGGCAGGCGGGGTGCGGGCTCGTGTTCGTGGCCAACAAGTGGGATCTCATCGAGGAGCGTGGCCCCCGGGTGGTGGCCGGCTTCGAGCGGGATCTCCGTGAGCGAGCCCCGTTCCTTCGCTGGGTCCCGATCGTCACCACGTCGGCACTGTCGGGAAAACGGGTGGGGAAGGTTCTGGAGATCGCGCGGCGCGTGCAGGCGGAGCGAGAACGCCGCATTCGAACCGCCGAGGTGAACCGGGTGCTCGGTGATCTGATCGCACGCAAGCAGCCGCCTCAGGGGGGGCGGGGAGATGTGAAGATCCTGTACGGGAGCCAGGTGGCGACGGCGCCGCCTCGCTTCGTCCTGTGGGCCAACAGGCCGGAGGACATCGCCCGGTCCTACCTGCGCTACCTGCACAACGGCTTCCGGCAGGCATGGGGCTTTGACGGAACGCCGCTCCGTCTCAAGGTCCGCCGGCGTGACGAGGAGAGAGGATGAAGGTCCTCCTGCTGGCCCTCACGGCGTATCTGCTCGGCTCGATCCCGACCAGCTACCTCGTCGGGCGGGTGCACGGGGTGGATCTGCGCACGCTGGGCAGCGGAAACCTCGGCGGCACGAACACGTACCGGGTGCTCGGCGCCCGGGCCGCCTCGGTCGTCGTCCTCGTCGACGTGGCGAAGGGCTTCTTCCCCGCGTGGGTCTTCGCGTCGTGGGACGGGAGCGGTCTCGCGTGGCTCGTTCTGCTGTACGGCGGCGCTGCGATTGCCGGACACGTGTGGCCGGCCTTCCTCCGCTTCCGGGGCGGGAAAGGCGTCGCCACCGCGGCGGGAGTGCTCCTCGCGCTCGCGCCCCTCGCCATGCTCATCGCCCTCCTCGTCTGGGTGGGACTCGTTCTGGTGACCCGCATCGTTTCGCTAGCCTCCCTGACGGCCGTCACCCTCGTCCCCCTACTGACGGCAGTGGCGGGAGCGCCGGCCGAGATCGTCGTCTTCTGCGGCGCGGCCGCGATCTTCGTATGGTGGACGCACCGCTCGAACCTGCGCCGTCTGTGGCGGGGGGAGGAGCACCGGTTTGGCCGCCGAGGCGCCGCCGACCGGCCGCGGGAGGGCGCCGGGAGCTCGAAGCCGCGAACAGGAGCCGCGGCCTCCGAGCCGCGGCCAAGCGCAGGTCAGGCAACCCCCGTGGCGGTGCTGGGAGCCGGCAGCTGGGGCACCGCGCTCGCCGATCTCCTGGCCCGCAACGGTCACCCGGTGAGAGTGTGGGCCCATGACCCGCGGGTGGCCGAGGAGATGCGGCGAAGCGCGACGAACTCGAAGCATCTTCCCGGGATCCGGATCGCCGACGGCGTGTGCGCTACACCCCGCCTCGAAGAGGCGGTGAGCGGGGCCGAGGTGCTCGTCTCGGCCACCCCGTCGCACGTCGTCCGTGAGGTGGTCGGCGAGGCCAGGCGGTGGCTCGACGAGCGCTCTCTCGTGGTCAGTGCCTCGAAGGGCCTCGAGATCGAGTCTGGCAAGTGCATGAGCGAAGTGCTGGCGGAGCTTCTGGGAGACAAACGGGGAAAGCGGATCGCCGTGCTCTCAGGGCCCAGCTTCGCCGTCGAGTTGTCCCGCCGTCTCCCGACGGCCGTGACGGTCGCCTCCCGGGAACCGGAGAGCGGCCTCCGGGTGCAGCGTCTCTTCCAAAACGAGCACTTTCGCCTGTACACGCAGTCGGACGTCATCGGAACCGAGCTCGGCGGTGCGCTCAAGAACGTGATCGCTATCGCCGCGGGGATCAGCGACGGCCTGCAGCTCGGCGACAACGCGCGGGCCGCCCTCATCACGCGAGGGCTCGCCGAGATCAGCCGTCTGGCGAGGAAGATGGGCGGGGAGGAGCCTACACTCGCCGGGCTCGCCGGGGCGGGGGATCTGATCCTCACCTGCACCGGCGATCTGAGTCGCAACCGCCGCGTGGGGTTGGCGATCGGCCGCGGCCGTCGCCTGGAGGAGGTGCTCGCGGAGACGACCTCCGTTGCCGAAGGTGTGCGAACGACCCGCGCGGCCCGCGACCTGGCCGCAGCGCACGGGGTGGAAATGCCGATCGTCGCCGCGGTATACTCTATCCTGTACGAGGACGTCGAACCTCGGCACGCGCTGGCAGAGCTCATGGCGAGAGAGCCCAAACCCGAACGATGGAGCTAGTGCCGGTGAACGATCCGATTGCCTCCAAGGAATACTACTCGATCGGGGAGGTGTGCGAGCTGGCGAACCTCAAGCCGCACGTGCTCCGCTATTGGGAGAGTCAGTTTCGCGCGCTCAGACCGTCCAAGAACCGGGCCGGCAACCGGGTCTACCGTCGGAAGGAGATCAAGCTCATCCAGCTCCTCCGTCACCTGCTGTACACCGAGAGGTACACGATCGAAGGGGCCAAGCAGAAGCTGGAGCAGCTGCGGCGAGACCGAAAGCTGTCTCGCGCCGCGCAGGTGGCGTGGGACGTCGAGACGGCGCGCGACCTCCGCCGCGAGGCGGACGAGCTGGTCGATCTGCTCACCCTGTAGCCCACCTCATGACGGGTGACCGCGTGAGTGCGCCGCGCCCGCTCGAGCCGGCCTCGGAGACGCGCGAGGCGGCTCGATCGCTGCGCGACGACGAGGCGCGCGTGCTCTTCCTGGTCACCAACGACGACGGGATCCACGCGGCCGGCCTGGACCTGTTGGCGCGCGTGGCGGCCCGCCTGGGAGAGGTCGAGGTGGTGGCACCGGATCGTCAGCAGAGTGCCAGCAGCCACTCCCTCACCCTCCACCGACCCCTCCGCGTCACCCGGGCGGGGGACGGCCGATATGTGATCGACGGCACGCCCACCGACTGCGTGCTCCTCGCCGCCAACCGGATGCTGGGCTTCGCCCCCGACTTCGTGCTCTCCGGTGTCAACCACGGACCCAACATGGGCGAGGACGTGCTGTACTCGGGCACCGTGGCCGCCGCGATGGAGGGAACGATCCTCGGCATCCCGTCGGTCGCGATCTCCTATGCCGGGAAGCGGGAAGAGTGGTTGGCCGGCTACACGGACCTCCTCACCCGGCTCCTTCGCACCCTCGTGGCACGGAACCAGCTCCCCGGCGAGACCTTCTTCAACATCAACCTTCCCGAGCGACCGGTGGGGAAGGTGGAGGGGGTGCGTGTCACTCGGCTCGGGCGGCGGGTCTATTCGGACTCCTTGACCCGACGACAGGACCCGAGCGGTCGCGAGTACTTCTGGATCGGCGGCGGCGTATCGAGCTGGTCCGGCGGCGAGGACTCGGATTTCCGGGCCGTGAAGGCCGGCTACGTGTCGATCACCCCCCTCCACCTCGACCTTACCGACTACCGGTTGATCGAAGAAGTCAGCTCGTGGACCCTGGAGCCCTGACTCCCGCCTACCGGCGCGACCGACGGCGATTGGTCGAGCGGCTTCGTGCGGCGGGGATCGAGGACCTGGCCATTCTGCACGCTTTCGACACGGTGCCGCGCCATCACTTCGTGCCCGAAGCGGTACGGCACCGGGCGTATCAGGACGTCGCGCTGCCGCTCGGCTTCGGACAGTCCATCTCCCGGCCCACGGTGCACGCCTTCCACCTCTCCCTGGCCGAGCTGCAGGGAGAGGAAGAGGTGCTGGAGATCGGCACCGGCTCGGGCTTCCAGACGGCTCTCCTGGCGGCGTTGGCTCGTCGTGTGCACTCCGTCGAGGTCATTCCCGAGCTTGCGGAGATGGCCCGGCGCCTTCTGACGGAGCTCGGGGTCGGAAACGTGGAGATCCGCACCGGAGACGGCTCCCGGGGCTGGCCGGAAGCCGCCCCGTTCGACGTGATCCTCGTGGGGGCCGCGGTGCCGGCGATCCCACGGGAGCTGCGTGCCCAGCTCGCCGACGGGGGGCGCATGGTCATTCCGGTGGGCGAGGCGGAGCACGGACAGGAGCTCCGCCGGCTGCGTCGCCGCGATGGGGAATGGGAGGAAGAGGTGATCGATTCCGCCCGGTTCATTCCGCTCTTGCGAGGCGGGGTGTGAGCGGAGTCGCCGCAGGGGAAGTCCAGAAGGAGGAAGGACTCCTACGGCGTCTGTACCACTGGGTGATCGGTTGGGCGGACCGGCCCGGAGGTCCCCTCGCGCTGATCGGGATCTCTTTCGCCGAGGCTTCCTTCTTTCCGATCCCGCCGGATGTGCTGCTCATTCCCCTCGCCCTGGGAAGGCCGGCACGGGCGCTCTGGTTCGCATTCCTGTGCACGGTGGCCTCCGTGAGCGGAGCGATGGTCGGCTATCTCATCGGCAGCGCACTGTACCACTCGGTCGGCCTGCCGATACTGGAGCTGTACGGCCTGACCGAGAAGTACCGCACGGTCGGCACTCTGTACGAGCAGAACCTGGTGCTGTCGTTGGGCACCGCCGGGTTCACGCCGATCCCGTTCAAGGTGTTCACCATCGCGGCGGGCGGATTCAGCGTCTCGTTTCCGGCGTTCGTGGCGATCTCGGCCGTAAGCCGAGGGGCCCGTTTCTTCCTCGTGGCCGGCCTCATCCGCGTGTTGGGGGAGCGGATCCGGAGGTTCATCGAGCGCTACTTCAACCTCCTCACCATACTGTTCGCCGTTCTCCTGATCGGCGGATTTCTGGCGATCACACTCTTCTTCGGCGGAGATTGACGCTGAATGTCCGGGCCGGGTACCTTGGCCGACCCGCCGCTTCGGTGCCGAGCGTCGGTAGGGAGGGGGAGAGGCAATGGATGAAGGGATGTCGGGTCCGTACGTCGGAGGCAGCAAGCCGCGGCCCGCCGAGCCAGACGAGGCTCCAGCGTGGACGCACGGACCCTTCGTGTCGGCCGCGGCCACGCCAGGAAGGGGTGTGCCCCCGCGACTCGGAGGTGGAGAAGAGGTGAGGCGCATGCCGGACGGGGAGGATCTCGCGCGGCTCAACCAGGATGTGCGGCGCGCCCTGCGAGACTATCCGGACTTTCCGCGGCCCGGCATCCTGTTCAGGGACATCGCGCCAGTGCTGGCGAGCCCGGCCCTGCTCGAACGGGTTACCGCCTGCTTCGCCGCCGTGGCCCACGAGCGGCGCGCGGAGAAGATCGCCGGAATCGAGTCCCGGGGCTTCCTCTTCGCCGCGCCCGTCGCCGTGGAGCTCGGCCTCCCGCTGGTCCCCATCCGAAAGCAGGGAAAGCTGCCCGGTGAGACGGTCTTCGCCGTGTATGACCTCGAATACGGCACCGCGCGGCTCGAGATGCAGTCCGACTCCGTAGGGGATGGGGAGCACGTCATGCTGATCGACGACCTGCTCGCCACAGGGGGAACCGCCTCGGCCGCCGCGGGGCTGATCCGCCGCCTGGGCGGGATCGTCGTCGAGCTCGGTTTCCTGGTGGAGCTCTCGAGCCTGAACGGCCGGAGCCTCATATCTGAGTATAATGTATTCTCAATATTGAGCTTATAGCAGTTTATCTTATCAATAATATGAGGTGAGTGGGGCATGACGGAAGCCATCGCCCGAGAGAAGAAGCCGGAAGGGGTCGACACGCGCGACGCGTTCATGCTGCGCCTTCTCCAGGCGCTGCGCTGGATGGAGCACAACCGGCGCCTCGCGGCGGTGATCGGTCTGCTCCTGGTCGCCGTCGCCCTCGGCGCCTTCTACTACGCGGGGTACCGCCGCAGCCTGAACGAGCAGGCGGCCGCTCGGCTTCAGCAGCTTCGCCTCGGGGTGGGAGCGCAGAGCCCCGCCGCCTCACGGGACGCCCTCATCACCTTCCTCGCCCGATACGGCGAGACCAGATCCGCCGACGATGCGCGCATCCTCCTGGCGCAGCTCGAGCTCCAGAGGGACAGCGTCGAGGCGGCGATCCAGCTGCTGCTACCGGTGGCGGAAGGGCAGGGGGGCTCCCCGACCGCGTATGCCGCGGCGAGGATGCTGGCGGCCGCCCACGAGCAGGCGGGCCGGCCGGAGGAGGCCCTTCGCTGGTATCGCGTGATCGCCGATCGGGCCCGTTTCGACTTCCAGAAGCGCCGTGCGCGCGACGATCAGGCTCGGATTCTCGCCGCTACGGGCAGGCTTGTCGAGGCGGAGCGGATCTACGCCGAGCTCCTTGAGGAGACGAGCGGGAAGGCCGGGACGGCCCTTCCGGAGGGCCTGTGGGGCGTCCGCCTCGGCGAGATCCGAGCCCTTCGGGAGACCGGCGGAGGAGACCCCTCCCCGACCCCTCCCGCCTCGGGAGGCGCCGCCTGCGCGTCCGAGGTCCCCGAGGCCTCGAAGGCCGTTCCCCCGACCCCTTCCGCCGAAGGCAGCGAGTCCAGCCGAGCGGGCGAATCTCCCGCACCCGACAACCCGGAGGCGATCTCCTCCCTCCACTCTCCCGACGGCGACGCCGATCCGGCCCCCTCCCGCGCCCCGGCACCCGCCGATCCCTCCGGCCGCCCCTGACCGGGATCGGCCCCGTCTCTTCTTCCCGCCTCTCCGGCCCACCACGAGAGCCCCTTCTCCCGGGACGCCCGCGCCCCCGGCCCACGCGCCCTCTTCCGTCCCCAACCCCCCGATCTCCCCGCATCCTGTATGGCACATAATATACATTATGTAAACTAGGCGGTCTGGAGACCGGCCTACAGCCCCCCGGAGCGGCTCTCCCCCTCCCGGCGGGACCGGCCGGCCCCCCGGCCCGGGGCTCCGCTCGCACCGCACATCTTACATTTTAGCTGGCAGTTAGCGTCGTTCACTTCACGGTGATAGTTTGACGCGCTGCCCCGGCATCCCGCCGGGTAAACCCAGGATAGGAGGAACATGCCGCCGCACGGCCGAACGGAGCGGCAGGACGAGGGAGGGCCGTCGGGACGGAGT
>JBHIAV010000024.1:0-43608 GCA_046758745.1 Gemmatimonadota bacterium
ACCGTGGTGGCGGCTTCTTCGAACAGCTCCGGGCTTGCCGCCGATCGCCGCCTCGGCAACCTTCGGGATCGAGATCACTCTACCTACAGGCAGAAGCGATGAAGACCGCCCTCATCACCGGCATCACCGGCCAGGACGGCTCCTACCTCGCCGAGCTCCTCCTGCGCAAGGGCTACTCGGTGCACGGCATGGTGCGCCGGGCGTCCACGGAGAAGTTCGACCGTATCGCGCACATCAAGGACCGGATCACGCTGCACCAGGCCGACCTGCTCGACCAGCTCTCCATCATCAGCGTGCTCGAGCGCACCGAGCCCGACGAGGTGTACAACCTGGCGGCGCAGTCCTTCGTCCCCACCTCCTGGGAGCAGCCGCTGCTCACCGGGGAGTTCACGGCCCTCGGAGTGACCCGGATGCTGGAGGGGATCCGGCAGGTGAACCGGGAGATCCGCTTCTACCAGGCGTCCTCGTCGGAGATGTTCGGCAAGGTGCGGGAGTCGCCGCAGAACGAGAGCACGCCGTTCTATCCGCGGAGCCCCTACGGTGTGGCCAAGGTGTACGGCCACTTCATCACGGTGAACTACCGGGAGAGCTACGACCTCTTCGCGGTGAGCGGGATCCTGTTCAACCACGAGAGTCCGCGCCGCGGCCTCGAGTTCGTGACCCGGAAGGTGACGCACGGGGTGGCGAAGATCGCCCTCGGGAAGGCCGACGAGCTCCACCTCGGCAACCTGGAGGCGCGGCGTGACTGGGGCTTCGCCGGCGACTACGTGGAGGCGATGTGGATGATGCTTCAGCAGCCGGAGCCGCAGGACTTCGTGGTGGGAACCGGGGTGATGCACTCGGTGGAGGACGTCGTGCGGGTCGCCTTCGAGCACGTCGGGCTCGAGTGGCGCGAGCACGTGGTGCAGCAGCGCGAGCTTTTCCGTCCGGCCGAGGTGGAGCACCTGTGCGCGGACTCCCGGAAGGCCCGGGCGGTGCTGGGGTGGAAGCCCGCCGTCACCTTCGAGAAGCTGATCCGAATGATGGTGGACGCCGATCTGGCGCTCCTCGAGGGAGGCGAGGGGGCGTCGCGCTATCTGGAGCTGTCGGCCGCCGAGGCCTTCCGGAGCTAGTCGCCCCGGCTCTCGAGCTCCGGAAACGCCTTCAGGATCGCTTCGATGAACCGGTCCAGGTCGGCCACATCGGATCGCAGGAACTCGTGCACCCTTCGGTCGTCCACTTCGGCGTACACGTGTACCAGCAGGTTGCGAAAGCGGGCCATCTTCTCGAGGCGGTCGCGGAGGTCGCGCTCGATCAGGCTGGCCTCTGCGAGCGATCGGAAGGCGTCGGCGTAGTCGGAGGGAGCGCGAAGGCCTTCCGAGGCGATCACATGGTTCGCCATTGACAGGGCATCCTCGATCGCGGTGATAAGGAGGTATTTCGAGGCGTGAATCTGCTGGGGATCCGCCAGGTACGCCTCGACGCCGAGGCCTGAGTAAAGCTCCAGCTCGCGCAGGTGAGACTGGAGGCGGGACAAGAGTAGCCGGAGCCGATGCGGGTCAACCACGGGCGTTCCGCTGGCGCAGCGCCCGCAGGGCTTCCCACGTGCCCGCACGCTCGAAAGGCAGGAAATCGTGGTATTCCATTCTCGCCCGCACCTCCTCCGCCACGCGGCGGGCCGGGTTGCGGTCCAACACCCGGCTGCCCTCGCTCACCACACGACCGCGTACGGCCACCGGAAGCTCGTCGAACAGCCGCACCTCGACGCGAAGACCGGAGCAGCCACGCTCCAGGAGGGTGATGAGCTCGCGGATCAGCTCGCCACGCCTCCCGTCCGGGACGTGTTCCTCTGGAAGCACGGCGACGTCGACATCGCTGATCGGCGTTGCCCCGCCGCGAGCGGCGGAGCCATACAGATAGGCCGCGGCAACTTCCCGGTGCCCGGACAGGGCGTCCGCGATCGCGCGGCTCAGCTCATCGATGCCTCGGGCCGGTTCGGTTCCCACGCACATCAACATGGCCGGCGGGCAGTTGAGCGCGCAACGGCGCCCGGCGCCGCGCTGGCCTGCCGATGCCCGCTCCAGCCGGCCCGCGCCGCTTCAGCGTGCCCGGCCTGACTCCGGCCGGCCCAGCCTGACTCCGACCGGCCCAGCCTGACTCCGACCGGCCCAGCCCTGACTCCTGCCTGGCGCCCGGCTCCGCTCCAGCCTCCCCCCCGTTGATCCGCTGTTGAGACCCCGCCCGCATGGTGTACCGGTGATGCCTTGCGGCTCGGAAGGTGAACCAGGATCCGGTCCGTACGGCGGGCGAGCGCGTGCCAGCCGGACCCCCCCGGGCGGCGGGTCTCGGGACGCGCGCGGCTCCCGCCCGAGAGGCCAGGGGGTGCCGAAATGGGCTACCTGATGTTGCCGGATGAGGACCGCGTCCACTACCCGCCCCAGCCGAAGACCGTCCTCATCGTGGGGATCGCGGGGCAGGATGGCTCGTATCTCGCGGAGCACCTCTTGGCGCTCGGGCATCGCGTGCACGGGACCGTCCGGCGCGAGCCCGCGGAGATCCACGAGCGACTCCGGCACATCCGCGAGGACATCACGCTCCACCACTTGGATCTGCTCGACGGCCGCCCCCTGACGCAGATGCTCGAGGAGGTGCAGCCGGAGAGGGTGTTCAACCTCGCGGGAGTGCCCTCCGCGGCGTGGTCGTATCGTCGGCCCGTGTACTGCGCGGAGCTTGACGGCCTCGGTGTGACCCGGCTGCTGGAGGCGATCCGTCAGGCGAATCCCCGCATACGCCTCTTCCAGGCTTCCTCGTCGGCCATCTTCGGCTCCGGCCCTCCCGGTGGCTCACCCCGGGACGAAGAAGCGCCGATCCATCCGCGGAGCCCGTACGGGATCGCCAAGGCGTACGCCCACTTCATCACGGCGCACTACCGGGAGCGCTACGATCTGTATGCCGTGAACGGCATCCTCTTTCCGCACACGAGTCCCCGCCAATCCCTGCACCACTTCACGCGCAGGATCACCTTCGCCGCGGCGCGGGCGCGGCTCGGAGAAACGAGCGAGCTGGTCCTGGGCGACCTCGCGGGGAGGCTGGATCTCGGCTTCGCCGGCGACTACGCGGAAGCCATGTGGGGAGCCCTCCAGCCCTCCAGCCCGAGCGACTACGTGATCGGGACGGGAGCGGCTCATTCCGTGGCCGAGCTCGTGGGGATGGCCTTCGACTACGTGGGCATCGACTGGCGCGAGCACGTGTCGGTGGATCCCTCCGGCCCGGTCGAGCAGGCGGAGGGCCTGCTGGCCGACTCGGGCAGGGCGTCGTGCGCCTTCGGCTGGCGACCCAAAGTCGGCTGCGAGCAGCTCATCCAGGCGATGATCGTGTCGGAGTTCTACCGCCTGGAGACCGTCCGTCGCGACCCGTGGCGCTACGTCGCTTCCACGACGGCGGCGGCCATCCGCGGTCCGCGGCCCAACTGGCCTCTCGGGAAGAAGCGGAGATTCGGCTGACACCCGGGCAGCGGGCCATTCGGGACCGAACGGCGATCATCCCCCACGATCTCGATCGACGCTTGACGCCGGCTTGGGAGGGCTGCAGCCTGGCCCACATCCTGCTGGTCGGCCCTCGCGTCAGTGACGTCGTACGTCCCGTCGTCGTCCCCGGAGTGCGAGGCGGAGACGGTGGAGGAGCCGAGAAGCCGGCCCCTTCGGAGGCTCGAGAGACCCGGGAGGCGGGGAGATTTCGGGAGACGAGACTTGCCATTTTCCATGCAAAGAGCGATACTTACAAGCCTCTGTCCCCCCATTCCGCGCGAAGCAGATCGGGTAGCCTGGCCTTCCAGGCGGGCGCGCAGTTTCCTTTTTCCGCGCGGGTCTCGACCATGATAGGCACGGCGAAGGTTCAGGAATCGGAGCCCGCCCTCCGTCGCGGCCCGGTGCGCTTCGATCTCCGGCCCCAGCGGGATGCCTGTACGCGCCGCCTGTGGCGAGAGCGGACCCGTCGAGTGCTGCGCGTCAGCTCTCTGATCGGCGGCGAGCTGGTGGGAGGCGCGGTCGCGCTCTTTCTCGCTCTCGCGATCTCCGGCGGGTGGACGCGCGCATCGGCGGTGTGGCCCGTCCTCTACCCGCTGTTCATGCTCCTGGCCATGGGGGGGCAGGCGGCCCTGCACACCTACGGGCCGAACCGGGCGAGGCGCAGCTACACGCGGGCCATCCTGGGTGCCGGCCTCGCGGTCATCGGACTCCTGCTGGCGGGACTCGCCTATCCGGAGTTCCGCCTCTCGGCAGACGAGTACGCCCTCCTTGCCGTGGCGGCGGGCGTCTTCTTCGCGGGTGTTCGGATGCTGGTGGAGCGGGTCATCCGGGAGATCTATCGCCGGGGGATCGGCCGGAAGCCCACCCTCATCATCGGCGAGCACGAGGCGGCGTGGGAGATCCTGGTCCACCTCATCGCCTCGGAGGAGCGACGGGTCCAGGTGGTGGGCCATCTGGCGCCCGAGCCGGTGAACGATCCCACGGCGCTCGGCGGACTGGACATGCTCGGCGAGCTGATCGAGAGGCACGACATCCGCAGCGTGATCGTCTCGGCTCACCTGGAAGCGAGCCGTTTCCAGGAGGTCGTGCGGCGCTGCCTGACACACGGAACCTCGGTCAGCGTCGTCCCGGCCACGCTCAGCGAGCTTCCATGCCGCTTCGCCAGCCATGAGCTCCTCGGCTGGCCCCTCATCGAGCTGGAGGTGCCGCGGCTCCACCTGCTTCAGGTCGCTCTCAAGCGCACGGTTGACATTATGGTCTCGCTGGCCGGGATCCTGCTGCTGTCGCCGCTGTGGATCCTCATCGCGCTCGCGGTGCGACTCGACTCACCCGGGCCGATCCTCTTCCGTCAGCGGCGGCTCGGGCTCAGCGGTCGGCCCTTCACCATCTACAAGTTTCGGAGCATGCGGGCCGACGCCGAGGCGCGGCTCAAGGCGGATTCCCGCCTGTACCGCAGGTACGTGGAGAACCACTTCAAGCTTCCCCCCGAAGAGGACCCCCGTATCACTCGGCTCGGCGCGTTCCTCCGCAAGACGAGCCTGGACGAGATCCCCCAGCTTCTGAACGTCCTCCTCGGGGGCATGTCGCTCGTGGGTCCGCGGCCCATCGTACCGAAGGAGATCAAGAACTACGGGGACGAGGCGACGGTGTTCCTGGCCGTGAGGCCGGGCCTTACCGGCTACTGGCAGATCAACGGCAGGAGCGGGGTCGGCTACCCCGAACGTGCCGAGCTGGATATCGACTACATCAAGAACTGGTCGCTGGGGACCGATCTGAAGATTCTGCTCCAGACGGTTCCCGCCGTCCTCCGGAAACAGGGAGCCCACTGACCGGCTCCATTCCCTGAGCCCCCCCGGCAGCCACCCGTCCGAACGACCGCCGGGCGACCGCGGCACCCGGCCGGCTCTCCAGTAACCGCTCGATGCTCGCGCGCATGCGCTCCTTGAAGACGGCGCGGTCGAAGCCGCGAGCATGCTCGCGGATGCGCTCGGAGGAGAACCTCCCTTCCTCCGCCTCGAAGCGCCGCACAGCCTCGCACAGCGCCTCCGGCGTCTGCTCGTCGAAGAAGAGTCCGGTGACCCCGTCCACCACGGTCTCACGCGCTCCACCTCTGCCGAAGGCGATCACCGGGCGGCCCGCGGCCATGGCCTCGACCGGCACGATCCCGAAGTCCTCCTCACCGGGGAAGATCAGGGCGCGGCAGCGGGCGTAGTGATCGCGGATGGCAGCGAAGGGCTGGCGACCGAGCAGACGCACGGTCGGCCCGGCGAGCCGGCGGAGGCCGGCCAGCTCCTCCCCCTCGCCGATCACCACGAGCGGCTTCCCGAGTCGGTTGAACGCCTCCACCGCGAGGTCCGGCCGCTTGTAGCGCACCAGCTCGCTCAGAAAGAGGAAGTTGTCGTCCGTCTCGGCGGAGGTGGTGAAGCTTTCCGTGTCGACGGGCGGCGGGATGACCTCCGCCTCCCGCCGGTAGTACTTCCGCACGCGCCGGCTCACGTGCTCGGAGTTGCAGATGAAATGGTCCACGCGCGCGGCGGCCGTGACGTCCCACATCCGCAGGTAGTGGATGATCGGCCGCATCAGCCACCGGGTGAGAGCGCTCGCCCCGGCCAGATAATCGGGGTACATGTCCCACACATAGCGCATCGTGCTGTGGCAGTAGCAGACGTGGAGGCTGCCGGGAGAGGTGATCACGCCCTTGGCCGGTCCGGATTCGCTGCTGATCACCAGGTCGTACGCCCGGAGGTCGAGCTGCTCGAGCGCCAGGGGCATGAGCGGCAGGTACTTCCGATAGCGCCTGACGGCGTTCGGCAATCGCCCGATGAAGGTCGTCCGGACGCGGTGCCGGCGGATGGTCTCGGAGACGGCCTCGGGGTCGTACACGTGCGTGAAGATGTCGGCCTCGGGGAAGATCTCGCAGAGGCTCTCGAGCACTCGCTCCCCGCCGCGCATGCGTACGAGCCAGTAGTGGACCAGTGCGACTCTCATCCCGCCTTCTCCCGCGCTTCCACGCTCCGCGTCTTGGCTCGCGATTCGCTCGGCGCCGTCGTCCGCTCCACGGCCAGCCAGCTTCCGAGGTCTCGGCCCAGCGCCTCCTCCAGCCGCTCGACGTCCGGTCGGAAGATCCGCAGGAGCCTCGAACGGGTCTCGGGACGCATCTTCGGGCGATCCGCCTCCTCGAACGGCGAGTATAGCCAGTGGGTCGCGGCGCTCCGCTTGACCGTTCCGACCAGACCGGGGAGCCCGAGCCGCCTCGCCGCGTTGGCGCCCAGCTTCGCGAGCCGTGCGGCCAGGAAGCTTCGCGGCCGGCTCGCGGGGAGCACCTTCCTCTCGTACTCGATCTCGACCGACGCGTCGAGGCCCAGGAAGACGAACACGTCCGCGGCGAACGCCCGCGAGTCGGCCACCAGGTCATCGAAGAGGAAGAGGCCGAGACGATCCCGCTCGAAGAGCTCCAGGTACACGCTCAGGTGCTTGTAGTAGAGGCTGTTCCCGGTCAGCTCCGGGTATTCCTCCAGGGCCTCCTCGAAGCCGACCCGGGTGCGGCCGCTCCGGATCATGTACAGATACTGCGAGAACGTGCGATCGGCCGGGTCTCGCAGGAAGGTGAGAAGCCGGACGCCCGGAAGATCGGCCGCGATCCGCTCCGCCGCCTGCTGCGAGAAGAAGTAATCGTGGGACAGCTCTCCGACGGCCCGCGCGTCCGCCGGCGCTTCCCGGAAGAAGCCGAGGTACCAGTCCATCCCGCGCCCGTAGTGCCGGTCGAAGAAATAGATGTCCTTGATCGCCGGCACGTAGCACTGGGGATGCTGACGCAGCATCTCGTGGAGCCAGGTGGAGCCGGTCTTGTCCGGTCCGATGAAGAGGAACGTCGGTTGCATGAGACTCGCCCCTCCGGGTCAGCGCGCGTCGCGGTTCCGGCCGCTCACGATCTCATAAAGGTACCTGCCGTACACCAGCGGCGTGGGTCGTACGTGACGGACCACGCTCCTCGCCGCGAGCTTTGCCGCCGGCCATCTCCCATGCGCCGTTGAACGCAGGAGATCGAAGCTCGAGCGCGCCACGAGGTGTGCGCGAAACTCGGCGATCTCTCTCGCCGAGAAGCCACGGCCGATCGCGAAACGCTCGAACAGCCTCACCCGATCCACGGTCAGCTCTCCAGTCGCCAGGTTGCGCCTGGTGAGGTTCGCCTGGTGGAGTCGGCGGCGCAGAAAGGGACGCCGGAGGTATACGATCCTGCCGAGCTCGGAGGCCCGGAGGTTGAAGTCGACGTCCGCCGCGTGCCCGAAGGCGGGATCGTACCCGCCGAGCCGGTCGAACACCGAGCGCCTGTACATCACGGCCGAGGGCTCACCGATCACGTTTCCGTTTCTGAGACAGAGCCGGATGGCATCTTGGCCCTCCAGGACGTAGCGCTCCTCGCGCAGGAAGATGTTCGCGCGGTCGTTGACCGCCCGCCGGGGCTCCGCGGTCGACCCGTCTTCGTCGATGAAGGAGCGCGCGCAGGCACACAGCACCACCTCCGGGTCTGAAGCCAGAACCTCTGCGTACGCGGCGAACATGCCGGGCGCCAGAAGGTCGTCGTGGCCGAGCAGTATCACCAGTTCGCCTGTGCTCCGCCGCACCGCCGCGTTCCAGTTGCCGACCATCCCCAGGTTCGTGGCGTTCCACGCGAAGGTGATCGGAGCGGACGCGTAGGCCTGAACCAGCGGCCCGTAGTCGACCTCCGAGGCATCGTCGGAGAGGATCACCTCCAGCTCGAAGTCTCCCTCCTGAGCGAGCACGGACTCGATCGTGCGCCTCAGGTACTCGACCGGTGAGTTGTAGACCGGGATGGAGACGCTGATCTTCACGGGCGCCCGCCTACGCCTTCTCGTCCAGGGCGAAGCTCTCTTCCGGATAGAGCCCGAGCGCTACATCCCCCGTGATCTCGAACACCCTCCGGCGCTTCTCGCGCTCGAGCATCCGGAGGCGGCGCTCGAAGAGACCGGTGCTGTCCCGGCGGAAGTCCTGCACGCGGCCGCCCTTCGCCTCGACCGGGTTGTGGCTGCCCGTCCGGGCGCGGATCCGCTTCTCCACCCGCATTGACCAGGAGAGGCCGTGGCGCTCGTAGAGCCGTCGGAGCTGCTTCACCGGTTCCCGGCTGACGTCCTCGTGCCGGAGGAGCTCCCACCCCGGATGTGCCTCGGCCTGGGCGAGGAGGACCTTGTTCAGCGCGCGCCACAGCGCCGCCGCCTGCTCGACGGGGTTCTCCCGGCGCGCCTCCAGAAAGGCCCCGTCGTCCGCGAAGTGGTCCTCCACCAGATGCGGCTGATCGCGGATCGGTTCCAGGGAGAGCCGCCACCCCAGGCGCAGAACGCTTGCCACGAAGGCCACCGGATGGCGAACGAGGATCACCGGCTTGATGCGGTACTCGTCGGCCAGATAGGCGGCCAGCAGACAGCCGATGGGGTCCTTGATGACCGCCGCCCGGTGGAACGGGTTGAGCTTCGCGAGTCGGAGGTGGAACGGGCCGCGCGACCCGACCAGCCGCTTCACGAGCCGCCGGAGGCGGGGATCATTGGGATAGTAGCCGGTGCGCAGCCGAAAGTCGTACCGGAAGATGGCGGCGATAGTCGCTCGCAGCCGCTCGGCCTCCTCGCTGCCCCTTCTCAGGTAGAGAAAGCGTCGGTCGATGCCGGGGATCCCGCAGTCGGGGTTGAAGGGCTCGTGGATGTAGTCCACGCTCAGGGGTGCGCTCAGGAGCCGACCGACGAAGGTGGTTCCGCTGCGCGGAGCGCCGGTCACGAAGATCCAGTTGTCGATCTTCATGGTTCCGAAAAGTAGTCGACCGCCGGCTTCCTCTCGCCGAAAGCATCCACCAATCCCCGGATCCCTCCGAGCGGGTTGCTCCGGATCAGATCGTCCTGAAGCTGATAGATGATGATCCCGGAGATGGCGTCGGAGAGACGGGTCGAGCGGTAGGCCTCCACCAGCGACCGCTGTTCCTGGCCCACGAGAGCTCTCCTCAGCTTTCGCTGATCCGCGTCCCGGTCGTAGGCGCTGGAATACAACGGGAAACCGAACTCGGTGACCAGAAAGGACGCTCCGTATTCCTCGTGCAGCTCTTCCAGCCGAGACAGGACCGCCGACAGCGAGGCGTCGGCGACCTTGCCCTCTCGTCGAATCTTCACCTTGCCCGGCTTCATCATGTTCATGTGAATGCCGATCGCATCGACCTGACGGTAGACGCCGGATTCCAGAAGACGTTCGATGAAATCGAAGTCCACATACGCCGTTCCGCCGGTGACGATATAGCTGCTACTGTCGGCGCTTCGGATCGCCGGCGCCACCCTTTCGGCCAGGGCGATGAAGTCCTCGACCGACGGCTCGGGCTTCCAGAAGGGATCGTGATTCGGTTCGTTCCAGATCTCCCACACCGCCACCTCCGCGGCGAGCTGGCCGGCGAGAAACGAAGCGTACGCGACGAACGCGTCCCGATTCGCCTCGGTCGCCACTCCGGCGATGCACTGTCCGCCTCGCACGTGCGCGCCTTCCCGGCACGACTCGGCGCGGGTCGTGTGGTTGTACCCGAGCACGACGGCCAGTTGTGTCCCGTTCTCTCTCGCGATGGCGCGAATCCGGTCGTACTTGTCGGGGACTCGAAGCGGCCCTTCCTCCGGCTCCACGTCCATCCAGTAGATCGGAGTTCGGAGTATGGGGCGAAACCGCTCGATGAACTCGAGGCTCGCCGGGCGTAGCACGAGACCGTGCGCCGCGTGCACCGCCACGCCGAAGAGCTTGGGTTCCTGCGGTCTCGACAGGTTCGCGCTCGCCGTACCGCGCAGACCGCTCTCCGCCGGCCGACAGCCGGACGCGAGGACGCCCGCGGCGGCCGCCCCCAGGAACACGGCCTTCGCTCCACGCAGGATCATGCCCCTACCGCGGCTGTCCGCCGGGAAGTGTCGGCCTCGGTCATCGATCTCCGCACGTGATAGGATAGGATCAGAGCGACGGCCAGGAAGAAGCCGCCGACGTGGATGTTGATCATCGCGACGGCGGGATATGCCCCGAAGATGCCGGCCAGGGCCACCCACCAGTACTCGCCTGTGCGCCGCACCCGGTTCAGCGCGAACGAAAACAACCCGACGAAGAAGCTACAGAAGAGGAGCAGACCGACCAACCCGGAATACAGAGCGATGTCGAGAAAGGTGTTGTCGAAGATCAGCGCTTCCGTGTTCTTCAGCTCCGCGAACCTGTCGCCCTGCATGATTCCCCGCCCGAGGAGGAGCGACTGCACGTCGGGCGCGTCCAGGAAGTAGGTCCTCAGGACAAACAGCTGGCCAGCAAGCCGCAGGCCGAACGATCTCAGGCTCAGCAGCCCTTCGGCCCCGGACCGGGCGGACGCGAGGAAGTATCCAACCACCGTCCCGAACACGATCAACCCCGTCGCCACGGAGGTGAAGATGATCCGGCGGTTCGCTACCCCCTTCCGGAGTGCCACGGGAATGAGCCCGACCCCGGCCGAGGTCAGCGCGAATTCCAGGTACGTGTTCCGCGTGAACGTGCTCAGCGCGGCCAGTGCGGACGCGACGTAGAGCATCAGGAAGAGCCCGGCATGCCGGCGCTCCCGCGAGACCAGAAGGTAGGCGAGCGAAAGCGCGCCGATCAGCGAGATGTAATGGCCGTACTCGAAGCTCGAGCCGAATATGCTGAAGGCTCTGACGCGCTCCCCGGCGAGGAGAACGTAGCTTTGGACCGTGAGGGCGTCTGGAATCTCGACGGGGATGATGGGGTGGTTGGCCAGGGCCTGCACGTAACCGAGGAGGAAGATCGGGGGAGCCGTCAGATACAGCGCCCGATACATCGCGTGGGACGGGATCGTGCGCTCGCCGTCGACGATGTCGTAGTAGGCGACCAAGGCGAGAAAGGTCACGAGAATGAAGAAGTGGTGGAAGGTCTCCGCGTAGAGGAGCGCCGAAAGATGACGCGAGTCGGAGAAGAGATGGAGACCTACGCCGGTGAGTATGAAAAGGCAGTAGACGAGCGCCACCCAGAGCAGGGCGTCGGGTGTCCCGTAGATCGTCGGTGTGTAGAGGAAGATCAGGAGCGCCAGCCAAACGAGGACGACGAAGCCCGTGTACTTGATGTAGGCGGACGGGGCCACGACCTTGCCGAAGAGCAAGTACTGAAGCTGCAGCTGCCCGGAATCGAAGAGAAGAACCAGCAGATAGGCGACGGCCAGCGAGGCGACTACGCGCCGCATCGTGCTCCCAGCGTCACTTCATCCACCGGCGGCGGAACTCTGCTCGAGTCTCCGCGCTCGCGCCGGCGCGGTACTCGGCCGCAACCTCCCCGAGGGAGGAGAGCCAGTCACGGACACCCAGCCCCGGTGCCGCCAGGGCGAGGGGCAGCAGACGAACCGCGTCCAGCAGCAGTGTCGGCAGGCTGGCCAGCCGCGGCCACCACCGCGCGGTGAGTCGCATCTTGTTGCCGCGGGCGATGAACGCGATCCGACGGTTCTTGCGCGGCGATGAGACGCCGCGCTTGTGATACACCTTGGACGCGACGCTCAGCCGCGCGGAGTAGCCCGCCCGCCGCAGCCGGAACGCCAGGTCGGAGTCCTCGTTGATCAGGAAGAAGGCCTCGTCGAAAGCTCCGGCGGCCCGCAGCGCATCGGAGCGATAGAGGGCCGACGCGGCGCAGCAGCCGAAGATCTCACGGTCCTCGATGGAGCTCTCGACCTTCGAGGCGGACTCGCCGAGCAGCGTGTCCCGAGCTCCACCCCGCCGGCGAAGCTCGATCCCCGCCGAGTCGATCCGGTCGCGATCCTCGAACTGGAGCAGCAGGGACTGGACGGATCCGATCCCCTCCTCGCGCTCGATGCTCGATACGAGTCGGCTGAGCGTCTCGGGCGCCACCGTGGTGTCGTTGTTCAGGGTCCAGATGTAGCGAAAGTCCGCCGAGGATCCCAGCGCGTAGCGGATTCCGACGTTGTTGCCGGCCGAGAACCCCAGATTCTCGCCGTTGTCGATCAGGACGAGCGGTCGGCGGTCTGCCCGGCCCCCCGGGTTGCCGTCCCCTTCCCGGGCCTCCCGCCCCTCACTTTCCACGAGCCGATCGCCGGCTCGCACCAGGGTGCGCCAACCGTGCCGTTGGGCGAACGTCGAGCTTCGAAGCCGCTCCAGCGAGTCGTCGGTCGAACCGTTGTCGCACACGATGACCTGGAACTCCGGGTGATCGAGGGCGTCCAGCGAACGGAGACACTCGCACGTGTCCCGCCAACCGTTCCAGTTGAGGATGACGACCGCCACGGCGGCCCGTCCCGTGGCAGCGTCGGAATCCACGGAGCCGGCCGCCACGGGACCGCCCTGCGCGCGTGGCTCAGCCTTGCTCATTCGGAAGCTCGCGCATCCGGACCCACCCTGGCATTCCTGCGCCTTCGACCGCGCACTCTCGCTCTGCATTGTAGTGGGATCGGCCCGACCTGGCGACGGTGCGACGAGCGCCGCCGGCCGGCGCGGAGACCTCGAAGACCGATCGGCGCTCGCGGACGGGGTTCGTCGTCGTGACTCACCGAAACGCTCTCGGTACGGCCCACTCGAACACCCTGATGCCGAGCAATCTCCGCACGAATACGGTCAGCGCGATGTTGTGGGCGACGAGCGAGATCGAAGTGGCAACCGCGGCGCCGTGCAGTCCGAAGGGCGGGATCAGCAGGACGTTGAGGGCGACGTTCAACGTGGCCGCGGCGATGATGAGGTTACGGGTCGCGCGTTCGTGGGCGCTCATCATCAGCAGATTGCCCACCGACCCGGTCGCCACGTTGACGAACTGGCCGAAGGCGAGAATCGCAAGGACGATGCCGCCGCTTCCGAAATCGGATCCGAAGATGCTCATCACGCGGCTCGGGAAGGTGACGAAGAGGAGGAACGGAGGCGAAGCCAGCAGCAGCATCATCCGAGCCGACTGCTGGGCGGTGGAGGCGAGGGCCCTGGTGTCTCCCCGATTGTGGAGCTCGGCGAACTTCGGAGCCGCGATGCTGTTCACGGCTACCATGATGAAGCTCGTCAGGATCGCGGTGCGGGTGGCGACCGAGTAGATCCCGACCTCCGAGGAGGTCCGCCAGATGCCGAGAAGAACGGTCGAGGTCTGACCCATCACCAGGCTCAGCAGCGCCACCCAGAGCAGGGGGAGGCTGCTGTCCAGTAGCTCGCCGGGCCGGCAGTCCTGTCGCCCTTCGCGTAGCTGCGGGGTGGCCGAACGCCAGAGCCACAGCCCCACCAGGGCGGCCATGCAGGTCGCCGCGATGTAGGCCCACACCGCCCCGAGCAGGCCGCTTCGGCGGCCGAAGAGCAGCAGGAAAACGAGGGAGAGGCCGGGAATCGCGATGCCGCGGACGAGCTGGGAGTTGAGGATCCGCTTCAGCCCCTTCAGCAGCTCGGAATACAGGAAGGTCAGTACGACGGGAAGGATGGCGAGCGACATCCAGCGAAGCGGCCGGGTCAGGGCCGGCTTGGAGAACAGGACTTCGGAGATCCACGGGGCCGCGACGAAGACCACCGCGGCGACCGTCATGCTGGATACGAGCGCCGTCCCGATCCCGGTCCGATACACGCCGGCGAGCCTGGACCACTCTTTCTGCGAGGCGGAGGCGGCGGTGAGCCGCAACAGCACGTTGTCCAGGCCGAGCCTGCCGACCGCGACGGCGACCGTGACGACGGTGAGCGCCAGAAAGTAGAGCCCGGTCCCGTCGGTTCCGAGGATTCGGGCCAGCGCGATGTTGAACGACAGAGCGACGGCGGCTCCGGCCACGCGGACCACGAAGGAGATCGACGCGCCGCGCACGATCTCGCGCATGTGCGTGTCCGGCCGTGTGACCGGCGGCAGTGTCACGTGACGGGTTTGGTGAGCCGAGCGACCGTCTCCGTAAGACGCCGTTGCCAGGAGGGCTGCTCCAGGCCGAAGACTCGAGCGATACGGCTGCACTCGAGCACGGAATTGCGCGGCCGTAGCGCCCGTGCGGGATAGCGATCGGCCGGGATCGGCTTGAGCGTCTTCACGCGGAGCCGTCGTCGTCGTCGAGCTTCCCGAAAGACAGCCTCCGCGAAGCCATACCAGGTCGTAGGGGGTGTGCCGCAGTAGTTGTAGGTGCCCCAGGACTCGAAGTCCGGCCCCTGGATCTGCGCAGAGACGTGGAAGAGCGCGGCCGCGACGTCCGCCGCCGCGGTCGGGCAGCCCCGCTGATCCGCCACCACGCAGAGCGCCGCCCGCTCCCCTCCGAGCCGAAGCATCGTCTTGACGAAGTTCCTTCCGTGCCGGCTGAACACCCAGGAGGTCCGGATGATCAGATGGCGACGCGCGCTTGACCGGACGGCCTCCTCGCCGGCGAGCTTGCTGGCGCCGTAGACGCTGATCGGGTTGGGGGGGTCGTCCTCGGTATACGGTTCGACCTTGGAACCGTCGAACACGTAGTCCGTGGAGATGTGAATGAGCGGAATGTCGAGCTCGGCGCAGACGGCTGCCAGGTTGGCCGCTCCATCGCGGTTCACGGCGAAGGCTCGCTCGCGTTCATCTTCCGCCAGGTCCACGCCGGTGAAGGCTGCCGCATTGATGACGGCCGTGAGGTCCGTGTTCGCCCGCAACGTCCTGCGGACCGCGGTCACGTCGGTGATGTCGAGCTCGCCGTGCGGGAGCGCGACGAGGTTTCCCTCCTGCGTCCGGGCAAGATCGGTCAGTTCGTGCCCGAGCTGACCGCCGCTTCCCGTGAGCAGGAGCTTCACGGCGCGTATCGAGGCAACACGCCGCTCGCTTCCAGCTCCTCGAGGGTTCTTCCGGCCGCGTCCTTGGCGGAGAGTGAAGGTCGCTCCACCGGCCACTCGATGCGCAGCGCCGGATCGTTCCAGATCAGCGCGTGCTCGCTTTCGGGGTGGTAGTACTCCGTGCACTTGTACTGGAAATCCGCCCAGTCGCTGGTCACCATGAATCCGTGCGCGAAGCCGGGAGGGATGTAAAGCTGCATGTGGTTCTCCGCCGACAGGTAGGTCCCGAACCAGCGCCCGAAGCCCGGTGATCCCACCCGAACGTCCACGACCACGTCGAACACCTCGCCGGCCGAGGCGCGCACGAGCTTGCCCTGCGCGTGCGGACTCTGAAAGTGTAGGCCCCGCAGGGTACCGCGCTCGGATCTGGAGTGGTTGTCCTGGACGAACGTCTCTGCGATGCCCCCTCGCCGGTACCTCTCGCGCTGATAGCTCTCGAGGAAGAAGCCGCGGCTGTCCCCGTATACCACGGGCTCCACCAGCAGGAGGCCCGGCAGGTCGTCGATGGCGCGAACCTTCATCAATCGGGCTGGGGTCGATCGATCAGATGGAGCAAGTACTTGCCGTACCCGCTGTCGGTGAGAGGGTCGGCGAGCCGCGCCACCTGCGCGGCGTCGATGTAGCCCATTCGAAAGGCGATCTCCTCCACGCAGCAGATCTTGAGTCCCTGGCGCTGCTCGATGGTCTCCATGAAGGTGGCGGCCTGGAGCAACGACTCGTGCGTACCGGTGTCCAGCCACGCGTATCCGCGGCCGAGCTTCTCTACGAACAGGCTGTCTCGCTCCAGATAGGCTCGATTCACGTCGGTTATCTCCAGTTCCCCTCGTGCGGAAGGTCGGAGCTCGGCGGCGATGTCGAGAACGAGGCTGTCGTAGAAGTAGAGGCCGGTCACCGCGTAGTTGGACTTCGGTACGGCGGGTTTTTCCTCGATGCTCACGACCCGTCCGTCCTCGGCGAACTCCACGACGCCGTAGCGCGCTGGATCGCGGACCCAGTAGCCGAAGACCGTGGCACCCTCCTCGCGCTCCGAGGAGCGCCGCAGGACATCGGTCAGACCGTGCCCGTAGAAGAGGTTGTCACCCAGGATCAGCGCGCTGTGGTCCGGTCCGACGAAGTCCCTTCCGATGATGAACGCCTGGGCGAGGCCCTCCGGCTTCGGCTGCGTGGCGTAGCTGATCGCGAGCCCCCACTGCGACCCGTCCTTGAGGAGTTCCTGAAACAGGGGCTGGTCGTGCGGAGTGGTGATGACCAGGATGTCGCGGATGTCGGCCAGCATCAGGGTGGAGAGCGGGTAGTAGAGCATCGGCTTGTCGTAGACCGGCATGAGCTGCTTGCTGACCACGTGCGTGAGCGGGTAGAGCCGCGACCCGGAGCCGCCCGCCAGGATGATCCCCTTCCGTCTCATCGCAGCTCCGCCGTCACAGCGTCCCCAAGCGCTCGCCCCGGTACACTCCGCTGCGCACGCGAGTCCACCAGCCCTCGTTCGCCAGGTACCACGCCACCGTCTTTCGGAGTCCGCTCCGGAAGCTCTCCAGCGGGCGCCACCCGAGCTCTCGCTCGATCTTGCTGGCGTCGAGCGCGTAGCGCCGGTCGTGGCCGGGACGGTCGGGTACGAAGGTGATCTGCTCGCGGTAGCTTCGGCCGTCTTCTCTCGGGCTCAGCTCGCCGAGGAGGTCGCAGATCATTCGCACCACCTCCAGGTTTTGCTGTTCGTTGTGGCCCCCGATGTTGTAGACCTCCCCGACCCGGCCCTTCTCCAGCACCGTTAGCAGGGCGCGTACGTGATCTTCCACGTACAGCCAGTCCCGGACCTGAAGGCCGTCTCCGTATACCGGTAGCGGGCTTCCTTCCAGGGCGGAAAGGATCATGAGGGGGATGAGCTTCTCGGGAAACTGGTAGGGTCCGTAGTTGTTGGAGCAGTTCGTGATGATGACCGGCAGTCCATAGGTACGGTGCCAGCTCCTCGCCAGGTGGTCGGAGGCTGCCTTGCTCGCGGCGTAGGGCGAGTTGGGCGCGTAGGCGGTCTCCTCCGTGAAGTAGTCGGTCTCTCCCAGGCTGCCGTACACCTCGTCCGTGGAAACGTGGTGGAAGCGAAAGCGGGCGGCCTCCTCCGGCTGGAGCGACAACCAGCAGGCGCGCGCCGCCTCGAGGAGGGTGAAGGTCCCCTCGATGTTGGTCCGGATGAAGTCCGCCGGACCGTCGATGGATCGATCCACGTGGGACTCCGCGGCTAGGTGAAGGACGGCGAGCGGGCGATGCTTCTCGAAGATTCGGGCGATTTCACGGGCGTCGCAGATGTTCACCTGCTCGAATGTGTAGCGCGGTGAGGCGGAGATGTCCTGCAGCGAGTCGAGATTCCCGGCGTAGGTGAGGCAATCGACGTTCACCACCGAATGCTCGGTGTGCTGGATCAGGTGGCGAACCACCGCCGAGCCGATGAACCCGGCGCCTCCGGTGACGAGGATCGTATCAGGCATGCTCCGACTCGTGGGCTCTCGCGACTACCGGTCGACGCCGATGCACCGGCCTCCACAAACCTCGTGGACGGATGGCCCCGCGCCAGAGGGATGATCTGTCACATACTGTACTACGGCCGGGCCGGGAAGCACAACCTATAATCACCTTGTAGTCAGCTACTTGCCCGGTGTCGGGACTCGCTCGCGCCATGTCGGAGAGGATCCGGGCGGACACCGCGGCCGGTCGTCGGCCGTTGCCAGCCGGATGCGTGCAGGATAACGTCTTTCCCGCACGGATCCGAGAGTTTGTGCCCGCGGCTCGCCGGTTCGGCGAAGCGTGACGGGCGGTGTCTCCTCATCGTGCTTAGCCCATGCTCGACACGCAGATCTCGTCATCCGGACCCTCAAGACGGCCTGCCGCGGAAGAGATCTCCTTGCTCAAGTTTCTGAACGTGCTTCTCGAGCACAGGCGTCTCGTGCTGGCGGCGCCGCTCGCGGCGATGCTCATCGTGGCTGCATGGGTGCTGATTCTGCCCCGAAAGTACACGGCGACGGCCTCGTTCATCGCCCAGAGCGAGCTCACCGAGTTGAGTCGTCTCTCGGGTCTGGCCGCCCAGTTCGGCTTCTCGCTTCCGGGAGACGCAGCCGGTCAGTCGCCGGAGTTCTATCGAGACCTGATCTCGACATCAATCATCCTGAAGCCGACGGTCGAGACCCGCTACTCTTTCGAATCCGATGCGGGTGAAACCGTCTCCGGCGATCTCGTCGAGCTTCTCGACGTCGGGGGCGACACTCCGGAGCTTCGTCTCACGAACGCGATCGAGGACTTGCGCGACGCTACGACGGTGGACTCCGACCGCGAGACCGGCGTGATCACCGTACGGCTCACCGCCCGCTGGCCGCGGCTCGCCGAGCAGGTCCTGAGCCGCATGCTCGAGCTCGTGCATGAGTTCAACCTGAACACCCGCCAGTCGCAGGGACGCGCGCAGCGGGAGTTCATCGAGACCCGTCTCGAGGCGACGAAGAAGGACCTCGAGATCGCCGAGGATAGTCTGGCGCAGTTCCTCGCGCAGAATCGGAAGTACGAGAACTCCCCCCAGCTTTCCTTCGAGCACGACCGATTGCAGCGCCAGGTCACCCTTCGCCAGGGGGTGTTCAGTTCCCTGGCGCAGGCGTACGAGCAGGCGAAGATCGACGAGGTTCGAAACACGCCCGTGATCACGGTCGTGGTACCCCCGGAGGAGCCCGCGAAGCCCGATTCCCGGAACCTCGTCCTCAAGCTCCTCCTGGCCATCGGGATCGGGTGGATGGTCGGGGTGGTCCTGGCCTTCGGAAACCAATCCCTGCGCCGTGTGCCGAATTTGAATCCGGCCGAATACCGGCAGTTCGTGGTGCTCCGCGAGCAGGCCGGAGATGAGGTGAGAGGGCTGATACGGCGGGTTCGGCGCAGAAAGACCGGTTCGCTCTGAGCGGGGGGCGCTGCGTGGACGAGAGCCGGCTTCCCCTCGCCGCCCCTTTCCGTCGTGCCCGCCGCTAGGCTCGAGTCGGGGGTGTCGGCCACCCTGGTCTTCTGCCGCTCGGCACCCCCTGGCCCGCGGCGCTCTCGGACTCGCCCCGCCCGACCGTGAGGGTCCCGCTTCTCGACCTCCAAGCCCAGTACGCATCGATCCGAGATGAGGTCCGCGCGGCCATCGACAGGGTATGCGAGTCGCAGCGCTTCATCCTGGGTCCGGAGGTCGAGGCGCTCGAGGCGGAGATCGCGGCAACCTGCGGCGCCCGCTTCGCCATCGGCGTCTCGTCGGGGACCGACGCCCTCCTCGTCGCTCTGATGGCTCTCGAGGTCGGGCCGGGCGACGAGGTGATCACACCGGCGTACTCCTTCTTCGCCACGGCCGGGGCGATCGCCCGGCTCGGCGCGCGGCCCGTGTTCGCGGACATCGATCCGCAGAGCTTCAACTTGGACCCGCAGGGAGTCTCGGATCGCATCTCCTCGCGGACCCGGGCGATCCTCCCCACGCACCTGTTCGGCCGGTGCGCCGACCTCGGCGTGCTCCTGGAAGCCGCCCGCGACCGGGGCATCGCGGTGGTGGAGGACGCGGCGCAGGGGATCGGTGCGAGGGATGAGGCCGGACGGCCCGCCGGCTCTGCCGGCGACCTCGGCTGCCTCTCCTTCTTTCCGACCAAGAACCTCGGAGCCTTCGGCCAGGGCGGGATGGTCGTCACGAGCGACGAGCGGCTCGCCGAGCGGGTGCGGGTCCTGCGCGAGCACGGCGCGAAGCCGAAGTACCACCATTCGCTGGTGGGCGGCAATTTCCGGCTCGACGCCCTCCAGGCGGCCGTGCTCCGCGTCAAGCTTCCTAACCTCGAACGCTGGTCGCGGGGTCGTCGGGCCAGGGCGGACCGGTACCGGCGGCTGATGGCGCAGGCCGGCCTCACCGACCGGGTGACGGTGCCCGCGGACGCACCGGGCCACATCTACAACCAGTTCGTGATCCGGGCCTCCGAGCGGGACCGCCTGCGGGTCCACCTGGAGGAGAAGGGAATCGGCACGGAGGTGTACTACCCGATCCCTCTCCACCTCCAGGAGTGCTTCCGCAGCCTCGGGTACGTCGAGGGCAGCCTGCCACACGCGGAGCGGGCGGCGCGCGAGACCCTGGCGCTTCCCATCTATCCGGAGCTCACGGAGGCGCAGCAGCGGTACGTGGTGGAGGGGATCCGGGACTTCTACGGGGGCTGAGTGATCCCCGGGCGGAGTCGAGGGCCTCACACCGGCCTGAGCGGCCACGCCAACTGGATGACGGCAACCGCGATCACGCCCAGCACGAGCTGGAGGGGAAGCCCCACCCGCGTGAAGTCGAGGAAGCGATACCCGCCGGGCCCGTACACCATCAGGTTGGTCTGGTAGCCGAGCGGCGTCGACAGGGAGAGGGAAGCCGCGGCCGTGATCGCGATGATGAAAGGCCGTGGATCGAGGCCCTGGGTCGCCGCGGCCGCCAGCGCGATCGGGAACATGAGAGCCGCCGTGGCGGTGTTCGAGACCAGCTCCGTCAGCACCATGGTGGCGATGAAGACGGCCGCGAGGATGCCGATCGGTCCGAAGGCGGCGCCCGCGTTCACGATCCCGTCGCCGATGAGGGCGGCGGCGCCGGTCGATTCCATGGCGGCAGCGATCCCGAGCGCCGAGCCGATCATGAGCAGGACGGACCAGTCCACCGTGCGGCGCGCCTCTCCGAGCGAGAGGCAGCGGAGGAGGATCGTGGCGATCCCGCCGCCGAGCGCCGCGATGACGACCGGCACCCCGAGGACCGCGAGCACGACCACACCCAGCAGAACCAAGCCGGAGCGAAGCATGAGGTCGCGCTTCGGCGGAGCGCTCCGGCTCACCCGACTGACCAGGTAGAAGTCGGTCGAGTCCCGGTACGCCCGCGTGAAGCCCGGCGCCGCCTCCAGCAGGAGCGTGTCGCCGGGCCGAAGCACGATGTCGCCGAGCCGCGTGTCGACGCGTTCTCCGTGCCGGTGCACGGCGATCACGGCGGCGTTATAGCGGGCGCGGAAGTTCGCATGTCGGATGCTGGCCCCCACGAGGGGCGAGCCGGCCGAGACGACGGCCTCGTGCAGCTCCCACGTGTCCGCCTCCGGGGGGCGCTCGCTGGCCGCCGGCGTGAGTCCCCGGAAGCTTCGGAGGTCCACGATCGTCTCCACCACGCCGGCAAAGGTGAGCCGGTCTCCCGGGAAGAGCCGCTCGGCGGGAGCGACCGGCGAGAGGATGCCCGTGCGACGCTCGATCCGCACGAGGAAGAGCCCGGGCAGGTGGCGCAGGCCGGCCTCCTCGATCGTCCTTCCGATCAGCGGCGACGGCTCGCCGAGCTCCATCTCCACCACGTAGCGCCGCAGCCCCTCGCGGTGCTCGCCCACCGGGATCCGATCTTCGAGCATGGTGGGCGCGAAGAAGGTGAGGTAGAGAATCCCCACCAGAGCGCAAGGGATCCCCACCGCGGTCAGCTCGAAGAAGCCGAGACCCGCGAGCCCGTGCGCGCGCAGCAGGCCGTCGCTGACCAGGTTCGTCGAGGTACCGATCAGCGTGCACACGCCGCCCAGAATGGAGGCGTAGGAGAGCGGGATCAGGAGGCGTGAGGGCGAGACGCGGTGGCGCTTCGCCCAGTTGGTGACGGCGGGGATCCCCATGGCGACGATCGGCGTGTTGTTCACGAACGCGGAGAGGGTGACCGTGCCTGTCGCGAGGCGTGCTATGGTGCCGCGCAGGCGGGTGCCCCGACCGAGGATCCGGTGCGCCACGTCCTCGAGAGCGCCCGTGGCGCGCAGTCCGGCGGCCACGATGAACAGCGCCCCCACGGTCGCCACGGCCGGATTGGAGAACCCGTCGAGCGCCCGCTCAGGATCGAGGATTCCCGCTGCCATCAGCACGACCAGGGCGCCGAACAGGAGGACATCCGGGCTGAAGACCTCGCGGGCGATGGCGAGGATCGTGATCGCCACCACGACCAGCGTGAAGCCTGCGTCGAATGTCATCGCCCCACGTCGATGGTACGCGACCGCCCGTCAGCCACCTCAGCTCACCGGCGCCTTTTCCCGATACGCCCGGGTGAGGATCTCCGCCACCTCGGGTCGGGTGAACTCCTCGGGGAGCGGTTCGCCGCGGACCAGCATCTCGCGGACCTTCGTTCCGGAGAGGAAGATTCGTTGCTCGGGCGTCGAGGGCGAGGTCTTCGCGGAGGCCATCTGTCCGGTCACCGTACACCAGAACGCGTGCTCGAACTTGAGCGGCTGGATGCCGAGCACCGCTCGGTCGACACGATCGAAGATCTTCTGGGCGTCGTACGTGCCGTAGTAGCTGCCGACCCCGGCGTGGTCTCGTCCCACTATGAAGTGGGTGCAGCCGTAGTTCCGGCGCATGATCGCATGGAAGATCGCCTCACGCGGCCCGGCGTATCGCATCGCGGCGGGCAGCACCGAGAGGATCACGCGATCCTTCGGATAGTATCGGTCCAGCAGCACGCGGTAGCATTCCATCCGCACGTCCGCCGGGATGTCATCGGACTTGGTCTCGCCCACCAGCGGATGGAGGAGGAGGCCGTCCACCATCTCCAGGGCGCACTTCTGAAGGTACTCGTGCGCCCGGTGGATCGGATTTCGGGTCTGGAAGGCCACGATCGTCTCCCATCCCCGCTCGGCGAAGCCGGCACGGGTCTCGGCCGGCGTCAGGTGGTCGGAGGGAAATCCCGAGATGTCGTCCGCGTACAGGTAGGTGACGGGGCCGGCGACGTACCGCGGTCCCATCGCCTGGATCGCGGCGACCCCCGGGTGTGCGACGTCCGTCGTCCCGTACACGGCCTTCGACTCCGCCTCGACATCGTGCGGGTAGAGCTCCTCGACCACGACGGTCCCCGCGACCCGACCGTCCGGGGCGATGAGGGCCACCGGCTCGCCGGGGACGAGCGCGTCGGCTTCCTCCCGCGTGGCCGGGAGAACCACCGGGATCGTCCATGGAAGGCCGCTCGCGAGTCGCATCTCCTCCACGACTCCGCGGTAGTCCTCCGAGCCCATGAAGCCCTCGAGGGGGGAGAGCCCGCCCACCGCGATGAGGTATAGGTCGCTGAGGATCCGATAGCTCAGCTGGATCCGGGGTAGATCTTGGGCCTCTCGCCGGAGCGGCTCCCTTCGATCGGGAGGTACGGTCCGGTCGACGAGCGAGCCTCCATAGGGGGGAGTCGGCATGATGTCTCGGAGGTTAGGGGAACGGCGGACCCTATCCCGCCCCTGCGGATCGTCCCGTCTTCGCGTCGGACGGGGCGCGCGCGTCCAGATAACCGCGCCCTTCCAGGAAAGCCAGGACCTGCTCTGCGCATTCCTCCTCGCCGGCGGAGCCCGCGGCCACGGTCAACTCGGGCGATTCCGGCGGCTCGTACGGGGCGCTGATGCCCGTGAACTCCGGGATCTCGCCCGCCCGCGCCTTCTTGTACAGCCCCTTCGGGTCGCGCGCCTCACAGATCTCCAGCGGGCAGTCGACGAAGATCTCGATGAAATCTCCCTCCCGCGGCATGAGAGCGCGCACCGCATCGCGATCCGCGCGGTAGGGGGAGATGAAGGCGGTGAGCACGAACGCGCCGGCGTCCACGAAGAGCTTCGCGACCTCGCCGATCCGCCGGATATTCTCCGTCCGGTCCTGCGGCGAGAAGCCGAGGTCCCGGTTCAGCCCGTGGCGGACGTTGTCGCCGTCGAGCACGTAGGTGAAGCAGCCGCTCTCGAAGAGGCGCTGCTCGACGAGCCTCGCGATCGTGCTCTTCCCGCTCCCGGAGAGACCCGTGAACCAGAGCACGGCGGCGCGGTGCCCGTGGCTTCGCTCCCGGTGCCCACGTTCGACGTGACCGCCATGCCAGTGAATGTTGTCGGGCTTCCTACCAGTCAAGGGATTCCTCCAGGGTCTCGGCCCTCCGAGAGCTCCGCGGTCGGCGCGAACCGCCTTCGCGGTCCGCGGCGGGCAGGAGAATAAGGTCAGGGTGCGACGGTCGCCACCAGGTGCGCGACGCGGTGCCACACGTCTTCCCGCGCCGCGAAGATCCCACCGGGCTGCCGCGGATCCGCCTTGGCGTAGGAGAGGGGGCGTCCCAGGCAGTCGGTCACCCGCCCTCCGGCGCCGCGCAGGATCGCCTCGGGCGCGCAGGTATCCCATTCCTTCAGGTGCGGCACGGGATGCACGTACAGATCCGCACGCCCGAGCGCGATCAGAGCGCACTTGATCCCGACCGATCCGCTCCGCACCGTGTCCACCTCGCCCAGGCTCTCCTCGAGGGACCGCAGCCGGGGGTCGGGGTGTGAGCGGGAGCGGACCAGCCGGAGCCGCTCGACCGGCCTTCCCTCGATGCGAAGCGGGCGGGCTCGCCCGTCCTTCGACGCCCCCTCGACCACGTACGCCCCGACATCGGCGACGCCGAGAAAGAGAAGGTCTAGGTCGGGCTGGAAGACGGCCCCGAGAGCCGCCCACCCGTCGATCGCCAGCCCGACCATGACGCTGAACTCCCCGTTCGCGGCGATGAACTCCTTCGTCCCGTCCAGCGGGTCGACGAGCCACAGCCGTTTCGCGGAGCTGGCCGGTGGCGCCGGGACCTCCTCGCTGACGACTGGATCGAACGGCCGGTGCAGGCGAAGGCAGTCCAGGATCTGTTCGTTGGAGGCGTGGTCGGCCTCGGTGACCGGATCATCGACCGCCTTGTCGGTAACGGCGAGGGAACCGAGGCGGTAGAGACGCATCGCGGCCTCCCCGCCGCGCACCACCGCGCGCGCCGCGATCGCCAGCTCGGCCTCGAAGGGACGGAGCCCGGAAGGCGTGCGGGCGGGGAACCAACGCCGAAGACGCGTCGCCTCGGATTCGGTCATCGATGCGCCCGCACGCTACGTCCGCACCCGAACCATCAGGACCAGACCCGCCGCCAGGAAGAGCCCGTTGGGCAGCCAGGCGGCCGCGACGGGGGGCAGCACGCCGCCGGCGCCGAGAGCCTGCGCGAGCCGGATCAGGATGAGAAAGATCATCGTGATGCCGAGACCGATGCCGATCGCCAGGGTCGCGCCCCCTCTTCGGGTGCTGTTCGCCAGCGGCGCTCCGAACAGGACGATGATCAAACAGGTGAGCGGGTAGGCGATCTTGAGCATCCGGTCCACCTGAAGGTCGAGCGCGGTCCCGCCCGAGCGCTGGATCGATTCGATAAACCGGCCCAGCTCGACGTATCCCATCTCCTCCGGATCGCGGTCGCCCGCCAGAAGATCCCGCGGCGTCTCGGTGAACGCGCGCTGCCGGAGCTCCGCGAAGCGCAGGGTTATGGTCGTCTCCGGGTCGGGGAAGAAGCGGACCCGACCCTCCTCGAGCACCCACTGGCCGGCAGCCGAGTCCCATCGCGCCTCCGGCGCCGTCACCTTGTAGGTGGGGTAGCCGAACCCGGTCCCCTCGCGCTCGATCTGGATGTCGGAGATCCTCCCGCGATCGGCTTCCAGCCTGCGGATCCGGTACAGCCGTCCCTCTTCGCCCCGGTAGACGAAGGAGGCTCGGCTCGTCCGGCTCCGGAAGCCGGGATCTCCCAGCGCTTCTTTCGCCAGCCGGTTGGTCTTCGGCACGAGCTCCGTGATCGCCAGGGCGACCACGCTGATGAGGAGCCCGGCCAGGAGAAGTGGGGCCGCCATTCGGTAGAAGCTGACCCCGCTCGCCTTGGCCGCCGTGATCTCGAAGTGCCGGGTCATCGAGGAGATGGTGAACACGGCGGCGAGCAGGGCGGCGACGGGGAACGCGACGAGCATCCAGTACGGGAACTGGAGAAGGTAGTGGAGAAGGACGGCGCCCCGTCCCACCCCATCCAGATAGCGCTCGATGCTGTCCGTCAGGTCGATGACGATGAAGAGGAAAGGGACGCCGAGCACGCACACCAGAAAGATGCGCAGGTACTGTCTGAGCAGGTATCGATCGAGCAGCCTCACCGTCGGCTCAACCCCCGGCTCGCCTGGCTCGCCACAGGAGCGCCGCGCCGAGCGCGCCGAACAGGATGTTCGGAGCCCACATCGCCCAGAAAGGAGAGAGGATGGCTCGGTCCGCCAGGTCTTCGCCCCCGATGATGGCCACGTAGTAGGCGCAGAACACTACGAAGCTCACGCCGACGACAAGCCCCACGCCGGCCCGCCGGTAGCGAGTGCCTATCGGAGCCCCGATCAGCACGAAGACGATGCAGGCGGCCGGAATGGTGTATTTTTTCTGGATCTCCACCTCGAACTTGTTGCTCCGCTGGTGGTGCATCTTCCGGCTCGTCGCCTGGGCACGGAACTGCGCGACGGCCGCGGCCGGCTTCTCCACCAGGCCGGCCCGGTCCGAGGCCCGCTGCGCCGCGCTGTCTCCTTCCGAGGCCGGGGCGAGCGATCCCAGATACTTGCGCGTCAGGCCGACAGCGAGCGCCCGGCTCTCTCCGGATACCGCCTCGGCCTCATCCTGGTTCAGCCGTGCCTCCTCCCGCATCTGTGCGATCGGCATCTCGCGGTCGCCGCGGAATCCGCTGAGCTCGCCTCGCTCCAGCTCGTTGCTCACCTCCGGCACCCGCATGGTCAACTGCCGGAAGTGGATTACCTGGAACTCATCCGGTGAAGCCGACTTCCACTCGTGCTGGATCCCGTCATACAGCTGGAGGAAGAGCTCGGTACCTGCCTCGTCGTACGCCATGCGCCCGCTGTCGGCGTAGAAGGTCCTGGAGATTCCCGCCTCCCGCTCGTCGAAGATCGTCACGTCCTTCAGCTCGCTCGTCGCCCGGTCGATGCGTCCGGCCTGGAGAAACAGGGACGCCGGCAACACCTCGTTGATGGTACGCTCCCGCAAGACGAAAGTCGGCTTCTTGCGCCCGATGCTGGTGAGGAGAACCTGGAGACGGTGGTTCGACTCGGGCAGGACGGTGTCGTTGAACCACACCATCCCCGCAGCTAGGAGGGAGGCCGCTCCGAGCAGCGGGAGGACGAGCCGCGTGAGGCTCACCCCACTTGCCCTCATCGCCGTGATCTCGTTCTCGGCCGCCAGCCGGTTGAAGGCGTACAGCACGGCAACCAGAACGGCCATCGGGAGGATGACGGCCAGGATGAACGGGATGGAGTAGACGAAGACCTCGACGATGATCTGCCACCCGAGATCCTTGCCGAGGAGCCGGTTCAGCTTCTTGGCCACCTGATCGAGCAGCATGATCGCCGTCAGGGTGGCCGCGGCGAACAGGAACGGCCCCGCATGAAGCCGGAAGAGGTAGCGCGTCAGTATCCACATGCGTGCAATGTACGCTCGGTAGGGGGCCGGGCTCCATATCGGCGTCGCTCCCGCGCGCCGCTCGATTGACAAGGCCGCTGCATCGAGCAAATGTACCGCGCGATGGCGAAGCGGCTTCCATCATTCACGCGAGGCGTGTTGAACATCCGGATCGGTCTCCCCGTCCTCCTGGCGGCGATCCTGCTCGCCGGGACCTCCTTCTCCCCCCTCCCGGCCCAGGACGTGCAGGAGGCGCGCCGCCGCGCGGAGGAGATCCTCGGCCGTCCCCTGACGGACCAGGAGATCCTCCGACTCCTGCAACAGTCGGGTCTCACTCCCGAGGAGGTGCGGGATCGGCTTGCGCGGGAGGGGCTGCCGCGCGAGGCGGCGGACCCGTATCTCGCTGTGCTGGAAGGCCGTGCCGACCGCGTGCCGGACGGGACGGACCCGGCGGCCCTCGTCCAGGTGCTCACCGGCGTCCAGCTCACGGAGCGCCTCGGCGCGCCCGAGGCCGCCGAGATCGGGCCGCTGGCCGCTCCGGAGCGCGGGCTTCCGTTCGACTCGGCCGCTCCGGAGCCGCCGAGTCCGCGGGGCCTGCCGGTGTTCGGACGGGACCTCTTCCGGAACGCCACCTCCGAGTTCGAGGCGCCGGCCACCGGCCCGGTGCCCCCGGACTATCGACTCGGCCCGGGGGACGAGATCGTGCTTGTGCTCACGGGCGACGTGGAGCTGGCGTACCGGCTCACCGTGTCGCGCGAGGGGTGGATCGTGATCCCCGACGTGGGCCGGGTGCCGGTGAACGGACAGACGCTGGGCGAGCTGCAGCGTGTCCTCGCCGGGCGTCTTTCCCGGGTGTATTCGGGCCTTACCGGCGACACGGAGGCCACGACCTTCCTCGACGTTTCGATCGGCAGCATCCGCACGAACCAGATTTTCGTGATCGGCGAGGTGGAGCGTCCGGCGGCGTACGAGCTGAGCAGCCTCACCAGGGCGCTGGGGGCCCTCTACTGGGCCGGCGGGCCGAGCGACATCGGCTCCTTCCGGCGCGTCGCCGTGAACCGAGGCGGCAGGACCGTCGCCACGGTCGATCTCTACGAGTACCTGCTGTACGGGCGCACGGCGCAGAACGTTCGGCTCGAGCACGGCGATGCGGTGTTCGTGCCGGTGGCGGGGCGTCAGGTCGAGGTGGACGGCGCGGTGATGAGGCCGGGCCGCTACGAGCTGGTCGACGGAGAGGGGCTTCGCGAGCTGCTTCGCTTCGCCGGCGGGCTGCAGCCCAACGCCTATCTCGCGAGAGCCCAGATCGAGCGGGTGCTGCCGGTCGAGGAGCAGCAGCCGGGACTGCACCGCGTGCTGCTCGACGTGCCGATCGGCACCCTGGACGAGGAGGGAGGTTCGACGACCGAGCTCCGCGACGGTGATCGCGTCACCATCTTCGCCGTTCTGGAGGAGCTGCGAAACACGGTTCGCATCAGCGGTGGCGTGTGGCGGCCCGGGGAGTACGGCGCCGAGCCGGGGCTTCGCCTCTGGGAGCTGATCGATCGGGCCGGAGGCCTCCTCCCCGACGTATTCGAGGGGCGCGCGCAGATCCAGCGGCTGGAGCCCGACTACACGCGGCGCATGATCCCGGTCAGCCTCGCCCGCGGCCCGGACGGGAGGAGGCTGGAAGATCCCGAGATCCTCCCCTTCGACCAGGTGCTCGTCTTCGCGCAGCGGAACCTCCGAGAGGAGCGCCTGGTGTCGATCGGCGGCTGGGTGCGGGAGCCGGGCGTGTATCCCTTCGCGGAGGGCATGAGCGTGCGGGATCTCATCCTGCGGGCGGGCGGCCTGCGCACCGGCGCCTACCTGGAGCAGGCGGACGTCTCGCGCGTCGTCATCGCCCAATCGCGCCGCGACACGATCACGCAGAACTTCACGGTTTCGCTCGACAGCAGCCTCGTGTTCGACGTCTCGCGGAGCGGTGCGGCCCCGATCGACGGTTCGGGGGGTGGCTCGGCGGAGCGGACAGGGGGCGACCGGCCGGCGGCGGACTTCGTCCTCCAGAACCTGGACGCGGTGTACGTGCGCCAGGCGCCCGGCTTCACGCCGCAGCGGAGCGTGACGGTCACCGGCCAGGTGATGTTTCCCGGCCCGTACTCCCTCCTCACCCGGACCGAGCGGCTGACGGAGCTGATCGCCCGCGCCGGCGGGCTGACCCCCGAGGCGTACGCAGAGGGTCTCCAGCTCTGGCGGTCCGAGCCGGAGGAGGCCCTCGACACCCTCACGGCGCTCCAGATCGCGGGCCGCGCGTTCGGCGACACGCTTCGCGGCGGGATGGCGTTCCCGGGGGCGGACACCTCTACCGCCGAGGGCGAGATCCCGGCGGCCGGCGAGGCGGTCGCGCAGCTACCCACGCCGAGGAGGCCGACGCGCACCCGCGTCGGAGTGGACTTCCTCCTCGCTCTTCGGGATCCCGGGAGCCCCCACAACATCCTGATCGAGCCCAACGACTCGATCTACGTCCCGAGCTTCATCCCCACGGTAGACGTGCGCGGCCAGGTCGGTGCTCCGACCAAGGTGCTGCACCGGGAGGGGGCGGGACTCGACTACTACATCAATCGAGCCGGGGGATACGCACGGGACGCCGACAAGGGACGTGTGCGCATCCAGTTCGCGAGCGGGGAGGTGGCCACGCGGGGCGGGAAGTTCCTCTTCTTCGGCGGCGGGATCCCCGACCCGGATCCGGGGAGCGTGATCTTCGTGCCTCGGAAGCCCCCGAAGGAGGGCGGGTTCACCTTCGCGCAGCTCGCGGCCCTCGTCACCTCCCTCGCTACGGCCGCGGCCACCATCGTGGTCGTATCCACTCGGTGACCGGCCCCTGAATCGTCGGGGCGCGCGCCCGGCGGCCGGGACGCGCGGGGCCACGCCGGCGGCCGCGGCGCCGCTCCTGCCCGCCCGCCCGAGCTCGGTGGCGGTCGTGCTGCTCAGCGCCATCGGCGATGCCGTGCACGCCCTCCCCATCCTCGCCTCCCTCCGGCGCGCCTGGCCCGACTCCCGCATCACGTGGGTGATCCAGCCCGCCGCGCACGCCCTGGTACGGGGCCACCCGGACGTCACGGACTTCCTGCTCTTCGAGAGACGCCGGGGGCTTCGAGCCTTCGCGGATTTCCGGCGTCGCGTGGCGGACCTCCGCTTCGATCTGGTCGTGGATCTCCAGGTCTACTTCAAGGCCGGTCTCCTCACCTGGCTGCTCCGCGCCCCGGTGAAGCTCGGCTTCGACCGCGCGCGGGCCCGCGACCTCAACTGGCTCTTCACCACGCACCGCATCCCGCCACACCCACCACAGCACGTGCAGGAGCAGTACTTCGAGTTCCTCGATGCGCTCGGCGTGCCGGTCGTGCGCGAGTGGAACTTCTTCTTCTCGAACGAGGAGCGCGCCGCCCGGCGAGCCTTCTTCCGGCGGCTCGACCGTCCGGCCCTCGCCGTGGTGCTCCGTACCTCGCGCGAGGAGAGGAACTGGATCCCCGAGCGCTACGCTCGGGTACTGGAGGTGGCCGAGTCCGATCTCGGGCTTCGACCCGTCCTGGTGGGAAGCGCCGCGCCGCGGGAGGTTACGGCGGCCGAAGAAGTCGTTCGGCTGACGCGCGCGCGGCCCGTGAACGCGCTGGGCAACGACCTGCGCCGCCTGGCGTGGCTCCTCGATGGGAGCGCCGTTCTCCTCAGCCCGGATACGGGGCCCCTGCACCTCGGTGTGGCGCTGGGCACCCCCACCGTCGGACTTTACGGAACCACCGACCCGAAGCGTGTGGGGCCGTACGGCCGTTTTCACGAGCTGGTCATCGATCGCTACTCTGGCCCCGGGGAGACGGCCCCCTCGTCGGCGGTTCGCCCGGGCAACATGGAGCGCATCGAAGTGAGCGAGGTCCTCGAGAAGCTGGAGCTGGCCATCCGGACGTACCGCAAGACCCATCCGGAGCCGACCGGAGGGGTATCGCGGTGAGCGGCCGGATCCTCTGGGTGGACGACGAGGTCGATCTTCTCAAGCCGCACGTTATGCTCCTGGAGCAGGAAGGATATCGCGTCGACGCGATCATGAACGGCGACGACGCCCTCGATCTCCTCGAGCGGGAGAGCTACGACCTCGTCCTGCTCGACGAGCAAATGCCTGGTCGGTCGGGGATCGAAGTGCTAGCCGAGCTCCGCGGGCGGGCGCTCCAGCTCCCCGTCGTCATGGTGACGAAGAGCGAGGCGGACTCCACGTTGCAGGAGGCGATCGGGCGGCGGGCGGATGACTACATCGTGAAGCCGACGAGCCCGAGACAGGTCCTCTCCGTCGTCACGCGACTCCTCGCCGGCCCGGCCCTCCGGCGCCAGCAGATCTCCCGGGAGTTCACCCGCCGCTTCGGCGAGCTGCGCGAGGAGCTGGGTCGGGCCTCCAAGTGGGAGGACTGGGCCGCACTGTACGCCGAGATGGTGGACTGGGAGCTCCGCCTCGAGGAAGCGGGAGAGGAGGGGCTGCGCGAGATCCTCGGAGCCCTCAAGGTCGATCTTCGGCGCGCGTACGGGGACCTGGTGACCGGACGGTACGCCGAATGGGTATACGAAGGGGGCGAGCACGGACCCACCCTCTCGGTCGACGTTCTGCCGCGCTTCTTCCGGCCGCTCCTCTCTGCCGAGCGATCCGCCCTGCTGATCGTGCTCGACTGCATGCGGCTCGACCAGTGGCGGGCTATCCGGCCGCTGCTCACCGACCTGTTCGATGTTGAAGAAGCCCTGTACGCTTCGATCCTGCCCACCGCCACGCCGTTCGCGCGCAACGCGATCTTCAGCGGCCTGTTCCCGGATGAGCTGGAGGAGAGAAGGCCGGGGTGGCTGGAGTCCGGCGAGCGTCAGGGATACAACTCCTTCGAGGATGAGCTCTTCAAGGCGCACGTGGCCGAGCTCGCCGGCCGCCCGCTTCAAACCCACTACGAGAAGGTGTTCTCCGGTCCGGAGGGAGAGGCGATGATGACGCGTCTTGCGGGCTACCTCGCCGAACCGTCCGTCATCGCCCTCGTGTTCGGCTTCGTCGATCTCCTCACACACGGCCGGAGCGAGTCGAACCTCCTGTGGGAGGTGGCGCGCGATGAGAGGGCGCTGCGCTCCCTCACGGTGAGCTGGTTCGAGCGGTCCGCCGCCCACCGCGCCGTCGAAGAGGCGGCCCGTCGCGGTGTTCCGGTACTGTTCACGACGGACCACGGCTCGATCCACTGCAACCGTCCCGTCACCGTCTTCGCGAAGCGTGATGCCACCGCCAACCTACGCTACAAGTTCGGGTCGGACCTGCGGGTAGAGAACCCGGCGGCCGTACTGGCCACCGCCGATGCAGGAGAGCTCCGGCTCCCCGAGAGAGGTCTGCAGACCAGATTTCTCCTGTGTCGTGAAGATTACTTCTTCGTCTATCCGACGAAGCTGCGGGAGTACCAGAGCCGATACCGAGACAGCTTCCTACATGGGGGGGTGAGCCCGGAAGAGATGGTGCTCCCCGTCGCGTTGCTCACCCCGAGATAGCCGTGGCCGAAGGCGAGCCGGCGCGCCGCCGCGCCTTCCTCCGCCTCGCACGCTACCTCCGCCCGTACGCGGGGCTCTTCGGACTGAGCCTCGTCGCGATGCTCCTATCGGCGCTGCTGGACGCCTTCAGCCTCGTCCTCCTCATCCCCTTCCTCAATTCGCTCTTCGAGGCGAGCCCCCTCCCGGCCGGGCCGACGAACGCGGCCGAGCGCGTCATCGAGCTGCTGGTCGGGCAGTGGATCGGGGGGACCACGCCGCTCGCCACGCTGCGGAACATCTGCATCGTGGTCCTCGTCGCGATCTTCCTGAAGAACCTGACCCTGTACGTGGCCAGGCTGTTCGGGGTCATGGTGCAGGAGCGTGTCGAGCGGGACATGCGCGACGGCGTATACGCCCACCTTCAGGGGCTGCCCCTCACCTATTTCGGACGCGAGAAGGCGGGTCAGCTCCTCGCCAGGGTCCTCACCGACACTCGGCAGGCCAAGTGGGTGGTGAGCTATGCCCTCTCCGACGCGCTCAAGCACGTGGTCACGGTGGCGGCGTACCTGGTGGCCCTGGTCGCCCTCTCCTGGCGGCTCACCCTCCTCGCTCTCGTCCTCGCGCCGCTCCTCGTCGGCGCTCTGCGTCCCCTGATGGGCCGGCTGCGCCGGGGCTTTCGGCGTGCCTTCGACCACCAGGGTGAGCTGCTGAGCGTGCTCCAGGAGACGGTGAGCGGGATCCGGCTCGTCAAGGCTTTCGGGGCCGAGGAATACGAGCGGCGGCGCTTCGAGGAGCGTTCCGGCCACTACCTGCGCGACCTGGTGCGCACGGAGGCGATCAAGCAGCTCGCATCGCCGCTCTCCGAGGTCCTCTCGGCGTTCGTGGGCCTCGCCCTGATGTGGATCGGGGCGGCCCTGGTCCTCAACAGCGGTGCGATGAGCCCCGCGCAGTTCCTCGCGTTCATCACGATCGCTCTCCGTTTCATCTCGCCAGTGAAGTCACTGGCCGAGTTTCCGACGAAGGCGCAGGTCGCCCTGGCGGCCGCCGATCGCTTCTTCGAGGTGCTGGACGCGACGCCGGAGCCACTCCAGGACGGGCGTGGCCGACGGCTCGAGCGCTTCGAGGGGGAGATCCGCTTCGAGGATGTGTGGTTCGAGTACGAGCCGGGGCGGCCCGTGCTGCGGGAGCTGAACATCGCGGTGCGTCGGGGGGAGGTGGTCGCCCTGGTGGGGCCTTCGGGTGCGGGAAAGAGCACGCTGGTCGACCTCCTCCCCAGGTTCATGGAGCCGACCCGGGGACGAATCACCCTGGACGGCACGGATCTCGGGGAGTTCTCGCTCCGTTCACTCCGGGCGCACTTCGGCATCGTGAGTCAGGAGACGGTGATCTTCCACGACACAGTGCGCGCCAACATCGCGTACGGCGACCGGAGGCGGTGGAGCGATGAGGAGGTCAGGGCGGCGGCGCGCGCCGCCCACGCGGACGAGTTCGTGCGAGAGCTGCCGCTCGGCTACGACACGCCGCTCGGGGAGCGCGGGGTGCGCCTCTCCGGGGGGGAGCGCCAGCGCGTCGGGTTGGCGCGGGCCATCCTGCGGGATCCGCCGATCCTCATCCTCGACGAGGCCACCTCGGCTCTGGACAGCGGGTCGGAGCGGTTCATTCAGGAGGCGCTGGAGCGCCTGCTGCGCGGCAGAACGGTGTTCGTGATCGCCCACCGCCTCTCCACGGTGCTCGGAGCGGATCGCATCCTGGTGCTGGACGAAGGCCGCGTCGTCGACAGCGGCACGCATGCAGAGCTGCTCGCCAGGGGCGGGGTGTACCGGCGGCTGTACGAGCTCCAGTTCATGCGGGGAGCCCGCGCGCCCGCGGTGTGAGGACGGCCGGTTGTCGACAGACGTCGGTCGGGGGCTCCCTCCCAGGCGGCCGGCGCGGCGCCTCGACCCTAGGCGGCCGGCTCGGGTGCGCGCTCCGCCGAGTATCCCTGCTCGAAGGCGGGCCACGAGCGAAGGGCCTCGAGGAGGCGCAGCTTCTTCAGGGAGCGACGAAGCCGCCTCAGGTTCCGGCGCGCGCGTCTGTGCGAGAGTGGCGCCGCAAAGAGACGCCCGCGGTCGAAGTCGACGAGGATAGCCGGGACGCCGGCCCGTGCGGGAGCGAGGAGGATGTTGTTGGCGTTCAGGTCGGCGTGCCATCCCCCCGCCTCGTGCAGGAGACGCACGCTCTTCCCGATCTGTTCCATCCACGTCCGGCACTCGCCGGGTCTCGACTGCCGGAGCACCTGGGCGGCCGGCTCGGACCCGAGCAGTCGCCGCGTCACGAGACACGCCCGGTAGCCCGGGCGGCAGGGGGAGTGCACGGCGGCCAGCGCTTCCGGCACCGGGACGCCGAGCAGGCGAAGTCGCTCCGTCAGGATGAGCTCGTCGAAGGCCCGCCGTCCCAGGAAGTACCGGTCCCTGGTGAGGCGCCGGGCGAGGCCGCCGCGTCGGTAGGGGCGGACCACGGCCTCTCCGAGGGCGCCGGCCGGGACGATCCCCGCGCGCGTTCGCCCGCCGACCAGGCTGAGGCCTTCCAGGCGGTAGGCGTGCGTCCGCGCATCCGCGCACTCGATGAGACCGGCGCGGTCGAACGCGTCGGCGAAATCGGCCCGAACGATGGCGGCCGAGCGGTCGCTCCGGCGTATCACGTAGCGGCCGGCAAGGTCATCCGGGAGCTGGATCCGCATCTCAGCCAAACTGCGAAAAACCGCCGCACGGCGCGATGGCTCGACGCCCACGTTGTTCGGTGCGCACGCGCCACCTAGCTTGCCGCCCGATGAGCACGCCCCTCCCACCCCTTTCCGCCTTCTCGATCGTGAAGAACGCGGAGCTGCTGGACTACCCCATACAGGCGTCGATCCGCTCCGTGCTCCCGCTGTGCGAGGAGGTCGTGGTGAACGTCGGCCGCTCCGCCGACCGTACGCTGGATGTCGTGCGCGCCATTGCGGACCGCCGGGTGCGGGTGCTGGAGCGAGAATGGCCGGAGGGATACGGTAGCTGGATGCGGGAGCTCTCGGCCGAGACCAACCGCGCCATGGATGCCTGCCGTCACGACTGGGCGGTGTACCTGCAGGCGGACGAGGTGCTCCACGAGGATGACTACCCGGCGATCCGCTCCGCCCTCGTTCGGGCGGCCGCCGACGCGCGAGCGGAGGGCCTGCTCTTCCACTACCTGCACTTCGAAGGCTCGCCGGAGTGGGTGCTCTGGGGGCGTCGCCGTTACCGCCGGGAGGTGCGGATCGTGCGGCGGAGCAGCGGGGTGAGGTCGGTGCGGGATGCGCAGGGCTTCCGTATCGGCGCGGAGGAGAGAAGGCCGCGGGTGATCCGCTCCGGAGCCCGAATCTTTCACTATGGATACCTGAAGTCCGCCGACGGCCTGCAGCGGAAGAAGCGCCTCTTCGCCCGCTCCGTCGCCGCCGAGGAAGGAGAGAACGAGCCCTTTCGGTTCCGGCGCTATTCGGGCCTGCGCCGCTTCGACGGCACGCACCCCGCCTCCGCCCGGGAGTGGCTCGCCGCTCACGAGTGGCGCTTCGATCCTCAGACGACCCTCGGGCCGCCGCTGGATCTCAAGACCTTGAAGGTGCGGATATCCGACGCCATCGAGGCGCGGACCGGACGGCGTCTCTTCGAGCACCGGAACTATGAGATGCTCCGTTGAGGTGGAGCGCGCGAGGCTCGGGAACGGCCCGGTAGCCGTGCGGTACCTGGCCGAATACGTTGGCGCGAGAGCCCTCGAGGGGGTGCTGTCGGCTCTCCCGGAAGAAGCGGCCCACGCGATCGGGTCGACGCTCGGAAGGCTGGCCTACGCCCCGCTGCGCTTTCGCCGCCACGTCGTCGAGGCACAGATCGCCGCGGCCTTTCCGGAGCGCTCTCCGGGCTGGGTGCGAGAGACCGCGCGAGCCTGCTATGTGCATTTCGGGCGGGAGACGAGCGCGATCGCCCGACTCGGGCGGTTCGACCCCGTCCGGCTTCGGTCATGCACGGCCGGCGGCTCCGAGGCGATGGCCACGTATCGAAGCTGCGTTCCGTCGGGTCGCGGAGCGATCATCGTGACCGGGCACATCGGGAACTGGGAGCTGGCGGGCGCTTTCCTGGCGAGCGCCGGGGTCCCATTGGCGGCGGTGGTGAAGCGACAGCGGAACCGGCGTTTCGATCGTCACCTCGCGGCGCTTCGCGCCGGGGCGGGCGTTCCCCAGCTGTACATGGAAGACGTCGCGCGCGGGGTACCGCGGGCGCTGTCCGAGGGCCGTTCGATCGCGCTGGTGGCGGACCAGGATGCCCGCTCACGGGGTGTGTTCGTTACCTTCCTCGGACGCGACGCGTCGACCTTCCGGGGCCCTGCGCGGCTGGCACTGGCGCACCGGGTGCCGCTTCTCTTCGGGGCCCTGGTGCGGGAGGCCGACGGGTACCGGGCCGTCGTGGAGCCGGTGGAGATTCCGCCGGACGGCCCGGGGGCCGTGCGGGAGCTCACCGCCCGATGGGTGGGGTGTCTGGAGCGGCAGGTGCGCCGGCGTCCGGAGCAGTACTTCTGGTTCCACCGTCGCTGGAAGTCGGCCGCCGGGAGCGGCCGCTGTAGGAACACGCGAAGCACGAACGGTGACGGCTCGCCGGGATGCCCCGTGCAGCGCCGCGGGCGGCCGAGCTCGAGAGAGGACGGAATCGCTTGATCTACGTCGCGCTTCCCGTGCATGACGAGCAGCACACCGTCGGGGTGCTGATGTGGAAGATCCGCGGAATCCTCACCGAGCTGGGCCGGGACTTCCGCATCCTCGCGGTGGATGACGCCTCGACGGACCGTACCGCCGAGGTGCTCGAGCCGTATCGGCGCGTCCTCCCGCTCACCGTGATCACGCACGAGGGGCGGAGGGGATACGCGGCCTCCCTCGAGCGCCTGATCCGGGAGGCCGTACGGCGATCGGAGTACCCCCGGCGTGATGCCATCCTCACCCTGCAGGCCGACTTCACGGACGCTCCGGAGGCGATCCCCGATATGGTGCGGCGCTTCCAGGGCGGGGCCGATCTGGTGCTGGCACGGCCGGTGGGCCTCCGGCGCGCTCCCCGGGCCGTGCGGCTCGCCCGTGTCGGAGCGCGGCTCATCGCCCGGCGCCTCCCCCTTCCGGCCCGGGGCGCCGACCCCGTGTGCGGCTTCCGGCTCTACCGTCTCGTGGCGCTGAAGCGGGCGCTGGATGCGATACCGGCCGGCGAGCCCCTCCTCAGACATGACGGGTGGGCCGCGAACACCGAGCTGCTCCTCGCCGCCTGCCAGCACGCGCGAAAGATCGAGGTGGTGGAGTGCCCGGTGAGCTACGAGCGGCGCTACCGGGGGAGTCGCTTCCGGCCCGTGGCTGAGCTTCGGTCGCTGGCCCGCGCCACCCGGGACGCCCGCGTCCGGCGCCTCGCTCGGGCCGCCCTCGAGCTGAGGGGATGAAGAGAGGATGACCGGCCACCCGAGCCGGCTCGCGCGGGCCGTCGTCTCGGCGACGGTCGCCGGAGCGCTCCTCGCGCCGACGGCGCTCCCCCGACTCCGAAGTGCCCCGGCGCTCCTCGCGGGCGTGCCGCAGGAGCTGGCCGTGTCCCCGGGGCCGTCGTTGAACGAGGAGGATTCCTTGCCCGTCGCCGGAGGGCGCTCGCCGACCTGGCCGGAGGGTGCCGAGCCCGCTCCATGGCGCTTTCCCGTGGGGGAGCTGGCCACCTACTCGGTCACCTTCGGCCCCATTCGCGTCGGGGAGGGAAGGCTCGCGGTGGAGGCGATCGACACGCTGGCCGGGACCCCGGCGTACCGACTCGCCTTCGAGCTGAAGGGCGGACTCTTCTTCTACAAGATCGACGACCGGCAGGTGAGCTGGGTGGCGCCCGAGCCGCTCCGCTCGCTCCGCTTCGACCAGCGGCTCCGGCAGGGAGGCTACCGGCGCGACCGGCGATACATCCTGGACCAGGAGGCCGGGACGTACACCCGATTCTACCTGGATGAGGATACCGGGGAGTACCGTCCCTCGTCCGATCACACGAACATGGAGATGCCGGCGGGAGCGCTCGACGAGATCGCGTACCTGTATCTGGCGAGGTTGCTTCCCCTCGAGGTCGGGGAGAGGTACCGCTTCGAGCGCTACTTCGAGGAGAAGGGCAACCCGGTGGTGATCGAGGTGCTGCGGCGCGAGAAGATTCGCGTGCCAGCGGGCCGCTTCGAGACGATCGTGGTGCGGCCGATCATCAAGACGAGCGGGATGTTCGCGGAAGGAGGGCGGGCCGAGCTCTTCCTCACCGACGACGAGCGTCGGGTGATCGTTCAGCTCAAGGCACGCATGAAGGTGGGGAAGCTGAGGATGTACCTCACCGAATACGAGCCCGGAAGGGAAGCGGAGTTGATCGTCCCCGCCTCGGACGTCGAGGAGAGACTCCCGGACGCCGTGGAGGCGCCGAGCGGTGGGCGAGAGACGTGCGTGGGAGCCGCGGAGCCGTCGCCGGGCGTGGGCGGGGGGCCGGTCCGCGAGGACGCGGATACGCATATCCGGTGAGCGGGAAGGCGGACGGACGCGACTTCGATCTCCGCGAGCTCACCCGGGTGCCGGTCGGCCGGCGCCGGGACAAGGTCACTACTTCGACATGATCCGCCACTACAGGCCGCGCGTGAACGTGCTCGAGCGACCCGCGCGCACGGGCGGGGGAAGGGGATTCCACATCACCGGGCACCATGAGATCATGATCCCGCTGCTCGCTTGGGCGATCGTCGAGGAGCTGACGACGGAGGCTGCACCGTAGCTCCCTTGTCCCCTTTCATCGCCTGTTTCTTTGCGCCCCGTGGTGCGTTCGGGTATATTCGCGCCGACGATACACGCGCGATCGCGTGCGTCTTTCATGCGGGACGGTCCGCTCCGGAAGCGTTCGGGGGCGGGCCGCGGTCTTTGCACAACGCCTGATCGAACACTGGCCGGGATGGCCCTGCGGGGCCGAGGAGTGGAGCATTTGGATAGGAGGGAATCTTTGCCGCGAGGAAAGTACGAACCGACTGCGCTGGAGAAGGCGCGCGACGAGCTCTTCAGCCATATCATGCGATGCGGGGTGCTGGACGCCGAGACGGACCAGAGAACGGAGTGGATGTCGGATACGGTCCAGTACCTGGCGGAGCGCTATCCCGCGCTGACGCATGGCGAGCTGGATCAGCTGAAGCAAATCGGTCACCGGTACTGCCAGCCCGCGATCCCGCACGGTCCGACCGACGCCCGTGCCAAGCCAGCGGAGACGGGCGGCAGCCAGCAGACTGACGAGGTCAGCGTAGCCTGAATCGAATCTCGCCCCGGCCGGTCGCGACGTCCTCGCGCCGTCGCGCGCGGAGCGCGCGCGCCTCACCCGGCGATGAGCGACGGCCGGATCCCGATCCCCTCCCGGACGCCTCGCGGCTTGGAAGCGCTCTTGCCTCTCCGGAACTCTCACACTGATGGATGGCTCCACCCTGGCCAAGCTGGCCCTCGTGGCGCTCCTCGTCGGGGCGAACGCCTTCTTCGTGGCTGCCGAGTTCGCTCTCGTGGCGGTCCGCCGGACGCGGATCCAAGAGCGAGTCGAACAGGGCGACCGTCTCGCCCGAGCGGTCGAGGTGGCACAGGCCGGTCTGGACCGCTCGATCTCCGGTACTCAGCTCGGAATCACCCTCGCCTCCCTCGGCCTCGGGTGGATCGGGGAACCGGTCGTGGCAGGCACGATCGAGGATCTCTTCGTAGCCTTCCCACCGCCGTGGTCGACGATCATGACCCACGCCGCGGCAGTGGTCATCGCGTTCAGCTTCATCGCGTTCCTGCACATCGTGCTCGGCGAGCTCGCGCCGAAGTCGCTGGCCATCATGCGCCCGGAGGGGATGAGCCGCTTCCTGGCGGTCCCGCTCAATCTCTTCAACATCGTTGCCGCTCCCTTCCTGTGGATCCTGAACGGAGCCGCCAGCCTGGTGCTGCGCGGCGTGGGCCTGAGCCGGGCGGGGTTGGACGAGCGGGCACATAGCCCGGAGGAGATCCAGATGCTCCTCCGCCACAGCCGCCTCAGAGGCGTCGTGGAGCGCGACGAGGAGGCGATGATTCACGGCGTCTTCGAGCTCACCCGTACGGTGGCCCGCGAAGTCATGACGCCGCGCCCGGACATCGTGGCCGTACCGGAGAGCGCCGGGCTGGATGAGGTGCTGCGGGTAGCCGCCGAGTCCGGCTTTTCGCGCCTCCCGGTGCACCGGGGATCGATCGACGACATCTCCGGCATCGTGCTCGTGAAGGATCTGCTCGGATGGTTGAGGCGGCCGGAGCCGGGCGGATTCGACCTCAGGAGTGTCGCGCGGGAGCCGTATTTCGTTCCCGACACCAAGCCGGTGGACGATCTTCTCGCCGAGCTGCGCCACCACAAGGTCCATCTGGCCGTGGTCGTCGATGAGTTCGGTGGTACGGACGGGATCGTCACGCTCGAGGACCTGCTGGAAGAGATCGTGGGAGACATCTACGACGAACACGATGTGCCGCAGGCGGACATCACTTTCCTCCCGGATGGACGCGTCTTGGTGGACGGGGGCGCGGACCTCGCCGACCTGCTGGCCGAGTTCGATCTGCCGGCGGTGGAGGAGGGCTACGACACCGTGGCCGGCTACGTGATCGGTCAGCTGGGCCGCATCCCGGAAGCGGGAGAACGAGTCCGGCTCGGCGATGCGGAGCTGGAGGTGCTGGAGACGGAAGAGCGGCGGGTCACGCGGCTGGAGCTCCGCGGGACACGCCCGCGCCTCGGAAAGGAGACACCCGTAACGGGTGATGGTTGAGGGCACGGGTCCATCGAGCGAGGAGAGCCGCATGAGCAGACCGAGCCGTCGCGAGTTCCTCACCCGTGCCGGGCTGGTCGCGGGAGCCGGTACCCTCGCGCCGGGGCTCGCCGCGGGCGCAATCATGCGCCCGGCGCCGGCAGCCACGGGACCCTGGATCAGGGACGGGTCGTCCGTGCGTCCCGTCGTCATCGCAAGCGGCAACGGCCTCGCGGCGACGGCACGCGCGATGGAGCTGCTCATGGACGGTGCCGATACCCTCGAGGCCGTGGTGAGCGGTGTGAACCTGGTGGAGGGAGACCCCGAGGATCGCACGGTCGGGTACGGCGGCCTCCCGAACGCCGAGGGGGTGGTCCAGCTGGACAGCCAGGTGTGGCACGGTCCCACGCGCGGTGCGGGCGCGGTGGCCGCCCTCGAGGGCTACAGGCATCCCTCGCGCGTGGCCGTGGCGGTGATGCGGTACACGGACCACGTGCTGCTGGTGGGCGAGGGGGCCGCCCGCTTCGCGCGGCAGATGGGATTCCCGCGCACGGAGCTCTTGACCGAGGCCTCCCGTCGGACCTGGCTGGAATGGCGCGCCGACCTGAGCGAGGAGGACGACTACCTGACGCCGGCCCAGTCCGGCGAACCGATCGAGAGCTTCCGCGACCCGGGCGGACCGGGGGCTCTCGCTCCGAACGGGGAGGAGGCGGTGGGGATGCTCGAGTCTCACGATGGCGTGCGACCGTGGGGTACCATCCACTGCACCGCCGTGGATGCGAACGGCGACCTATCGGCCGTCACGACGACGAGCGGCCTCTTCTTCAAGGTCCCCGGCAGGGTGGGCGACAGCCCCCTGCCGGGCTGCGGTTGCTGCGCCGACAACGACGTCGGGGCGGCCGGGGCGACGGGGCGGGGCGAAGCCGTCATCAAGACCGTGGGAGGACATCTGATCGTGGAGGAGATGCGCCGGGGGGCGCACCCGACGGATGCCTGTCTGACCACCCTGCGTCGGATCGTGACCTGGACGGTCGAAAGACGACTTCTGGACGCGGCGGGTCGTCCGAACTTCAACGTGAGCCTGTACGCCGTGAACAAGCGGGGCGAAGCCGGCGGTGCCGCCCTGTGGAGCGGGGCACGCTACGCGGTAAACGATGGCCGGGAGAATCGCCTGTCGGACAGCGCCTATCTTTTCGAGAGGAGGTAGTGCATCCGATGAACACCGGTTTCTGGGGTTCCGACGAGTACGACAGGGCAGCCGAGCGTCTGTATGAGGCGGGGGACTACGATGGCGCCCTTTCCATTCTGGAGCAGGGCCTCGCCGTGTACCCGGAGTCCGCCGAGCTGCGGGTCTCCGTCGGTTACGCGGAGCTGGCGCGCGAGCAGTACGCATGGGCCAGGCGCTCCTTCGAGCGCGCCCTGGCCCTGGAGCCGGATCACGAGGACGCGCTCGTCGGCCTCGGAGAGGTTCTCCTGAAGTTCGGGGAGCGTGGGCGAGCCTTCCGCATCTTCGAGCGCCTGCTCGAGCTCGGCTTCCAGGATGACGTGGAGCTGCTACTCTCGATCGGTCGGGCCCTCTCCCATGAGGGCTTGGATGCGCACGCGCGCCGCTTCTTCGAGCGGGCCGTGCGGGCCGATCGCCGGTCCGCCGACGCGGCGGCGGAGCTGGCGTACTCGCTGTACCGTCAGGGCGAGAAGCGAAGGGCCCGGGCGTGGCTGGAGCGGGCCCTGTGTCGCGAGCCGACCAACCATGAGGCGCGCGCCCT
>JBHIAV010000025.1:0-42877 GCA_046758745.1 Gemmatimonadota bacterium
CGAGAAACACGTTCGCTACGCCGCCATGCAACCTATTTTCTGCTCCCCGTAGTATCTCCTGTGAGGTGAGCACGACAGGCAGGCGCTTGGGCGTTTTGGCCCGTACGATGCGGCTCGGGTACTCGACCTCGATGCCGAGGACCTCCCGATAGAGGAAGAGGAGGGCGCTCGCCGCCTGGTTCTGTGTGGAGGCCGCCACGCGGCGGCGCGCGGCGAGGTAGGTGAGGAACGCGCGGATCTCGGACGCGCCCATCTGACCAGGATGCCGTTCACCGTGGAACCGCACGAAGCGGCGGATCCAACTCACGTACGCTTCTTCTGTGCGAAGGCTCAGATGGCGGGCCCGGATCTCCCGGTGCACCTGGTCGAGAAGTGTGCCTCTCGGCGGCATGACGTCGGGAGGTTGCGAGCTGCCGTCAACACAGCCGCAACAGAGCTGGCCAAACAGAAAGGCCCGGCGCTCGGCCGGGCCCCTCGTAGAGTGACTCGTTCGGACCCTCTCGGGGCCCGGCGCGGGTCTCGGAGCGATCCTGGCTCGCGAAGCGAGGTTCGAGATCGCGGAGAGACCTGTGCCGGCCCCTCGAGGTGCGTCGGGCGTCTAATACATCCCGCCCATGCCGCCGCCGGGCATGGCGGGCGTCTTCTCCTCCTCGGGGTGCTCGACCACCACGGCCTCGGTCGTGAGCAGCAGACCCGCGATGGAGGCGGCGTTCTGCAGCGCCGTACGAGTGACCTTCGTCGGGTCAATGACGCCGGCCTTCACCAGGTTCTCGAACTTGTCCGTCGCGGCGTTGAAGCCGTAGTTGAGCTCCTTCTTCTCACGCACGCGCTCGACGACGATCGAGCCCTCGGCGCCCGCGTTCTGCGCGATCTGACGGAGCGGTTCCTCGAGCGCCCGGCGGACGATCTTCACGCCGATCAGCTCATCGCTGTCCTTGCGCTTGATCTCATCCAGGGCGGGCTGGCACCACACCAGCGACACGCCGCCGCCCGGCACGATGCCCTCCTCGACCGCGGCACGCGTGGCGTGCAACGCGTCCTCCACGCGAGCCTTCTTCTCCTTCATCTCGGTCTCGGTGGCCGCCCCGACATTGATCACCGCCACGCCGCCGGCCAGCTTGGCGAGCCGTTCCTGCAGCTTCTCGGTGTCGTAGTCGGAGGTGGACTTGTCGATCGCGACGCGGATCTCGTTGATCCGGCCCTTGATCTTGTCTGGATCGCCGGCTCCGTCGACGATCGTCGTGTCGTCCTTGTCGATCACGATGCGCTTCGCGCTCCCGAGGTCGCTCACCACGACGTTCTCGAGCTTGAAGCCGAGCTCCTCGCTGATGACCTGACCACCGGTGAGGATCGCGATGTCCTGTAGCATCTGCTTGCGCCGATCGCCGAAGCCGGGAGCCTTGACCGCCGCGACCTTGAGGGTGCCGCGCAGCTTGTTGACCACCAGCGTGGCGAGCGCCTCGCCCTCCACGTCCTCCGCGATGATGAGCATCGGCTTGCCCATCTGAGCGACCTTCTCGAGGATCGGGAGGAGATCCTTCATGGAGGAGATCTTCTTGTCGTGGATCAGGATCAGAGGCTCCTCGAGCGTGACCTCCATCTTCTCCGGATCCGTCACGAAGTACGGGGAGAGATAGCCGCGGTCGAACTGCATCCCGTCTACCGTCTCCAGCGTCGTCTCGAGACCCTTCGCCTCCTCGACCGTGATCACGCCGTCCTTCCCCACCTTCTCCATCGCGTCCGCGATGAGGTCGCCGATCTGCGGGTCGTTGTTCGCCGAGATTGTCGCGACCTGGGCGATCTCCTTCTTGCCGGTCGTCTCGACGGAGATCTCGGCTAGCTGCTCCACGACCTTCTCTACGGCCACCTCGATCCCGCGCTTCAGCGCCATCGGGTTGACCCCGGCCGTGACGCTCTTGAGGCCCTCGCGGAAGATGGACTGGGCCAGTACGGTGGCCGTCGTCGTGCCGTCACCCGCCGCATCGGACGTCTTGGTGGCGACTTCCTTGACCATCTTGGCGCCGAGATCCTCGACCGGATCCTCGAGCTCGATCTCCTTCGCAACGGTGACGCCGTCCTTGGTGACGGTCGGACCGCCGAACTTCTTCTCGATCACGACGTTCCGCCCCTTCGGGCCGAGCGTCACCTTCACCGCCTGCGCCAGCTTGTCCACCCCGATCTTGAGGCGGTTGCGTGCGGCGGTATCGAATTCCAGATCCTTCGCCATCGCTTCTGTCTCCTGTCTTCGGTTTAGCCTCGCGGCTCGTACGCGTTCACGTCATCGCTCGATCAGGCGTCGCGGCTGGACGACCGCCGAGTCGAAGGCGACCCCACGGCTCAGCCGATCACCGCCAGGACGTCGCTCTCCTTGACGATCAGCAATTCGGTACCGTCGAGCGACACCTCGGTGCCGGAATACTTCCCGTACAGCACGCGGTCGCCGATCTTGAGCTCGACGGGGATCAGCTCTCCGTCGTCTGTGCGCCGGCCGGGGCCTACCGCGATGACCTTCCCCTGCTGGGGCTTCTCTTTGGCCGTGTCCGGGATGTAGAGACCGCCGCGCATCTCCTCGGTCTCCTCGATGGGTTCGACGACGATCCGGTCGGCCAGGGGGTGGATCTTGACCTTCGTCTTCTCAGCGGTGGCCATATCTCACGTCCTCCTACCTTAGGTGGTGTAGCTCGGGCGTGTTTCGAAAGCCGCAGCCGCTAGCACTCTCCCATAACGAGTGCTAACAGCGCCCGCAAGATAGGGCTCCGTGCGGGAATGTCAACCCCGCGGCCGACCGCTGGGCAGCATGGGCGTTACCATATCGTAACAATAAGATTCTAAATCAGATGTGGCGGACCGTGTTCGGACGTCGGCCTTGCTGATCTCTCCGGCCGGGAGGGATCCGCGCGGTGCCGGAGGCCGTTTGGCCGCCAGTTCGTGGCGCGGAGGCCGCTCGCCAGCCCGCCCGGAGCGCAGCCCCACCGCCGCGCCCGAGTCCGCGGCGGGCAGGGCAGGCCCGCGGCCTCGGCCCCCCGCCCGACGCCGTGAAACCCGGAGCGGCCCCGGCCCGTAGACTGGAGCGGAAGGCGAAGCTAGACTCCGGCTGTGGCCGGGATTCTCGATTGCCCCGGACCGCGCGGCGGCGCGTAGCAAAAGTGGAGGTCATGATGATTCGCTCGATCCTGTCCCTCGTCGTGATCGGTCTTCTCGGCATGATGGTGATCAGCGCGATCTTCGGGCTCCTCATCCCTCTGATCGCTCTGGCCATCAAGGTCGCCCTGGTGCTTCTCTTCGGGTACTTGATCCTGAGGCTGATCAGTCCGAAGAAGGCGGAGGAGGTGCGGTCCCGGCTGCGGCGGGTGAAGTAAGAGGCGAGACGTCGGCGGCCCGGAACCTCTCGGGCCGCCTCCTGTTTGGCCGCCGCACGGTCGAGACGGCCCCAACCCGGCGGTGCTCCTATCGAGCGCCGCCGCTTTCTCTTGCCTATCGGCCCTCCGGATGGAGATGCCGGTCCGCGCACGCCAGGCCGGTCAGGGTGAGGAACGGCTCGACGCGGTGCACGGTGCGGCAGTGAGGGGCCACCAGGTCGGCCAGGCCGCCGGTGGCGATGACGAGCGGATCGGCCGGCTTCCACTCCTCGAGGATGCGGCTCACGATGCCGTCTATCGCATCCACGATCGAGTAGAAGACGCCCGAGTCGAGGCAGCTCACGGTCCGCCGGCCGATGACCTTCTCGGGCACGCGGATCTGCACGGAAGGGAGGTGGGTCGCAACCTGCGCCAAGCGGTCGATCCCGGCCCGCGGTCCGGGGGCGATCACGCCCCCGAGGAAGACGCCGTCCGCCGTGATGCAGTCGAACGTGGTCGCCGTGCCGAGGTCGACGACGACCGTGTTGCGGGCGTACAGCTCCTTCGCGGCGAGAGTGTTCGCGATGCGGTCCGCCCCGACGGACGCCGGGTCCTCCACGTCCAGCCGGACGGGCAACGGCGTGCTTCCATCGATGCGGAGGAGGGGAATCTCGAGCACGCCGAGGGCGTGCTCCCACAGCCGGTCCATCACCGGCACTACGGACGCGATCAGCGCCCGGCGGATCGGCCCATCGCTGTCGGAACAGGCGCGCCGGAGCAAGGATTCCACGACGAGCGCCAGCTCATCGCCGGTGCGGTGGCGATCCGTGGCGAGACGCCAGCAGCGAAGCGCCTCGAGCCCTCGGTAGACGCCCAGCACCGTCTCCGTGTTCCCGATGTCCACTACGAGGATCATCGCGCGCTCCTTCGGCGGCTCGCCGCCTCCGTGCCCGACGTTCTCCTCGCGCGGCCGCGTGTACGTCGCTGCGGCGGAGCCCGCTCGCCTCATCGCTCCGCCTCCACGTGCGCGCTTTTCACCCGCCTGAGCGCCCCGCGGTCGGGGCGGAAGAGGAGCGCGCCGTCCGGCGCGATGCCGACACAGATTCCGGACACGCCCACCTCGTCGCCCGGAGTGAAGACACGGGCCCGGCGGTCCCGCAGCCAGTCGTAGCGGTCCAGCGTCTCGAGAAGCGCCGGCGACAGACGCTCGGCCGGGCTCGCCAGCTCTGCCTCGAGCCCTTGGACCACGGCCTCGGCCACCGCGGCGAGCCGAACCTCCCGTCCGAGCGCTTCCTCGATCGAGATCGCACCCTTCCGGATGGTCGCCGGCACTTTCCCGGGCAGCGGCTTCACGTTCACCCCGACTCCTACCACCAGGTGCCGCAAGGATCGGTCGCTCCAGGTCGCCTCTGCGAGCACGCCCGCACACTTCCGGTCCCGGACGATGATGTCGTTCGGCCACTTGATGGCGGGCTCGAGCGTCGGGAAGCACCGGTCCAGCTTGCCGACGATCCCCAGGCCGGCCAGGATCGGCAGGAGCGCCGGGTTGGAGAGGCGACTGGGCCGGAAGACCATGCTGAGGTAGACGCCGATCCGTGGAGGGGAGAGCCACGCGCGTCCCTTCTGCCCTTTCCCCTGCGTCTGTTCCCGGCAGAGCACGATCGTTCCGCCCGGCGCACCGCGCTCCGCCAGATCCTTCGCGGCCGCGTTCGTGGAGTCGATCTTCCCGTACACATGGACATCCGTGCGCCCCCACCGCCGGGCGAGACCCTTCTTCGTCAGCCCGTCCCACCTGGCTACGGCGCGTCGCGTCACCGCAGCACGGGCAGGGAGAGGTGAAGCGCCGCCCGCGGCCCCCCTTCGTCCGGCCGTCCCGCCTGGCCACGGCACCTCCAAGTCATCCCGTCACCAGCAGGGTGAGGTCCAGGGCCGGAGCCGAGTGCGTGATCGCCCCGACCGAGATGAGATCCACGCCTGTCTCGGCGATCGCGCGCACGGTCTCCAGAGTCACGCCTCCCGAGGCCTCTAGGAGGGGACGCGGTTCCGGCTCTGCGCGCACGCGTCGCACGGCACGGCGGAGCTCGGGGAGAGACATGTTATCGAGGAGGACGCGGTCGGCACCGATGCCGAGCACCTCCTCCAGCTCATCCAGCTTCGTTACCTCGATCTCGACCTCGATTCCCTCGGCCGCCGCCCGGGCGGCCGCCCGCTCGAGAGCCGGCCGCACCCCTCCGGCCGCCCGGATGTGGTTCTCCTTGATGAGGACCATGTCGAACAGACCGAAGCGGTGGTTGATGGCACCGCCCGCCGCCGCGGCCCGCTTCTCGAGCGCCCGCCAGCCGGGCGTGGTCTTGCGCGTGTCGACGATGCGGCAACCGGTCCCGGCCACCGCCTCCACGAAGCGGGAGGCGAGCGTCGCCACACCGGAGAGTCGGCCGAGAAAGTTGAGGGCCGTGCGCTCGGCGCCGAGGATGGAGCGAAGCGACCCGCCGACACGGAGGATGGCGTCCGAGGGGCGCACCCGGGCCCCATCCGTCGCGAGCGGCTCCGCCTCGAGATCGGGGTCGGCCTGCCGGAACGCCTCGACCGCGGCCTCCATTCCCGCCACGACGCCGTCCGCCTTCGCGACGATGGCTGCACTTCCCCTCAGGCCGGCGTCCAACGTCCACAGGGAGGTCCGGTCCCCGTCCCCGAGGTCCTCGGCCAGCGCCGCCGCCACGAGGTCGGTGAGCGAGAGCGCTCCCCTTCCCCCCATGCTCAGCGGAGCCCGGGGACGAAGAGCGCGCCGGCGAGGTACGTGGCTCCCACGGCCCAGCAGTAGTAGCTGAACAGGTGGAAGCGCCGACGCCGAAGGAGCCCGACGAAGACCCGGATCGCCAGCACCCCGGAGAGCAGAGCGGCCACAAAACCGGCCGCGAGGGAGAGGGGATGGATCGCCCCGACCGCCGTGCGGAACTCTCCGAGCTGCAGGATGCCCGCGCCCACGATGGCCGGGATGGATAGGAGGAAGGAGAACTCGGCCGCCCGCACCACCTCCACGCCGCGCCACGCTCCGGCCGCGACGGTCGCCCCGGAGCGCGAGATGCCGGGGAGGATGGCCGCCGCCTGGGCGACCCCGATCCACACCGCCTGGCCCGCGCTCGGCTCCGGCTCGGAGGCCGCCGGTGCCGTTCGGCGAATCGTCCACACGATGGCCCCGGTGAGCAGGAGGAATGCGGCGACCACGAGTGGCTGCCCGAAGATCTCCTCGAAGAAGCTCTCGCCCAGCGCCCCGACGAGCCCGGCGGGTACCGAAGCGAGGAGCAGGAGCAGCACGTAGCGCCAGCTCGAGGCGTCGCGCGTCAGCGCTCCGTGGATCAGCGAGGCGAGGCGTGCACGGTAGACCCACACGACGGAGACGAGCGTTCCGAGATGCAGGATCACCTCGAAGAAGACACCCGGAAGCTCGAGCCCGAGCAGAGCCTGTCCAAGCACGAGATGCCCGCTGCTCGACACGGGAAGGAACTCGGTGAGCCCCTGGAGAATGCCGAGGAAGGTGGCCTGCCCGGGACTCAAAGAAGGGTCCCATCAGCGGCGCGGACCGGGACGCCCGCCAGCACCTCCCGGTAGTACTCCTCGTACAGAGGCACGACCCGATCGGCGGAGAACAACTCGACCGCGCGGGCGCGGGCGGCGACGGATGCGGCGTGCCAGCGTTTCTCATCGGCGAGAAGCCCGACGGCGCTCTCGGCCATCCCCTCCACCGCCCCGACGGGATGGAGGTGACCCGTGATGCCATCCTCGACCACCTCGGCCAGGCCGCTCCCCGACGTGCCCACAACGGGGACTCCGCTCGCCATCGCCTCGAGCGCCACGAGACCGAAGGACTCCTGCTCGCTGGGGAGGAGGAAGAGGTCGGCGGACGCCAGCAGCTCCGCGACGGACTCCAGCTTGCCGAGGAAGATCACGCGGTCCCGCAGTCCGAGCGACTCAACCATCTCCCTGGCGAACACGCGCTCCGGCCCGTCCCCCACGAATATGAGCCGGGCACGGATCGATTTGGCGATCCCCGAAAAGATCCGCACCACATCGCCTACTCTCTTGACCTTGCGGAAGTTCGAGATGTGCATGACCAGCTTCTCGTCTCCGGGCGCCAGCGCCCTTCGGCGGCCCTGGTAGCGGTCGCGGTCATACACGTGCACGTCGATGAAATTCGGGATGACACGGATCTCGCAGCGCGAGCACTCGAACGCCAGGTAGGTCTCCCTCCGCAGATAGTCGGAGACGGCCGTGAGGCCGTGCGAGCGTTCGATCGAGAACTTGGTGATGGACCAGAAGGCCGGGTCCTGCCCGACCAGCGTGATGTCCGTGCCGTGTAGCGTGGTCACGAGCTTCACGTCGCGCGACTCCGCCCGCAGCATTTCGCGCGCGATCCACCCGCACGTGGCGTGCGGGATCGCGTAATGCACGTGCAGGAGATCGAGCTCGTGCTGCCTCGCCACCTCATGCATCGACACGGCGAGGGCGAGGGAGTACGGCGTGTGCTCGAAGAGCGGGTAGGACAGCATCTCCACCTCGTGAAAGAAGACCCGCTCGCGGAAACCGGGGAGCCGGAAGGGCTGGGCGTACGAGATGAAATGAATCTCGTGACCCCTTTCGGCGAGCTGGAGACCAAGCTCGGTCGCCACCGCGCCGGAGCCCCCGTAGGTCGGGTAGCAGGTGATTCCGATTCTCATCCTCTTCGACCCCCCGTGGCATGCTCGGCCACCCTCTCGCCGTCTCCCCTCCATGCCGCGGCAATCCGTTCGGCAAGTTGAGCGACCGGCTGGCGCGCGTCCAGCCGGACGGCCCCCGCGGGTAGCTGATGCCGGAACCAGGTGCGCTGCCGCCGGGCGTACTGCCAGCTGTCTCGGAAGATCGCCGCCATGGCCTCGGTGCGGGTCAGCTCGCCGCGCACCAGGGACACGACGTGCCGGTACCCGACCGCGCTGAGCCCGGGAGCGCGCTCGTCGTGACCGGACCGGAGCAGCGCCCCCACCTCGTCTTCCCACCCCGACTCGAGGAGCTCCGCTACCCGGTCCTCGATTCTGCGGCGGTTTTCATCGGCGGGAAGCTGGAGCACGTACACGCGCGCCGCGAGCGGTTTCTCTTGCGACGGCGCGAACTCGTGCCACCACGAGAGGGGCCGCCCGGTGAGGAAGGCGACTTCCAGCGCGCGGGCTGCCCGCTGGCGGTCGATCGTCCCCAACTGACGGGCCAGGCGGTCATCGATGCGCCGGACCCAGTCGGCGAGAGAGCCGACCGGGCGAGCGGCGAGCCAGGTGCGGAGCCGCTCCCGACGTGCCTCGTCCAGCTCCGGCTCCCGGAAGATCGGCGCTAGGAGGGCCCCGAGGAAGAAGCCGGTGCCCCCAACGAGGATCGGCACCGCTCCGCGCCCCTCGATCTCCGCGATCCACCCCCGGGCCAGGCGGGCGAAGCGGCCAGCGCTGTAACGCTCGGACGGCTCGAGGAACGCGACCCCGTGGTGTCGCACGGCGGACCGCTCCTCCAACGTGGGCGCCACGGTGCCGATCTCCATCCCGCGGTACGCCTGCCGGCTGTCCACCGAGATGATCTCTCCCCCGATCCGGCGCGCCACCTCCACCGCCACCGCGGACTTTCCCGTCCCGGTGGGGCCGACGATGGCGAGGACGTCCGGGCTGGCCGCTCCCACCGTCACGTGCGCCCGAAGCGCCGGGCGAGCTCGTCGAGGGTGAGGCGCAGGATCGTCGGACGACCGTGTACGTCGTGTCCGGGAAGCTCGGTGGCGAAGAGCCGGTCGAACAGCTCCTCCATCTCGGCTCCGGAGAGCTGCTGGCCGGCTTTGATCGCGCCCTTGCATGCCATGCTCTTGGCGATCCGCTCGTGCTGGTTGCGCGCCGAGTCTACGAGCGGAGAGCCGTTCGCCAGCTCGTCGATCATCTCCCGGAAGCAGCGCTCCGCGTCGAAGTACGGGTGCGGGTTCGGAACCGCATGGACGATCACCGTCCGATCGCCGAACGGCTCGATCTCGAATCCGACGCGCCGCAGGAGACCGGCGAGTTCCTCGGCGGCGGTGTACTCGGCGGGAGAGAGCCGGAGCGTGAGAGGGAACAGGAGCCGCTGCGAGGCACCGGGGGCTCCAGCGAAGAGGGCCATCAGCTCCTCGTACAGCACCCGCTCGTGCGCCGAATGCTGGTCGATGATGAGGAGGCCCTGGCGGGTCGCGGCCAGGATGTAAGAGCCGTGGAGCTGCCACAGGTCCGGTCGCTCGACCGCGAGACCGGCTCCCTCGTCGGCAGCGGCCTTCTCCCCATTCGAGGTGGCGGCGGCGGAGCGGGAGACGAAGAGGGCGAGCTGGGAAGACACTTCCGGAGCATCGGCGGGGGCGTCCGCCGCGGCGGGTGGGGGCGCTTCCCCAGGCGGCATCGCGGCTCCCCCGTGGGCTAGCGTCTCCTCCCGTCGAGCCGGCGGAGGGGGGCTCTCCCGCAGGACGGAGGGCGCGCTGATCGCTTCCCCCAGCCGCTCGCGCACGCTCTTCCTCACCGCCTCCTCCACCCGCTCGCGGGAACGGAAGCGCACTTCCGCCTTGGCCGGGTGCACGTTGACGTCCACCTCGCCCGGCGGCACGGCGAGGTACAGAAAGACGGAGGGCCGGAGCCCGGGCGCAACCGTCGTCCGGTATGCCTCGTCCGCGGCGCGGAGGAGGGCCGGGTCTCGGAAAGGGCGACCGTTCACGAACAGATACCGCCGGCCGCGCGCCGGCCGCGCCGCGGCGGGTCGCTGCACGAGGCCGGCTACCCGCACTCCCTCGTGCGACGCCTCGAGGGCGAGGAGATCCGCGGCCTCCTCCGCACCCCAGATGGCGGCGATCCGCTCGAGCGTGGCACCGGCGGGTGAAAGGTGGAGAAGCTCCCTTCCGTTCGACTCGAGGCGAAAGGCCACCGCCAGGTTGGCCAGAGCGAGGAGGACCACCTCCTTGCTCACCGAGCGCGTCTCTGCGGCGGCGGATCGCAGAAACTTCGCCCGCGCGGGGACCGTCTGAAACAGCGCGCGGACGGTGACCGTGGTGCCGGGCCGCCTCGCGATCTCCGTGACCCTCAAGATCCGCCCCCCCGCCATGCGGATGTGAGTCCCCGGCTCGCCTCCTGCCGGCGCCGTCTCCAGGTCGAATCGGCTCACCGCCGCGATCGAGGGAAGGGCCTCCCCCCGGAACCCGAAGGAGGAGACGGCCCTCAGGTCATCCACGCTGTCGATCTTGCTGGTCGCGTGGCGGTCGATCGACAGGAGCGCGTCCTGGTGCTCCATCCCGCACCCGTCGTCCGCGACCCGGATCTCCGTCTTGCCCCCGTTTCTCAGGGCGATCTCGACCCGGGCCGCGCCCGCATCGAGGGAGTTCTCGACCAGCTCCTTGACGACGGAGGCGGGACGCTCGACGACCTCGCCCGCCGCGATCTGGTTGGCGACGTGGTCCGGGAGGATGCGGATCCGAGCCACGCTCCGCCTACAGCAGCAGCGCCCGGAGGCCGGCGAAGATGAGGGCCGCGAACAGGGCCGCCGCCGGCAGGGTGACGACCCACGAGTTGACGATCCGCCTGATGATCCGGAGGTCCAGCGCCGCCATGCCGCGGGCGAACCCGACGCCGATCACGGCCCCGACGAGAGTGTGGGTGGTGGAGACCGGCATCCCCAGCCGCGATGCGATGAGGACGGTCGTGGCAGCGCCGAACTCGGCGCTGAAGCCGCGCGTCGGCGTGAGCTCCGTGATCTTGCTCCCGATGGTCGCGATCACCTTGTACCCCCAGGTGGCGAGCCCGATCACGATCCCCACCGCACCGAGGAGGAGAATCCATCCCGGTACGGGAACCTGTTCGGGAAGGCCACCCATGGTGGCGATCTGCACCACGGCCGCCACCGGTCCGACCGCGTTCGCCACGTCGTTGGCGCCATGCGCGAAAGCTACGTAGCAGGCCGTGCCGATCTGCAAGCGGCCGAAGATCCGCTCTACGTAGGCGAAGGGCCGGTCGGGGTCGCCGCGGGAGCGGCCGAGCATCCAGCGTCCCACGTAGTAGCCCGTCAGGCCCGCCAGGAGCGACGCGAGCGCCACCGTCCACCAGGGCGGGTCCGGGAAAACGTTCTTCAGGGCCTTGTAGATGAAGCTGAGGATGAGGATGAAGGACACAAGGCCGATCAGGTGCGGTCCGTACTGGCGAGTCGCGTCGGCGGGTTCCTCGCTCTGCAGGATCCAGTGCGTGACGAACAGGAACATCGCCGCGGCCAGCGCCGCTCCGAGCAGCGGGGAGAGCACCCAGCTGGCCACGATCTTTGCCACCGTTCCCCAGGAGATCGCCCGGAAGCCGACGGCGAGGAACGCGAACCCCATCACGGCCCCCACGATCGAGTGGGTGGTCGACACGGGAAGCCCGAATGTCGTCGCGATCTGGAGCCACAGCCCGGCGGCCAGGAGGGCCGAGACCATGCCGATCATCAGCACCTTCGGTCCCTCCGGGCCGAGAACCGAGCCCTCCCCGCTGAACATCGAGGTCTCGAGGATCCCCTTGCGGATCGTCTCCGTCACGTGCGTCCCGACCAGGGTGGCACCCAGGAACTCGAAGATGCCCGCGAGGACCACGGCCCCGGCCAGGGTGAGCGCGCCCGATCCCACCGATGTGCCCATCGCGTTGGCCACGTCGTTGGCCCCGATGTTCCAGGCCATGTACGCGGCGGCTACCATCCCAACGAGGAGGATGACCGTGGTCGGACTCAGCGGCGCACCTCCAGTGACCGCACCGGCCGTTCCCGTGGTCCCCGACCGGCACGGGCCGTTCTCATCTCCCGGGTCGGCGGAGCGTCCGCACGCCCGCTCGCGTCATCGGCGAGCCGGCACAGGAGGGTATCCGACCGCGTCGTTCAGGACGGCGATCACCGGCGGGCGAGCATCATGCGCAGCACGTCGCCCGTGTTTTCCGCGTGGTTCGCGAGCTCCCCGATCACCTCGATGATGTGCATCCAGAGCATGATGGAGACCGGATCGATTTCGTTCTCCAGCGCGAGGAGGGTTCGCGACACCTCACGCTGCTTCTTATCGGCCTCCCATTCCTGATCGTTCACCTCCGCGATCTTCCGCATCACCCGATCGACTTCCGGGCCGCCGAAGGAGGACTCCAGGAGCGAGGTGAGCTCGGAAGCCACCTCCACCAGCAGCTCGCTGGCGCGAACCGACCGGTCCACGAGCTCGAGGAGGAGCGGCTTGAGCGAGTCGGGACAGGACATGCGCCTCAGCGTGAGAATGACCGCCAGATCCTCTGCCGCATCGGCGATCGCATCCTGCTCCTTGAGGTAGCGCAGCATGTCCCCGCGATCCACGGGGAGGAAGATGGATTTCGGGAGGTGGTCTCGGATCTCGTTCTTCTGGAGATCCGCCTTGTGCTCGAGCTTGGAGATCTCCCGGTACAGCTCCTCACAGCGGTCCCAGTCGCCGGCGAGGAATGCCTCGATGAGCGGACGCACCAGCTCCACGGTCGCGTGGACGCGGTGCGTGTGCTCGACCATGGGACCGAACGGCGATTTTCCGAACAGCTCGTAGATCGTGCGCATATCAGCCTCGTATTACCTCAGACCATACAGAACCCGCGCGTTGCGGCGTGTATAGGCCGCCACATCGGCGGCGTCCTGGCCGCGCATCGCCGCCACCGCCTCGCAGGTGAGCGGAAGGCGCGCGGGCTCGTTCCGTTTTCCCCGGAGTGGCACAGGAGACAGATACGGGCTGTCCGTCTCGATGAGCAAGCGATCCTCCGGCACCCGCCGGACCACGGAGAGGCCGCCGAAGCGCTTGAAGGTCACGATCCCCGAGAAGGAGACGAACCAGCCCGCGTCCAATCCGGCGTCGAGCAGCGAATCTCCGCCCGTGAAACAGTGGAGCACGCCCCGCACGCTCCGGCCGCACCGGCGGATCAGCGAGGCCATGTCCGCGTCGGCGTCGCGGGAGTGTACGACCGCCGCCTTCCCCACTGCCGCGGCGAGCTCCAGCTGGGACTCGAAGCACTCCATCTGCATGGGGCGCCGCGAGTGGTCGTAGTGAAAGTCGAGGCCGGTCTCGCCGATCGCCACGACCTCCTCCTCCCTGGCCAGGGCGCCGATCTCCTCAAGGACCGCCGGCGAGAAGGCGGAGGCTCCGTGGGGGTGGAGACCGACCGTGCACCACACCCCCTCCTCCGCACGCGCAAGCTCGAGGGCCCGTCGCGCGTCGACGGGGTCGGAGCTCACGGTGACGAGCTCCCGCACCCCCGCCCTCCGGGCCCGCTCCAGAACCGCCGGCCGGTCGCCGTCGAAGGCCTCATCGGTGAGGTGCAGGTGGGAATCGAAGTACCGGGTACCGGTCATCGGCCTCCACCTGCCGGCGGCGCATCAGCCGCCACGGGAACCGGTGCGCTCGAACGGGACGGCGGCCGCGCACCAGCCTACGCGGCCTACGCGGCGCGCCTCCTCTCCTTGGTGCCGGATCGAAGCTCGATCTCGAGCAGCACCGGAGAGGCGACCCAGATCGAGGAGAAGGTGCCGATCAGCACCCCGAGGATGAGCACCAACGCGAAGGGCCGGATCACCGGGCCGCCGAGAATGAAAAGCGCGACCAGCGTGACGAGCGTGGTGCCGCTCGTCAGCACCGTGCGGGGAAGCGTCTCATTGATGCTGCTGTTCACGATGTCCGTGTATCTGTCCTTCCGACGCTTCTTGAGATTCTCACGAATTCGGTCGAACACGACGATCGTGTCGTTGAGCGAATATCCTATAATGGTAAGGATCGCGGCGACGGTGGCGAGAGAGATCTCCACGCTGAAGATCGAGAGGAACCCGAAGGTGACCAGGATGTCGTGGAGGGTGGCGACGATCGCCGCCACGCCGAAGCGCCATTCGAAGCGGAACGCCAGGTAGATCAGGGTGAGGGCGAACGACATCGCGAGGGCGAAGATGGCCTTCGTCTTCAGCTCGCCTCCCACCTTCGGCCCCACGGCCTCCGTACGCACCACCTCGTAACCGCTTTCCCCGAAGCGCCCGGTAAGGGCTCGCTGGATCCGAGCTCCCACGTCCTCGCCGCCCTCCTCCCCGAAGGCGGCCACACGCACGAGGAACTCGTCCGTGCCGCCGAACCGCTGTATCGCCGCCCCCGTCAGGCCGGCCGTCGAGACGGCGCTCCGCACATCCGCCACCGAGGTCGCCGATGGGAAGTGGACCTGAAAGAGAGTCCCGCCGGTGAAGTCCACCCCGAAGTCGAGCCCCTGATGCAGGGCTATGGAGATGAGGCCGGCGGCGATGAGGGCCGCCGAGAAGAGGTAGGCACGCCGGCGCGTTTCGAGAAACTCGTAGCTCGCGTTTTGAAAGAGTCGCATATCCGTTCCGGATTCAGATGCTCACTGGGTCGGATGGGGCGCGGCGCTCCAGATACATGAGGAAGAAAGTCTTGGTCACGAAGAGCGCGGTGAAGAAGGACGCCACGATCCCGATCGACAGGGTGACGGCGAACCCCTTCACCGGACCCGTGCCGAAGTTGAAGAGGATGGCCGCAGTGATCAGGGTGGTGAGATTCGCGTCGACGATGGCCGACAGTGCCTGCTCGAACCCCGCATCCACCGCGGTCCTCGCCGTCTTCCCCACCTCGATCTCCTCGCGGATCCGTTCGAAGATCAGCACGTTGGCGTCCACCGCCATCCCCACGGAGAGGATGAGCCCGGCGATGCCGGGAAGCGTCAGCGTGGCGCCGAGCCCCGCCAGCCCTCCGAGCACGAGGAGCACATAGACGATGAGGGCGACGACGGCCATCGTCCCGGCGGCCCGGTAGTAGGCGATCATGAGCCCGAGCACGAACACGACCCCCAGTGCGAAGGCGCGCTTCCCCTGGCGGATGGAGTCGGCCCCCAGGGACGGGCCGATGTTCCTCTCCTCGACGATCTTGATCGGCTGGGGCAGCGCGCCGGCCCGCAGCACCAGGGCCAGATCCTGCGCCTCCTGGAAGCTTGCCCCGGCGCCCAGCTCGATTTGGGCGCGGCGGCTCAGGGTGCTGCGGATCACCGGCGCGCTCTGCACCCGTCCGTCGAGCACGATCGCCATCTGGTCTCCCACATGGCGGCTCGTCCCGCGCTCGAAGATACGGGCGCCGCGGCGCGTCATCTCGAACGGAACGATCGGCTGGTTGAAGGTCGGGTCGCGGGTGGCCGGTCCCGCATCGGCCAGGAACTCGCCGGTCACCAGCGGCTCCGCCTCCAGCACGTACAGCTCCCGGTACGTCTCCCCTCCCTGGCCGATCGGCTCGACCCCCCAGCGTAGCTGACGGCTGCGGGGGATGAGCGAGCGCACCGCCTCCAGCTCGAGATAGCCCTCCACCGTCGGTACGTCCCGCTCGGCGATCAGGAAGACGCCGGGCGTCCCCGACTCCAGGAGCAGGCTGGTGAGCGGACGGAGCGCCCCCGGCTCCGCCCCGCCGAAGGGCACCGCCGCGGTGTCCTCTTCGGCTCGCGGCGAGGTGGGGCCGGCCTCGGCCGGGGGAGGGCCGGTGTCCGCCGGGGCAGCGGCGGTATCTGTCGCGGCGCCGACCGTGTCGGTCCCCGTCCCGAGGATCTCGGAGAGCTCGGTAGGCTCCGGGGTGACGCGGACCGGGGCCAGGTTCTCGGCCCCGATGGCCGCCACGATGGCCCGGTCGATTCGCGGGAGCGCGTCCCGAAAGCTCTGTCCGTTCGTGACGACGACGAACTCGAGAAAGGCCGAGCGCTCCACGATCTTCTTGGCACGGTCCGGATCCTCGATTCCGGCGAGCTCGACGATGATGCGCTCGTCACCGACCTTCTGAATGGTCGGCTCCCGCACCCCGAACTCATCGATGCGGTTCCGGATCGTCGTCAGGGTACGGTCGATCGCATCCGCCCGGGCGTCGTCGGCCAGCGTGCCGTCCGGGTCATCGATCTCCACGGCCAGGTGCATCCCTCCCTGGAGGTCCAGCCCCAGATTGAGAGGCCAGATGAGCTGACCGTCCTCTCCCCGGTCAGGCCACAGCGAAACGACGCACAGAACGATCAGCCCGAGAATGACCAGCAAACGATTCCTGACGCTACGCGACATGTGGACGAAAGACCCTCCGATTCGCTATGCCTCGAAGGCCCCGGTATGGGCCGGTTTGTCGACGAGCACGACACTAGCGGCGGCCTCGGACCCGCGAAAGGGGCGGGAATGCCGGCTGCGGCGAAGCCGGCTCCGACGGCGCGGGAAGCGGGGCGTCAGGGAAGTGCGTTCAGCGGCTCCGGCGGCCCCGCGTGAGACGGGAGCGCGGCGCATCGTCCCCTTCCCCCACCGAGGCGAGCGCGGCATCCGGCGGCGTGACGGAGGGCTCGAAGCCGGGGACCGATGCGCGCCTGATGGGCTCGCCGGTCAGCGCCTCGATCTCTCGAACGAGCAGCCACTCGTGGGGAGACATCAGGGTGATGGCGTCGCCCGTCTGCTCCGCCCGCGCCGTGCGGCCGACTCGATGCACGTAGTCCTTCGGGTCGTCAGGAACGTCGAAGTTGATCACGTGGGTGATTCCCTCGATGTCGAGCCCTCGGGCGGCCACGTTGGTGGCCACCAGGACTCGGGTGCCTCCCTCCCGGAAGCGGCGCAGGCTTTCCGTCCGCTCCCCCTGGGACTTGTCCCCGTGCAGATCGTCCACCGACTGCCCGCGGGAACGGAGAGAACCGCTCAGGTACGCCGCCGTGTCCTTCATACGTGTGAATACGAGGACCTGCCCCTCCGTTCGCTCGAGGAGACGGAGCAGAAGGTTGTGCTTCTCGGCGTAGTCGACCGGGTGGATCACCTCCCGCACTCCGTCCGCGCTCGTCTGGAGTCCGACCTGAACGCGCACCGGCTCGCGCATCATCTCGTGCGCTAGGGCGAGGATCGGGTCGGGCATGGTAGCGGAAAAGAGCAGGGTCTGCCGGGTCGACGGCGTAGCTCGAACGATCCGCCGCACATCTTCGATGAAGCCCATATCCAGCATGCGGTCGGCCTCGTCCAACACGAGCACCTCGACCGAATGGAGGTCCACCGTCCCCCGGCCGAGGTGGTCGAGGAGACGACCGGGCGTGGCGACGAGCACGTCGCACCCCCACTTGAGGTCCCGGATCTGGGCCCCGATCGGAACCCCTCCGTACACGACGAGCGTCTCGATCGACAGGGTGGTCCCGTACGTTGCCACCATGCGCTCGACCTGATCGGCGAGCTCCCGCGTGGGCGTCAGGATCAGACAGCGCAGGACCCCGTGGGCGTCCGGCGCTTCGCCCAGCCGCTGGAGCAACGGGAGAACGAACGCGGCCGTCTTGCCCGTCCCCGTCTGGGCACAACCCAGGATGTCCTGTCCCGCCAGAGCCGGCGGGATCGCCTCTCGCTGGATCGGCGTCGGGACCTCGTAGCCCTGTCGCCGCACAGCCTCCAGCAGGGAGCCCGAGAGGCCTAGCGCATCGAAGGTGGGCAGATCCTCCTCGACCACGGCGTCACAGCTCATGAGCCGGTCGTCGACCGGGCTGCACAGAGGACCTTCGCGTCTCATCTCTTTTCGCTTCATACAATCCGCTTCATACGATTTTTCGGCTTCATACAAACTCAAGGCCCGCCAAAACCAGCGCGGGCCGTGTCCTCAGCTGATCCTATCACCGGCTCGCCCGGCCGAGGGTCGCCCCGAGGTCGCGTCCCTCGGAGCGGACCGAACGTGGGCGAGAGAAGGCGACTCTGCTACCAAGAATAGGGGAGGTGGTTCCCTCGGCGCGACTCCCCGTGCCGGGTGCCCCCCCCGCGTCAGGCGGCGGCCCCCCGGGGCTGCGTCCCCAAGCGAGCGGCGGGAACCGCCCCACCGAGCCGCCTCCCCACGGGCCAGCGACGGGCCCCTCCGTGCGGCAGGACATGCGCCGCCAGGGCGCTTCACGAAGACCCAGGCCTCCGGCCTGATCCCCGGGCGCTCCGGTGGCTGTGGCCTCGGGCCCTGCGCCCGCGTAGCATGCCTGTCGTCGCGTTCGTCCTTCGCGCCCGCACCCACCGACGCCGGGAACATGCCGGACGGCCGGTGGCATTTCGCCCCTCGGGAGCCACTGCCGTACAGCGCCGGAGCCGCGCCCGGGGCGGCAGGAACCGCCACGCACCGGACCGCGAGGATCAGCCATGAAGGCAGCAGAGCTCTTCGTCCGATGTCTCGAGAACGAAGGGGTGCGCCGCATCTACGGCATCCCCGGTGAAGAGAACCTGGACGTGATGGACGCCCTCCTCGACAGCTCCATCCACTTTGTCACCACGCGTCACGAGCAGGGCGCCGCCTTCATGGCGGACGTGCACGGGCGCCTCACGGGAGAGGCCGGGGTGTGCCTCGCCACGCTCGGCCCGGGTGCGACGAACCTCGTCACCGGCGTGGCGGACGCGAACATGGACCGCGCCCCGGTGGTGGCGATCGCCGGTCAGGCCGCCACCACGCGCATGCACAAGGAGAGCCATCAGTACCTCGACCTGGTGAGCCTCTTCCGGCCGATCTCGAAGTACAGCACACAGATCCTCGAGCCAGAGATCGTTTCGGAGGTCGTGCGGAAGGCGTTCAAGGTCGCTCAGGCCGAGAAGCCGGGGTGCAGCTTCATCGACTTTCCTGAGAACATCGCGGAGATGCCGGTCGACGGAGGGCCACTCAGAGTGCAGACGGCGATGGCGCCCGACCCGCCCGAGGCCAAGGTGAAGCAGGCGGCCCGGATCATCTCAGACGCCCGCTACCCGATCATCATGGCTGGGAACGGCGTGATCCGGGCCCGCGCATCCGATTCGCTGGTCGGGTTCGCCGAGGCGCTCGACATCCCGGTCGCGACAACCTTCATGGCCAAGGGAGCGATCCCCTTCTCGCACGCCCTTTCCCTCGGCACCGTGGGCTTGCAGGCACACGACTTCGTCTCCTGCGGCTTCGACCGGGCCGACGTCATCATCTGCGTCGGATACGACATGGTGGAGTATCACCCGGTTCTGTGGCACTCGGAGAGAGACAAGAAGATCGTGCACATCGACTCAAGCCCTGCCGAGGTCGATCAGAGCTATATCGTCGAGGTCGGCGTGGTGGGGAGCATCGGGGTTTCGCTGGACGCCATCGCCGCACAGGCGACGCCGCGGGAGGGCGCTGTGGCGGGCGGCCTGCGGGTGGGGACCGTGGCGGGCGGCCTGCGCGAGGTCATCGTGGCGGAGATGGCCGAGCACGCCGAGGATGCCGGCTTTCCGGTCAAGCCGCAGAAGATTCTCTGGGACCTCCGCCGGGCCCTTGGGCCGGAGGACATCGTGATCAGCGATGTCGGGGCGCACAAGTTGTGGATCGCTCGGATGTACCAGGCCGAGCGGCCGAACACCTGCATCATCTCCAACGGCTTCGCCTCGATGGGGATCGCCCTCCCGGGCGCGATCGCGGCCCGCTTGGCGTTCCCGGACCGGGCGGCGGTGGCGGTGACGGGCGACGCCGGCTTTCTGATGAACTCGCAGGAGATCGAAACGGCGGTGCGACTGGGTGTGCCGATCGTGGTGCTGATCTGGAGCGACTCGAAGTACGGCCTCATCCAGTGGAAGCAGGAGGTCCAGTTCGGGCGCGAGAGCCACGTCAGCTTCACGAACCCGGATTTCGTGAAATTCGCCGAGAGCTTCGGCGCGAACGGCTACCGGGTAGAGAGTGCGGGTGAGCTGGCTCCCGTGCTGGAGGAGGCGCTGGCGGACGGAGGCGTGTCGATCATCGATTGCCCGGTGGACTACGCCGAGAACGTGAAGCTGACAGACAGGCTCGGACAGCTGATATGTGCGATCTGACCTTCGGCCGACGAGATGGTCTGCGCGGCCCACCGGCACTTCACGGGGGACCGCACCCGGCCGGAGGAAGGCCCGCCGCCGCGCACTCCCGCGGCTTCAGGTCCGCCGGTGTCGGCGGGACTCACCGCCGAAGTCCGAACGACGTCTGTCTCCGGGCGCCCCGAGAAGGCCGGCCATGAAAGCGATGACGAACGAACGCTATCCGCTGATGATCCCCGGCGCCGGGCCGGGACCTCACCCACTTGAGGTCAATGCGCCGTTCGACGGGGCGCCGATCGCGACGGTGGAGACGGCCGACCTCGCGGCGGTGGACCGGGCGCTCGGCACCGCCGAGGCGCTCTACCGAGACCGCGACGCGTGGCTGAAGCCGCACGAGCGGATCGCCATCCTGGAGACGACCTCGAGGATCATGGAGGAGCGCGCGGAGGAGCTCGCCGCCGGAGCTGCGCAGGAGGGCGGGAAGCCGCTCCTCGACTCCCGGGTCGAGGTCGGACGAGCCATCGAGGGGGTCAAGCTGTGCATCGACGCCCTCCGCACGGGGGCGGGGACGGAGATCCCGATGGGCATGAACCCGGCGTCCATCGGGCGGCTGGCCTTCACCCGCAGGGAGCCGATCGGCGTGATCTTGGCCTTCAGCGCCTTCAATCACCCGCTGAACCTCATCGTGCACCAGGTGGGGCCCGCCGTAGCGGCCGGTTGCCCGGTGATCGTGAAGCCGGCCGAGGCCACGCCCCTCTCCTGCTTCCGTTTCGTGGAGATCCTTCGCGAGGCCGGTCTCCCCGAGGAGTGGTGTCAGGCGTTTGCGGTAGCCGACCTCGAGGTGGCCGGCGCGCTGGTCACCGACCCGCGCGTCGCCTTCTTCACCTTCATCGGGAGCGCCAGGGTCGGGTGGATGCTGCGCTCGCGCCTCGCCCCCGGAACGCGCTGCGCGCTGGAGCACGGCGGGGCGGCGCCGGTGATCGTGGCGGCGGACGCCGACGTGGAGGACGCCTTGCCCCGCCTCGCCAAGGGAGGGCTCTACCACGCCGGCCAGGTGTGCGTGTCGGTGCAGCGGGTGTTCGCCCAGGAGTCGATCGCGCGGGATGTCGCACAGCGGCTCGCCGGGCTCGCCGCGGCGATGAGCGTAGGAGATCCGACGACAGAGGAGACCGAGGTCGGGCCGCTCATCCGACCCAGCGAGGTGGAGCGGGTCGGTGAGTGGGTGGAGGAGGCTGCATCGGGCGGAGGGGAGCTGCTCACCGGAGGCGAGCGCATCTCCGACTCCTGCTATCGACCCACTGTGCTATACGATCCGCCGGCCGACGCCAGGGTGAGCACGCTCGAGATCTTCGGCCCGGTGATCTGCGTCTACCCGTACCGGGAGCTCGACGAGGCCGTCGAGCGGGCCAACGCCCTCCCCTACGCCTTCCAGGCCGCGGTCTTCACCCGGGACATCGATGCGGCGGTTCGCGCCGCCGAGCGACTCGACGCGGCCGCCGTCATCATCAACGATCACACCGCATTCCGCGTCGACTGGATGCCGTTCGCCGGGCTCAAGCAGTCGGGGCTGGGCGTGGGCGGGATTCCGTACACGCTGCGGGACATGCAGGTCGAGAAGCTTTGGGTGCTCCGGTCGAGGGCGCTCGGATGAGAGAGTCCGGACGGCCGCTCTCCTCCTGATCGGGGGCGGGATTGGCGCCTACCGCGAAAGGCGAACGGCACAGCGTGGCCGACCAGCTCGTGTGGGAGGAGCTCCCCAGGCTGGCCGAGCCCGTCTACCGGATCGACGAGCGGCCGCCGACGCGATGGGAGACCCTGCTGTACGGCTGGCAACACACGCTGGTCGACATCTCGCCGTTCGTCCTCCCCCTCGCGGTGGCGGCAGCGATTGGAATGTCCCCGTCCGAGGAGGCCCGCTTCATCAACTTCTGCCTCTTCGCGATGGGCATCGCGACCCTTCTCCAGACGACGATCGGGAACCGTCTCCCGATCATTCAGGGACCGTCGGCCACGCTCACCGGGACACTGGCGCCCATCGCCTCGCAGCTCGGTCCGGCGGCGATGTGGGGCGGGGCGTTCCTCGGCGGCCTCTTCGAGATGGTGGTGGGGGCCTCCCGCATCCTCGCCGCTCTCCGAAAACTCTTCCCCCCGGCCGTGGCCGGGGTCGTCGTGCTCACCATCGCCGTGGCGCTCGGGAGCTTCGCCATCCGCCTCGCGGTCGGCGACGGCAGCGCCCTCAACTTCGTTCTTGCGGCGGCCGTCATCGGGCTTATCGCCCTTCTCCAGGTGCGCCTGCGGAGCCTCGCCGGCGGCCTCCTCTCCCGGGCTGCCATCTTCATCTCCATCTGGGCCGTCGGGCTCGGGATCGGCGGGCCGTTGGGACGGGTGGACTGGTCGCTCGTAGCGGAGAAGGCGTGGCTCGCCTTTCCCCATCTCTTCCCGTACGGCGGACCGGGCTTCGGGTGGGAGTTCCCCGCCGCCGCGGTGCTCGGCGTTCTGGCCGGCTACTTCGGCTCCATGGTCGAGTCTCTCGGGGACTACGCGGCGACCTGCGCGGTGGCGGACGAGCGGTACACGGTGCGCCACATGAACCGAGGCATCTTCGCCGAGGGGCTCGGAAGCGCCTTGGCCACCGTCTTCGGCGGCCTCCCCTGCACGAGCTACACGCAGAACATCGGGATCATCGCGGCGACCCGGGTGGCAAGCCGACTCGTCGTCCAGGTCGCCGGAGCCATCCTGCTCCTGTACGGCCTGAGCCCGAAGTTCGGCGCCCTTCTGGTGGCGATGCCGCGCGCGGTGCTCGGCGGGGTGTTCGTGGTCGTGTGCGGCATGATCGCGGTGTCGGGGATCCGGTTGCTCGGTACGGCGGCCGACACGGCTGCCAACCACCTCGTGGCGGGAGTGACGCTCATCCTGTCGATCGGCCTTCCCGTCTACGTCCGCTTCGGACTCGGGGAGGCGTGGCTCACCGAAATACCCACGCTGGGCCGGCTCGTCCTGACCAACCCGGTCGTGCTGGCCGTGCTGCTGGGAGTCGGCCTGCAACTCACTCTGAACCTCATCCTCGAAGAGAGCGCGACCGAGCGATCATAGAGCGCGAGCCTCGCCGCCTTGGCGGGCTCATCAAGCGTCGTGCCGGGCTAACGACGTTCCTTCGGGGACTCCTCACGCGCCTCGGCGGGCACACCACGCTCTCGCGGCCTCACCACGTACCTTGGCAGGCCCATCCGCACCTGGGCGGGCCGATCCCCGGGCGCCGCAGGCTCACTCCGGGTCTTCGAGCGACGGCACCCGAGGGAGTCCGATCGGAAGAGCCTCCTCGATGAGCGCGGCGAGGGCGAGGACGGACTCCTCGCCGAGGGGCGGCCCCACGATCTGGAGACCCACCGGCAAGCCGGCCGAATCCACGCCGCACGGGACCGAGGCGACAGGAAGGCCAGCCAGGCTCAGCACGAAGGTCGGGGCGATCCACTCCACGTAGCTCTCCATCCGCCGGCCGGCGATCGTCTCCGGATAGTTCTGCTCGACCGGAAACGGCGAGATGGCCATGCAGGGCGTGAGCACCGCATCGAACTCTTGGAAGAGATCGCGGAACATCCCCCATATGCGGCCCCGGGCCCGCTCGGCGCTGCCGAGCTGCTCGGCCGTCACCTCGAGCCCGGCCAGCACGTTGGCTCGAACGTTCACGCCGAGCCGGTCGAGGCGGTCGAGACGGGCGTGCTGGTGGATGACCATCCACACCCCGCGCAGGGCGAGGAACGCCTCGCGCCCGAACGAGAGGTCGAGCTCGATCTCCTCCACCCGAGCGCCGTTGTTCTCGCACTCCACCGCCGCATCGCGGCACACGAGCTGGATCGCCGGGTCCACGCCTATTCCGGCCACATCGGGAGCATAGGCCAGCCGCTTGCCGCTCCATGTGGCGCTTCGCACTGCACCGAGGAAGTCGCGGCCCTCGACCGGCTGGCAGAGCGGCGAAACGGGGCTCGGTCCGCTGATCGCCTGCAGCATCAGCGCCGCGTCCTCGGCCGTTCTCGCCAGCGGCCCCGTGACCTCCAGGTCGTCCCACACCCAGGCCGTCGGATGGGTGGGGACGAGTCCGGGGGCCGGGCGCAGCCCGACGACCCCGCAGAAGGAGGCGGGGATGCGAAGGGAGCCGCCGAGATCGGTCCCCTCGGCGAGCGCGATCATGCCGGCCGCGAGCGCTGCCGCTCCGCCCCCGCTCGAACCGCCGGCGCTGAGCGCCGGATCCCACGGGTTGCGGGTCGGACCGAACACCTCATTCCACGTGTGACCACCGGCCGCGAACTCCGGGGTGTTCGTCTTCCCGAGCACGATCGCGCCGGCCGCGCGCAGCCGGCGCACGACCAGGGCGTCCTCCTCGGGGACGTAGTCGGCGTACAGAGGGGAGCCGTAGGTGGTGCGCAGGCCGGCCACCGGGGTGACATCCTTGATCCCGACCGGCAGCCCGCACAGGAGGCCCGCCCCTTCCCCTGCGCACAGCCGCCGTTCCACCTCGCGTGCTTCCTGGATCGCGCGATCGGAGACTGTCGGAACCGCGTTCAGGATGCCGTCGTAACGGGCGATTCGATCGAGGCACGCCTCGACGAGCTCCACCGGCGAGAGCGCGCGGCGGGCGATTCGGTCCCGCAGCTCCGTGGCCGGGAGCAGGGCGACGTCGGACGAGGCGCTCACTCGATGAGCTCGACGTCGGCGGACCGCGTCGCTCCCACGCTACGTCAGACCTCCAAGAAGGCGACGACCCGTGCGAAGGCTGCCTCTCCGCCTTTGAACTTCCACGGGAAGCAGCCGATCGTCAGCCGCCGGTTCTGCAGCTCCGTCGCCGCGATATCGCCCCCCAAGTTCTCTATGTGCATGCAGTTGTGAGGAAAGAGCGCGTTATGGGTCAGCTGGTAATGGTCCTCCGGGAAGATCTCGGCCACCTTCTCCGGCCCTCCGAACTTCTTCTCCGCGACGCGGCGCACTTTCTCGCACTGCCCGTGGGTTCCCTTTCCGAGGAAGCGACCGATCGGGAGGTTCATCGGGTGGTCGGTGGAGATCGCGTCCACCCCCCAGATCTTGATCTCCTTCTCAAGCAGCCAGGCCACCATGTCGGGATGCGCGCCCGGATGGAGGTGAATGTAGCGCTCCTCGTTCGGTTCCTCACCGAACTGTCCGTAGCGGTGCCAGCCTGTGTGCAGGATGACGATGTCGCCCTTCCTCACCTCGACCCTGCTCTCGATCATCTCGGGCGTGTACGCGCCGAGGTCCCCGAGCTCCTCCGCGAGGTTCACGATCACCCCCGGACCGTACAGCCACTCCAGCGGGATCTCGTCGATCGTCATCCCGCCGGTGACGAAGTGGCGCGGCGCGTCGAGGTGCGTGCCCATATGGTTCGAGGTCTGGATATACTGGGCGTTCACGCCGTGCTCGGCCTTCCGCTTGATGTACTTGACCTCGAACGGCGGATAGTACGGCCAGAAAGGCGCGTCCTGATTCAGCGGCTGGGACAGATCGTACAGCTTCATCTTCATCTCCCGTGTGTGGTCGGGCCGGGGCCGTCTCGGCGGTCGGGCCGTGGCCGTCCGAGCGGTCAGGCCGGGGCCGTCCGGTGGTCGGGATGTGGCCGGCCCGCGGCCGGAGGCGGGGCCGTCGCCCGCGAGGACGGTGAGCGGCTCGCCCCTCGGCTCATGGGCCCGGGCGCCGCACGGCTCAAGCGAAGAGCCGCTTCACCTCCGGCTTGGTCACCTTCCCCATCGGGTTCCGCGGAAGGTCGGCCAGGACGAGGAGCCGGCTCGGGACCTTGTAGACGGCCAGCCGCATCTTCGCCCACGCGCGGAGCTCCGGCAGCTCCAGCGTGCCCCCCGGGCGAAGGACCGCGGCAACGCACACCCGCTCCCCCCACTCCGGGTCGGACACCCCGACCACGGCGCAATCGGCGATCTCCGGGTGCGTCCGAAGGACGCTTTCCACCTCGAGCGCCGAGACCTTGTAGCCGCCGCTCTTGATGATGTCCACCGAGGTGCGGCCGAGGATGCGGTAGTAACCGCCTTCGACGACAGCCTCATCGCCCGTACGGAACCAGCCATCGTGGAAGGACTCACGCGTCGCTTCGGGCCGGCCCCAGTACTCGCGAAACACCATAGGGCCGCGGACTTCGATGGTGCCGGGCACTCCCTCCGCGTGGACCGGTCGGCCGGCGTCGTCTACCAGCCGAACCTCCACGCCGGGAAGCGGCGTTCCCACGAAGCCCGGGCGGCGCTCGCCGCGCAGCGGATTGGAGAGGGCCATCCCGATCTCCGTCATGCCGTACCGCTCGAGCAGGGCGTGTCCGCTGATCGCGCGCCAACGCTCGAACACATCCGCCGGGAGGGCCGCCGAGCCGGAGACCATGAGACGAACGCCGCGACACGCCTCGGACCGCTTCCTCCTCTCCTCCGCGGGCGCCGCCTCCCATGCCGCGATCAGTCGCAGATAGATCGTGGGCACGGCCATGAAGAGCGTGATGCCCCCGCGGCCGAGCCGCTCCCACACTCGCTCTGCATCGAACTCCGCCAACATCTCGCACGTCGCGCCCGCCCACAAGGCGCACAGCAGCGCGTTCACGATCCCGTGCGTGTGGTGCAGCGGCAGCACGTGAAGGATGCGGTCCTCCGGGCTCCACTCCCATGCCTCGACGAGGGTTCGGATCTGGGCGGCGAGGCCGGCGTGCGTGGTGACGACTCCCTTCGGGAGGCTGGTCGTGCCGCTCGTGTACAGGATCATCGCGCAGCGCTCGGTTCGTACGCAGGGGAGCACCGCCGCTTCGGTGCCGAGAAGCTGCTCCGTTCGGAGGCACCGGAGGTCGTCCCTTCCGCAGAGGGGCGTCAGCTCCCTCTCGAAGAGGGGATGAACGATCAGGGCTTCGGCCCCGGCGTCACGGAGGACGTGCTCGATCTCGGGAAGCGGGTGGGAGACGCAGAGAGGTACCGCGATCCCTCCCGCCCGCCAGATTCCCCACTGGACAGCTGCGTACTCGAAGCCGGAAGGCACCAGCAAGGCGACCCGCGCGCCGGCCAGGTCGGAGCGAGGGCCGAGCGCTTGGGAGCCGGGGCGCTCCCGGCCGAGAAGGCCGGAGGCGACGCGAGCCGACGCCGCCAGGAGCTCGTCGTAGGTGTGCTCTCCTTGCCCGTCCGCGATCGCGATCCGGCCGGCGTGGGGAAGGGCCTGTTCCACGATCGGTAGCATACTGACCAGTATTACCGTGACTAATCTACAATTACTTCAAGCGATTTATCGCCACGCATGAGGAGCCAATACAGGACGAAGGAGACGATCGCGGCGGAGAACCACGCTCCGCTGAACAGGAACTCGAGGCTCGGGTGGAGCTTCCCCGCCAGGGCGATGGCGATGCCCGCTCCGAGCGCGACGAGCGCCCGCCGGTTGAAACCGGCGCGATACGCGTACGGTCCGTCCTCGGTGTACAGGCCCCGCAGGTCGAGGCGCGCGCGACGCAGCACCCAGTAGTCGCACACGATCACTCCCCCTATCGCCCCTAGGAGCCCGGAGTAGCTGATCAACCACGTCTGGTACTCATCCAGGAGTCGCCACGGGAAGATGAAGATCCCGATGAGGCCCGCGATGAACCCGCCGAGGCGGAAGCCCACCCGCCGCGGGAAGAGGTTGGCGAAGCTGTTCGCCGGCGCGACCACGTTCGCGGCGATGTTGGTGCTCAGGGTGGCGAGGGCGAGCACCAGCAGGGCGAGCAGACCGAGGAGCGGGCTGTCGTATTCCGCCGTGAGGCGAGCGAGCAGGTCGATCGGATTCCAGATCGCCTCCCCGTACAGGATGACGGTGGCGCTGGTGACCGCCACCCCCACGAACGCGAAGAGGGGCATGGCGGTGAGAAGGCCGACCGCCTGGCCCACGAACTGGTCCGTCTGGCTCTTCGCGTAGCGTGTGAAGTCCGGGATGTTGAGGGAGAGGGTGGCCCAGTAGCCGACCATGGCGGTAAGCCATGGGATGAAGAGCGTGAGCAGGAAGCCGCTCCCGCGTTCCCGCGCCGCGGCGGTTCCCAGGGCAGCGGAACCCTCCAGGATCCTCCCTATGCCGCCCACCCGAAGCGTCGCCCAGGCGAGGAGCACCATCCCCACCACGATGAGGAAGGGGGCCGCGAGCGTCTCCAGCCACTTGATGCTCTCCGTTCCGGCCCACACGAAGTAGATGTTGACGAGCCAGAAGAGCAGGAAGCTCACGTAGTGCGACAGCCCGTACCCCATGAAACTCCAGTCGCCGCCGAGCCGCGCCCAGTTCTCCCACAGGATTCCGATGAGCGCGTTGATCGCCAGTCCGCCGATCCACGTCTGGATCCCGAACCAGCCGCACGCCACTACCGATCGGAGGAGCGAGGGGACGTGGGCGCCGGCGTGGCCAAAGGAGGCGCGCACGAAGACCGGGAAAGGAATGCCGTAGCGCGTGCCCGCGTGGGCATTGAGCACCAGCGGAAGGAGGACGATGGCGTTGCCGAGGAGGATGGTCAGAAGGCTCTGCCACCAGTTCATCCCGGCGTCGATCATACTCGCGGCGAGCATGTAGGTCGGAATGCAGACGCTCATCCCGACCCACAGAGATGCGAGGTGCCACCGATTCCACGTCCGGTCGGCGATGGTGGTCGGAGCGATGTCGGCATTCACCAGCGGACCGTCGGGGAGCCCTTCGGAAAGCTCCACCAGGGCGGAGAGTTCCCGAAACTCTGCGCCTGGGGCGGTCCCTGCGGCGTGTGCCATCTCCGGGTGCGGGATCATGGAGGTGTGGCTACGGCGCGCTCCGCGCCCGGGCGAACGCCTCGGTCAGCGCACGGCGGGTGAGTACCTCGGCGAGCCGACGGCGGTAGGCCGGCGACGCGTGGATGTCCTCCAGCGGCTCGATGTCGCACGAGGCGGCGAGGCGGGCCGCGTCGGCGATCCTCTCCTCCGTCGGAAGCTCCCCTGCCAGCGATGCGGCCGCGCTCGACGCCGCGCCCGGCCGGTCGCCGACGCTCAGGAGGGCGAGGCGCGCCTCGCGGCAGCGGCCTTCCTCATCGACGCTCACCACGGCGGCGACCCCGACGAGCGCGTAGTCGCCGTGCCGACGCGCGAGCTCGAGGAAGGCGGTCCCGGTCCGGGCGGGCAGGCGCGGGAGGACGATCTCTGCCAGAAGCTCGTCCTCCGCGAGCGCCGTGCTGAAGGGCCCGAGGAAGAAGTCGGACGCGTCCACCCACCGCGCACCTTCGGGCCCCTCCAGGCGGAAGCGTGCCTTGAGCGCGAGCATCACGGCGGGGAGCTCCGCGGCCGGATCGGCGTGCGCCAGACTTCCGCCCACCGTGCCACGGTTCCGTATCTGGGGGTGAGCGACGTACGGCATCGCCTCTGCGACGAGCGGCGCCCGCTCGCGCACCAGCGCACTTCGCTCCACGGCACGCTGTCGGACCATCGCGCCGATGCACAGCCCGCCCGCGTCCGCCGCCTCCAACCGCTCGAGCTCCTCCAAGCCGTTCAGATCGACGAGAATCGTCGGCTGGGCGAGGCGGAAGTTCATGGTGGGGATGAGGCTCTGTCCCCCGGCGAGCGGTTTCGCCTCGTAGCCGTGCCGGGCGAGGAGCGATAGCGCTTCTTCCAGAGTTCGCGGCGCAAAGTACTCGAACGGAGCCGGCTTCACCGGAGACCTCCGCCCGCGCGATCGGAGTCCTCCGTCGCCGCCTCGCACATCAGCTCGAAGAGCCGGTTCGGGCTCAGGGGGATCTCCAAGATCTCGAGTCCCGTCCCGGCCAGGGCGTCCTCCACGGCCTGCGCGAACAGTGCCCCGACGGGGATCGCGCCGGCCTCCCCCGCTCCCTTCACACCGAGCGGGTTGAGGGGCGAAGGGGTCTCCACGTGGGCCGACTCGATGCGGGGTACGTCCGTGGCAGTAGGGAGGAGATAGTCCATCAAGGAGGCGTTGAGGAGCTGTCCGGTCTCGTCGTACGCCAGCTGTTCGTAGAAGGCGTTCCCGATTCCGTGCGCCACCCCCCCATGGATCTGGCCCTCCAGGATGAGCGGGTTGATCACCCTCCCGCAGTCGTGCACGACGACGTAGCGAAGGAACTTCACCATCGCCGTCCGGGGATCCACCTCCAGGATGGCGGCGTGCACGCCGCTCGCCGTGCTCCCCCGATCAGGACCGAAGTAGGCGGTCGCCTCGAGTCCCGGCTCGGTGCCTGGCTCCACCGCGCCGCGCAGGGGATTCGCGCCCACGGCGAGCTCGCCGAGGCTCACAAAGCGATCCGGCACCCCCTTCACGACAGCCTTCCCCTCGCGCAGCTGGATGTCGTCTTCCGCCGCCTCAAGCAGCTCGCTCGCCAGCTTCAGGACCTTGCGGCGAACGGCCTGCGCCGCAGCGTGACAGGCGTTCCCCGCCACCACCGCGCCCCGGCTCGCGAACGTTCCCGTGCCCCAGTGGAACTCCCCCGTGTCGCCCGTCACCACCCGGACCGAGCGAACATCCACGCCGAGCTGCTCGGCCACGATCTGCGCGAAGCTGGTGAAGTGCCCCTGCCCCTGAGTGCCGACCCCCGTGGCCACGTTCACCCGGCCGCTCGGCTCCACGGAGACGCGCGCTCCTTCGTACGGCCCGATGCCGGTCCCCTCGACGTAGGAGACCACGCCGATCCCCACCCTGCGTCCCTCGGCCCGCAGGCGCGGCTGCTCCTCGGCGACGAACCGGGAGTAGCCGATCATCTCCACCGCACGATTCAACGCCGGCTCGTAGTCGCCACTGTCGTAGACGAGGGGAGTGCTGTCCTGGTACAGGATCCCGTGCTCGTGGGGAAAGGCGTCGGGCGGGAGGTAGTTGCGCCGCCGGATCTCGACGCGGTCGATGCCGAGCTCGCGCGCCGCCATGTCGAGGAGCCGCTCCATCACGAACACGCCCTGCTGTCGGCCCGCCCCACGCACCGGGGTCACGATGGTCTTGTTCGTGAAGGCGACCCGGAACTCGCTGTAGTAATTCGGGACATTGTACGGACCGAGGAGGGTGCACTGGCTGTTGATGGGGATGGTGAGCCCATATGGGTCGTACGCGCCCGTGTCGTGCAGGAAGCTGTCGCGCACCCCGAGGATGCGCCCATCGCTGTCGAGGGCGATCTCGGCCTCGTGGATCTGCCCTCGTTCCTGCGTGGTGGCGAAGAAGTTCTCCTGCCGGTCCTCGATCCACTTCACCGGAATGCCGAGGCGCATGGAGATCCACGGCACGAGGAGCTCTTCCGGGTAGAACATCATGATCTTCGGGCCGAACCCACCCCCGACGAAGGGGGCGATGACCCGCACCTGCGATTCGGCGAGGCCCAGCATCCCGGCGAGCCCATTACGGATCGGGATCGGGGCCTGCGTGGAGTCCCACACCGTGAGCTGCGCCGCCCTCGGCTCCCAGTACGCCACGACTCCCCGGTTCTCGATCGCGGCAGACGCTCCCCGGTCGTAGGCGAATCGCCGCGCGATACGTAGGGCGGCGCCCGTTCGGGCCACCTCGTAGCTCCCTTTCTCCTGCACCGCGTGGGCCGCGAGGTTGGAGTCGAGGTCCTCATGGACGCGCGGGGCGGCCGGATCGAGGGCACCCGCGAGCTCCACCACCGCGTCGAGCGGCTCGATCTCGACGTGGATGTCGGCGGCCGCATCCTCCGCGAGGTATCGGCTCTCGGCCACGACGACGGCGAGAGGCTCGCCGGCGTGCCGCACCTTCCCCCGCGCCAGCGGGAGCTGCGTGCGAGTGTGGAAGACCAGCCGCTCGATGGGCGGCGGTTCGACGAGGAGCGGGCCCGGTCGGCAGAAGCTCCCGAGGTCGCCGGCCGTGTACACGCCGGCTACGCCACGTCGGGACCGCGCGACCGACACATCGATGCTCCGGATGCGGCCGTGCGCGTAGTCGCTCCGGCGGAAAGCGACGTGGAGCATCCCCGGGAGACGCACATCGTCCACGAAGAGCGCTTCTCCTGTGAGGAGGCGCGGATCCTCGTTGCGGGTGATCCGCTGGCCGAAGACCCGCGTGGACACCGCTATGCCCCCCGGGCCTCCGAGTTCACCCTCGCAGCCCTCTGCCTGCCGCTCTCGTCCCGGGGGCCCGAATGGGGCGCGCCGGCAGCGGCCCCGGATGCGCTGCCGCCTGCCATGCGGGTCGCCGCGAGCTTCACGGCGTCCACGATGTTCTGATATCCGGTGCAGCGACACAGATGACCCGAGAGCCCCTCACGGATCTTCTCCTCCGTGGGATTCGGCTCCTCCCTCAGGAACGGGACGAGGCTCATGAGGATTCCGGGCGTACAGAAGCCGCACTGGAGAGCATGGGCCTCGCGGAAGGCGATCTGAAGAGGGTGGAGATGGCGGGTTTCCGGATCGACCGGTCCGCCGACGTTCCTGACCGGCGGATTCGCTGCCAACCCCTCCACGGTGAGGATGTCCCGCGAGTCCACCTGCACGGCGAAGATGAGACAGGAACGGACCGCCTCCCCATCGAGGAGCACCGTGCAGGCGCCGCACACCCCGTGCTCACACCCGACGTGGGTGCCCGTGAGCCCGAGCTCCTGTCGCAGGAAGTCACACAGCAGGAGGCGCGGCTCGACGGAGCGCTCGTGGCTCTCGCCGTTGACGTGGACCCGAACCGTGCAGTGTGCGTTCACCCGCGCGGCAATCCGCGGGATCCACCGCGAAGCCGGCACGCACCTGCGCTTCCCGCCTTCCTTGCCATGCGCCTCGCAGCAAGAGGAAGTGTCCCCTGGAGGGGGGAAAGGTCGGAGGTTAGCGGCCGGCTGGACCGGCCCGCAAGGCGCGATCCCCCGCGGCGGTGAGGCCGACGACTGCGGCGTTGAACGCCCGGCCGGCGCGGTGGCCCCGGGGCCGGAGCGGCCGCGGTTCGACGGCGGAGACGCGGTTGGTTGGACGGCGGAGACGCGGTTGGTTGGACGCCGGAGTGGCGGTTCCGTATCCTGCCGCGGACTGAGGGCCGGCCGGCGGGGGATGAGGCGCGCATTTCGCGTCGGCCGGGCTCGACCGATCACGCCGCAGTGAACGAGCCTCGGCGGAGTCCGCATGCCCGAAGTCGCCATCGCCACCACCTCCCCCCTCGCCGCCGATGCCGGAGCGCGCATCGCGGAGCGGGGCGGCAACGCGGTCGACGCCGCCATCGCGGCCGCGCTCGTCTCCGTCGTCACGGAGCCGGGGGTCTGCTCACTGGGCGCCGGCGGCTTCCTCACCATCTGGCCGTCCGTCGGGGAGCCCCTGACGGTGGACGGGTACGTGGAGATGCCGGGCCGCGGCCTGCCGCGGGAGCGCTTCGGCGGCGGTCGGCGCGACATCTACCTGGAGTACGGCGGCGGCGTGTCGATGACCGTGGGCCACGGCTCCGTGGCCACCCCCGGCGTCGTCGCGGCGTTCGGGCTGGCCTCGGAGCGCTTCGGGAGCTTGCCGTGGCGCGAGCTGGTCGAGCCCGCGTACGAGAGCGCACGTGACGGCTTTCCCCTCCCGCAGGCCTCGTACAACTACCTCATCTATGCGCACGATCTCGTATTCGGATGGAACCCGCAGAGCCGCCGTGCCCTGCACGATGAATCCGGACGGCTCCGCGAGGCCGGCGAGACAATCCACATCGAGGGCCTGGCCGAGAGCCTGTGGGCCATCGCGGAGCGGGGTCCGGACGAACTCTACCGGGGACGGCTCGCCCGACTGATCGCCGAGGACGTGACGGGAAACGGCGGGATTCTCACCTCGGAAGATCTCGCCGCGTATCGGGCTGTCGAGCGACCCGCCCTCACGGTGGAGCTGGACGGCTGGCGGGTGGCGACCAACCCGCCGCCGGCCGTCGGAGGATGCACGCTCGCGGCGATGCTGCTCCTCATGGGAGGGAGGCCCGCGAGCGGGTGGACGGCCGCGGAGCTGAGCCACCTCGTGGCGGTGCAGCGCGCCGTTCTCGCCTACCGTCGCCGCCACCTCGACGTGAGCGAGAACCTACCGCGGGACGCCCATCGCCTCCTCGATCTGGCGGCCGGCGGAAGTCTCGAGCGGTTCGCCGCCTCCCCCTCGACCGTGCACACCTCGGCAGTCGACTCCTCCGGGCTGGCCTGCGCGGTCACCGTGTCGGCAGGCTACGGCTCCGGCGTGATGCCCCCGGGCACGGGGATCTGGATGAACAACTGCCTCGGAGAGGTGGAACTCAACCGGCGTGGTTACCACGCCCTGGAGCCCGGCACCCGGCTCCCCTCCAACATGGCACCCACCGTGGCGCGGCGCGGTACCGGAGCCGTCCTCGCGATCGGGTCACCGGGAGCGGACCGGATCACCACCGCCATCCTGCAGGTGATGCTCAATTTCACCCGCCTCGGCATGAGCCTGGAGGAGGCCGTCTCGCACCCGCGCGTGCACGTGGAAGCGCCGGACGCGGGAGGACGCGTCGCCTACGAGGCGGGGCTTTCGATCGAGGAGGGAGAGCTGCCCCTCCGACGGTACGAGGAACCGTCGATGTTCTTCGGTGGGGTGGGCGCCGCGCTGTGGGACCCGGCGCGCGGCTTCGAGCTGGCCGCCGACCCCCGCCGCGTGGGAGGGACCGCCGTCGGCGGAAAGCCGTAGGGTCGCCGCCGGTGACCCTAGCGGCCCTCGCGCTGCCGCCCTTAACGGCCCTCGCGCTCCGACCCCAACGCACGCCGCCTCCCTCGCCCCACACCACCTGCGGAGAGCCCGGTCTCCGTCTTCCTACATGCCCTCCGTCGTGGCCGAGTTGGCGATCGCCCACGCGAGCTTCCAGGAGCCGTCGCTCTGCTTCCGGCATACGACCACGTAGTGGCCGGTCTCCGTCATGGCCTCCCCGCCGGCCGGGTTCAGCGTGACCGTGTAGCTTCCCCGGCCGAACGCCCAATCGCCGGCCGTCTGGACCTGGTGCGAGGTGATCTCAAGCTTCGGGGAAGCCTCCGCCATGGCCGCGGCGAGGGACTCGCGGATCGCGTCCCGCCCCTCGTACACGTGGCCGTCCGCCGCCATGACGACCGCGTCGGCCGTGTACAAATCGGCGACCACGTCCGCGTGTCCCATGTTGTAGTGGGCCGCATAGGACGAGCGAAGTCCGGCGAGGACATCTTCCTGCGCGTGCAGGCCCGGAGCGGCGGCGAGCAGGGCAGCGAGAGCCGCGGCGGTGGTTCGGATGCGCATGGTGGACCTCCTCGGGAGCCCGGGTAGAGACGGTAGGAGCAGCTGAAAAAGCTTACGCGGCTCGGGGAGGGCCCGCAACGAGGAGCGGCTCCAGCCGCTCCGGGGGCCCGCAACGAGGAGCGTCCAGCCTGCGAGGACCGCCAGACGCTCGGGCCCATCGCGCACCAGCGGGCCGCCTCTCGCCGGAATCGACCGAAGATGCCCGGAGGGTTGCCGTCCCCGCGTCGCTCGTCCCGCCGAATCGATGGCACGGCCGGAGCGCCGTCCGCGCGGCCGTCGACACGATCGGCCCGCCCGCTTAGTCTACCGCCCCGCGCCCACAGCGCGGTCGCACGCCGGCTTCATGGAAACTGAACCCCGGAGTGGTCGACGATGCCCGAGCAGATCGGCTTTCTCGAGCAGGTGAACCGGGCCTTCAACCGGGCAGCGGCCCTCACCGACCATCCATCGGGCCTCCTCACGCAGATCCGCGAGGCCAACAGCGTCTATCACCTCTCCTTCCCGATCGAGCGTGACGACGGGTCGCTCGATGTGATCCACGCGTGGCGTGCCGAGCACAGCCATCACAAGCTGCCGACCAAGGGCGGCGTCCGCTTCAGCCTGCTGGTGAACGAGGATGAGGTTCGCGCGCTGGCCGCGCTCATGACCTACAAGTGCGCGGTCGTGGATGTGCCGTTCGGAGGTGCCAAAGGGGGGATACGGATCGATCGCCGCGCGTACTCCACCGGGGAGCTCGAGAGAATCACCCGCCGCTACACGTACGAGCTGGTCAGGAAGCGTTTCATCGGGCCCGGGATCGATGTGCCCGCTCCCGATTACGGGACCGGCGGGCAGGAGATGGCGTGGATCCTAAGCACCTTCGCTTCCCTCTCCGCCGGAGAGCTGAACGTCGAGGCATGTGTCACCGGCAAGCCCATCGGCCTGGGGGGAGTCCGCGGCCGCGTGGAAGCGACCGGCCGGGGCGTGTTCTTCGGGATCCGCCAGGCATGCGAGTCCGCCGAGGAGATGAAGCCGCTCGGTCTCTCTCCGGGCCTCAGCGGGAAGCGGGTGGTGGTTCAGGGGCTGGGAAACGTCGGCTACCACGCCGCGAAGTACCTGCAGGAGGGAGGCGCCGTGCTCGTCGGCCTGGCCGAGTATGAAGGAGCGATCGCCAACCCCGGCGGGCTCGACCTCGAGAAGGTCGTCGAGCATCGCCGCGAGGCCGGATCGATCCTGGATTTCCCGGATGCCACGAACCTGCCGAACTCGGCGGCCGCCCTCGAGCTGGAATGCGATATCCTCGTCCCCGCTGCGCTGGAGAACCAGATCACGCGGGAGAACGCCCCGCGCATCGAAGCCAAGATCGTCGCGGAGGCGGCGAACGGCCCGACGACCGCCGAGGCGGACGAGATCCTGGGAGAGCGGGGGGTTCTGGTCATCCCAGATATCTACCTTAACGCTGGTGGGGTTACGGTCTCCTACTTCGAGTGGATCAAGAACCTCTCCCACATCCGATTCGGGCGCCTTGAGAAGAGGTCCCAGGAGATCGCCTATCGGCGCTTCTTTCAGGCCATTCAGGATTTGACCGGCAAGACGTTCGGCGGCACGGAGCTCGGGGCGCTCACGCAGGGGGCGAGCGAGGAGGATCTCGTGAACTCGGGTCTGGAGGAGACGATGGCGCTCACCTACCGCGAGATCGCGGAGACGAAGAGGAAACACGGGGAGAAGGCCGACCTGCGTACGGCCACCCTCATCTCGGCCATCGACAAGATCGCCGTCTGCTACCTAAGACTCGGCATCTTCCCCTAGGACGGGTCGCGGAGCCGCATCGAACGGCCCGCGGAGGAGGGCGAACCCGAACGCCGCTGGCGTCTAGCTGCCCTCTCGCTCGAGCTCGACTCGCCACCAGGCACGCGGCTCGAAGGAGCGTTGCGCCGGCGGCGGGACCTCGCCCTCGCCCGACGGTTCCGGGCCGGCTCGCACACCGAGGCTGTCCGAGCGGCCGGCGGTGGCGTAGTCGCGCTCGCCGCGCGTCTGCGCCAGCCTTCCGTGTGCCGTCGAATCCCTATCGCGCCGGAGCAGATCGCGAACGCTCACCAGGTGCAGCCCATAGAGGCCCAGGATGATCGCCGAGAAGGCGAGGGCGTCGCTTCCGTTCAGCCGGGCTACGGTCGCCGCGGCGACCGCGACCGCGGTGATCGCGACCAGGTAGTGGACGCTTGCCAGGGAGTCGAGCCGTCTCCGTTCAACCATGACGAATCCTCTCGCCGTGATGACTCCTCTCAGTCATGACGAATCCTCTCAGCCACGACGAATGCTGTGTGGGCGCGAAGGCGGTCCGTGATTCCGCCGCCGGCCATCGGGCCGGCGACGGGACCGGCCCGGAGCCTTGGATCCCAGACGCGCGGGTCTCGCGCCGTCCGCAGTCAATACGGACGAAGCGCGTTGTTCTTGCAAGATTAGGTCCGCAGTTCGCCTCACCGGGCGCATCTGCCCGCCGGACACGAAGTTACCTTGCTAGGCGCATGGATTCCGGCTCCCGGCACCGTCGCCGAGCGACGACAGCGCCGTCGCAAGGAGCGGCCGGCGGCGATCGGGAGACCGCCAGCTCACGGATGACCGGGCCGGGGATCGGCCGCAGGCGCCTGTGCGGCGCCCCCCCGGCACTCGCCGGCCCGCTCCCCCCACCCGGGGAATCTCCCCACCGGAGCCGAGCGAGGGCGAGGTCTTGCCCGAGAGGGTCGCGCCACCTAGCGTGAGCCGATCACGATCCTCTGAATCGGGCGCTACGGGACGGTGCGCTTCCTTCTACTCCTCATCCTGATCGCATGCGGCTTTTATGCCGTCGTCGCGCTCAGTCTGTACGGGAGCACCTCGCCATGCGAGATGCTCCGGGAGGAGATCGCTGAGATGTCGGTGGTGGCGGCGGAACAACGCTCGATCGATCGCGCCGGGGCGGGGCTGAGGCAGAAGGAGCGGGATGCGGTGAGAGAACGCGCGCGAAGGACGGCCGAGGCTCGTATCCGCGCCCGCGAGCTTACGCCGCTCCCCTGTCTGCGGAAGCTCTGGACCCTGAAGCGGCAGGGTCCGGAGGCAGCAGGCGTGCGCGACCTCCTGCCCGACGAAGTGCCATAGCCTCCGCGTAGCCTCCGACCGAGGCGCTCCCACCCTCGACGGGCCAGCGCAGCATCTAATCGGGCACGCCGGCCCCTGATCGAGCACCGTCGCCTCCGACCGAGCACGCCAGGCTCCAATCGTAGGGCTGGAAGACGATTCTCGGCCGGGCCCGGGTGATCCAGTCGCTCGTCTCCTCGGCGAGCCACTTCCTCAGACTGAGAGCTACGGCCCGCCGTCTCACCGGTCTCCACCCGGCCATCTTGCTCGGGTGCACGAAGTCGCTCCCGTACCAGAGGAAGATGCGCGACAGGCCCAGCTCGTTTCGCTCCCGGTCCGCCACGGCCCCTCCGGCTGCGAGGAACCGGCACATCTGGTCGTGGAGCTGAGCCTCGATGCGCTCTCCCACATAGGGTTCGGCCCGCAGGGTCGGGCAGGACGCGGACCCGCAAACGAGCGCCGCGTGAACCCGAGGATCCTTGAAGCGGCGAACCTTTCCGTGCTCAATGTCATCCAGGGAGAGAGGCTCCCCCGCTATCGTGACTCGCGGTGCGTCCAACGATCCCGCCAGCTCGAACACGGATCCCTTTGCCTCGCGGTGAGCGTCGAGGGCGAGGGCGAGTATCTCGGCGTTGTACAGGTTGATCCAGTACGCGAGCGCGTCGTTCCGGGTGAGGGCGTCCGGGTCGACCGGGCGAAGAGATCGCCGATACGCGTCGAGCCGGGGGCGAACCTTCTGGAGGGCGCCGAGCCCTCCCCGATCCACGGCGTCGAGCGCGGCCTTCAGCTCCGAGTGGTCGAACCGTCCGGTGCCCCTCGGCATCGGACTTCTTCGCCGCAGAGCGCGCACCATCGATCGAAGCGTCCTCACCGGATCCGGAACCGCTGCGCTCATGCCTTGGCAACGAGAAGGCTTCCCTCGGAGTTCCGGGTCGCCCGACCGTCAATAAGCAGCTCCGCTTCGGCGGGTTCGCAGGACCGAGGACCGCCTACCTCCCAGGCATGGACGAGAACAACCGCCGGCCGCACGGAGCCTCGTCCCGCACGCGGGACGGGTGCCGGATCTCAGGCGCGGAGGATCGCCGGTCCGCAGCCCCGGAGGATCTCGCGAGCAGCGTTCAGCCCGCATGCCCCCATTACGCCTCCGCCGGGATGCGTCGCGGCCCCGCACAGGTAGAGGCCGCGGATGGGCGTCCGATAGCCGACCCGCAGTGGACCCATCTGGTCGAGGTTCATCGCCCCCTGCATGATGTTGCCGCCGGTAAGGCCGTACACCCGCTCCAGGTCCGGCGGCGCGAGAACCTGCCGGTGCAGGACCAGCTCCCTGAAGTCCGGCGCGTACCGCGCCACGATGTCCAGGCACCGGTCGGCGAACTCCTCCTTCCGCTTCTCGTCCCAGCTTCCGTTGGCGAGGCGATACGGCGCGTACTGGACGAACATCGATGCGATGTGCTTTCCGGGCGGGGCGAGGGTGTCATCCACGACAGTCGGGATGGTGATCTCGAGCACGGGCTCCCGGCTGGGGAAACCGTACTTCGCATCGTCGAACGCCCGCTCGATGTATTCGAGCGCGGGTGCGATGTGGATCGTCCCGCGGAGCGCTATCGCCGGATCGATGTCGCCGGTGTCGAAGCTGGGAAGGCCATCGAGCGCCAGGTTGATCTTCAGGCTGGCCGAGGCGTAGTCGATCGCCGAGATCCGGGCGGCGTAATCCTCCGGCAATCGGTCGAGCCCTACCAGTCGCGCGAACGTCTGGTGCGCGTCGAGGCTCGAGGCGACCACCGCCGCGGAAAGGTACGCTCCACCGGCGAGCGAGACGCCACGCACCCGCCCGTCGGCGACGTCGATCGCGGTCACCTCGGCCTCCCGGCGTATCTCGACTCCCAGCCGCCCGCACGTTCCTGCCAGCGCATCGGCCAGCCCCCCCATCCCACCCCGCACGTAGCCCCACGCGCCGCGCCCGCCGCCTGCCTCCCCCATCACGTGATGAAGCAGGACGTAGGCGCTGCCCGGCGCCGACGGGGGGAGGAAGGCGCCGATCACCGCGTCCGTGGCGAACGTCGCCTTGAGCACCTCCGACTCGAACCATCGGTCGAGGATCGACGTCGCGGCGCCGCTGAGCAGCGCCATCGCCGAATGAAGATCGGCTCCGAGCCCCTTCACCGCCCGATACAGCCGACGCCATCTCGGAAGGTCCCGAACCCGAGGAGGCAGCTCCGGCAGCGGGTCGACGAACTGCGCCTCGATGGCCCCGGCCACCCGATCCAGAAACGCCACATACCTACCATACGCGTCCGCGTCCCGGGCTGAGAATTTGGCGATCTCCCTCTGGTTCGACACGGCGTCCGCGCCGAGCAGGAGGCAGCCGCCGCCGGGGAGCGGGGTGAACGAAGACGGATCGCGCGGGAGGATCTCGAGGCCGTTCTCACGCAGTTGGAGCTCGCGGATGATGCGCGGCAGGAGGAGGCTGATCACGTAGGCGGCCGGGGAGACTCGGAAGCCGGGCCACAGCTCCTCCGTCGAGCAGCAGCCGCCCAGGACGTGGCGTCGCTCGAGCACGCAGACGCGGCGTCCGGCGCGCGCCACATACGCGGCGGCGACAAGACCGTTGTGCCCGCCCCCGATGATCAGACAGTCAAAGCCGGCCATTCCGGGACCTACGTCCGACGGCTCACGGGAAGTGATGGCGATCGATCGGTGAGCGACGACGTCCCGATCACCGCCCGATGAGCGTGAGGCGCCGCGCGGGTCGAACACGCGGCGTGGCGCGCCGACCCTCGTCGTCCACCAGGTCAGCTAGACAGCCTGCTCCTTCCAAGAGGATGAGGCCAAGGAGCCCGGCCTCCCCCTATATCTCGGCGCTCGGCTGCTCCACGGTCGGGGCCGGCGCCTTCGTAAGCGCGGCGCCCAGCTTGCCCGAGGCAGTGCCGAACAGGGCTCCTATCGCCATGGAGATCGCCACCGCGATGAGGGCGTTGTCCATGCCACCCGACAGCAGCGCTCCCCGATCCAAGGAGCCGGGCGTCAGCAAGAGGAAGGCGAAGGCGGCGGCGTACCCGTACACGCTGGCCGGAATCGACGAGAAAGCCTGAATCTTCGCGGCGAGACACAACCCGAAGACGGTGATGCCGACTACGATTCCTGCCCAGACCGGCAACGGAAGCGCCTCACCGAGAGGTAAGGACAGAATGAGGGCCGCGATCCACGCAACGAAAGCGCCGAACACGTTGCCGACGATCGTCTTCCTTAGCGCGGCCCCATCCCCGCCTTCGTGGAAGAAACAGGCCCAGCCGAGGAACGCGGCCCAAATCAGGAGGCCGCCGATCAAGAGAAAGAGCCAGGTGGCGATCCCACCGAGAACACCGATGCTCAACGAGAGGGCCGTCAGCTGCGACATCGGGCTACTCCTTGTGGGGGTTACGAGATAGTGGACGTGGTTGGGATGGGGAGTGTCCGACGACGACTCGGAAGGGAGAGTCGACAGAATACCAAGGCAGGAGGGGCCGACAGCACGGAGGAAGAGTGCAATGCGCAGTGTGCACAGCTTGAGCCTCGGAAGCGGGGTGGCACAGGGTCCGCTTCATCATATAACAATTTAGTCGATCCGGCCCGGCGGCGCACGCCTCGCGGTGGACGCCCGGTCCATCCTCCGAGCAACGCCGAGGCGGGGGTTTGCGTGCGGCTCAATGCGTGGCATCATGAGGATGCGTTGCCGAGGCCGTTCCTGACCATTACCTCCCGGGTTCCGAGAACCTTCACGCCGACGTTTGGGACCATGAACACACCGGCGGCGGGTCTGTTGGTCTTGCTGCTCCTGACTGCGGCCGCCTGCACAGGACACCGCCCTCCCCCTATGGTCACGCCTCCGGGGGCCGGTCTCGCGTATGTCGCCGTGGACGTGCCCGAAGTCATCTGGACCGAACCCGCCGTCCGCATGCTCCGAGGTCTTTTCCGAGACGGATCCTACCCACGGGCATGCGTGATTGCGACAGTGTACCGGTTGGCCGGCTCGATAAGTGAAAGCCCCCGATATCGGACTCGCACGAGGTGGCTTGTCATGGCCGCTACCGGCACGCTTGAAGACGCCTCAACAGCCTGCCGTCTGCCTGGCGAGCACGGCCTCGTCCTGTTCGTCCGGCAGGAGACAGACCGCAAATATCTAGAGGTCATTTGCCGTACGGTGCTCTCAGAGCGCCTCGATCTCGGGTTCGTACACGCCGTGACCGGGTTCTCTTTCGGTTCGACCGCTGGGGGACGGATCGGAGACCTGTTGCCCGACGGAATCGGGAGGGTGCGGCTCACACCGTGGGGGCGGTGCGAGTTCAGCGACGTGTGCGACTGGAGCCCCAGGTCCTGAAGTCGTCACGGCTGTGCGAGAGCTTCTTCGCCACGCTCGAGTGGCCTCACGGCATGAAGGACGCCCTCCGATCGTTGCCTGGGTGGGTCGTCAGGTGT
>JBHIAV010000026.1:0-41221 GCA_046758745.1 Gemmatimonadota bacterium
CGGAGTGCGGCGGGTCGCCGGCCCCGGTTGGGAACAGGCCGGGGCCGACGTCGGCTGAAATCGGCGAGCCCGCGGGGACTTGGGCTGCCGGTCCGCCCCGCCCCCGAGCTGGGTCCCGGGGGGCCTGGGCTCGGGTTGTGGGAGCCGCTCTTCCGTGGCGCGCGATTTGCCGCACGGAAGGCGGGCCTTCGCGGCGCCAGGCTGTCGTGCGGGAATCGGATCGCGTTCCGCCAACGGAGAAGATCGGGGACCGGATGAACGGCGTCACGCCCCTCCTCGTCAGCCTCGCCGCCGCTCTCTCCGCCGCGGGGTGTGGGGAGGGAGCGGAGAGCCCCAGGGGTTCCGCTCCCGCCCGCGGCTCCGTGACGGCACCGGACACGGCCTTGCGCAACCTGGCCGCGGAGATCCTGCCGGCCATCGAACGGGTGAGCGGCCTTCCCGCGCGGGGCCCGCTCCGCTTGGGCCTACGCTCGAAAGCGGATCTCGAGCGATACCTGTCGAGCGAGCTCGATCGGCAGCTCCCACCCGAGAAGGCGAGCGCCCTCGTCCGGGTGTACGCGCGACTGGGTCTCGTGCCGGACACGATCCGGCTCGACAACCTCCTCCGCTCCCTCTTGCTCGAGCAGGTGGTGGGCTACTACGACCCGAAGGCGGACACGCTCTTCGTGGTCGAGGGCGTGGACCCCGCCCAGCTGGAGGTGGTCCTGGCGCACGAGATGGTGCACGCCCTGCAGGACCAGTATATGGACCTCGACTCGCTGATGACGAGCCTCGAGGAGGACAACGACCGGAGCACGGCCGCCAGGGCGGCCCTCGAGGGACACGCCACCTTCGCCATGCTCGAGTGGTTCCTCGGCAAGAGCACCGGCCAGCCGGTGGACCTCACGGCGTTCCCGAACCTGGCGGAGATTCTGTCGGGGAACCCGGCCGCCTTCGCCGTAGACATGCCGGTCCTGCAGCAGGTGCCGGCACTGATCCGCGAGTCTCTGCTCTTTCCGTACGTGGGTGGCCTCGGGTTCCTCCAGGGCTACTGGACGGCCTTCCCGGACCGCCCGATTCCCCTCGGCGCGGCGTTGCCGGAGTCGACGGAGCAGATCATCCACCCGGATCGGTCGGCGGGTCCGAGGCGGGATGCGCCGGTGCGCGTCGAGTTCGCCGAAGCGCCGGCGGCGGAGTGGCGGGAGGTGTACGCCGACGGGCTCGGCGAGCTCGAAACGCGCATCTTCCTCGCCGAGCACCTCCGAGAAGAGACCCGGGCCCGGCAGGGGGCCGCGGGCTGGGACGGGGACCGCTACCGCCTGCTCGACTCACCGGCCGGTGAGGTTCTCGTGTGGGCCACGGCGTGGGACGATGCGGTCGAGGCCTCCGAGTTCGAGGCGGCCGTGCGGCGGGCGTACGGGACCCGCTACGGAGGGCCGTCCTCCGAGCGACGCGTGATGGTAGAGCGCAAGGCCATCGACGGGATCCCGGTCGTCCTGGTGCTGGACCTCCCGGCCGCGCTGGACGCGCAGGCGGCGGCCGGCGCGGCCCGCTTCACGATTCGTGGGGGGTGAGGGAGCAGGGCGCATGGTCCCCCAGCTACGGGTCCCGATCCCCGGCGCCGGCCCCGGAGAGTACCTCGTGGAGATCGAGCGCGGGTCGCTGGACCTCCTCCCCGACCGGTGCCTGCACCGCGCCCCGGCGCACCGCTACGCAGTGATCGCGGACAGCCGGGTCGCCGAGCTGCTTGGGAAGCGGGTCCTGGCGGCCTTCCGGGAGGCGGGCTGCCCGGCCGACCTTTTCGCCTTCCCGGCCGGGGAGTGGAACAAGACCCGAGAGGAGTGGGCCCGTCTGTCGGACGAGCTGCTGGCGGCCGGCCTCGGGCGGGACGGGGCCATCATAGCCCTCGGAGGGGGAGTGACGGGCGACCTGGCGGGCTTCGTGGCCGCGACGTACATGCGCGGGGTGCCGGTCGTGCAGGTCCCCACCACGCTCCTGGCCATGCTGGACAGCTCCGTCGGGGGGAAGACCGGCGTCGACACGCTCTCGGCGAAGAACGCCATCGGGGCGTTCTGGCAACCGGCGCACGTGTTGATCGACCCCGAGCTCCTCGCCACGCTTCCGCCGCACCACCGAGCCGCCGGCCTCGCCGAGGCCGCCAAGGCCGGGGCGGTCCGGGACGCGGGCTTCTTCGAGTGGATGGAGCTGCGGGCTGGGGAGCTGGCGGCGGGCGACGTGGGGGCCCTTGCCGAGCTGATCGAGCGTGCCGTGGCGATCAAGGCCGGGGTGGTGGCGGCCGACCCGCTGGAGCGGGGGGAGCGGGCCATCCTCAACTTCGGCCATACGATCGGCCACGCCCTCGAGGCGCTCTCCGGATACGCGCTGCTGCACGGCGAGGCGGTGGGGGCGGGCATGCGGGTCGAGGCGCGCCTGGGCGAGGGACTCGGGCTTACCCGGCCGGGTACGGCGGACAGGCTGGAAGCTCTCCTGGAGGCATGCGGGTTGCTGGAGAGACCGGAGGAGGAGCGGCGGCCCGAGGAGCTCCTCGAGGCCGCTCGCCGGGACAAGAAAGGGCGGGAGGGGCGGCTTCGGTGGGTCCTCCTCGGCGGGATCGGAGAGGTGCTGCGCGACCCGGAGGGGGCCTACACGCACGCGCTGGCCGAGGAGGAATGCCTGGTGCCGCTCGCCGCCGCTTTACGGCGGGATACCGAGGCCGCAGATTCCCGCTGACCGGTGCGGAAGGAGATGAACCACAGGTTGGAGAGAGCCGTAAGCGCGAGACCACGCGACGTCGCCGCCGTCCTCCGCGAGCGGGCGGAGACGCACCCCGACCGGACTTTTCTCCTGCATCGGGACCGACGCTGGAGCTTCGCGGATGTCGCGGCCGAGGGGCGAGCGCTGGCGTGCGCCTTCCAGCGCCTCGGTATCGAGAAGGGCGATCGGGTGGCCACCGACCTCCCGAACTGGCCGGAGTTCGTAGTCACGGCCGTGGCGGCGGCCGAAGTCGGCGCGACGGTCGTTCCGCTGAACCCCTCCCAATCGCCCCGCGAGCTCCAGTTTGTCCTCCGCAACACGGAGACCACTCTGGTCGTCTCGGCCGAGCAATGGGGCGGCATCGACTACCTGGAGCTCTTCGAGCCGCTGCTGACCGACCTCCCCGGCCTGCAGTACCTCGTTACGGTCGGCGAGGAAGACCTGTGGTACGACGACCGGATCTTCCAGTTCGAGGACCTGGTGTCGAGCGGCCGGGGGGGCGACCTGGCGCCGGTCGAAATCGCGCCCGAGAAGGACCCGTTGGCCATCCTGTATACCTCCGGAACTTCCGGCAAGGTCAAGGGAGTCGTGCTCTCCCATGCGAACGTGCTCGCCACGGCAGGCGCCACCGCGGCGGCGCTTCGCATGACTCCGGATGATGTCACCCTCTGCTCGGTGCCCCTGTTCAACATCTTCGGCCTCAGCGCAGCGCTCATGACGGCGCTGCTGTCGGGGTCGGCGGTGGTTCTGCAGGATCGCTTCGAGGCGGCGGAGGCCCTAGAACTAATCGAGCGCCACGGGGTAACGATGCTCCACGGTGTGCCCACGATGTTCGTCCTCCTGACGCGCGATCCGGCGCTCGCCCGGCGCGACCTCTCCTCGCTTCGAACAGGAATCATCGCGGGAGCGCCGGTCGACGAGGAGCTCGTCGTGCGCCTTCGGAAGGAACTGATTCCCGATCTGGAGATCGCGTACGGGCTGACGGAGACATCGCCCACCGTGGCGATCACCGCGCCCGAGAATCCGCCTGCCAAACGGAGCCAGACGGTCGGACGTCCGCTGCCCGGCCTCGAGATCCGCATCTCCGGCGAGGGGGTGGACAGCCTGCCGGTGGAATCGGTCGGCGAGGTTCAGGTCAAGGGGTTCAACGTGATGCAGGGGTACTTCCGGCAGCCGGAGGCGACCGGAACGGCGTTCACGCCGGACGGGTTCCTGCGTACAGGAGACCTGGGTATGTTGGACGACGAGGGATACCTGCACATCGTCGGGAGGGAGAGCGACGTCATCATTCGCGGCGGGTACAACGTGCACCCGCGCGAGGTGGAGGACCATCTGCGGTCGCACCCGGCCGTGATGGACGCCGTGGTCGTCGGCGTGCCCAACGAGGTGCTCGGCGAGCTCCTATGCGCGTGCATCGTCCCGGTCGAGGGGGCCCTGATCACGGAACCCGAGATCCGAGAGTTCTGCCGCTCGGCTCTCGCGCAGTACAAGGTGCCGGATCTCGTTCGCTTCATGAGCGAGTTTCCCATGACCTCGAGCGGCAAGGCGCGGCGCGCGGAGCTAGCCCGGATCGTCCGAAGGGCGACCTCCACGCCGCGCGCCGAGCGCGGCGACGAGAGCCGCGCGAGCTGAAGGAAGGGCGGAGCGCGCGGCGAGGAGAGCCGCGGGAGCCCGAAGGAAAGGCCGAGCGCGGCCAGGAGAGCCGCGGAAGCCCGAAGAAGGAGAGACTCCTCGCATCATCCCCTCCGACCCCTGGAGGGCGGGGGCGAGATCGAGGAGCCTCTCGCCCGCTGCGGCGGGCCGAAACGCATGAGACAGACAGGCGAGAGGAAATGAACGAGACGAGTACACAGACGCCGCCCGCGCGCCCAGAGCAGGGGATCGTCCCGCATGGCCAGGCGGCCCTCCTTATCGATTTCGACAACGTCACCATGGGGATCCGGTCCAACCTGGGACAGGAGCTCCGAAAGCTGCTCAGCTCCGACATCATCAAGGGAAAGGTGTCGATCCAGCGGGCGTACGCCGACTGGCGACGCTACCCGCAGTACATCGTGCCGCTGGCCGAGGCGTCGATCGATCTGATCTTCGCTCCGGCCTACGGCTCCTCGAAAAAGAACGCGACGGACATCCGGCTTTCGATCGACGCGCTCGAGATCGTCTTCACGCGGCCCGATATCACCACCTTCATCCTCCTTTCCGGAGATTCCGACTTCTCGAGCCTCGTCCTTAAGCTCAAGGAGCACGGTAAGTATGTGATCGGCGTAGGGATACAGGAATCGAGCTCCGATCTCCTCGTGCAGAACTGCGACGAGTACTACAGCTACAGCAGCCTCTCCGGGCTTACCTCGGCCCTGGAGCTTCACAGCGAGCGCTTCGACCCGTGGGACCTCGTCGGTCGGGCGATCGGCCGGATGGTCGAGCGTAAGGACGTGATGCGCTCGGATCGGCTGAAGCAGGTGATGCTTGAGCTGGACGCCAACTTCAGCGAAAAGGAGATCGGGTTCAGCAAGTTCAACCGATTCCTGGTGGAGGCCGCTTCAAGGGGAATCATCTCGCTTCGCAAGGCGGCGAACGGACAGTACGACGTCGCTCCTGGGGAGAGCCGCCCTGCAGGCGAGCCCGTCGGCGAGCCCTCGGCCGCGGCCGAGCCGCGACGCCGGGAGCCCCGGGAGGAGGGGCGTGGGAGGCGTGAGCCTCGCCGGCGCCGGGAGGCGCGAGGACGGGAGGAGCCACGAGCCGGTGCGCCGCCGCACGTCGACGAGGGGCGACTGCGCGCGGCATATGATCTGCTGCGGACGGTGGTGGACGAGCTCGCCTTGCGCGGCGAGCCGGTGCGCGACTCCGAGGTCAAGCGCCGGATGCGGGAGAAGGACGCCGAGTTCGACGAGGCCGCGCTCGGCTTCCGGAAGTTTAGCCGGTTCCTCCATCAGGCCCACGATGAGGAGGTGGTCAACCTGGAGAGGGGGCCGGAGGGCAACTACAAGCTGAGCCCGCTGGGCGTCGAGGAGGCCGGGGAAGGTGAGACGGCCGGCCGGCGGTCCCCCCGGGAGCGCCGCGATGGGAGCGGCCGCGGCCGACGGGGGCGCCGGAGCGGGCGAGCCAGAGAGCGGGGAGAGGCCGCGGCGGTGGCGCCCACCGGGACGGAAGTGGGGCGGGAGCCGGTGGCGGCGGAGGCACCGGCGGCGGAAATGGGTGAGCGAGTCGGACGGCCCGGATCCGCCGCCCGGAAGCGAACCGCGGGCGGCGAGGGCGGCCAGGCGGCGCGGGAGGCGCAGACCGAGGCGGATCGGCGGCCGGCGGCCGCCCTGGAGGGTGATCGGGGCGCGGCCGGTCTCTCGGCGGCTCGGGAAGCGGGGGCGGCCGGCTCCGAGCCGTCCGCGGAGGCGGAAGCCAGGCGGGAGCGGCGTCGGACCCTCGGGCGTTTCCGGCGAGGAGGCCGCGGCCGCGGCGCGCCGCTCCCTCCGGCCTCGCGTGGGGCGGAGGACGCACGGGCGGGCTTCGTGCCGGGTCCGACGGACGCGACAACAGGCTCCGCGGCGGGTCCGACCAGCGTCCCGACGGTCCCGGATCCGACCGACGCCGAACCGGAGTACTTGGCCGGCTCTTCCAGGGAGGCCCGTCCGTCCGGGCTCGTCGAGCACATGACCAGGAACTACCCGGGCGTCGGCCGGCGGACCGCCGAGAGGCTGGTGGCGGAGTTCGGCTCGGAGGTCCTGAAGGTGATCGACCGGGAGCCCGAGCGGGTGGCCCAGGTCCTTCCGGAGCATCGCGCCCGGGCCGTCCTCGCCGGCCGGCGCGCCGAGCGGGCCGGGGGGGGCGAGGAGGGGGCGGAGTAGGGGACCCGTGGAGGCGATCCGGCGGCCGGCGGGGGGGGCCCACGCTATCCTGCGGGTGGGCTTCAACGCCCGGCCGGCCGCCCGGGTGGCGCGCGATCTCCTCGGGCAGCTCGTCGTCACCGAGCGGAGTGGCCGGCGGACGGCCGGGGTGATCGTGGAGACGGAGGCGTACACCGGGCCGGAGGATCCCGCCTCGCACGCCGCCGCCTCGATCGGACGTACGCCGCGCAATGACCCGCTTTTCGGTCCTCCCGGATCGGCGTACTTCCACATGAACTACGGTGTCCACTGGCTGCTCAACGTGGTCACGGGACCCGAGGGTCTCCCCGCGGGCGTTCTCATCCGCGCCCTGGAGCCCGTGGTGGGGGAGCAGCTGATGCGGCGGCGGCGGGGTCGCGGCGAGCTGACGAACGGGCCCGGCCGTCTCGTAGAGGCGCTCGGCGTGGGGCCCGAACTGCAGCGACATCCCCTCGACCGTCCGCCGCTGTGGCTCGCCCGAGGGACGCGGGTGCCCGACGAAAGCGTGATCCGGACCACCCGGATCGGCGTCTCCAAAGGCAGCCACCTTCCCCTCCGCTTCTACGACAGCCGGAGCCGCTGGGTCTCGCGACGGTGACGCCCGAGCAGGCCCTCCGGCTGCACCACGAGGCGTTCCTGTTCGACGGGCACAACGACGTCGCGTGGTACCTCTTCGAGGGGGACGACGTGGCGGGAAGGCGAGGGCGCGGGCACCTTGACCTCCCGCGGATGCGGGAGGGAGGATTCGACGGCGGCATCTTCGCCGTGTGGATCGACCCGAACCTCCCTCACCCCCTGGAGCGATCGCTGGAGGGGGTCGAACGGCTGCACGCCTTCCTGCAGGATACGCCGGGCTTTCGCCCCGTGCTTGCCCCGGCAGATGTCACGGCGGCGGAGCGGAGAGGCGAGGTGGCGGCCCTCATCGGGGTAGAGGGAGGCTACGGCATCACCGACGACCTGTCGGCGCTGAACCGCCTCCACCGGGCGGGGATGCGCTGCCTCACCCTTGCGTGGATGGCCCCGACGGCGTGGGCGGACGCGAGCGGCACCGCTCCCGCACATGACGGCCTGTCGGCGTTCGGCCTCCGGGTGGTGGAGCGCCTTCAGGAGCTCGGCGTAGTGATCGACGTGAGCCACGCCTCGGACCGTGCGGTGCAGCAGGTGCTGGAGCGGGCCGACGTGCCCATCGCGGCAACTCACTCGGGCGTACGCGCCGTGGCCGACCACCACCGCAACCTTCCCGATGCGCTGGTGGAGCGGCTCGCCGCGGCCGACGGCGTGATCGGGATCAACTTCTTCAGCGCCTATCTGGATTCGCGGTTCGCCCGGGAGTTCGAGGAGCTGCGGCGGCGCCTCGCCGGCGACGGCCCCGCCGATCACGAGACCCTCGATCGGGCCGCGGGAGAGCTGCGACCGGCGCCGCTTGAGCGCCTCCTCGAGCACATCGAGCACGCGGCGCGGGTGGCCGGGTGGGAGCATGTCGGCCTCGGCAGCGACTTCGACGGCGTGGCGTCGCTCCCGGACGGGCTGCGCGACGCCCGCGACCTCCCCCGCATCACCACGGCACTGGCCGAGCGCGGCGCCGATGAGGCTTCCCTTCGCGCTCTGCTGGGAGAGAACTTCCGGAGGCTGCTGGAGACGGTGCTCGCCTAAGAGGGCGGGAGGCGTGGGATCCACCTCCGGAGGCGGCGGAACCGCGCGCCCCGACCCTCGCCCGTCGAGCCGCAGACGGTCCACCCCGGGCTTCCTGAGCCGGACCGGGGCACGATAGCTTGCCCCGTTTCCGGCCGTCCCTTCCCGCGACACGGAGGGAGATATCGACTACGGCGCGCTCTCGCTGCTGCCCCCGCTCCTCGCCATCGGCCTCGCCATGTATACGCGGGAGGTCTACCTCTCACTCGCCGCTGGCATCTGGCTCGGCTGGACGATCCTCTCCGGCTGGAACCCGGCCTCCGGCCTCACGGAGGGAATCGACGCTGCGGTCCGCGTGGCCACCGATCCGGGAAACGCCCGCGTTCTCATGTTCACCTTCGCCATCGGCGCGCTCATCGCGCTGGTCGAGGCGAACGGCGGAGTGCGTGGGTTCGTGGAGTGGGTGGAGCAGCGCCGCTGGGTGACGACGGGACGACGCGCGCAGATCCTCGCCTGGCTGATCGGGCTGGTGATCTTCATCGAGTCGAACATCACGATCCTGGTGGCGGGCTCCATCAGCCGGCCGCTGTTCGACCGTTTCCGGGTGTCTCGCGAGAAGCTCGCCTACCTGGTCGACTCGACCTCCGCCCCGGTGTCGATCCTCATCCCCCTGAACGCCTGGGGGGCCTACGTGATCGGCCTGCTGGCGGGGCTCGAGGTGACGAAACCCGTGTCGGTCCTGCTCGCCACCATTCCCCTCAACCTGTACGCCCTCTCTGCGGTGCTCCTCGCCGCTTCCAGCGCGCTCTTCGGCCTCGACCGAGGTCCCATGGCCGCCGCGCAGCGCCGGACCGCCGAGGGCAAGCTGCACTGGGACCACGCCGTGGCCCTGGCCGACCCGGAGGAGCTGGCCCCCTCGCCCGCGGAGGGCCTCCCGAGACGGCCGATCAACATGGCGCTGCCCATCGCCGTGATGGTGGCCACGATGCCATCGGCCATGTACGTGACAGGCGGTGGGCATATCCTGGAAGGATCCGGCTCGACCAGCGTTCTGTGGGCCGTCCTGGCCGGCGTGGCGGCCGCCTGGCTGCTCTCCGTCGGCCAGCGCCTGCTCGGGGTGGAAGAGCTGACCCGGGTGAGCCTGAGGGGAGCGGGGGGGCTGACCGGGATGGCCCTGGTTCTCCTCCTTGCCCTCACCCTGGGAGACGTGACCGACGAGCTGGGGACGGGCGGGTTCGTGGCCGGCCTGGTGGGGGGAGTGATCCCGCTGCCGCTTCTCCTCCCCCTCCTCTTCCTGGCGGCTGCGGGGATCGCGTTCGCGACCGGGAGCAGCTGGGGGACGTTCGCGATCATGGTTCCGGTGGCCGTCCCGATCGCCCGGGCCCTGGGGCTCCCCCTCGCTCCCTTCGTCGCGGCCGCGCTCTCCGGTGGCATCTTCGGCGACCACTGCAGTCCGATCAGCGACACGACGATCATATCCTCTCTCGCCTCCGCCTCGGACCACATCGAGCATGTGCGGACACAGCTCCCGTACGCCCTGGTGGCGGCGGTGGCCGCCACCGTCGGGTTCGCCGTGGTCGGCGGGTTCCTCATCGCGTGAGCCCGGTGGAAGAGGGGACGGGCGTCCGCGACGGTCAGGAGAGCGACGGGTTCGGGGTCGATCCGCAGGCCGGGAGCGCCCCCGGGCGCGATCGCCCTGGGGTGGGCCGGAAGCGGGGGTGCGAAATTGACCCGGGGCGGCCGAACCATTAATGTAAAGGTGTTGGTGTGAGGTAATGTTTTTTTGAGCCAACACTTGGGTATGAGACACCCTGATCTTCCGGCGGACGTCACGCCCCCTGCGGGACGGCGAAAACCCGGGAGGATGGGCTAACCGTTACGAACGGGTCTCAAAAACCCCCCTCGCATCACCGGGAAGGGCGACCCTCGGGTCGCCCTTCTTGCTTGGACGCGGAGGCAAGCGGCGCAGGAGGCCCGGCCGCTGGCGCGGCGATCCGGGACGGGTGTCGGATGCCCCGGAGTTGCCAGAGGGGCCGAATCACGCCAACCTCATGTGCAGCGGCGAGGCCGAGCCGACGGCGGCCATGGCGACTCGCCCTGGACGAGGAGTACGGAGCGGAGATCATGCATCAGGGAGACGGCAGGGGGCCCGTGACGCTCGAGGCGGGGGCTGGCACGCGCCTCACAACGGTGGATCTCAGCGGTGTGAGCTTCGAGGAGCTGATTCGCGAGCAGCTGCGCCGACTCGGGGAAGATCCGAATCGTGCTACCCTTCGCGATACTCCGCGACGCGTCGAACACGCGCTACGGTGGCTCCTTCGCGGGTACTCGACCTCCGTGGAGGAGGTGATCGGCGACGGGGTCTTCGAGGAGAAGCACGACAGCATGGTGCTGGTCAAGGACATCGAGCTGTACTCCCTGTGCGAGCACCACATGCTGCCCTTCTTCGGCAAGGTCCACATCGCGTACATTCCGGACGGCCGCATCGTGGGTCTCAGCAAACTGGCTCGCGTCGTCGACGTCTTCGCCCGGAGACTGCAGGTGCAGGAGCGACTCACGGAGCAGATCGCGGGCGCGATCCAGGATGCCGTGGAGCCGAAGGGAGTCGGGGTGGTGATCGAGGCGTATCACCTGTGCATGATGATGCGCGGGGTGGAGAAGCAGAACAGCAAGACCATCACGAGTGCGGTGCAGGGCATCTTCCGCGAAGACATCCGGACACGTGAGGAGTTCCTGAGGCTGGTCCTGTCCACCCACCACCTGATGTGACGGGAGATCTATCGGCGTCCATCCCGCCAGCCCCTCGGCTCGCCGATTAGGCACCGTGCTTCTCGAGCTGTCCGAGATTCTTGCCTGCCCGAACTGCCTGCCGCCCCAGACGCTGGTCGTTTTCGTGGAAGAGATGCGGGGGCGCCGCGTCCTGCACGGGCATCTGGGCTGCCCGCAGTGTGAGAGCCGCTTTCCCGTGCGCCGCGGCACCCTGTTCTTCGGCGGCTTCGAGCCGGCCAGAGGGGCCCGGAAAGCCGAACAGGTGCGGCGAGGTTGGCGCGGTCCGACGGAGGACCCCGGGGCGGCGAGAGCCGCCGGTGAGGCGAGGGCGGTCTCGGAGCTCGCGATCGAGGTCGTGGCCCTCCTCGATGTAAGGGGGAGGAGCGGCGTCATCCTCCTCGACGAGGGGCTCGCTCCTGTGGCACGAGAGGTGGTACGGCTGGCCGAGGGTGCGGAGATCATGGCGCTGACGGCCGGAGCCGACCCGCTCGAGAGCGCCGACGCGGCGTCGGCGGCGGAAGACGAGCCCCCCGGGCGCATCGCGCCGGACGTGAGCCGCGTGTACGGCGCTCCGTCGCACCTGCTTCCCGTGCAGAGCGGACGGCTGCTCGGTGTGGCCTTTCTGGGCGGGAGCGCGCCCCGTCTCCGCGAGGGAGCGCGGGTGCTTGTACCGGGCGGTCGTCTCGCGATCCTCCGCCCGAATCCCGCCCTCGACTCCGCCGTAGGAAGGCTTCCGCTCAGCGTGCTGGCCTCGGAGAGCCGTGCGCTGGTGGCTCGCCGCCGCTGAAGCCGCCGGCTCGTTGCCACGGTGGGAGACGCCGTCTAAGTTGCCGCAACCGCGTCGAGATCCCGTCGGCCGGCCGGCGAAAGCTCGATCAACCTCCGGAGAAGCGCTGATGCCCTGGTGGAAGTTCTGGGAGGGTGGCCTCACCCGCACTCGGGAGAAGCCGGACTACTACGAGGAGGGCGTGCAGCTCGCCGCTCAGGAACGATTCCACGAGGCGCTCACCTCCTTCCGTCTGGCGCTTCGCGAGCGGCCGGGAGACGCCGCGGCGCTGGAACGGATGGCCACCGTCTATACCCGGATGGGCATGACGGATGAGGCGATCAAGATGTATCGACGGGCGCTCGCGGCTCGGCCGGCCAGCGCGGCGTCACACTACGGGATCGCGTTCCTTCTGCTTAACCGCGGGGCGGAGGTCGAAGCGGCCGAGCACCTGCGGGCATTCCTGCGGGAGGGTCCGAAGTCCGGCGGCTCCGAGGAGCACCTTCGCCACGCGCGCGAGACGCTCGAGCAGCTCGGCGGCCTACCGGCCGGAGAGCCGTCCCGGGATGACGGATAGCGCTTCCCGAAAGCGTCGGCCCGCCGGACCCCCGATCACCCGGGCCCCCGGGACCCTCGTCGACCTCTTCCTCACCGGGTGCCGGCACCCGACTCCCGAAGCCGTGCTGCGGCGCCGGCACGGCGGCGTGTGGGAGACGTTCACGAGGGCGGAGGTGGCCGAGCGCGTGCGGCGGGTGGCCCTGGGCCTCCGGTCGCTCGGCTACACACGCGGAGACCGGATCGGCATCCTCTCCCCCACCCGGATGGAGTGGGCGCTCGCCGACTACGGCCTCATCATGTCCGGGCTCGTCAGCGTCCCGGTCTACCCGACCCTGCCGCCCGACCAGGTACGTTACGTCCTCGAGGATGCAGGAGCGCGGGCGGTGTTCGCGGCCGATGCCGAGCAGACCGGGAAGATCCTGGCGGTGCGGGGGAGGCTCCCGGCGCTCGATCGGGTCATCACCTTCGACCGCGTCGAACCGTCGGGCGAGGGGATCGCGATGCTTTCGCTGGACGAGCTCGAGGAGGCCGGGGCGGGCGCCTCCGAGCCCGGCGAAGACTACGAGGCGTACGCCCGCGGGACCCGACCGGAGGAGCTGGCGACCCTCATCTACACCTCCGGGACGACCGGGACGCCCAAGGGGGTCATGCTCACGCACAACAATCTGTACAGCAACGCCGTCGCGTGCACGCAGGTCCTCCCGGATCTCAAGGGGGTTCTGGCCCTGTCGTGGCTGCCCCTCTCCCACGCCTTCGAGCGCACCGCGGGACATTTCGCCATGTGGTACGCCGGTGCTTCGATCGCATACGCCGAGTCGGTGCACACGGTGGCTCGCGACATGGCGGAGGCGAGGCCCACTGTGATGATCGGGGTGCCGCGGCTGTACGAGAAGGTGTACGAGGCCGTCGAGGCCTCCGCCCAGACGGGCGGCGCGGTCAAACGGGCCATCTTCGAGTGGGCCAGGGGGGTCGGAGAGCGGCGCGCCGACCGACAGCTCGCCCGGCGGACGGTGGGACCCCTCCTCGCTCTCCAGTACGCGATCGCGAACCGCCTGGTCTTCCGAAGGCTTCGTGAACGGACCGGCGGCCGCCTGCGTTACTTCGTCAGCGGAGCCGCTCCCCTCAGCCCCTCGGTCGCGCGCTTCTTCTTCGCCGCCGGCCTCCCGGTGCTGGAGGGATACGGGCTCACCGAGACTTCGCCGGTGATCACCGTGAACCCGGTAGACCGTATTCGGATCGGGACGGTGGGGCCGCCGATCCCCGGGACCGAGGTCCTGATCGCCGACGATGGAGAGATCCTGTGCCGGGGCCCGCAGGTGATGAGGGGATACTACCGAAACGAGGAGGCGACGAGAGAGGCGATGGACCCGGACGGCTGGTTCCACACCGGGGACATCGGCGAGCTCGACCCGGACGGCTACCTCAGGATCACCGATCGGAAGAAGAACCTCATCGTGACGGCGGCCGGCAAGAACATCGCTCCACAGCCGATCGAGGAAGCGATCGCGCGCAGCCCATACGTGGATCAGGTGGTGATGATCGGCGACAGGAGAAGGTTCCCGTGCGTCCTCGTCGTTCCGAGCCTCAAACGGCTCAACGCCTGGGCCTCGGAGCAAGAAGTGCCGGCGGGGAGGCTGGAGGAGCTCGTGTTGGAGCCGCGGGTGCAAGAGCTGATGGAGCGGGAGGTGTTCTCCCGCGCGTCGAAGTTCGCTCACTACGAGCAGCCCAAGACCGTGCTGCTGATCGGCGAGCCTTTCACGATCGAGAACGGCCAGCTCACCCCGACGCTGAAGGTGAAGAGGAAGGAGATCGCCCGCATCCACGCGGAGCGGATCGACCGGATGTACGAGGAGGCCGAGCATGAGGCCGCAGACGAGGAGGCGGCGAGGACCGCTCCGGGCACGTGAGCGCGGAGAGCGATGTCTTCGTCGTCCTGCTGACGGGACCGGACTTGGCCACGCTGAGGCGCATCGGCCGCTCCGTCGTCGCAGAGAAGCTCGCTGCGTGCGTGAACGTGGTGCCGGCGGTAACCTCCGTGTATCGTTGGCAGGGCGAGATCATGGAGGAAGGAGAGGGACTGGCCATCCTGAAGACGACCCGATCGGCGCTTTCCGCACTCGAAGACCGAGTGCGGGAGCTCCATCCCTACGAGGTGCCGGAGTTCCTCGCGCTTCCCGTCGTGACCGGAGCGGAGGAGTACCTCGAGTGGGTGGTCGGATCGGTGGAAGCCCCAGTGGACGATGAGCAGGCGCGGTAGGAAGGGAAGAGCGGTCGCCGGCGAGGCGAAGGTGGCGGAGCCGCGCGCGGTCGATCGTACGGGAGAGAGCGACGCCGGCGGCGGGGGAGCGGACTCGGCGGAGCCTCCCGCGTCCAGGCCGCGGGAGAGGCGGCCGGAGAACTGGCCGTGTCCGGGGCAGGAGACGGAAGCGGACGACACCATCGGCTCCGAGGAGATGCGGGTCGGCCCGGCTGCCCGTCCGTGGAGGCCGGTCTCCGACGCCGAGGAGACGGAACGTCTCTTCCGCCGGGCCCGCGAGCTGGCAGAGCAGGAGCTTCTGCAGGATGCCGCCCGGGCATACGGCGAGGTTCTCCGCCGAGATCCGCGCCACCTCAAGGCCCGCAACAATCTCGGCTACGTGTACGATCGCCTCGGGCGCCCCGAGCGAGCCCTCCAGGAGTACCGCTCGGCGCTGGAGATCGACCCCGACAACGTGCAGCTTCTCAGCAACATCGGCGCCGTGCTGGGAGCCCTCGGCCGTTTCCCCGAGGCGGAGGAGGAGCTGCGCCGGGCGCTCCGGCTGGATGCGGCGAGCCCGGACGCTCACCTCAACCTCGGCCTCGTCTTCTTCCGCAAGGGGCTGTACGAGGCCGCCACGGCTGAGCTCGAGCGGGCGATCGAGCTCGATCCGAGCCGCGACTCCGCCTTCTTCTACCTCGGGGAATCGTGCAACCGGCTGGGCCGGGTGGGGGAGGCTCTGCAGGCGCTCGAGCGAGCGGTGGAGCTGCAGCCCGCCAACGCCCGCGCCTACTACACGCTCGGGATCCTGTACGACCGGCTGGCGCAGCCGGACCGCGCCGCCACCATGTACCGCCGGTCGCGTGAGCTGAGCGGCGGGTAATTTCCGCTCCGCCTCCCGGACCGTGATCGAGGTGACGACCGCCCCTCTCGCCGAGCTGGAGGTGCAGGCGTTGCTTCGTCCCGTCGCATCGGATTGGTCCGCCGTGAGCCCGGTGGTCCGAGTGCTCGAGATCGCCGCGGGCCCCGCGTGGACGGAGCGCTGCCGCGCGGTCGGCGATCTCCCCCTCGGCTCGGCGGTGATCACCGAAGCGGGCGACCTGAAGGCGGAATTCGTGATCCATGTGGCGGTTCGGTCGGCCGACGAGCAGGTCGGTCCGCGCACCGTGGAGCTGGCGTTGCGGAACGGATTGCGGCGAGCGGAGGAGTGGGGGGTCAGGGAGCTGGCGCTGCCGCTCCTCGGCACCGGGCCCGGCAACCTGGAGCCGCGGGTCGCGTGCGCGGCCATGGCCGGCCCTCTGGACGATTTCGCAGCGGCCCCGGCGGGGGACCGGCGGGTGCTCGTGTGCGTGGCGAGCGACTTCGAGCGGGAAGCGGCGCTCGCCCGCTGGGGCGAAGGCCGCGCGGGCGCCGGCCGGGGGGCGGCCGACCGGGAGGGCGCGGACTGACAGCCGGGTGAGCCCCGCCGAACCCGGCAGTCCCCGCCCGATTCAGCCGAGGAGAGCGCGGATCCCCACCAGCGCCGTCCCGATGATCGCGCCGAGCAGGTAGCCCAGCCGCACGATCAGGTTCAACTCGCGCTCCGTTACGGAGCGCACAAGCCGCTCGAGCTCGGTGAGCGGGAACTCGCGGATCTTCTCCTCCACCCGCTCGCTCACCCGTATGTTCGCCGCGACTTCGGGGACCCTTCCGGCGATCCAATCCCACGCCGGGGGAGCCAGCGCGGCGGCCAGGCGCTCGGCTGCTCCCTCGCGGCCGAACCGGCCGAGCGAGCCGATGGGATGGGAGAGAAGCCTCTCGCCCAGCCAGTCCTTCACGGCCTCGGACCGCGACTGCCCCGCCTCGCCTCGCAGCGCCGAGGCCAACCATCTGCCCAGCCGCTCGGCCGGCACGAGACGGACGACATCGGCCCAGCTGCGTCTTCCCGCCCGCAGAAGGGCGTCCTCCGCCCGGTCGAGCAGGAAGCCGCGGAGCTCCGGATCGCGGGCCGCTCGCACGACCCACTCGGTGATCGCGTCCAGGGCGCTCTCCACCTGCTCATCCCCCGGTCGCCCGAGGGCCTGGTCGGTCGGTCGGCGGAGGAACTCGACGATGGCGGCGTTCACGTTGCGGGCCATCACGTCCTGCACCTCCCCCTCCTGCAACAGGTCGCCGAGCCGGTCCGCACCCTCGTCCTCCAGGGTGTCGACCACGCGGTTCACCGTCTCTTCCGTGATGATGAGCTTCGCCACCACCCTCTGATGGAAACGGAGATCTCCCATGAAGCGCTCGAGGAGGTCGTGTATGGCTCGCTCCACCCGCCGGCGCGCCTTCGGATCCTCGAGCAGGTGGCCGAGCCGCTCCATGGCGATGGGGAGGTAATCGTTGATCGCGTGCTCGACCGCGGCGACGAGGCCGAGCGGGAGGAGATCCTGGAAGGAGCGGCCGGGACGGAGGAGTTCCTCGGCGGCGCGGCCGAGCTGTGCCCGCACGGCGTGCGCGAAGTCCTCGGAGTCCACGAGACGCGCCAGCCAGGCGTCGGCGCTCCCTCTCAGCTTCTCCCGCTGCTCCGGGGCGAGGGAATCGGCCAGGGACTCCCCCTCCAGCTCGCCGGCCAGCGCGGCGAGGATCCGCGTCGCCTCTGCGCCGAACTCCTCGGAGTCTAGCGTGACGAGCAGGCGTCGCTGCACCTCATCGAGGAAGGCGCGGAGGATGCGTCGCACCTCGGGCAGGGCTGCCTCCGGGAGAAGGTGCGTGAGCGACGGCTTTTCATCCTCCAGGAGCGATGCGATCAGGCGACGCAGCTGTGCCTCGAACGCCGTGCGGAGGCGCTCGTCCCGAAGCTCGGCGGCCACATCTGCGGCGGTGAGGAGCTGCGTTCCCACCGTCCGGCCGATCGTCCCGGCCAGCCGCGCCTGGTTCTTCGGCACCGCCCCCTGCAGCCAGGCGATCGGCCGCCCGAGGAGTCGGGGCGGCTCGTACGGGTGGAAGAGCATCCAGATCGCGACACGATTGGTGAGGCCCCCCGCCAGGGCGCCGAACGCGACGGTGAGCAGCGCCTCTGGCCAGCCCGCGGGTTGGCTCAACGGTCTTCCACCCCGATCCCCGCGAGCCTCCGAGGCACCCCGGCCACCAGGAAGGTGCCCCTCGTCCGGAAAACCCGGAGTCCCTCGCCAGCGCCTCCGGGCTCGCCGACCGCGAGGGGTCCCCCTTCCAGCTCGGCGATGATCCCCGCATCGGGGAGCTGCACGGACCAGCGCCCGGCCGAGCCGGGAGGAGCCGCCAGGGAGCGAACGACGGCGTCTGGCCATTCCGACTCCAGACCCTCGAGCCAGGTCCAGGCCGTCGCGGGGGCATCGGCCCCGACGCCGCCCCGAAGCAGGAGCAGTCCGTCCCCGACGGAGTCGACGAGCACGAAGTACTGCTGAACGCTCGGCGGGACCGTGTCGGTGGCCGCCCAGGCGGACCGCCTCGCGAGAAGCAGGCCCGGCTCAGCCACGCCGGCCCGAGACAGGCTCGCCGCTCGCATCGTCTCCCGCCACCCCGTGCTCCCGATCCAATCTGCAATCAGAGGACCGCCGTCCAGGCGGAGGGGCCCGTCCGGAGCGCCGATGCGCACGCTGCCCAGCTCGCCCCCCTGGACGGGGTGAACGCGGAGCAGGCCCTGTTGGGGGAGGACGCGCCACGCGGCGCGCGGAAGGGGAAGGGAGTCCCGCAGGGAGAGGATCGTCTGCCAGCTCTCCCCGCGGGCGAGCCACCCCCGGTACGCCCGCCGCAGGGAGGACGCACCCGTGCGGTTCTCGAAGACCAGGTGCGCCACCGTCGGCTCGGGGCCGAACCCGGCGAAGGTGAGGCTCGTGCGGTACACCGCCGGGGTGATCTCACTGTTCGGCTCAGGCTCGGCGACGTCCGATCCCGTCCGCTCCGGAGCATCCGAGCTCTCTCGGCAGGCGGCGAGGGCCACGGCGAGCCAGAAGCCCGACCAGCGCCTCACCGGGATATGCCGAGAAAGCATGGCGCAAGATATCCGGCGGGGCGCCGGCCTACCACGGTACCTCGGGGCGCCGTATCTTCCGTCGCCGCACGGCGGTTCCCGGCCCTCCAGCGCAGCTCGACAGACATGCAGCTCTATACGAAGATCACGATCGCCCTGATTCTCGGCGCAGCCGCCGGGCTGGTCGCCAACCTGGTCGACATCGACCCGCTGAGCGATGTGCTGGTGGCGATCGAGCCCGTGGGGACGGCCTGGATCCGTCTCATCACCATGGTCGTGGTGCCCCTCGTCTTCGCCAGCCTGGTGGTCGGGACGGCCAGCCTCGGCGACATCACGAAGCTCGGCCGGATCGGGGGGAAGACGGTGTCGCTCTACCTGGTCACGACGGCGATCGCGGTGGTGATCGGGCTCGTTCTTTCCAACCTCATCGAGCCCGGGAGCCGGATCGACCAAGCCGCCCTGGAGGGCCTGCGGGCGACCTACATGGCCGAGGGAGAAAGCCGGGTCGAGATGGCCCGCTCGGCGCCCGGCCTCGTCAGCATCCTGCTCGACATGGTGCCGCGCAACCCGGTCCAGGCGCTGGCGCGGGGGGACATGCTCCCGATCATCTTCTTCGCCATCTTCTTCGGGGCCGCGGTGTCCGCGCTCCCCCACGAGAGGCGGGGCCACGTGGTGGGGTTCTTCGACGGGGTCAACGAGGCGGCGATGGTGATGATCCACTGGATCATGAAGCTCGCCCCGTACGCGGTCTTCGCCTTGATCGCCGCCGTCATCGCCCGCTTCGGGATGGACGTCCTACAGAGCCTCCTCTTCTACAGCCTGACCGTGATCCTGGGGCTGCTGCTTCACGTCTCGGTGGTCTATCCGACCCTCCTGCGCGTCCTCGCCAGGGTGAAGCCGGGCCGGTTCTTCGGTCGTGTCCGGGAGGCCCAGCTGATCGCCTTTTCGACTTCGAGCTCGAACGCCACCCTGCCGGTGACGATGGAGGTTGCGGAGGAGAAGCTCGGCGTGAGCCGCGAGGTTTCGAGCTTCGTCCTCCCGCTCGGGGCCACCATCAACATGGATGGGACGGCCCTCTATCAGGCGGTGGCGACGATGTTCATCGCCCAGGTGCTGATGGGCGACATCTCCCTGACGGCGCAGCTCGGGATCGTCCTCACCGCCACCCTGGCGTCGATCGGTGCGGCGGGCGTCCCCTCGGCCGGAATCATCATCCTCATCGTCGTCCTCCAGCAGGCGCTCCCGCCTCAGATCGACCCGGCCGCGGGGATCGCGCTCATTCTCGGAGTGGACCGCATCCTCGACATGTGCCGCACCGCGGTGAACGTCACCGGCGATCTCACCGTGACGAGCGTGGTGGCCCGGTCGGAGGGTGAGAGGCTGGCCGTGGAGCGGAGGATCGGCGCGGCGGCCTGAGGGGGAAGGGGCGGGCGCTCCCGGCGTGGTCATCGCGATTCTCATGCGGGGAGATCGGGCCGAGCCGGCGCACCCCCCGCCGGAGCGTCGGCCCGAGCGACCGCGCGTGCCGGAGTGAGGCGACGCGCCTCTCAGGCCGAGGGCCCGGTGTCCCCTTCCGTTCGTACGCGCGCTTCGGAGCCGAGCGCGCGATCCAGGCGCTCGATCAGGTCCGCCAAACGCCGCCGATTGGCCCCGGTCCAGCCAGTCCGGGATGAGGACCGCGCCTCCACCCGCGTGAGACCGTTGTCATCGAGCCCCACCCAGATGGTCAGATCGTCGACCAGGCGTAGCACGGGTGATCGGCAGGTAACCGTCAGGATCCCCAGCTCCTCGTCCGCGTACACGAGCGTCCAGCCCTTGCGGCCCTCGATGTCGCGCAGGAGCGCGTCCCACACGCGGGCGAACGGGGTGAAGTAGGTCCTGCCGCCGGGCTCGTGCCCCGTCCGTGTGTCGGCCGTGCGCTCCGTGAACCTGCGTCCGAAGAACTTCTTCACACCATTCCCGCCATCGTGCCGATGCGTAGCGGGCCGGCATCCGGTTGCCGTGCCCGGGGGAGCCGGGTACGTTGCCGGCTCGGAATTTACCGTCTAAGGCCTGAGACGGCTGTATGCAAGCCATACTCCCGCTGGCGGGCAAGGGAACACGCCTTCGCCCCCATACCCACACCCGTCCCAAACCCCTCCTGCGCGTGGCCAACCGGCCCGTGCTGGACTACGTGCTCGAGCAGCTCGAGTCGGTCGGAGTGAACGAGATCGTCGCCATAACGGGTCACCTGGCGGATCAGATCGAGGCCCACCTGCGGACGGAGCACCCCGAGCTTCGCGTGCATTGCGTCGAACAGGCCCGTCAGCTCGGGACGGCGGACGCCATCCGGCTGGCCGAGCCGTTCGTTTCCGGCCCGGTCCTGATCGTGTTCGTGGATACCCTGTTCGACGCCGATCTCACCGTCATCGAGCGCCGTCCCGACGTGAGTGGAATCGTGTGGGCGAAGGAGGTGGAAGACTACCAGCGCTTCGGGGTGATCGTGACGGACGGAGAGGGGTACATGAAGCGGATCGTGGAGAAGCCGCGGGAGCCGATCTCGAAGCTGGCGAACATCGGTGTGTACTACGTTCGCGATTCCGGCTGGATGTTCGAGGGGGTGCGGCACGTGATGGCCCGAGCGCCGCTCCTGGGGGAGTACTTCCTCACGGATGCCTTCCAGTTCATGATCGAGGGCGGGGCGCGTCTCCTCACGGCCGAGGTGAGCGGCTGGTGGGACTGCGGCAAGCTCGAGACGATGCTGGAGACGAACCGCGAGATGCTGCGCCGTCGCGCCGACGGAGCCTCCGTCCCGGGAGAGGCGGCGGCCGACGGGCTCGTCTGCCTCGGCGATGGGGTCGAGCTGGACGACGCGACGCTCGGACCGAACGTGAGCGTGGGCGCGGGCTCGATCGTGCGGCGAAGCCGGCTCCGGGACTGCATTGTGGGCGAGAACTCCCTGGTGGAGGATTCCGATCTGGCGACATCGATGGTCGGGGACGAGGCGATCGTGAGAGGTGTGAGAGGCGCGGTCAGTCTGGGCGATCACGCGACAGTGGACGCCGCGCGCCGGCTGCCATGACGAACGACGGCGAAACGAAAGATCTCATTCATGACTGGAACCGTCTCCCGGGGTGCTTCGACTACACGAGAGTGGAGGTCGAGCTCGACGACGAGACGCTCCGGGACGGACTCCAGAACCCCTCGGTGGTGGACCCGCCGATCGAGCTCAAGATCCGGCTGCTCCACCTCATGGTCGAGCTGGGGATCCACGCCGCCGACATCGGGCTCCCCGGTGCCGGCCCTCGGGCCAAGGGGGCGGCTCTCGCGCTGGCGCGTGAGGTCGCGCGGGGAGGGCTGCCGATCTTCCCCAACTGCGCGGCGCGCACCGTGCGCGCCGACATCGAACCGATCGCGGACATCGCCCAGGCGACCGGGCTCCGGATGGAGGTCGGAGCGTTCATCGGGAGCTCTCCGATCCGGCTGTACGCGGAGGGATGGGAGCCCGACATGCTCTACCGGTCCACCGAGGACGCCGTGACGTTCGCCGTCTCCGAAGGGCTGGACGTGATGTACGTAACGGAGGATACCACCCGCGCCCGGCCGGAGATGCTGCGCAGGCTGTACACCACCGCGATCGAGTGTGGGGCCCGGCGCATCTGCCTCGCGGACACGGTGGGACACGCCACTCCTCACGGCGTGCGGCAGCTCGTCCGCTTCATCAAGGGGGTGGTGGCCGACACCGGCGAAGAGGTGAAGATCGACTGGCACGGGCACCGGGACCGGGGGCTCGGGATGCCGAACGCCCTGGCGGCCATAGAGGAGGGCGTCGATCGCGTGCATGGAACCGCGCTCGGCATCGGGGAACGGGTCGGGAACACCGAGATGGACCTCCTGCTCGTCAACCTCAAGCTCCTCGGCATGCACGACCGAGACCTCAGGCGGCTCCCGGTGTACTGCCGGCTGGCGGCGGAGATCTGCGGCCTGGAGATCCCGCACAACTATCCCGTCATGGGTTGCGATGCGTTCCGCACCGGCACGGGCGTGCACGCCGCTGCGATCATCAAGGCGATGCGGAAGCAGGACGGGTGGCTGGTGGACCGTGTGTACAGCGGCGTTCCCGCATCGGAGTTCGGGCTGCGTCAGAGGATCGAGGTGTCGCCGGTCTCCGGGCTCAGCAACGTCCGCTACTGGCTCGCCGAGCACGGTTACGACGCCGAGGATGAGGAGCTGTGCAGTGCCGTGTTCGCACTGGCCAAGCGGTGCGACCACACCCTCACGCGCGAGGAGATCGAGGCGGAGATCGGCCTCCTTGAAGCGCGGCGGAGCGCCGGGTGAGAGCGCTGGCTCGCCGGGGCGTGGGGAGAAGGCTCGCCGGGGTGACCCTGCTGCTGGGCGGGCTCACCGGTGCGTTCTCCTCGCTGAGTCTGGCCGCCGCGGGCCGGACGACCGCGGCCCTGGTCGCCGCCGTGGTGGGCGTTGCCGTGGCCGTGGCCGGCGTGCTGGTGCTGGCCCGGCTGGGCCGGGGGAGCGGCTCCCGCTGAGGCCGGTGCGCCGTTTCGCCCTGGCCGCCGTCCATCTCTGGGGGGCGACCCTGCTGCTGGCGGGCGGGGGAGCGGCGAACGCTCAGGAGGTGCCGTCCAGGACGAGCCGGGTGGCCTTCGCCTCCATGGACGTGTCCCTCGGCGGCACCCTCGTCGACGATGCCGACCCGAACATCTCCTACGGAGCGGGGACCGACATCGCGAACCTGATCCTCCCCCGAACGCTGTTTCGCGTCGGTTTCCGCTTTTGGTCGGGCGACGACACGAGCGGACCGCGCACGGTCGAGATCGACGACTTCACCCTCAGCCTCATGCTGCGCAAGCGCTTCACGGACAGGGGGGTGTCGCTATACGGAGGGCTGGGGCCCGGCCTTCATTTCGTCGCGGCCCGCTTCGACGACCGCATCGCCGAGAAGGAGCGTCGGGACGCGTTTCGGCTCGGTGTGGACGGGCAGTTTGGCCTGGAGTTCGCGGTTGGCGAGGACGGGTTCGTGAACGCCTTCGCGGAGGCGACGGGGAGCCTGGTGGACAAGGTGAGCCACTTGTCGCTGCAGGGCGGCCTGCGGCTCCGCTTCGACAGCCTCGGCCGACGGTGAGCGCCGTCCGAAGTCCGATCATCTCTTCGGCGAGCGAGCCCGCGGGCCGGGCCCACCTTCCGCGCCCCGCGGTGATCGCGCACCGGGGAGCGGCGGCCGAGGCGCCCGAGAACACGATGCCGGCCTTCGCGCTGGGCCTCGAGCAGGGGGCGGACGGGCTGGAGCTCGATGTTCGGCGTACCGCTGACGGCGAGCTCGTGGTCATCCACGACGCGACGCTGGATCGGACGACGGATGGGCGGGGCCGGGTGGCCGAGCTCACGTTCCGGGAGGTTCGGGGCGCGGACGCCGGGACGAGCTCCGTCCACGGCGCGCGAGCGACGAGGGAACCGACGCCCGTGCCTGCGCTCCACGAGGTGTTCGAGCGCTACCCGGAGGTCGAGATCACGGTCGATGTGAAGGACGTCGCCGCCACCGCCGACGTGGTGGCGCTGATCCGGGATTTCGGCCGCCTTGCGCGGACGATCCTGTATGTGGAGGAGGGAACCAGGCGCCGGGCCTTTCGCGAGTATCCCGGCCGTCGTGCGACCTCGACCAGGCAAGCTGTTCGCCTGGCAGGCCGGCGCCGGTGGGTCCGGGACCCCGGCGATCGAAGCGTCCCCGAAGTGATCCACACTCCCCTGCGGCACGGGGACCTTCCGATCGTGACGCCGGAGTACGTCGCCCGGGCGCACGACGCGGGGCGGACGATCCAGGTGTGGACGATCAACGATCCACCGGAGATGAGCCGACTGGCGGGCTGGGAGGTGGATGGGATCATCACGGATGAGGTGCGGGCGGCGGTGGCCCGCCTCCGATCGGGGGCCCGAGATGTCGCTTGAGTCGGGGATCCTCCGGTCGCTCATGCTCCTGGGGGCGTGCGGCGCGGTCTCCCCCATCCCTGCCGCCGCGCAGAAGAAGGAGGACATACCGAGCTTCCCATTCGGCACTCCGGTCGTCGTGTTGCCCGTTCAATCCGCGCTGCCGCGGCCGAATGGGGAGTGGCCGGGCGGAAGCGCCGACGAGGCCGAGGTGCTGGAAGCCCTCAACGCGGAGCTCACATTCGCCTTCGGCGAGCGCCGCGCGGCGGCTGACTGGGCAAGCCCCGGCATGGTGGTACGCCGGGCGAAGCGAAACCCGCTCCTCGGCATCGATCCGGAGCGTGTGGCCTACCAGGGCCTGATAAAGCCCATCGAGGGCCAACTGTACGAGCCGCTGCACGGGCAGCTTCGCGCACTGGCGGCCCTCTTCGGCGCCAGGTTCGTGGTGCTGCCGCTCGCCGTGTGGGACCGGCCCGGAGAGCCGGAGGAGGAGACCGGCGCCGGGCCGCGTCCTCGCCGGCGCGCGGTCCTCCTGGTGGCGATGATCGATATCCGAAGCAGCCGCGTGCTGTGGCACGGGGAGATCGAGGGAGGGGCGGCGCCGCCCGACTCGCCCGCTCTTCTGGGCACCCTGGCGGATCGGGTGGCGCGCGCGCTGGCTCCGTCGTGAGGGCGGCACAGGGCCTCCGCGCCGCTGCCACATCCCTGGCCCTCCTCACGGCCGGCACGGCCGCGGCCTGCTCGGGCGGCCAGGGGCTCGCGCTGCCTACGGCGAGCGACCTCGAGGGCCTGTACGGCCCCGATCCCGAGGTGACCCTCAACGGCAACGTGGTCGATGTGCGCGTCGTACAGCCCGCCTCCCAGCTCGCGCGGGGCGGTACGCTGTGGGCCAGGGTCGGGCCCTATATTTATCTGTTTTCGCCGCAGACTCAGGAGCTGTTCGAAGGCTACACGGGGCTGGCCGCCGTGCGGGTGCGCACCCTCGATTCCGGCGGCGAGCGCGTCGCGGAGGCGCTGCTCGAGCGGGGCACCCTCAACAGCCTGACCTGGCCGCGCGCCCGGCAGCTCGTCGGCCGGGCCCGCTTGGAGGGAACGACCCGCCCCAGCTACATGATCGACCTCGTCCGGTACGGTGAGGAGCACGCGGGGTTCACGTACAACTCGAGGTACGTGGGCACACAGCCATGAGCCACACCGTGACCCTGATCCCGGGCGACGGGATCGGTCCGGACATCACGAAGGCCACGGTTCGGATCCTGGAAGCGGCCGGGGTGCCGATCCACTGGGAGGAGCAGATGGCCGGCGTCACGGCCCAGGAGAGGGGCCTGGACCCGCTCCCGCAGGCCACGGTCGAGTCGATCGCGCGCAACCGCGTGGCCCTGAAGGGGCCGCTCACCACGCCGATCGGATCCGGCTTCCGCTCAATCAACGTTGCGCTGCGCAAGCACTTCGACTTGTACGCCAACGTCCGACCTGCCCACTCCATCGTGCCCGGCGGACGGTACCGGGACATCGATCTCGTCATCGTGCGGGAGAACACAGAGGGGTTGTACGCCGGCATCGAGCACTTCATCGGAATGGAGCAGGACCCCAAGGCCGTGGCGGAGTCGGTGATGCTCATCACGCGGTACGGCTCCCGCCGGATCGTCCGTTTCGCCTTCGACTACGCGGTGACGCACGGTCGGAAGAAGGTCACGCTGGTGCACAAGGCGAACATCCTGAAGTGCACGCAGGCGCTCTTCCTCGAGGTCGGTCGCGAGGTCGCAAAGGAGTACGAGGGTCGGGTGGAGTTCGACGAGAAGATCGTCGACAACACCGCGATGCAGCTCGTCCTCGACCCATACCAGTTCGACGTGCTGGTGACCGAGAACATGTTCGGGGACATCCTGTCGGACGAGGTGGCCGGGCTGGTCGGCGGCCTGGGCTTCGCGCCTGGCGCGAACATCGGCGTCGACGTGGCGATCTTCGAGGCGGTGCACGGATCGGCTCCCGACATAGCCGGCCTCGGGATCGCGAACCCCTCCTCTCTCGTCCTGGCGGCGTGCCTGATGCTCGAGCACCTGGGCTCGCGGGAGATCGCCCACCGCATCCGGGGCGCGCTGCACGCGACGCTGGCGGACCGGAGGGTCGTGACCCCCGACCTGGGTGGCACGGCAACGACGCACGAGCTCGCCTCCGCGATCATCGACAACCTGGCGACGGATGCCGCGCCCGTTTGAACTCGGTGAGGAGGGACGCTGCCGCATCTGCCGGAACGTGGTCCCGGAGCACACCCTCGACGCCCGCGTGTGGTGCGAGGCGTGCCGGGAGGAGCTTCGGAGGAAGGTGGCGGTAGGACAGCACGCCGTTGCCGTGCTGGTGACCGCCCCGTTCGCCGCGTGGATCGCCATCGAGGGCGTCAAGGGGTTCCTTCCCCGCTACGCCTGGCTCCTCCCGCTCGCCGCGGCCTACTATCTGGGCCTGAGGATCGGGCGGGAGACGTTGCGCGGCGTGTTGACGGCGCTGAGATCGCGGCGGCGGGATATCGAGGGATGTGCGGCAAATCAGGAGCGCGAACCATGAGCTTCGAAGGTGTCGACTTCTACGATGTGGACGGGCTCCTCAGCGATGAGGAACGGGCCGTGCGCGACATGGTTCGGGAGTGGGTGGAGGCCGAGGTGATGCCGATCATCGGCCACCATTACACGGAGCGCATCTTTCCGAAGGAGCTGATCCCGAAGATGGGGGAGCTCGGCTTCTTCGGCGCGAACCTCCCGGAGGAGTACGGGTGCGCCGGCCTCAACAACGTCGCGTACGGCCTCATCATGCAGGAGCTCGAGCGGGGCGACTCCGGCCTCCGCTCCTTCGCCTCGGTGCAGGGCGCGCTCGTCATGTACCCGATCTTCGCCTTCGGCTCGGAGGGGCAGAAGGAGAAGTGGCTTCCGCTACTCGCCTCTGGTGAGAAGGTAGGCTGCTTCGGCCTCACGGAGCCCGACTTCGGTTCCAACCCTGCCGGCATGATCACCCGGGCCGTGAAGGATGGGGACGGCTGGGTGCTCAACGGGGCCAAGATGTGGATCACGAACGGTTCCATGGCCGACGTCGCGATCATCTGGGCGAAGACCGGTGAGCTCGACGATCCCTCCTCGATCCGCGGGTTCATCGTGGAGACGGACCGGGAGGGGTTCACGGCCAGAGACCAGAAGGGGAAGCTCTCCCTCCTCGCTTCCGACACGAGTGAGCTGGCCTTGCAGGACGTGCGCCTGCCGGCCGAAGCGATCCTCCCCGAAAGCGGAGGGCTCAAGAGCCCGCTCAGCTGCCTGAACCAGGCCCGCTACGGCATCGCCTGGGGGGCGGTGGGAGCCGCCATGGCATGCTACTGCGAGGCGCGCGACTACGGCCTGAGCCGCGTGCAGTTCGACAGGCCGATCGCCGGCTACCAGATCCAGCAGATCCGCCTCGCCGAGATGTTGACCGAGATCACGAAGGCCCAGCTGCTAGCGCTCCGGCTCGGCCGTCTGAAGGACGCCGGGACGATGAGGCCGCAGCAGGTATCGCTCGCCAAGCGCAACAACGTCCACGTGGCGTGCGAGTGCGCCCGCGAGGCGCGGCGGCTCCTCGGGGCGAACGGGATCCTCGCCGAGTACCAGTCGATGCGACACATGGCCAACCTCGAGTCCGTGTACACCTACGAGGGGACGCACGACATCCACGGGCTCATCCTGGGACAGGCGATCACCGGGATCCCGGCGTTCAGCTAGGACCCGCGGTCCGGCAGGCTCAGAGCGTACGGTTCGGCGAGCACGGACGGGAGCGGCGGGTCGGCTCGGCTTCCGGCGCGGGGCGCAGAGCCGGCGGGAAGCGAGTGGGAGCGCAAGAAGTCCCACATCGCCCGGCTCGCATCGAAGTCGCGGCTCGCCTTTCCGATGAAGAAGCCGGGCAGGTATTGCGGGCCCCCGGGCCATGCATGTCCGCCCCCTTCCACCCGATACTCCACCACCTCGGCGCCCTGCTCGCAGCCGGTGAACTCCGACCGCGTCACCGTCGTGCCGTCGCGCGCCGGGTCGGGCAGCGAATCGCGCCGCGCCCCCTCCGGCTCGCAGCCGTTCCGCGCCGCCCACAGCTCGCCCGAGCGAAGCGGCGCGAGATCGAACTCTTCGTTCAGCGGGGCGAGCGCGGGATCCTCGGTGCCGTTCACGAAGACGGCGGGCATGCGGCGCCGGTCCGGGCAGTCCGGTCCCCACCCCGGATAGACGCCGCCAGCCGCCATGCCGATCGCGGCCAGCCGGTCCGACAGGGCGCACGCGTGGCGCGCGAGGAGGAAGGCCGAGTTGGAGAAACCGACGGCATAGACTCGGCCTTCGTCGATCGGGTACCGGCGAGCCACGTCGTCCAGCAGAGCGCGGAGGAAGCCGAGGTCGTCCACCCGGCGCTTCGAGGCGGGCTTCACGCCGTCGCCGTCGTTCCAGCTCCGCCGGTAGCCCTCCGGGTAGACGACGAGAAAGCCCTCGCGGCGGGCGAGGCGCTCGAAGCCTGTGAGCTGGCGGATCCCCCGCCAGCTCTGCAGGAAGCCGTGCATCACGATCAACACGGGGAGCGATCGGGTGGTCGGCGTGCCGCCTTCAGGCAGAAAGACGTGGTACCTGCGCTCCAGGCCGCCGACGAGGAGGCTGTGCGACGGAAGACGCGCGGCGTTGAAAGCGGCCGGTATGGCCAGCGCGAGGCCGAGGGCGCCGAGCGGCAGGACGGCTCGCCGCACGAGCCCGCGCGCGCGACGCGCCTGCCGGAACGCGCCGGCCAGGGTGAGGATCCATCCCGCGAGGACGGTGAGACGGAGGATCCAATACGGCCCGGCGAGACCGAGAGACCGCCACAGCGAGGAGAAGGCGAGGACGCTCCCGGTGAGGGTGAGGGTGAGTCCGAGGAGGATGGCCCGGCTCATCGGCTCGCTCTACGGGACGGCCACCGCCTGGTGAAGACGAGAGGCGGGATCATGATCGCGATCTCTTCGTCCGCGGCTCGCTCCGCATGGTTTCCCAGGTGCGTAGCTCTCTACGGTCGTGGCCGGAGTGCCTGCCGTTCTCCCATGATGAAGAGCCCGGGCGAGCCACGTCCAGCCGTCCTTCGCATCGGGGTCCGGGAGATTCGAATCGGTCAACGGTGCCGCCGCCGCGCGGCCGGCCTCGTCGCCGGGAGCGCAGAGGCTCAGGCCGCCAGGATGAACCAGTCCATGCTGGTTCCCACCGCCCAGTGGATCACGGCCGTGTACCACATCGAGCCGAGTCGCAAGCTGACCCAGCCGAAACCCAGGCTGGCGGGAAGGGCCGAAAGTGTCTCCGTGAGCGGCCGGCCGAAGTGGGCGGTCACGGCGAGCCCCGTCTGTGTGGCGTTGGCCGAGGCGCGGCCCGCACGGCCCGCGAGACCGAAGAGGAGCACGCCGCGGAAGAGCACCTCCCACGACCCGTAGTACAGGAAGTTCCGAAGCGCGTGGGGGAGGAAGCGGGCCAGCTCCGTGCCGACCGCCGGGTCGAGGGGATACACCGCGCGCATCGCCGGCGAGCCGGCCGCGATCTTGCCGGCGACGATCGCCAGCGGGATGCCGACGCCGAGCCACGCGAGACCCTCTCGCCAGCGGCCGAGGCCCAGACCGAGCTCCCTCGGGCGCAGGCCGCACAACCAGCGGGCCGCGAGGAGGGGAAGGATGGCGAGCAGGAGCGCGGATCCGACGTAGTGTAGAGTGGGCGCAAGCGGCCCTCCCGTGACCACGAACCAGTCGTGCCGGGGGGAGCCGGAACCGATGCGGTCCGCCCGGGCCAGGTAATACGAGGCGAAGAGCGCGATGGTGGCGACGAGCAGGAGGGTCTCGGAGCTTCGCCGCCGCCGCGCCGCGATGGCCAGGGAGTTCGGGGTGGCGCCGTTCACGCCGCGCTCTCCCTTCCGTGCGTCGAGGCGGGAAGGAGCGCGCCCTCCGGGAGAGCCTGACGCCTCGCTCGCAGCCAGGCGATCGTCTCACGAAGCCCGTCGCGCAGGTCACGGGGTCGGTATCCGATCTCGCTCCTGGCCGCCGAGATATCGACCGGCCGGTCCTCGAGGAAGACGCGAACCCAGCCCGGCGTGATCGATACCCGGCCTCCCACTCTCCCCCAAGCCCGGGCCGCGTGCGCGACGGCCAGCGCAACGGCCGGCGGAATCGGGACCACCCGACGCCGCACGCCGGAGAGCTCCGCGATGAGCTCCAGGAAATCGCGAAAAGAAAGATTGGTATCGCCCCCCAGGATGTAGTGAGCGCCGGTGCCGCTGAGCTCGGCGGCAAGCCGTATCCCGCGCGCCACGTCCGCCGCGTGTACGTAGTTCGCGCGTACGTCCCTGTCGGCGATCCGAACCCGGAACCGACCGCTCAGGTAGAACGCGATGACCTTCGTCACGCCGTTCGCATCGTTCAGCGGCCCCGGGCCGTAGACTCGCGTGGGGTGGACGATCGCGGCGTGTCGCCCCTCCTTGGCGTACGCCTCCACCCGTCGCTCTCCCTCCAGCTTGGTTCGCTCGTACAGGGTGAGGGCCCGGCCCGGGCCGGCCTGTTCGATCTCGCCGGCCGCAGGTCGTGTCAGAGGGGCGGTCCCGGCGCCGGCGGGGCGGGTGAGAGCGGTGGACACGTGCACGAGGCGTCGCACCCGGTAGCGACGAGCCGCAGCGAGAAGGCACTCCACGGCCCGGACATTCACCTCCTCGAACTCCGCGGCGTCGGCCGTCCAGGCGCGGGCGCAGGCCGCCAGGTGGAGGACCGTCGTGGCTCCGCGCACGGCGGCCGTCAGCGCTTCGCGGTCGCGGATGTCGCCCTGTGCGATGTGGAGCCGCGGTCGGAGGCTCGGGTCGAGCGCCTCGGGGCGCCGGACGAACACCCGCACGTACGATCCCCCGGCCACCAGCTGCCGGATGAGGTGGCTTCCGATGAAACCGGTGGCCCCGGTCACCAGCGTGATCTCCCTCATGCGAGGCCTCCGCCCGTCTGCGGCTCGGGGAGAACGCCCGGCGGAGCGGGCAGCCTCGGCGCGCCGGGTAGGACCGCCCGGACCGGCGGCCAGCCGAGAAGCGCGGGCACGAGAAGCGCCTGGATGGCCAGCGCCCACACGAGCCCGGCCACGGAGTCGATGCCGTAATGGTTCTGGGTGTAGACGGTCGCCATCATGACTCCCACGGCCTCGACACTCATGAGGAGCGCGATGCCCGACGGAAACCAGCGCCAGCCGAGGAGGGCGATCGTCACGGCCCCCGCCACATGGGAGCTCGGGAAGGCCGCCCCGCGCACGTCGCCCGTCGCATGCGCCGCTTCCACCAGGCGGTAGAAGAAGCCGTTCGTGAGGGGACCCTCGAACGGCTGCCCGAGGCCGTGCGGGCCGACGACGGGGAACGCGAGGTAGAAGAGGTAGCAGCACAGGTACGTCGCCATGAGCCGCACGGTCATGTCGCGGAACGCGTCGACCCGGCCGGCGAGGGCGACCGCGATGGGCGGTAGGAAGATCAGGGCGTAGTAAGCGTAGTACGCGAAGTGCATCAGTTCGCTGAACCAGAGCTGCGGCATGGCGGGCATCCACACCCGATCGATGTGCACGCCGAAGAGCGCCAGATCGAGGGAGAGGATCGCCGAATCCCCGCTCCTGTCGTGCAGCAGCGAGATCAGCATGTCGAGCTCGATCCACAGGACAGGCAGCCAGAGGAGGGGATACGACTCCCTCAGCAGACGCAGGGGTCGGGACAGGGACGCGGGCCCCCGCCCCAGCAACGCGGGAAGGAGGCCGGCCGCCGCATGCGCGGCGAGAATTCCGGGGGCGTACCAAGCCCGCGTGAGCAGCGGAACCCAGAGCACGGCCAGGATCAGATTGTAAGCGGCCATCAGCCGGTCGACGGCGAGGACCGATCCGGCATGCTTCGCACCGGGTGAAGAGCTCATAACCAGTTCATCTCCCTGTACCAGGCGGCGGTCTCCATCACGCCGCGCTCGATGGGGAAGCGCGGGGCGAAGCCGATCTCCATCATCGCCCGGCGCGGGTCCGACACCCAGCGGGCCTGGGAGATCTCCCGAACCCGGTCCCGGTTCAGAATGGCGGCGCGTCTTCTCATCTTCGCGAGGAGCTCGCACGCGGCCGCGATCGGCCGCGCGACGGCGGGGGGAACGCTGACGAGCCGCGGGCGGCGACCCACGGCCTCGCCCGCCGCCTCCGCGAAACGGGCCCATGTGACGGGCCGCGGGTGCGCCAGGTGGTACGTGCGTCCGATCGACCGCTCCGAGACGGCCACGGCCACCAGTCCCTGCACGACGTCCTCGACGTAGATCAGGCTCACCTCCCGATCCCAGCCGCCCACCGTGAGCGCCAGCCCGCGGCGGACCATCCTGAACAGGGTGAGGATGGCGCGCTCGCGCGGACCGTAGACGGATGGAAGTCGAACGATCGAGGCCGGGACGCGGTCCGCATAGGCGTGCACCACGGCTTCGGCGAGCAGCTTCGAGTTGCCGTAGTGCGAGAGCGGGAACGGGACCGTATCGGGGGAGAGAGAGGCGCCGTCGCGGCACGGCCCCACAGCGGCGAGAGACGAGAGCAGGATCACGCGAGGCGCACGTCCGTTCGCCGACGCGGCCGCTTCGAGCACGCGCGCCGTGCCCACCGTGTTCACCGCGTATAGCTCCTCCGGACGACGGGCCTCGGTGAGCCCGGCCAGGTGATACACGACGTCGGCCCCGTGGAACACCCGCCGAAGCCGTCCCACGCGCTCGATTCCGACCGGCTCCCACTGGACTCGCGTCTCCGCGATCCACCCCCGCGAGGCTCCCGGTCGCTCGAGGCATACGACATCGTCGCCGCGCGCGACGAGCGCCTCGATCAGGTGACTTCCTATGAAACCGGCTCCGCCGGTTACTACCGCACGCATGTCACGCTCCCGGAGAAGGTGCGCCGCTCGTGTTGCCGGCTCGAAGGGTCGGCGGGACGGGTCAAGCCTCGGTCAAGCGGCTCCCGCTCTCGAACCGTTCGAGGCGGCTTGACCGGGACTTGATCGCCGACGGTGACGGTGGGGACCGAGCCCGGCGGGGAGCGCCCCGTGGGAGGCGCGAGCCGCTCGAGAGTTCACCGGCATCCCGCCACGTGAGGAGGATCGTTCATGAAGACGCGCGCCTTCTGTCTCGGGCTGGCCCTGGCCCCGGCCTGGACGCTCTCGGGCGAGGCACCCGGGGTAAAAGCCGGGGACGCTCACGGGCCGGCCGCAGGCACGTTCGTCAAGGCCGGCGGCGCTCTGACCCGGCCGACGCTGCAGGTGGGAGAGAGGCTCGAGTACGCGATCGAGCTGGCCCGCCTCCGGCTTGGAACGGGTGTGCTCGCCGTCGAAGGGCGGGAAGAGGTGGAGGGTATCCCCACCTTCCGGGTCACCCTCGAGGTCGGGATCGGCGGCCCATTCATGAGGGTGGAGGAGAGCAAGGTGAGCTGGATCGCGACGGAGCCGTTCCGGTCGCTACGGTTCGAGAAAAGACGGCGTCGGAAAGACGGGCGGCTGGCGCGTCGCTACCGGTTCGACCACGCCGCGGGGACTTACCTGGCGGAGGACTGGAGCGAGGAGGCGGGCATCTACATGCCCATCTCCGGCGCGGGCGGCGCCGGTCCTATCCCCGCCGCTGCCCTAGACGAGCTCGGGGTGCTCTATCTCATCCGGCATCTCGCCCTGGAGTCGGGCCGGACCTACGCCACGCGGCAGTACTTCGAGACGGAGAAGAACCCGGTGGTCGTCCGGGTTCTCGGCACGGAGGAGATTCGGGTCCCGGCCGGGAAGTTCCGGACGCTGGTGCTCGAGCCGGACATCCCCGCCACGGACATCTTCCGAGCCGACAAGAAGGCCCGCCTGTACGTGACGGACGACGCCCGGCGGCTCATCGTCAAGGTGACGACCACGACGAGGCTCGGTACCGTCGTGGCGTATCTCCGAAGGTACGAAACCGGCGGGACATCGTGAGGGGGCGATCGCCCCGGCGGCGAGAACACCGGCTTGTGCTATCCGATCGCCGGGCGTACGATTTGACTCGTCCGCGCCCGTAGCTCAACTGGACAGAGCGTCGGACTTCGGATCCGAAGGCTGGGGGTTCGAGTCCTCCCGGGCGCACTCCTGTAACTCGCCTTTTGGAAACGGCCGACTTCGTCCCGCCCCCACCCAACACCGTTCCCGAGCACATGGCTGCGCTGGAACAGTACATACACGAGGACCAGGAGACGCCGGTTCTTCTCAAGTGCGCCGGATCGAAGCGGAGGGGACGGGGTCCCAATGAAGTAGTCGCCCCCCAGAGCGAGCATCGTTGGGTGGGAGTTCAGTCATGCTAGCCTGCCGAGGCGGATTCCTCGGTTTGAGCCTCGTGAGTGTGATCGCCCCATTCGCGAGCGCTCAGGAGCTTCCCGACTCCGCGAGGAGCGAACTGATCGCGGCCGGTCACACCGAGCTGGCGGCTCGGCTCGAGGGTCTGCTCCGTCCCGTCTCGGTCCCGAGCGATGGGAAGGCCCGGGACTTTCTCACGCGATGGGAGCGCACGGCGGGCGGGCCGTCGACGGGGTATCAGTGGCTGGCCGTCTCGCATCTGTGGCTCCGCGTGGGGGATGGACCGAGGGCCGACGCGGCGCTGCGACGGGCCGCCGCGGAAGGTGCTCCCGCGGGCCTCGTTCTCCTCGGTTCCGCGCACGTCGCCTTCCTGAAGGGCGATGTCGGGGGAGGCGGGGGCGCCTACTGGGCGGGCTGCGCCGCCGCCGACAGCTCCGGCGCAGACGAGGTGGCCCGAGCCTACTGGAGCGAGATCGAGCCGCTGGCGACGCCCGCGGAGCAGAAAGCCTGGGAGGCTCGCCTGGAGGGACCCGACCCGACAGGCGGGCTGTGCGAGGAGCTCGGCCGGTTCTGGAACCGGCGCGCGGCGCGGGCAGCGCTGTCCGTGGCGGAGCGGATCGCCCTGCACGATGAGCGCGTCCGTTACGCCCGTCCGCGCTACGCGCGGCCCTGGCCCGACAGGGAGGGCATCCTCTCCGCGACCGTCGGCGGCAGGCCGCTCTCGAATCGGATCGGGCGGCCGCGGCGGGCGGCGTTCGACGACCGGGGGCTCGTCTACCTCCGTATGGGCCCGCCGGACCGCACGGCCGGCTTCGGCGGCAGCGTGGCTCACCCGGTGATCGGGCCGACCTGCTACCATGCGAACGAGAGCTGGGCGTACGACGGACCGGAAGGGACGCGCGTCTACCACTTCTCGCCGCTCGAAGGGACGGCGGAGTGGTGGCTGATCGAGAACCTGGAGGATCTGTACCGGTGCGGGGATCCCGACTTCGTGCGGACCGTACGCATGGTGCAGTCTGTATCCCCGGTGCTAGGACCGCGGAAGTGCCAGAGAGATCGATGCTACGAAGTTGTAGCTGTAGGACAGCTCCAGTCCGGGCTCGGGGGTGGCCGGCCGCCGATCGGGCGGATCGCATACCTGGTCCTTCCCGACCTGTACCTGTCGCGCCAGGGTCTCGATCCCCGCTACGCGCGGCTCGGGTACCGCTTCTTCGACCCTTCACCGGACACGATGTACGGCCAGCTGAAGCAGGGAGTGAACGGAACGACGGCGGTGCTGACGACCCAGGCGGGGCTCGCCGAGGAGCGGGAGTGGACGTGGGCAGACGCGCGGCACGCGATCACCACCGTGCCGGACCGTCCCGCAGTGGCCCGGGACGCGAAGCTCCGGTTCGAGGTGCTCCAGTTCCGGGGCGATTCGGCGGGGCTCGTCCGCGCGTGGTGGAACGGGATCGTGGAGGCCGGGCCGCTGCGGCCCGACACGCTTCCGGACGGCCGCCTCCGCTACCGGATCGAGGCCGCGCTGGCGCTGCTGGATGAGGGGGAGCGGTACCGGCGCGTCACCCGCACGGTCGAGCTCACGAGCCGGGGGCCGCTCCCCGCCGCCGCCGCGATCCCGGTGCGGATCCCGGTGGCCGTCGAGCCCGGCCGCTACGAGTTCACCGTCCTCGTGCGCGAACCCGCGGGACCGGAGGCGTCGGGCGCCCGGACGCCGACCGGGAACTACCTCAGGGACAGCCTCCGCGTGCGCGGCTTCGCCGCCGCGCTTCCCGAGCTCTCCGACATCGCCGTGTCGCCGGACTCCGGGGGCGACTGGACCGCCGGGGGCGGGATCCACCTTCGTCCGAGCCCGCTCCACGCCACGGGGCCGGACGGGATCGCGCACGTCTACTACGAGGTGTACGGCCTGTCGCCGGGCGGGGACTACGAGACGAGCGTGCGGCTGGAGCCCCTCGGAGACGGCGAGCCGTTCACGCTCACCTTCCGCGGTAGCGCAGCTCCGGCACCAAGTCCCGTGCACGGATACCTGCGGCTGGAGCTGGGGGACACGGAGCCGGGGGAGTACCGGATGGCCGTGACGGTGCGGGACCGGGCGAGCGGCACGAGCACGCTCCCGTACCGCACACACATCCTCGTGGAATCCGGATAAGCCGCCCGCCTCCGGTCGCCACGCCCACTTGCAAGCCGACTCTTATTCCTGTCTTGACAAGAATAGCTGTCGGCTGCATTATGGGTCCATGAGGGCTGCCCGATCCACCCGTGCGCCGACCGTCGAGGTTCTTCGCGACCCGGACCGGGCCGCGGCCCTGCTCGATCCACAGCGACGCCGGCTCGTCGAAGCGCTCCGCGAGGGGCCCGACTCCGCATCGGGCCTCGCCAGGCGGCTGGGCGAGTCGCGACAGCGTCTGAACTACCATCTCCGCGCGCTCGAGGACGCCGGCCTCGTCCAGCTGCAGGAGGAACGTCGCCGCGGCAACTGCGTCGAGCGGGTACTGCGGGTGGTCGCGCGAGGGTTCGTCGTCGATCCGGCGGCGCTGGGCGACCTCGCCGCCGACCCGGACGAGGTCGCGGACCGCTTCTCCGCGACCTATCTCATCGCGCTGGCGGCGCGGACCATCCGCGAGCTGGCCGGGCTGAGGGACAAGGCGGCGCGCGAGCGCAAGCGGCTTTCGACCGCCGCGATCGAGGTCGAGGTGCGGCTCGCGCACCCGGCCGACTTCCATGCCTTCCTCGAGGACCTGTCGCGCGCCGTCGCGCGGGCCGTGGCGAAGCACCACGACGAGCGCGCTCGCAGCCGCCCGTTCCGCGTGATCGCCGGGGCGTATCCGGCGCCGCAGGCGGGAGTTCGCGAACGCCGAGACCACGGAGAGGACCGATGACCGAAGAGACGAAGGCGGCGGCCGAGCCCCGGGAGCCCGGGGCTGCCGGGACACGTGCGGCCGAGGGGACGATTGAGATCGATGCGCCGCCCGAGCGGGTGTGGCGCGCGCTGACCGAGGCCGCCGAGCTCGAGCGATGGTTCCCGCTCGAGGCACGGGTCGAGCCCGGCGAGGGCGGCTCGATCTGGATGTCATGGAAGAACGAATGGGCGGGCGAGTCCGAGATCCTCGCCTGGGACCCCGCGCGACGACTGCGGATTTCATGGGGATGGCCGGATGCGACGGGCCACGCCCAGGTGACCGACTACCTGCTCGAGGGACGGGGCGGAAGGACCCTGCTCCGGGTCGTCACTTCTGGCTTTCCGCTCGACCCTTCGTGGGACGACTGGGTCGAGGGGACGCGCCGCGGATGGCGCTTCGAGCTGGAGTCGCTCAAGCACTACCTGGAGCGGCACGCCGGCGAAGACCGCCAGGTCATCTACCTGCGGCGTCGCGTCCGGCTACCGCGTGAGGAGGTGTGGGCGCGGATCTTCGGCCCCGGCGGGCTCGACGCGAGGTCGCTCGGCGGGAAGCCCTTCGACGACGAACCGCCGCTCCAGTACGCGGTAGTAGTCGACGATCCGCCCGACGCGCTGCTGCGGGTGTCGAACGAGCCGTGCTACCTGGGCGCCGACGGGCGTGACATCACTCTGTGGCTCACCGCGTGGGGTGGCCACGAGCGGCGGCTCGCCGAGATCGAGGCTGAATGGTCGCGCCTGCTCGCGCGGCTGTATCCCGAGGGCGAGGCCCCGTGACGACGCGGCTCGGCACCACGTTCGGAATCGCCTGCTCGAGCGCCGACCTCGCCGGTACGGTTTCGAGGGCGCCTATTCCACGAGCCGCAGCACCTTGAAGATCGGTCCCGCCGTGGGACCGGCCGGCGTGCCCGCCGGCGCGATGCCGCTGTAGCCGAGGAAGTAGGCGTAGACGTTGTTCCCCTCGATTCGGTCCACGAAGACGCCCGCGAAGTTCCTGAGCGTGATCGGCTTCTTCCCCGGGTCGGGTTGTTCGGTGGGATCGAACATCGGCATGGCGCGGACCCGCGGACTCCCGCGGCACACCGCCGGGTCGCTGCTCAGCTTGTCCCCCACGTCCGAGACGCAGTTCAACAGCTCGTTCCAGGACGCGTGGGGGTCCTTGGCGATCAGATCGGAGAAGCCCTGCTTGGTGGGGCCGATCATGTTGCCCGGTTCCGTGTCGACTTGTTGCCCGACGTAATACTCGACACTCGGGTCCACACAGCGCCGGATGTTCTCCCGGTAGTCGTCGCCCCCCTGCTGGCCGGGCGGGCGCCACGGGAAGTACCAGCTCGGGTTCATCGCGCCCGGACCGCCGGCGGGCTTGATGATGACCTCGGTGCCGACGTCGCTCTCGGTGTAGCCGGTGTACGGGGCGCCGGGATCGGCCGGATTCCACGGGACGTAGGTATCCCCGTCCTCGGGGTTGTAGTCGTCCGGGGCGTTCTCCGACCCACCCGCCTCTTCCCACCGGTCGGGTAGGGCCAGGGGGAGGAGACAGTTGATCCCGCCGGCCGGGGCCGCCTCGGCCGTCGCCCGTGCGGAGATGTCGACCTCGTTCACCCCGAACACGCGTGCGAAGAAGGTACCCACCGGGTTCCCTCGCTCACCGATGCGATAGACGGTGACCGTGACCCGATCGTTCGCCAGATCCACCTCCACGTCGTCCGGCTCGAGGGTGGCATCGACGTGCCGGACATCGTTTCGCTCCGCGTAGTCGATGGCCACGGCGCGCGCCAGCTCCTCGTTCCCCGGCGACTGGAGGAGGGCGCCCGCCCCGGCGAGCGCCGAGAGATCGGCCACCCGCTGCGCTTCCGTTCGGGCGACGGCCAGCATCCCAAAGTCGACCGCCAGGGCGACGATGGAGAGCAGGGCCACCATGCTGCCCGCGACGAGCAGGAGGGTCGCGCCTCGCTCGTCGGACGCCCGCCTCTTTATGGTGCTTAGCATCTCGCTGCCTCTCGAAGGATCACCACGCATCGGCTCTGGCCGCCCTGGGCGCGGGGCGGCTCGCACCGATCTCCGTACGGTTGGCCTCCGCGGACGGACGGACGGCAAGTTGTACCGGCAATCCGGAAACCGCGCTCTGCGCCGGCTCTCCGCATGCTGTAACGTACTGTGGTGTAGTGAGTTAGGAGACCACGTACCTCATTCGGGTGTAGAGCCGATGCAACACGGAGCGAGCGAGGCGGGTTGCAGCTTGCAAGGCTCCTGTGAGGTATGCCTCACGTTGCGTCGTGGCCATCGGTGGGGGTGCGAGGCGTCGAAGAGGGCCTCAGCGAGAGGTCCTCTGCCGTGAAAGCTGTGGTTGGTGGCCGTCCGATCGCCCCCGCCTGGTGCCGGCCGGATCCCTGTCTAGGAGCTCACCGAGGCGCGGGGGGAAGACATGGGCCGGAGCGGCGCCGCTCGCCCGATGGCGAACCGGAACAAGGAGCCGGGTTCCTTCCAGGGAAGGCGGCACGGCTTCCGCCGGAACACGCCGAGACATCGCCCGAACGCTCGGTCGACGGCGTGCAGCTCGGAGTCGAGCTGTTCGGACTCCATGTTCCACCTGCGCGTTGCGGAGATTCCGCGAGCCGGGGGACCGCGAAGCTGTGACACGGTCCGCCGCTCCCTCATCCGGGTCGGCCGCTTCCTGAGAAAGCTTCGCTCCTCCTTCCGGTCCTGCTGACGCCGCACGAGTGTCCGGATGCTCAACAGGTGGAGGCCGTACAAGGCCAAGACTCCCGCGGAAACAGCGAGCGCGCTGCTGTCAAGCAGCCGCGAGAGCCCCGCCGCGGCGACTGTGACAAGCGTGAGCGTGACGAGGTACGCGACGCTCGACAGGGAGCGGAATCGGGGTGCTTTGCTCATGAGATACAGTCCGCCTCATGAGATAGAGTCCGCCGGGGTCGCCCCGGGCCCGGCGGGGACCCGGAGCGGCCCACGACGTCTACGCCGCCGCCAGGTTGTCGTTGATGTCCTGGAAGACATTTCGGATCGTCGGGCCGAGCAGCCGCACGGCCGCGATGACGACGATCGCGATGAGTGCGAGCAGGATCGCGTACTCCGCGAGGTCCTGGCCCGACTCGTCCGCCCACAGGGTAACGACGTGTGTCAACATGTTTGCCTCCCGGCGCAAGGGCCGCATCTGGTGAACACAGCGTGGGCTCGCGGCCAGAGACGTGCCGGAACCGGCAATTTTCCTCTTATGAGCTTGTAAGCCTCTTTTCGCCAGGGAGATAGTTCGATCGCCTCGATCTCCAGTTTCCAAGCTCGGCACCGAAGCTGTGGCGGTGAGCCAACGCCGGCCGCGCAGCCGTGGCCGAGCTTCTGCACGGGACCCGTCCCGCCGACCACGGTTGGTACAGCTATCTGATGTGGCGGCCCGAACGGATGGAGCTGGCCCGGCCGACCCCCGACTACCTACCCGGCGAGGCCTTCTGGCGTGAGCCGAGCCGCGAAGGACCGCGGGGCGTGGCGCTAGATGTCCCGCGCGTATACCCCCCGCAAGCGTTCAACCGCGTGGAGATCGCCG
>JBHIAV010000027.1:0-40998 GCA_046758745.1 Gemmatimonadota bacterium
GCGGCGGCAGCGCCGAGGGCCCGATCGTCAAGGTGCTCCGCTTGATCGAATAGCAGATCGAACCATGGCGGCGGCGGGCTTTCGGGCGCCTTTCGACCCACCGCGAGAGAAGAGGCATTCCAGAGGCTCTCCTCTTCCCCGATCTTGCCATCGAAGATGCGGCCTTGTGCCATGCCCATCGTCGTGACCCGTCTGCCGGCGGGAGATGCGCGGGAGGGGCTCCGGTCCAACCCACCCGTTCGGGCGCGCCCTTGTCCGCAGGACCGGGGCAGGCGCCGATCCGCTACCCGCAGCTTTCCCCGTGGCCGATGAAGGCGAGATGCTCCCCGGCCTCGAACCGCAGGAGGGGACGCTCGCACGCACACCGCTGGCTGCGGGGGCCCTGCCGGAAAGACCGCGCGGCGCTGGCGTGATGCGCGCCGGTGGCCCGAGCGGCTCCGAGGCGCGGAAACTTGCCTACCGGCAGCCGGACGACGAGACTACGTTGAGGGCTGTCGAGCAGTAGGCCGCACGCCGCTCGCCGGCACCGACCTGCCCCGCTCGCGGAATCCTGGGATACGGCAGGTTGGACCTCACGCGAAAGTGGCGGAATCGGCAGACGCGCCAGCCTTAGGAGCTGGTGGCCCTACGGCCGTGGGGGTTCGAGTCCCCCCTTTCGCATCCCGGCAGGCACTCCCGAGCGAAGCGGTGGCGGGCTCCTCGCCGGTCCGGGAGGGATGATTCGCCGGCGGGGCCCGGCTTGCTTCGTCGTTGATCCAGAATTGAGAGACGCTGGGGAAGATGTCCGCGAAGTCCGGCTCCGGGAGCGATAGCCCCTACGAGGTAGCGATCGAAGAGAGGGAGGGCTGGTCGCGACGCCTGACCATCACGGTGGCGCCGGAGCGAGTGGCCCGGACCCGCGTGGCGGAAAGAGCGAAGCTGGCCCGCTCGCTCAACCTCAAGGGCTTTCGACGGGGGAAGGTTCCGCCTCAGATCGTCGAGCAGCGCTTCGGTGATCTGCTAAACGATCGCGCCATGCGCGCCCTCGTCGACGAGGCGTACCGGGACGTCGTTCGCGAGCAGGGTCTGCGGCCGGTTGGCGACCCGAGCGTCGGGAACGTGCAATACACGCCGGGCGAGAGCCTCACCTTTCAGGTCGAGCTCGAGGTAATGCCGACGCTCGACCTCGAGCGAATCGGCGGATTCCGGCTGAAGCGGCCGACCGTGGAGGTGAAAGAGGAGGAGGTCGACCGGATCGTGGAAGGGCTGCGCGAGGAGCACGCCACGTGGGAGCCGACGGATGTAGCCCCGCAGCTCGGGGACATGGTATCCGTGCGAATCGCCCCCGCCGGTCAGGACGGCGGGGCGCCTGCTGAAGAGCCGAAGCCGTACCGCTTCCGTCTCGGCGAGGGACAGGCGATCCCCGATGTGGAATCGGCCATTCGATCGCTTCGGCCAGGGGAGGCGGGGACCTTCGACGTGGCCTTTCCGCAGAACTTCGCCGACGCGGAGCGGGCGGGCTCGCGCAAGCCCCTGCACATCGAGCTGATCAGCGTCGCGGTGCACCGCCGCCCCGAGGTGAATGACGCGTTCGCGTCCGCGACAGGGGGCTTCGAGAGCGTGGAGGCGATGCGGGCGGCAATCCGGCAGGACCTCGCACGTCACCACGAGCAGGAGGCGGACGCCTTCGTGCGCAACCAGATCCTGGACTCCATCATCGAGGCGAACCCGTTCGTCGTGCCCCGCGCCATGGTCGACGACCTGGTGGGGCGCATGCTGGAGGTTCCCGAGGGGGCCGACCCGCAGGAGGTCGAGAAGGTGAGGGAGTCTCTTCGATCTCACGCCGAACGGGAGATTCGCCGCAACCTCGTGGTAGATCACCTGATCGAACGAGAGGGGCTGGCCGCCACTGCCGAGGAAGTCGAAGCTCGCATCGCCGAGCTGGCGGAGCGGGAGGGAAAGGATGCGGCGGAAGTGCGGCGACGTTTAAGAAAGGAGCGGCGCCTCCCGACCCTGGAGCGGCAGGTTGCGGTCGAGAAGCTGTTCGATTACCTGAAATCTCAGTCGACTGTGGGCTGATCCGGCAGGAACCATCGGCAGGGACCGGGTAGGATCGGGGGTGGTCGCCCGGGCCCTCGAACGGGCTGCGGCCACCCGGATGGGAGAGGGGTCCCGGGGAACGGGAATTGCGCGCAGGTCGCTGCATCACGGATTGAACGATGCCTATCTATGCCCCGTACGTGATCGAGCGTTCGAGCCGCGGCGAGAGGAGCTACGACATCTTCTCGCGGCTGCTGATGGACCGCATCGTCTTCCTCGGCTCGCCGATCAACGACGACGTGTCCAACGTCATCATCGCCCAGCTGCTCTTCCTGCAGGCGGACAATCCCGAGCGGGACATCAACATCTACATCAACTGTCCGGGTGGCAGCGTCTATTCGGGGCTGGCCATCTACGACACCATGCAGTACGTGAGCGCGCCCATCAACACGATTTGCATGGGGATGGCCGCGTCGATGGGGGCCTTCCTGCTGGCCGCGGGATCGCCGGGGAAGCGTTCGGCCCTTCCCAACTCGCGTATCATGATCCACCAGCCCTCGGGCGGGTCCCAGGGGAGCGCCGCAGACATCGAGATTCAGGCGAAGGAGGTGCTGTTCGCCCGCGAGCGGCTGAACGAGCTGCTCGCCCATCACACGGGGCAGTCCGTGGAGAAGATCGCCGACGACGTAGATCGGGACCGCTATATGTCGCCCCGGGAGGCCGTCGAGTACGGATTGATCGACCGGATCATCGAACCGAGCCTGGTCGCCAAGAGCAGCGCGGCGGAGGCGGCGGTCGGTTGAGCCGCCACGACGGGCGGGATCACCCCGCGGGACCGAAGGAGATCGAGCATGCCTAGCGACAAGCACCTGCGGTGCTCGTTCTGCGGCAAGTCGAAGGACAGCGTCAAGAAGTTCATCTCGGGGCCCAACGTCTACATCTGCAACGAGTGCATTGCGCTCTGTAACGAGATCCTCGCCGAGGAGGAGGAGCGTGAGTCGGCAGGCCGCATCGCGGACATCCTGAACCCGGCGGAGATCAAGGCCGTTCTGGACGAGTACGTGATCGGGCAGGAGGAGGCGAAGAAGTCCCTCGCCGTGGCGGTGTACAACCACTACAAGCGGATCAACCACCAGAGCCTGATCGATGAGGTCGAGATAGAGAAGTCCAACATTCTGCTCCTCGGCCCCACCGGCGTGGGGAAGACGCTTCTCGCCCAGACGCTCGCCCGCATGCTCCAGGTCCCCTTCACGATCGCGGACGCCACCACCCTCACCGAGGCAGGTTATGTCGGCGAGGATGTGGAGAACATCCTGGTTCGCCTGCTGCAGGCAGGAGACTACAACGTCGCGGAGTGCGAGCGGGGGATCGTCTACATCGACGAGCTCGACAAGATCGCCCGCAAGAGCGAGAACCCGTCGATCACGCGGGACGTGTCGGGGGAGGGCGTGCAGCAGGCGCTCCTCAAGATACTCGAGGGGACCGTCGCCTCCGTTCCGCCGCAGGGAGGGCGCAAGCACCCGCAGCAGGAATACATTCAGATCGACACGCGCAACATCCTCTTCGTGTGCGGGGGCGCGTTCGACGGCCTTGAGAGCATCATCGAGAGCCGGCTCGGCAAGGGGCAGATCGGTTTCGGCGACGACCAGCAGGGGCCGGGAATGTCGGGCACGGACGACCCGCTGGCGGATGTCGAGCCGGAGGATCTGCTCCGCTACGGGCTGATCCCCGAGCTGGTGGGTCGCCTGCCGGTCGTGGTCACGCTGCACGACCTGGACGAGCAGGCACTGATCGAGATCCTCACACGGCCCAAGAACGCGCTGGTCAAACAGTACCAGAAGATGTTCGAGCTCGAGGGCGTCGGGCTCACGTTCGATCCCGAGGCCCTCAAGGCGATCGCCTGCATGACAATCGAGCGCGGAACGGGGGCGCGGGGTCTGAGGGCCGTGCTCGAGCGGATCATGCTGGACATGATGTTCGAGCTGCCATCGCGCGAGGACGTGCGGGAGGTCGTGGTCACCCGGGAGACCATCGAGGACGGCACTCCGCCGCTGCTGATCCTCGAGCCCGAGGTCAAGCGGAAGGAGGCCTGACCGGCGGGCGCCGAGCGCCATGCCAGCCGCCCCCAAACGCATCGGGCGCGCGGGATTCGTCGGCGCCATCGGTCGGCCGGGCCAGCCGGTTCCGATGCGCCTGCCGCAGATCGCCTTCGCCGGCCGTTCCAACGTCGGCAAATCCAGCCTCATCAACGCGCTCGTCGGCCGGAGGAACCTCGCCCGGGTAGCCAAGGCGCCGGGGCGTACGCAGGAGATCAACTTCTACGCGATAGACGGGCGATTCCTGATCGCCGACCTGCCCGGCTACGGGTTCGCGCGGGCACCCGAGGAGGTACGAAGGTCTTGGGGACTGCTCATCGAGTCCTACCTGGCGACGAGCGCCGACCTCCTGGGCCTGATCCTGCTGGTCGATGCGAGGCGCGGAGCCTCGCCGGAAGATCGACGCATGCTCGAGTACCTGTCCCGGATGGAGTTGCCGACCTTGTTCGTGCTCACGAAGGTGGACAAGCTGAGTCGGGAGCGTCAGCGAGCCGCGCTCGCGGCCGCCGGGAAAGATCTAGGAGCGGCTGCCGACCAGATCCTGGCCACGTCGGCCCGTACGGGCGCAGGGATCGAGTCCCTGAGAGAGAGCGTGCGCGCCCTGGTGAGCGCACGCGGGGGGAGGGGGCGATGAGCCTCGAGAGCCGGCCCGCAGCGCGGCGGGTGGCCCTCTTCTCCGCTTTCCTGGGCCTCGTGGGATGCGGCGGCCAGCCGTCCCCGGGCTTGCCGCTCGGCGCCCGCACCGCCGCGGCTCAGGATCGACCGACCTGGGCGGACTCGATCGAGACGACACGCGGCGAGGCCCTGCCGCCTGCCGGGTACGGGACCCTCGAGCAGGACGACGTCACCGTGCCGCTCGAGGCAGGCGACCTCCTGATCAAGGTCGTGCCGCTCGCGGAGTCGGTGATCCGCATGACGGCGCCGGACACGTACCGGAGGCTCAACGGCTACAAGGCAGCCCTGACCGAGACGATCCAGGAGCTCGCACGCGGGGCCGGGGAGAGTGGCTGGCCTCAGGTGCTGTTCGTGACCCTGTTCACGCGTTCCGTGGAGGCGAGCTTCCAGCCTCACGACCTGCAGATCCGGACCCAGAACACCACCTACCGCCCGCTCGACATCATCCCCGTCACCGCCGACTTCGGGAGGGGAAGACTGGACCAGCAGGAGACGCAGATCGCGCTGTACCTCTTCTCGGCCGACATCGACCTGGAGCTTCCGCTGACCGTGGTCTACCAAGGCACGGAGAGCTCGCGGTGGAACGCGATCCGCAACCGTTTGGACGCCGAGCTCTCCCGCGTCCTGTCGCGGGCCGGCGCGGGTGATTCGGAGGGCGGCTGAGCGCCGGCCCTCGGGAGTCTGCCGAACGCCCCGCCGCGCGCCTTGGCGTGGTGCCGCTCGGCGGCCGGCGGTCAGGCGTCGATCCGGTATTCCTTCAGCTTGCGGTACAGCGTACGCTCGCCGATCTGAAGACGCTCGGCCGCCTTCCTTCGATTCCCTCCCACCTCGCGCAGGGTCGCAACGATCGCCGCTCGCTCGAGCTCCGCCATCGTCATGCCGGCCGGGAGTCGTAGCTCCACACGCTCCTCGGCCTCCGCCGCCTCCGCTCCTGCCTCCCCTCCGTCCGCCACGCTCGAGATCTCGATCGGCTCCCCGGCCGCTCGGACCACGGCTCCGTCCGTGAGCAGCTCGGGATGCCGCTGCCGGAAGCGCTCGAACTCGGCCTTAAGATCCTCGAGGTCGATCTTGAGCTCGACGAGGGTCCGGAAGATGAACTCGATCTGCGGCAAATGCGCCGTCGGTTCGCCCTCCGCGGCGGCCGTCAGGGGCGGCGGCGAGGGCACGTGCAACAGAGCCTGGCCGCTTCCCGAGCGTATCTCCGGCGGGATGTCCTCGGCCCGGATCACCGACCCGGGGGCGAGCACCACCATCGACTCGACCAGGTTCCGCAGCTCGCGCACGTTGCCCGGCCAGCCGTAGCGCAGGAGGATCTCCATCGCCTCCGGCGCCAGGCCCTTGAACTCGCGGTCGTGTGCTTCGGTGAACTCGCCGATGAAGCGGCGGACGAGGATCGGAATGTCCGGGACCCGCTCGCGCAGGGGCGGCAGTTCGATATGGAGGACGTTCAGCCGGTAGTACAGGTCACGCCGGAAGACACCTTGCTGGACGGCGCGCCGAAGATCGCGGTTCGTCGCCGCAATCACGCGCACGTTCACTTCGATCTCCGTGTCTCCCCCGACCCGCATGAAGCGGTGCGACTCGAGCACCCGGAGGAGCCGGGTCTGCAGCCCCAGGGGCATCTCGGCGATCTCATCCAGGAGGAGAGTACCTGTGTCGGCCAGCTCGAACATCCCCTTGCGGCGTGAGGTGGCGCCGGTGAAGGAACCCTTCTCGTGGCCGAACAGCTCGGATTCCAGTAGGGACTCGGGGATGGCGGCGCAGTTGACCGCGATGAACGAGCGCCCCCGCCGGGAGGATAGCCGGTGGATCGCCCGGGCGACGAGCTCCTTGCCCGTCCCGCTCTCGCCGGTGATGAGGACGGTCGAGTTGACGGCCGCGATGAGGTCGATCCGCTCGAGCACTTCGCGGATCGCCTCCGTCCGGCCCACGATCCCCGTCGCGAGCTGGAGACGGTAGCGCTCGATCTGCTGCTGGAGGACCACCTGGAGCTCGGCCGGCTCGAACGGGGTGCCCAGGCACTCGTCCAGCTCCAGCTCGGCCGAGATACGACGTCGTTCCTCCGGCTCCCCGGCGGCGATCGCTATGATCGGCGGTCGCGGGATCCGGGTGGAGACGAGGCCGATCATGCGGCGGGCTTCTCTCCCCTCGAGCGGCCCGGTGAGGACAAGGGCGATCTCCTCGTCCTGCGGCCCGGCGAGCAGCCCGTCCAAGTCGCTGGCGGCGGCCACCATCTCCACCTCGTGGCCGTCGGCCGTCGCCGCCTCGCGGGCGGGTACCGCGATCTCAATCGCCGTCGAATCGATGAAGACCCTGGGCACCTCGACCTCAGCCGTGATCCGTCTCCGCGCCTCGCAGGAGGGCGACGGCGTGGCTCACCACCTCCCCGAGGACGGTCAGCCCGTCCTCCACGCCGCGAGGGCTGCCCGGGAGGTTGACGATCAGGGTCCTGCGGCGCAGCCCCGCCACTCCACGGCTCAACATCGAGTGGACGGTCGTCTTGAGACCGGCCGCCCGGATCGCCTCGGCGAGACCGGGAGCCTCCCGCTGGATGACGGCGCGGGTAGCCTCCGGCGTGACGTCGCGCTCCGTGAAGCCCGTCCCGCCGGTCGTCAGCACGACATCGCACCCCCTCTCATCGACCCACTCGGCGAGCAGGGCGGCGATGCGAGCCCGCTCGTCGGGGCTCACCGCCCGGACGGCGAGCTCGTACCCCCGGTCCATCGCCCAGGAGGCGATGAGATCGCCCGACCGGTCCGCCCGAGCCCCCGCGTGCACCCCATCGGAGACGGTGAGCACGCCTACGCGGATCGGATCCACCTCGCTCACCGGCGCAACGACCCGTTCGTGTAGAAGGGGAGCCGATGCACCTCGCCGGGCACGTCGCGGCTCCGGATTCGCACCGCCAACGCCTCCCCGATCTGTGCGTCGGCGGGGAGGTAGGCCATTCCGATCCCGCAGTCGAGGGAGGGGCTCAGCGTGCCGCTCCGTACGAGTCCGGCGTCCTCGTCGCGGAAGCGTACTTCGTAGCCCGCCCGGGGGAAGCCCCGCTCGACGAGCCGGAAGCCGCGCAGTCGACGCTCCAGGCCATGTTCTTTCTGACGCGCCAGCGCCTCCCGACCCACGAAGTCGCCCTTGTCAAGCTTTACGAGCCAGCCGAGGCCCGCCTCGAGCGGCGTCGTCTGCTCATCGATGTCGCTGCCGTACAGGGCGTATCCCATCTCGAGGCGGAGCGTGTCGCGGGCCCCGAGCCCGGCTGGTATCAGGCCGTCCTTTTCTCCCTCGCCGAGGAGGAGGCGCCACACGGCCGCGGCCCGGTCCGCGGGAAGGTAGAGCTCGAAACCATCCTCGCCCGAGTACCCGGTGCGGCTGATGACTCCGGGCACGCCGCCGACTTCCCCCTCGGCGAACTCGTAGTAGCCGATGGACTCCAGCTCCAGCGAGGCGAGGGGCTGCAGGATACTGCCGGCGGCCGGGCCCTGCAGGGCCAGGAGAGCGATCCGGTCGCTCTCATCCTCGAGCCGCACGTCGAAGCCGGAGGTCGCGCCATTCAAGTGCTCCCAGTCCTTCTCGAGGTTCGCGGCGTTGACGACGAGGCGAAAGCCTTCACCACCCATCCGGTACACCAGCAGGTCATCCACGATGCCGCCGCTGTCGAGGCACATCACGCTGTACTGCGCCTGACCGATCGCGAGCCGCGTCGGATCGTTCGTCGTCATCCGGGAGACGAACGCGAGAGCACCCGGTCCGCTCACGAAAAACTCGCCCATGTGCGACACGTCGAACAGCCCGGCCGTCTCCCGCACGGCCTTGTGCTCGGCTCGAATTCCGGATGGATACTGAACCGGCATGGCGAAACCGGCGAACGGGACCAGCTTCGCGTTGAGCTTCACGTGCTCCTCGAAGAGGGGCGTCTTCTTGAGTTCGCTCATGTGCGTCTCGCCGGCTTGCCCGGGAGGGGGGCGCGGCGGCGCCCGGCCGGCTCAGCGTTCCTCGGCCAACAGGAGGGCCAGGATCGCCTTCTGTACGTGTAGGCGATTCTCGGCTTCCTCCCACACCCGGGACGCCGGGCCGTCGATGACCGAGGCCGCCACCTCCTCGCCCCGATGGGCCGGCAGGCAGTGCATGAAGATCGCGTTCGCGGCCGCGCCTCGCATCAGGGCATCGTCCACGAGGAACCCGCGGAACGCGGCCCTGCGTCGCTCCACCTCCTCCTCGTGTCCCATCGAGGCCCACACATCGGTCGTCACCACATGCGCGCCGGCCGCCGCCTCACGGGGGTCCCGGACCAGGGAGACGGAGGTCTCGTCGGACGCCGCCGCCAGGATCGCCGGGTGGGGCTCGTAACCCTCCGGGCATGCGAGGCGCACGCGGAAGCCGAAGCGGCGGGCGGCGTTGAGCCACGAGTTGGCCATGTTGTTGCCGTCTCCGATCCAGGCCACGGTGAGCGCGCCGAGGTCTGAGCCGAACTCTTCCCGGGCCGTCATGAGATCCGCCATCACCTGGCACGGGTGGAACAGGTCCGTAAGGCCGTTGATCACGGGAACCGTGCCGTGCGCTGCGAGCGCTTCGGCGTCCGCCTGCGCGAAGGTGCGAATCATGATCCCGTCGACGTAGCGAGACAGGACGCGGGCCGTGTCGGCGATCGGCTCGCCACGCCCCAGCTGGATGTCCCGCGAGGACAGGAAGAGAGCGTGTCCGCCAAGCTGGTACATTCCCACTTCGAAGGAGACTCGCGTGCGGGTGGAGCTCTTGGCGAAGAGCATCGCCAGGGTCTTGCCGGCGAGCGGTCGGTACCCTTCCGGGGGCTCTGCCGCCTTCAGCCGCATCGCGAGATCGAGAGTCTCCTCGAGTTCCGCGACGGTCCAGTCCGCAATGGACAGGAAGTGCGCGCGCGGCTCGTAGACGGACCGTCCCGCCTCGCGGAGGGTGGATTTCCGCCCGACCGCGCAGGGGTCGAGCCGCGCTGTCGCGCGCCTCGGCACCCCGCGGCTCACAGGATGTACCGCCGCAGGTCTTCGTCCTCCACCACGTTCATCAGGCGTGCACGCACCACGTCCCGGTCGATGGTGATGGGCTCTCCGCCCCCCGTCTCCGGGAGATCGAACATCACCTCCTCGAGCAGAGTCGTGAGAACGGTGTGGAGTCTTCTCGCGCCGATGTTCTCCATTCGGCCGTTCAGCTCGGCCGCGAGGTGGGCGATCTCGCGAATCCCGTCTTCGGTGAAGTCGAGCAGGGCGCCTTCGGTCCGCACCAGTGCCTCGTACTGGCTGAGGAGGGCGTTCTTCGGCTCCAGGAGAATGCGTACGAAATCCTCCTCGTCGAGGTGCTTCAGCTCGACACGTATGGGGAATCGGCCCTGTAGCTCGGGGATGAGATCGGACGGCTTCGACACGTGGAAGGCGCCGGCCGCGATGAACAGGATGTGGTCGGTGTTGACCATCCCGTATTTGGTCTGGACGGTCGAACCCTCGATGATCGGCAGGAGGTCCCGCTGCACCCCCTCCCGCGACACATCCGGCCCGACCCCCCCGCGCTCTCCGGCGATCTTGTCGAGCTCGTCGAGAAAGACGATGCCCATGTTCTCGACGCGGTCGAGCGCCTCGTCGACCACGGCATCCATGTCGACCATCCTGTCCAGCTCCTCGGAGAGGAAGATCCGGCGGGCCTCGGCGACCGACACCTGCTTGCGCCGGGTGCGCTTGGGCATCATCTCCTGCAGCATCTCGCCGACGTTGAAGTCCATCCCTTCCATGCCGAGAGCGCTCACGTCGAAGAGGGGAACAGCGCTCTCCGTGACCTCGACCTCTACCGTGCGCTCTTCGAGCTTCTCCGATCGGAGGAGGCCGCGCAGCTTCTCGCGTGTGCGACGACGCCGGGCGGCCGCGGCGTCTTCGACCTCCTCCTGGTGGGCCTCGCCCAGGCCCGTGACGACGAACGTGCGCCCCTTCTTATCCACAGGGGGCGGGGGCTCCGCGACGGGCGGAAGCAGGAGGTCGAGGAGGCGCTCCTCGACCCGCCCCTCGGCGAGCTCGCGGCACTCATCCTCCCGCTCGGTGCGTACCATGCTCACCGCGATCTCGACCAGGTCACGCACCATCGACTCCACGTCGCGCCCGACGTAGCCCACTTCGGTGAACTTCGAGGCTTCCACCTTGACGAACGGTGCGCCTGCGAGTCGAGCCAGCCGACGGGCGATCTCCGTCTTCCCGACGCCGGTGGGCCCGATCATGATGATGTTGTTCGGGAGGATCTCCTCGCGGAGATCGGCCTCCACGTTCTGCCTGCGCCATCGATTGCGCAGCGCTATCGCCACCGCCTTCTTCGCTTCGTTCTGCGCGATGATGTACTGGTCGAGCTCGGCCACGATCTGGCGGGGCGTCAGGGAGGCGAAGTCCGGGATCGTCTCCGCCACCTCCGCCGGCAAGTGCTCGGGCGGACCCGGGTCTGGGCCGTGCGTCGCCCAGCCCTCCGCCGGCCCCTCTTTCCCAGCCCCTCGCTCAGCTGCGGGCTGCGCTTCCCCCTTCGGCGGCTCTGTGCCAACCGGTCGCGAAGCCGTCTCGCTCGTCCCCGCGTCGGCAGCCGGTTCCGGCTCGGCGGCCTCGGCGGGCCCGGAAGCCGCACGCCGCTCGGACGCTTCGGACTCGATCCCGACCTCGATTCGTTCCACGGTCCCCATTCAGTCTTCCAGCTCCAGCACGGTGATGTTCCAGTTGGTATACACGCAGATCTCGGCTGCGATCTCCAGCGCCGTGCGCACCACGTCCCTCGCCGAGAGGTCCGACTGCGCCACCAGGGCCCTCGCCGCGGCGAGGGCGTACGTTCCTCCCGAGCCGGCCGCCAGGATCCCGTCATCGGGCTCGATCACCTCGCCGTCACCCGAGATGAGGAAACTCCGCTCCCGATCCGCCACGGCGAGCAACGCCTCGAGTCTGCGGAGATACCGGTCCGTGCGCCACTCCTTCGCCAGCTCCACGGCGGCACGGGTCATGTTCCCCGGAAAGCGCTCCAGCTGTGCCTCGAACTTCTCGAACAGGGTGAAGGCGTCCGCCACCCCGCCCGCGAAGCCAGCGAGGATCCGGCCCTCCCTCATCTTGCGAATCTTCTGCGCCTTGGCCTTGACGACCGTGTCGCCCATCGTGACCTGTCCATCTCCACCGATGGCAACCCGTCCGTCCCGGCGCACACACAGGATCGTCGTTCCGCGAAGCTCGCTCACCGCTGTTCCCCCCTTGCTCAAGGGTCCTCTACTCGGCCCGGGGGTGCGCCCGGCGATACGCCCTGCGGAGCTGCTCGACGGAGGTGTGCGTGTAAATGCGCGTCGTGGACAGGCTCGCGTGGCCGAGCAGCTCCTTGACCGCCATGAGGTCCGCCCCTCGATCGAGCATGTGGGTGGCGAACGTGTGTCGCAGGGCGTGCGTCGAAAGCCCCTCCCCCCTCGCCACCAGATCGAGCATCCGGGAGACGGAGCGCTGGATCTGCCGGCGCGACAGCCGCCCGCCGCGACTCGACAGGAAGAGCGCGCTCTGCGACGGAGGCCCTCCTGATGTCGAGCGCACGCTCAGGTATAGGCGGAGAGCCGCGATCGCCTTCTCCCCGACGGGCACGATGCGCTCCTTCCGTCCCTTGCCCTGCACGCGGACGAGTCGCCCCCGCAGGTCGAGGTCCATGACGTCGAGGCGTTGCGCCTCCGCCAACCGCAGTCCCGAGGAATAGAGGAGTTCGAGGAGCGCCAGGTCGCGCGCGGCGGTGAATCCCCCATCCGCGTCGGCATGTCGCTCTAGCAGCCCGAACAGCCGATCCGCCTCCGTCGCCGTCAGGTAGCCCGGCAGCTCTCGGCGACCGCGAGGCGTTCGAACGTTGCCGGCAGGATTCGACGCCACGCGACCCGTCCTGTGTAGGAATCGGTAGAGCGCTCGCACCGCCGAGAGCTTGCGCGCCACGGTGGCACGCCGGCGGCCGTGGACGGCCAGATCGCCCAGGTACGAGCGGATGGCCAGACGGTCCACATCGCCCCAACCCCAGTCCCGAGTGGCCAGATACCGGTCGAGAAAGTCCGCGAAGGAGGCCAGGTCCGTTCGGTACGCGGAGATGGTGTGTGGGGAGAGGCGGCGCTCCGACTCCGCGTAGCGGAGGAAATCCCCGGCGAGCCGCCGCGACTCACCCACGTGCGGCGGCGCCGGCCGCGGCGACGGCTCTGGCCTCGGACCGCTCGCGGCGCAGCTGCTCTGCCCAGCGATCGATGACCTGGAGCGCCCGCCGGAAGATCGCTTCCCGCCGGGCCTTCCGCCCGCCCGGGCGTTCGAGTCCATCCACCAGACCGAAGTTCGCGTTCATCGGTTGGAAGTGCTTGGGTTCGGCGTCCCGCAGATAGCGGTAGAGCCCACCCAGCATCGTTTCCGTCGGCGGCACGACCGGCGGGAGACCATGGAGGAGCCGGTCGATGTTGAGGGCCGCGATGAGACCGCTCGCCGTCGACTCCGTATAGCCTTCGACGCCGGTGAGCTGTCCAGCGAAGATGATGTCCGGGCGGTCCGGTAGCCCTCCATGCGGCGCGAGAAGCTTCGGGAAGCAGAGATAGGAGTTCCTGTGGATCGACCCGAAGCGCAGGAACTCCGCTTCCGCCAGCCCGGGGACCATCGGGAACACGCGCTTCTGCTCCCCGATCTTCAGACGCGTCTGGAATCCGACCAGGTTCCACATGCGTCCAGCGCGATCCTCACGACGCAGCTGCACGACCGCGTGGGGCCGCGCGCCTGTACGCGGATCCGGAAGTCCGACCGGCCGCATCGGCCCGAAGCGCAGGGTGTCGCGCCCCCGCCGTGCCATCACCTCGAGCGGCAGGCATCCCTCGAAGTATGGAACGGCGTCCCACTCGTGGCCCTCGTGCACGTCAGCCGCCAGCAGGGCATCCACAAAGGCTTCGTACCTTCCGCGGTCCATCGGGCAGTTCAGGTAGTCGGCCTCGCCCTTGCCGTAACGTGAAGCGAGGTAGGTGACCCCCTCGTCGATGGATTCGCGGGAGACGATCGGGGCAATGGCGTCGAAGAAAGCGAGACCGTCCGCACCGAGCCGCCCCCGGATCGAGGCCGAGAGCGCGTCCGAGGTGAGCGGTCCGGTAGCCACGATCGCCGGACCGTCGGGCAACGTGGTGACTTCTTCCCTCCGCACGTGGATCCGTGGATGGGCGGTCAGCCGTAGCGTCATCTCGTCCGCGAACAAGGCCCGATCCACCGCCAGGGCATTTCCGGCCGGCACCCGGCAGCGCTCCGCCACCTCGAGGAGCAGGCAGCCCAGAGCCCGCATCTCCGCCTTGAGGAGTCCGTGCGGGGTGTCCGATGCCTCCGACTTGAAGGAATTCGTGCACACGATCTCGGCGAGCCGGTCCGTCTGATGCGCCGGCGTGCTCCGCCCCGGACGCATCTCGAACAGCTCCACGTGGTGGCCGAGCTCCGCGAGCTGCCAGGCCGCCTCGCTCCCGGCGAGCCCGCCGCCGATCACCGTCACTCTACGGGCGGGAGCGACCGCGCTCATCGTCCTTTCCTCCGCGTCGGAGCGCCCTTCGCCACGGATTTCTTCTCCGACTTCTTCGGCGTTCGCTTCTTACGCGAGGCTCGGGCTCTTCTGGCAGCCAGCAGATCGAGCGCCTCCTCCAGGGTCACATCCTCGACCTCCAACTCCTTTGGCAAGGAGGCGTTGACCTTGCCGTGCTTCACATACGGCCCGTACCGGCCCTCGAAAATCTGCACGGCCTGACCGTCCTCGGGATGGGAGCCGAGATCACGGACCGGCCTCGCCGCGGTCCGCCGCCGGCTGCCGCGCCTCGGCTCGGCGAGCAGTTCGAGCGCCCGCTCGAGCGAGATCGAGAGCACGTCATCGCCCTCCCGGAGCGATCGGTAGTCGCCCTGGTGCACGACGTACGGCCCGTACCGTCCGATCCCGACACGCACCGGCTCCCCCGTCTCGGGATGCCGGCCGAGCTCGTACGGCATGGCGAGCAATCTGAGCGCGACCCCGAGCGTGACCTCTTCAGGGGGCATGTCCTTAGGCAAAGACGCCGTTCTCGGCTTCGTCTCCCCCTCGCCCGACGCGCCGAGCTGCACATAGGGTCCGAACCGGCCGATTCGTAGATACACCGGCTTACCGGTCTCGGGGTCCCGGCCGATCTCATCGGGTCCCTCCGCCTTCCGGCGGAGCCACTCCATGGCGAGCTCGTTGGTCAGCTCCGCCGGCGCGACGCCGTCGGGGATGGTGGCGGTGAGCGAGTGACCGTCGCGTACCAGCTCGAGGAAGGGGCCGTAGCGACCGATTCGGACTCGCGGCTCGAGCTCCTCGAGCGCGACGGTGGACGCCTCACGCGGGTCGATCTGGCTCTCGTGTGTGGTGAGCTGCGCCTCGAAGCCGTCCTCCCCGTGGTAGAACGAGCTCAGGTACGACCTCCACTCGATCTGCCCGGCGGCTATGTCGTCGAGCGCGCTCTCCATCCTGGCCGTGAAGCCGACGTCGACCAGGTCCGAGAAGTGGTCTTCGAGGAGCCTCGTGACCGCGAACGCCGTGAAGGTCGGGACCAGCTGCTTCCCCTGCCGCACGGCATACCCGCGCGCGACCACGTTCGAGAGGATGGTGGCGTACGTGCTGGGACGGCCGATTCCGTCGGCCTCAAGCTCCTTCACGAGCGAGGCTTCCGTGTAGCGCGGAGGCGGCTTGGTCTCGTGGCTGCGGACCTCGAGCCCGCGGCACTCCACCTCGTCCCCTTCCTGCATCTCCGGGAGGATCTCCTCGCGATCCTCCAGCGCCGCCTCCGGGTCGTCGGAGCCCTCGACGTATGCGCGGAAGAACCCGGCGAACTCCAGGAACTTCCCGGTCGCCCTGAAGACGGCATCCTCGCCCGCGATGAGGGCGGTAAGGTGGCGCTGGCGGGCGTCGGCCATCTGGCAGGCCACGGCGCGCTTCCAGATGAGGTCGTACAGCGCTCGGTCGCGGCCCGTGAGGCCGACCTCATCCGCCCTGCGCATCTCCGTGCCGGCCGGTCGGATCGCTTCGTGCGCTTCCTGCGCGCCTTTGGTACGGGTCCGGTAGCGGCGCGGCTCGGGGCTCAGGTACGCCGTGCCGTACAGGGCCCGTACCTTGTCACGGGCCGCCGCGATCGCCTGGCTCGACAGATGAACGGAGTCGGTCCGCATATAGGTGATGTGGCCGGCCTGATAGAGTCGCTGGGCGATGCTCATCGTCTCCCTGGCCGACATGTTGAGCTTGCGGTTCGCCTCCTGCTGCAGGGTGGAGGTGGTGAACGGCGGATACGGGCTGCGCGTCGACCGGCGCTGCTCCAGGGAAGAGACCTCGAACGATGCGGCCCGAAGGCGCTCCGCGTGCGAGCGCGCCGTCTCCTCATCCAGCAGCAGGACCTCCCGGCCCGTCAGCAGGCGGCCCGTCGACTCGTCGAAGTCCTTCCCGGTGGCCACTCGCAGGCCCCCGAGCGACAGCAGCCGTGCCCGGAACTCCGCTCCACGGACCGCCAACGTGGCCTCAAGGTCCCAATACGCGGCTGTGTGGAATCTTCTGCGCTCCCGCTCCCGTTCCACCATGAGACGCACCGCCACCGACTGGACGCGCCCGGCCGAGAGCCCGCGACTGATCTTCTTCCACAGGAGGGGAGACAGCTTGTATCCGACCAGGCGGTCCAGGACGCGTCGCGCCTGCTGCGCGTCGACTTTCAGGAGGTCGATCTCACCCGGATTGCGAATCGCCTCCAGCACGGCAGCCCGTGTCAGCTCGTTGAAGGTGACGCGGCGAAACCGCCCTCCGTTCTCTCCGTCGTAGCCGAGGTGACGGGCGATGTGGTACGCGATGGCCTCTCCCTCTCGATCCGGATCGGTGGCCAGGAGGATCTCCTCCGCGCCCTTCGCCATTCGGCGGAGCTTGCGGATGACCGAGGCCCGCCCTTCGGTCGTCACCCACTGGGGCTCGAAGCCGCGCTCGACGTCCACCCCGAGCTCACTCTCGGGGAGATCCATCACGTGGCCGACCGAGGCCTCCACCACGTAATCGTCCCCCAGGTACCGCTCGAGAGTGCGCGCTTTGGCGGGCGACTCTACGATGACCAGGTGTTGTATCTTCTTTTCGCCCATTTGATTCGCTGTCCGTGACGCCCGATGGGGCGCTGCGGCGGCTTCACGTTCCCGCGCGGGCCAGCAGCTCGAGGACGCACTCGGCCACCTCTACCGCGGTCCTCCCGTCCGTGTCAACCCGAAGCTCGGCCAGCCGGTACGAGGCACGGCGGCCCTCCAGGAACGTCCGGATGGCGCGCTGCGGGGGCTCCCGGCCGAGCAGCGGGCGCGTCTCTAGGTGGCTGCCGAGCCGCTCCAGCACGCTCTGCTCGCTCACCTGCAACCACACCCGCACGGCGGCGGTCCACCGGTCACGGAGCTCGGGGCGCGCCATCCACCCTCCGCCCGCCGCGATCACGATACGGCACCTATCATCGAGGCGTGAGGTAACTTCGGCCTCGAGGGCGCGGAAGGCCGCCTCCCCCTCCGACCGGAAGATCTCCGGTATCGTGCGGCCGGCGAGCCGCTCCACCTCCTCGTCCAGATCCACGAAGTCGTAGCCGAGTCGCCGCGCCAGGAGGCGGCCGACCGTGGTCTTTCCGGCGCCCATGAAGCCGACGAGAACGATCCGGCCGGGGAGGTCCCCGCGCGTCCCCGCGGCGGGCGGCTCGGGGGAGGCGCCCTGCACGCGGCGGGATCGTCCCCCCGAGCCCTGCGACTCACCGCGCATCCGGGAAGCGCCGGGCGTTCACGCGGTCCAGATAGGCGGCATGGTTCGCCTTCATCTCCCCCAGCGAGTCGCCCCCGAACTTCTCCCGCATGGCGTCGGCGAGCACCAGCGCCACCATCGCCTCGCCGACGACGCCCGCCGCCGGGACGGCGCACACATCGCTTCGCTCGCGCACCGCTTCCGCCCGCTCGCCCGTCTTCACGTTCACGCTCTCCAGGGGCCGCCTCAGCGAGCTCAGCGGCTTCATGGCCACCCGTACGACGAGCGGCTCACCCGTGGTCGCCCCGCCCTCCAGCCCCCCGGCGTTGTTGCGCCGTCGCCGGTACCCCCCGGCCCGACGTCGGGAGGGATCGCGCTCGATCTCATCGTGCACTTCAGAGCCCCGGATTCGAGCCACCCCGAACCCCAGCCCGATCTCCACGCCTTTCATCGCCTGGATCGACATCAGGGCGCCGGCGAGTCGACCGTCCAGACGCCGGTCCCAGGAGATGTGGCTCCCCAGCCCCACAGGGAGACCGCGCGCCACGACCTCGAACACCCCGCCGACGGTGTTCCCTTCGCCCGCCGCCGAGTCGATCTCTCGGATCATCCGCTCCGTCGCTTCAGAATCCAGGCAGCGGAGAGGGGATTCGTCCGCGAACCCGTTCAGGTCGGTCGGCAGCTCATCGGGCACCCGTGCCTCGATGCCGCCGAGCGCCGTGACGTGACTCCCGATCGTGACGCCGAACTCGTCCAGAAGACGCTTCGCGATCGCTCCCGCCGCCACCCGAGCGGCCGTCTCGCGGGCGCTGGAGCGCTCGAGCACGTCCCGTGCGTCCCGCCGGTCGTACTTGAGGAGCCCTACCAGGTCGGCATGGCCCGGGCGGGGGAGGTACACGCGGCGAAGGGCCTGCTCGTCCGCCTCCGGGCGCGGTTCCACCGACATCGCGATCTCCCAGTTGGCGAAATCACGATTCCGGATCCAAACCGTGATCGGCGAGCCCAGCGTCTCACCGAGTCGTACGCCGCTCAGCAGCTCTCCGGCGTCGCGCTCGATCCTCATCCGCTCGCCGCGCCCGTAACCCTGTTGGCGCCGGGCCAGTTCCCGGGCGATGTCCAGCGGCTCCAGCGATAGACCGGCCGGGACGCCGTCCACGATCACGGCCATTCCCTTCCCGTGCGACTCACCGGCTGTGGTGAAGCGAAAGTGTGTCAGCATCGCCCCTGCGGCTCCCAAATGAAACGGGGCCCGGCAGCTGCCGGACCCCGCGATCCGCCCCGTCCGCACCGGCCACCCGGGCCGCCCCCGCGCGGCCCGACGGGCCGCGCCTCACATCCGGCCGCCTCCGAGCGTCGCCACCTAGCTCGGATGCACGATGTGGGGCGTCACCAGGATGATCAAATCCTGCTTCGTCTCTTCGCTCTTCGTCGTTCTGAAGAGCTTACCGACGAGCGGGATATCCATCAAGACGGGAATCCCGCTCTCGCTGCGGGTCACCTCGCTCAGGGTGAGCCCGCCGATCACCGCCGTCTCCCCGTCATCCACGAGCAGCCGGGTCCTTCCGATCTGCTTCTCGAAGGTGAAGCCGACGTCGGAAAGCCCCACCCTGAGCCCGGAGCGCTCGGCGGACAGGTCGAGCAGGATCTGGTTGTTGTTCGTGACGTGCGGCGTGACCTCGAGGATGATCCCCGTGTTCTCGAACTGCACGTTGACTGTCGCCTCCTGCACCTGCGCCGCCCGCTCGAGAATGCGGATCGGGGTCTTCTCGCCCACCTGGAGGTAGGCCTTGTGGTTGTCCACCACCTGGACAGCGGGGGCGGCCTGCACGTCGGAGAGCTGGTGCTGCCGGAGCGCCTCAAGGAACACCGCCAGAGAGAAATCGCCGAACGCCGTGGAGGCCAGGATCTGAAGCGCGGGTGCGAGCAACCGGTCGTTCGCGTTCGCCAGGGCGGCGATCGAGCTGCCGCTGAGGTCGACGAGGGTCTCGTTGGTCGGCTGGCCCGGGTTGAACGGATCCTCGACCGCGATCACGTCGTTGATGGAGTTCCCGGTCCGATCCTTGAGGTCGTAGATGATCCCCAGCTCGTTGACGTCCGTGCGATCGACAAAGATGATCTTCGCTTCGATGGACACCTGCGGGGTGCGGATGTCGAGCAGGCGGACGAGGGTGTCCATGCGAGCCACGACCGACGGCACATCGGTCACGATGACGGAGTTCACGCCCTGGTAGGCGACGACCTGGCCGCGGTTCGGGGTCGCGAGCTTCTGCAGCGTGGCCGCCACGGAGTCCGCGCTCGCGTAGTTGATGCGGAGGACGCGGGTCTCCGTCAGCAGCGTGTCCCTGTTACGGAGGCCCTCCAGCCGATCGACGAGGAGGATCCCCTCGGCCTGCCGTCGCCAGCCGAGACCCTGAGAGGCGAGGATCGCATCCAGGGCGACATCCCACCGCTGATCACGGATGTCGACGCCCCGCACCGCGAGGGCCGCCGCCTCCGCGCTGGGCACGATCGAGATGCCCGCGAACTCCGAGAATCCGGCCAGCACATCCAGCATGCTGGCGCTGTCGTACGACACGGTGATGCGCGGTTGCTCCTGCATCGGCTCGCCGGGCCGCGAGGCCGCGGGGGGCGGTGCCGCGGAGGCCGGGGAGGACGCCGGACTCCGCGTCTCCATCGCCACCTCCCGACGTTCCCGGCGGGCGGTGGTCCACGGTTCGAACGCTCCTCCGGGGTTGGCGAAACGGAGAGCGAAGCGACCGGGGGCCTCTTCGATCGTGTACAGCGGGTCCACCGTGAGGTCGAAGACGAGGCGCACGACTTCGTCGCGGAACTGGCTGCTCCGCAGGCGCACCACCCCGCCCCGTCCGATCCCGTCGAACGTATGACGCGGCAGCGCGTGGGCGGCCCCATGGATGTCGACGATCATGCGGGGCGGGTCGGTGAGCCGGAACTCGGTCACCGTCACGTCTCCCTCCGTGAGCACGGCGATCTCCGTCTCGTCCCCGACCGGCGAGATGCGCACCTCCTGGACGCTGCCCGGTGTCCCGACCCACGTCCAGGCCGCCGCGATCACGGCAAGCACATGCAGCGCGAACATCAGCCTGGCTCCTGTTCCTGTTTCTTGACCCGGAGCGTCTCTCGCCGGCTGACTCCGAAGCCGGAGACGAGAAAATCGACCTCGGTCTCGCGAATCGCGAGCAATCGTGCGTCCCCGAGGCTGTCGCCTTCGCGGGCGCGATAGCGCTTCAGCGTGGCTCGATCGACCAGGACGGCCACGCTCCCGGCGGACGGACTGTAGATGACGCCCGTGAGCTCGAGGTCGTCGAAGCGAGGGCCCAACCCCTCGCCCGCCGTGAGCGGGACGAACGGATCCCGGCGGCCACCTCCCGGATAGACGAACACCTCTCGACGGAGGATGGCGGACGTGTCCGCTTCGACCTGACCGCTCGCCCCCGCTTGTTGGGCGTGCACGGGCGAAGTTGCCGCGGCCGCAAGCAGGAGGCCGATCACGGTTCGTACCGACCTACTCACTGCTCCCCTCATCCAGAGCGAGGTGTTCGGGCGGTGGAAGAACGAAGGTCTCGAGCCCGAACGTCGCCTCGACGAGCTGCCGTCCGCTCGGCGTCGTCTCGGCGGGCCGGATCTCCTGAATCTGCGGGCGGACGATGCGGTCGAAGGAGGCCACCCTGGTTAGGAGGTTTCCGATCGCATGGTACTCGCCCTGCACCTGCATCTCCCAGTCCTGTCGCAGGAAGTAGGCACCGCTGTCCGCGACCGGGGCCGCGGGGGCCACGTTGATCAGCCGAAGACCCAGAGCCTGCGTTTCGGTGGCGATCGCCTCGAAGATCGCGGGGACCTCGGCGCGAGACGGAACGAGACGCTCGAGCGAAGCGAAGACGCGCTCGCTCCTCCTCAGCCTTTGCCGAAGCTCCTCCAGGTCGCCGATCCTCGACTCGGCCAGCCGGTTCTGGTGCTCCAGCTCGGCCAGGCGATCCTCCATCTCCCGAAGCTCCTCCAGCTTGTCCCGGTACGGGCGCATGTAGCCGAAAACGCCGGCGGCGAGAGCCAGAACGACGACCAGGACGTACACCTGCTGACGCGGATCTTGTGGAAGAAGCGCCATCCGCCTAGAACTCCTCCACCCGCAAGGGCTCCGTTCGCACGAGCGCCGGTGGCGGCTCCGTGTACGACACGACGAGGGTGAAGGCTTGGGCGACCAGATCCCGCACGATCTGTTGCTGGCTCCCCATGATCGACACCTCCCCGATGTAGGGAGATTCCCCGAGCCCGCGGACGAACGCGGTGATCGCGAGGGGGCTGGCGGCCACTCCCTGAATCTGCACCTGTAGGTCGGGCAGCGGGCTCTCGCGCTTGATCGCGGTCAACCAGGTGAACTCCGGCAGCGCCCGGCTGATCTCGTCGATCATGTGCGGCCACACGAAGCGGTCGCCATCCAGTCGGGAGACGAGATCCACGCGCTCACGGATCAACCGCTCGCGCTCCAGCAGGCTGTCGCTCAGCAGCCTGAGGTCCGAGAGGCGCGCCGAGTCCGCCGTCGCGCTCGCCAGGCGCGCCTCCACATCCCGCACATCCGCACGCTGCAGTACCCAGAGGAGCGCCAAGCTCAACACCACCAGCACCGGGACGGCCACCGCGGCCAACCCCCACGGCTCTCGGCCGACCAGGCCGCCTCTGAACCGCGCGCGCAGGACGAACGAGAGACGACCCCGCCGCCTCGCGGCTGCCTTTGCGCCGGCCGGGTGGAGGTTGACCTCGATCATGCCGTGTCCGCCGCTCCCCCGCCCCGTGGCCGATACGGCGCCACCGTCCGACCCACCGTCACGCCGCCCGGCGCAAGGCCAGTCCGACAGAGAGCATCAGCATGGGGGCGATCTCGTCGGCCCGTCGGTCGTCCAGAGCCCCCGGATTCACCTGGAGCCTCTCCACCGGGCTCGCGATCTTCGTCTCGACGCGGAGCCGCTCCGCCAGCGCTTCGGCGAGACCCGGCACACGGACGCCACCGCCGCACAGGTAGAGGCGTCCGAGACGGGCCCCCAGCTCCTGCGTCTCCAGGAAGGCGGTGGCCCGCTCGACGCCCCGCGCCACTTCCTGCGCCCGCTCGAAGAGGAACTCCCGAAGCCGCTCGTCCGGGCCCTCCCCACGGAGGATGGACTCCGCCTCGTCCGCCCGCATCCCCCTCTCCCGCTGCAGATCGAGCGAGAGCCGGCGGGTGCCGAAGGTCAGGTCGCGGGTGAGGACGGGGACCCCTTCCTCGAGCAAATTCACGTTGGTGGTCTCGTGACCGATGCTCACCAGACCGGCGAGGCCCGTCATCGCCTCAGGATAGTTGACCTCGAGCCCGTTGTGCAGGGCGAACGCGTCGACGTCCACGATGAGGGGGTTGAGGTTGGCCTCCTCGAGTAGCGCGATCTTGTTCTCGACCAGCTCGCGCTTGGCAGCCACGAGGAGGACGTTCATCTGCAACCCCTCGCCGTCCGGATCGGTGATCTCGAAGTCGAGCTGCACGCTGTCCATGTCGAATGGGACGTGCTGCTCGGCTTCCCAGCGGATCACGTCGCGCGCGTCCGACTTCTTCATCCGATCCATCTGAATCGGCTTGATGATGACGTCGCGCCCACCCACGCTGGCGACCACGTCGCGATCGGCGATCGCTTCCTCCACGAAGATCGCATCGATCGTCTCGGCGACCAGGCCGGGATCCATGACCTCACCCTCGACGATGGCGTCTCCACCGAGAGGCCGGACGACCACCCGTTCGAGCTGCGGTTCTTCCTTGGAGTGATCGATGATGGCGACCTTGATGAACCCGCTTCCGACGTCAAGGCCGACCGTTCGCTTCCTGCGGCCGAGACCGAACAAGGTCATCGGGGCACACCGCCGCTGAACGAGACATTCGCGGCAAGGCGGGACCGGGCAATCATAGGCTCCCTGTCTTTCCTCTGTCAATCACCGCCGCGGTCCACCGCGTGCGCACGCAGAAGGGTTCCGTCGCCGGCCCGGACGCGAAGTTCGGCTTTCGTGGCTCGCAGTCGTGGGAGCCATCCGGCCGGCGGCGCCTAACCTGCCGCCGGTGGATGCGGCACGCAACCGTCCGCCGCCGCCCGCCGCGGTCATCGCTCTGCGTTCTCTAGTTGCGAAGGGGTATGTCGTACTGAATCGAGCGCTGCACGTTGAAGCGGTTCGCCTGATCACCCAGCGCCACGGCCGTGACGCGCACCGAACGCACGTTGGGGAAAGCGGCGACGGCCACCGTGGACTGTACGGTACTATCGGCCATCACGTAGCTGAACGCGGCTCCGTTCTGGAACGGCGAGACGAGCTCCTGCGAGCCGCGCCACAGCGCCTGCCCGGTCCCGAACCCGGAGGAGGCGAAGCGATAGGTGAGGCGCCCGTACTCACGCACGAGCGATCCGCGGTCCGGCACTCCCTGAGCGAAGTTGCCCTGCCAGCCGGTGACAGTGCGGTAGTAGACGTCCGCCGACGTCGCAGGCGCGCCGAGGCCGGTGCACGTGGCCTTCGGCGTGGCGCCGGTCGAACCGACCACGCCCGTCCAGCCGTCGGCGTACACGAAGGCGGAGTCGTACGGCCCGGAATAGGCCGTTCCGGAAAATCCGGTGACCAGGTTGGCGTTGGAGACGCTGTCGTACACGAACAGCGTCGCTTCATCGGCCCCGGTCGAGTCGCACACCACGGCTCGGAGGACGTCGAACCGGAAGGAGACCGAGTCCGGCGTGGCCGCGAGGAGGTCGCCCGGCGAAGCCATGCGTAGCTCGGCGGACATCAGGTCCACCGCCGCGCGCAGGCTCTGCTGTGCGTAGATCACATCGTCGTTCTTGCCATAGAAGCGGTTCTGGCTGAGAAGCAGGGACATCACCGCGGCGCCCAGAACCCCGGTGATCACGATGGCGATGAGCATCTCGACCAGCGTGAAGCCGCCGTGGTGGCGTCCGCCGCTCGGCGGCAAGATCCGATTGCTCTTCATCCTCATCCTCGGCATCCCTCCGACGGCCTACGGCGGTCCGGGAAGCGGCCGCGGCTGATAGAGCCGCGTGCTGAAGGAGCGCGCTTGGAGCGTCCCCACGCCGGGCACGACGGCGTCCACCTGCTTCACCCGCGCGCTCGGGTTGGTCACCGTGAGCGTCACGAAGTAGGTGTTGCCGCCCAGCGTGATGGTGTCGACACCGCTCACGGCGGCGGCGTAGCCGCCCCGGTGGATGCGCTCCAGGGCTTCCTGGCCTGCGAGCGCCTGATCCGTCTGCCAGGCGGCCAGCCGCGTCTGGGAGGCCACGGTCATCGCCAGGCCCGTGATCGCCATCAAGCCGATGGCCAGCATGATCAGCGCGATCATGGCCTCGACCAGGCCGAAGCCGGCCTCGTCGCGCGGCTTCCGGAGCTTCCTCGTACTCACCCCCTCGCTCCCGAGATCATAGCTTAAGGATCTGATGCCGCCCGAGGGCGTTGAGCTGGACCCGAAAGGCTCGGTCGTACCGCGTCACGTCGATCTCCACCTGTGCAGCGCCGACCAGCAGCCCCCGCGAGTTGAAGGTGAGCGAGTCCCCTGCCGTGTCGACATCCAGGGCCGTGAGGGGCAGCTCCGAGGATGCGTCGAACGACCGACTGGAGAGCACGGCGCCCCCGGCCTCGCGGATGACGTAGCTCCGCGTCGCCTCGTCGGCGACCAGCGAGACGTTGGCGCGGCGCCTGATCGCGTAGCTCCGCGTCAGGGTGGCATCCCCTGCCACCAAACGGGCCGCCTTGCTCGCGGTGGTGGCCTCCGTGAACTCCCGGTAGGAAGTGGTTCCTACCCCCAGGATGACCGCTCCGATCGTGAGCACGATCAGCAGCTCAATCAGTGTGAAACCCGCTATTCGGTCTTGCATATCTCGTCCGGGACATCCGAGCCCGTTCAGGTGTTCTTCCTCACCTTCTCCATTGGCGCCGCGACGGCGCCTGAAGTTTCCCTGCCGCAAGATGTTTACCACAGCTTACTGCCTTACGCCGCAATCGGTTATGTTACCGAGAGCGGCCGGCCGGCCGGCAAACCCTTACCGGCCGGGAAAAGCTTTCAACGCGCCCGCGTCCTCGGGGACACGGACTCCGGTCTCAGCCGCCCCCCACGACGAACGTTTCCCGCCGGACGCGGCCGAGGAAATTGCTCACCAGCCGCACGCCTCGGCGGCCCCGGTACAGGTAGACGCTCCCGGGGGCTGCCTGGCCTCGGGCGTTGAAGCGGAGCGTCGCCGGACGCACCCGAAGCGAGTCCAGGGCGAGGGGGCCGCCTCGTCCCACGGGCGCGACGGCCACCACGCTGTCCCGTGGGTCCAGGAGCAGCAGATCTCCGAGGGGCGAAGCCCTCACCCGCATCGTCTCCCGGCGCGCCACCGCCACCATCCGGGCGAGCCCCAGATGGCTCCGCACGAGATCGGCCGCCCCATCAAGCGCGGCCGCCGCTGCGTACCGCCGGTATCCCTGCACCCCCGCGCCGATCGCGATCCCCAGAATGCCAAGGACGATCAGCAGCTCCAGCAGCCCGCCCCCGGCTACCGCCCCGGCCGGCCGCCCGAGGGAACGCCGACTCCTCCGGCTTCCGCCCTCCTCCACGTCGCGCCTCCCGTACGGAGCGCGGCTCCGGGCGCGGCTGTGCCTCGAGCTTCGGGAGCACGGATCACCGCTCGCTCAACCTTCGCGGCGAGCGGCGCGAGTGGCAGTGCGAGTCGGCTCAGTTGCCGCATGTGGGAGGCTGCGTTCCCGACGCACTGTCCGAGGCCGTGCAGGTGATGGTGGTCGCCTGGTGACTCGCGTGCGCTCCCCACCCGGTGGCGGTCGCGCTGTCGATCACCACGGTGACGCCCTCGCTCGTGTTGTACTCGCCGCTCGGCAGGGAGGCGGCGAAGGTGTCGTTGCGGGCGAAGTACGCCGCCTGCGCGGCGCCCAGGTTTCGAAGATCAGACTTCATGGCGGCGACGTAGGCCTTCTCCCGGGTCGCCGACACCTTCGGCAGGGCCACCCCTGCGAGGATCGCGACGATCAGAAGAACCACCAGCACCTCGATCAGGGTGAAGCCCCCCTCTCCGTGCGCCATTTCGACCTCCGTTCCGCGGGCCACGCAAGACCTGCGGGCCCCTCGACAGGGGGTGGAGCAACCCGCATGCCTCGTTTACGCGGGACACTAACCCGTTCATCGGCAACGGATTGGAGAAGCCAGCGTTCGGCGGGGCCGGGATGGACGCGTTCGGAAGACGCAGAATGCCACACCCAGGGGTCAGCCGGGCGACGAAGCGCACCACAGACGAGACACGGTCCGCCACTTCACGGGGAACCCCTCGCCGGCAGCCAGATGAACGGAGGGGCGTCGTTGATGGGCTCGTAGTTCTCCATGATCGCCCCCCAGATCGTCGGGGCTCTCCACAGGTAGGCGAAGAGCAGTCGGCGCGCCTCGGCGTCGGCCGGGGCGGGTCCGAGCGCGAGGTCGATCTGGGTGACGATCAACGGAACACGGCGCGAACGGAGCTCGGCCGCCAGCCCGCTCTCATCCCATCGGTCGCCCTCGAGCAGGACGCCGAAGGCGAACGGGTCGTTCAGGTACGGTCTCGTTCCCTCTCGCAGAACAGCCGGGAAGAGGATCGCGTCGACGAGCGGGTAGCCGGGCTGTAGCCCTACAATCCGGTAATAATCCCGCTGGGCCGCCAGCTGCCGCAGATTCGCCACGCGGTCCGCGCCGAGCGCTACGCTGGCCGCACCGAGCCAGGCCACCAGAGCCCACACCAACGGGCGCGGCCCCGGGAACGCCCGGAGCTCGCCCTCCCCCGGGCTTCGGGCACGGACGATCGCGAGCAGCACCAGCGCGAAAAGGGGCTCCAGCAGATAGTTGACGCTCGCGCCGATCTTGCTCATCGCGGCCAGGTGCAGCGGCCAAGCGAGCGCCGCGTACAGCTCCGGGAATCGCGGCCGGAGGCCGCCGCGCACCATGAGGGCCACGAGGAGCAGAAGGGGGATCCACTGGGCGGGTACGCTGTCGGCGAGGGTGGATCGAACACCGAAGAAACCAGCCGATCCCCGAAGCGATCCGAAGGCGTTGGCCAGGTAGCCGCCGCCGGTGGCGCGATCCAGGAGCAGGGTACCTAGCGTGGCCGCCGCGGCGAGCGCCCCCAGGAAGCCCACGGCGCGCAGGCGATGGCCGCCCACCAGCCAGGCGAGCCCGAGCGCGGCCGGGGCAGCCACGTAGCTCTGTTTCGTGAAGAAGGCGAGGAGGAAGAAGCCGGCGGCCGCGGCCCACCGGCCCGGGCTTCCGTCGCCCTTCTCCTCCCCGAGGACGCAGAGGATGCCCGCCGCGGTCCACAGCAGTCCCAGCGTGTCGACCTGGGCCGCACCCATCAGGTTGTATACGCCCGGATTGATGAGCAGCCCCCCGAGGAGCAGGGCGGTCCAGCTCCACGGGACTCGCCTGCGGCGGGAGAGAGCCACCAGCATCCCGAGTACGCCGCCGGTTGCGGCAAGAGAGAGAAGACGCGGTGCGAAGTACGCCTCGGCCGCTCCGGTCACGGCCTGAAGCGCCGCCGACAGCCAGAAGAAGAGCGGGGGGTAAAGGGTGAGGACCAGGGGAGGGTGGGACCACGCATCGGCGGGATACATGGCACCGGTGGACCCCGTTTCCAGCAGGGCGGCCAGGCTCCCGAGCACCGGCCCCTCCGTGTACTGGAAGAGCACCTCGGACCGCAGGAGGCGGAGCGCGCCGTAGGCGAGTGCCACGACGACGAGGCCGGCGAAGACGCCGCCTACGACATGCGAGGTGACTCGGTCGGCGCGGCGGAGGGAAGCCCCGCCGTCATTCACCCGCTGCCTCGCGACTCAGCGAAGAGGAATCTCCGTCCGGCCGACCCGGAGGGAGATTCCGGTACCGCCTGACCACGAAAGCGGGTCTCGCTTTCGTCTCGTTGTAGATCCGGCCCACATACTCGCCCATGATCCCGAGGGCGAGAAGCTGCACTCCCCCCAGGAAGAGGATGGAGGTCATCACGGAGGCCCACCCCGGTATCGCCGCACCGGTGACCAGCTTGTGGTACAGGACGTTCAGCATGACCACGAAGGCGACTCCGGAAACGAGGAATCCGAGGACCGTGGCCAGACGAAGGGGCACCTCTGAGAAGGCGAAGAAGGCATCGGTGGCCAGGCGGAGCAGCTTGACCGGGCTCTGGCGCGGCGCTCCCGCGTAGCGGGCCGCCCGCTCGAACTCGATCCCGATTTGCCGCCCCCCCACGTACGCTCGCAGTCCGCTCACGTACCGACTGCGCTCGGGCATCCGGTTGATGAGCTCGACAACCGAGCGGTCCATGAGCGAGAAGTTCCCGGCGTTGGCCGGGATTTCCAGCGGGCTCAGCCGGCTCAGGATCGAGTAGAAGAGGGAGAAGAGCCGCCTCTTGACCCACCCTTCCTTCCGCTCCTTCTTGACCGCATACACCACATCGTAGCCCTCCTCCCATTTCTGCACGAGAGAGGGAATGACCTCCGGCGGGTCCTGAAGGTCCCCGTCGAGAAGAACCACCGCGTCCCCATCCGCCACGGAGAGCCCTGCTGCGATAGCCAGCTGCTGGCCGAAGTTGCGTGACAGGTGAACGGCGCTCACCCGTGAGTCGGCTTCTGTGAAGGCTTGGATGATATCCGGCGACCGATCGCTGCTACCGTCGTCCACGTAGATGATGCGCCACTCGTGCGGCAGCGACTCGAGCGCGGCGCAGAGGCGCCGGTGCAGCTCCTCGAGGATGGCCTCCTCCTGATAGATCGGAACGACAGCGTGTACCGACTTCAATGCTCCTCCTGCCTCCTCCGGGAGGCGGTTTTCGGGCCCGGCTGTCCGGGCTCGCCGGATTCCTTCCATACGTACAGCCCGACCAGCTCGACTTCGTCCACTGCGGCTGCGAGGACCGGTCTCACGTTGTTGTAGATCCCCCACTCCCTCGCCCCGAACACCGCCTTTCGCGCCACCAGGAGGTAGTACGGGGGGGGCCATTCCTGAGAGATGCGAATGTCTTCCCGTAGCAGGCGATAGGCCTGCAGGCTGCGGAAGTAGTCCGACCGCGGGAAGGTGGCGAGCTGCGCGTCCTCGGGAAGGTACTCGTTGACGCGCTCGAGGAAGTCGGGGGTCACCGCATCGTACCAGTAGCTGACCTCCATCCCGATCCTGGCCGCACCCCTAGGGCCGCCGATCACCTCGTTGTAGTAGGAGAGGTAGAACGGGGCGATCCGTGTCAGCTGCAGATAGGGGGGATAGAAGAAGAGCAGCCCGAGGAGCAGCGTGGCGAGGACGCCGGCCCGCGCCGGGAGCACCCTGCCGAGCCGGGCGTGGAACGCCCCGAAGCCGCGCCCGGCGAGCAGTGCCAGGAACGGGAACATCGGCAGGAAGAGACGAACGCCGTCGTGGTTCGGGGATGATGGGAGGGCGAGGAGCGCCCAGAAGAAGACGATCATCGCGAGGCAGAGCCCGCCCATCGCGTTTCGTCCTGGCCGCGCGAGCGACCGAGCCGCTCCAAAGATCGCCAGGACGAGGAGGGCGAGCGGGACGGTCACCACCGTCATGACGATCGGGTGGTGCCACGGAACCACGTACTCGTACTGCGTCCCCAGATAGTAGGTGTTGATCGGGACCGACTCCTGGCGGGAGAGGCTCTCGGAGAAGAGCCGGGCCGCGTAGCCGGCCGGATCGTGCCAGGCGAGCGGGTTCAGGAGGTACGAGACGGCCAGGCCGCCCGCGATCCACCCGACGAACGCTAGCGCTGCACGCGCGCTGCGTCGATAGACGAGGAGCCAGCCCAGCAGCGGAAGCGGGAGGAGGTATCCCGTGAACTTCGTCCCCATCGCCAGGCCGAGGCCGACCGCTCCCACGACCAGGTAGCCTCGCCTTCCCTCCAGCAGGTAGAGGGCGAGCCCGGCCGACGCGACGAACCAGAAGAGGGTGAGCGGCGTGTCGGTGGCGGCGATGTGCGCGTGTCCGACTGCCCGCGGTAGCAGGAGGAGGGAGAGACCGGCGGCCGCGCCGCTCGTCGTGCCCCAGACCCTTCCCCCGACCCAGGTCGCGCCGCCGACGAGGAGCGCGAACCACACGAGCGAAGCCAACCGGAAGCCGCGGATCGGGTCGAGCCAGCGCGACGAGATCCACTCCGCCAGCGCCATCCCCTCCTTGTACACCGGAGGATGCGGATTCCAGTAGTGCTCGGCGTCCCACACCTCCCGTATGCGTTCAGCGCTCGCGAGCGAGCGCCGCTCCGGCCCCCGGGTCACGGCCGCGGTCCACTCCTGGATGCGGCTGGCCGAGTCGAAGTACCGCGGTTCATCCCAGGTCAGCCCGACCCGCCCGAGACCGGGCAGCAGCCAGATGAAGGCGACGACCGCCAGCGCCACGCTCATCAGCACTGGAGATCGCGCCCGCTCCTCTCCACCGTCGACAGAGCCGCCCCCCCCGGCGAACGGCCGTCCTCCCGGGTCCATCTGAGCCGCTCCCGCAGGAGCCCTCGTGCCGCCGGTCATTCGGTCCGGTAGACCCGAAGCAGCGGCACCCCCCGCACTGCGAGCTTGTAGAACGGGGCACCGCCGAACCGAGTCAAAGCCCGGTCGATGGACGTGAACTGCGCCCTCCGGTTGAGCACGAAGACGTAGTCGGCATCGCGGGGAGGACGCAGGTGCGTCACGGCCACGAGGCTACGCGGATCCTCACAGGCGATCGTGCGAACCGTTCCGTCGGACAGCTCGAGGGCCGTCTCGACCACCCACGACCTCGGCGCATCTCCCACCGCCTGGTAGAAGCAGAGCTCCTCGGTCAAGAAGCCGCCATGGATCACGGCGTCCGGTGGGATCCGTTCGCGGAGCTCGGCGAGAACGGACGGGCTGAGCGCCTCCTTGAGGTTCGTGACCTCGAGCCCTCTGGCCGCGGCACCTCGGATCCCACCGATCAGGACGTTGAAGTACGAGAGCTGATGGGGATGGTACTGAACCGTCCGCAGGCCCGGGAGGGCGAACAGCGCGAGGAACACGAGCGCGCCTACAAGGTCGCCGCTCGCACCCGTAGCGGCGCTGCGCCGTGTGATCCAGTCCGAGAGCGCGCCGCACCCGATCCCGCTCAGCACGCACAGGAAGGGGAAGAGGGGAAGAAACAGCCTGATGCCGTCGTGCAACGGCGCCGCCGGTACGAGAAGAGCGCCGTACAGAACGACCGCGTTGAGCAGCGTGAGGGGCACGAGGCGCGATCCGCGCCATCTTGACAAGCCGGCCGCCATGGCGAGCAGGATGGGGATCGGCACGACGATCGCCGTCCACACGAACGGATAGTGCCAGGGTGCACGAAAGACGTAAAGCTCACCAAAATATTCGGTTACGATCTGGGCCGCCTCGTCGGCCGATCGGTTCACGCCGGTGGCGAGGTATTCGCGTATCCCCTCCACGGGCCCGACCCACAGGGCCGGGTCCACCGCGAAGAAGACCACGATGGCGGCCGCGGCGAGGATTGCCGTGGCCCGCAGGTCGAGCCGGCGACGGTGCAGGAGCCAACCTCCGAGCACAACCACCAGGAGCACGCCCGAGAACTTGGTGGCGCAGGCGGCGCCGAGCAGAAGTCCCGAGGCAACCAGCCAGCGGTCGTCGTCCGTGCGCAGATACGCCTCCAGGGCGCTCACGCACCAGAACCAGAAGGCGGCGAGGAAGAGGTCGGTGTGAGCCAGGTGTCCGTACGCGAAGAGCGCGGGGATCGTCAGGGTGCTCGCTCCCGCCGCGAGTCCCGAAAGGCGGGACCCGGTGGCCCGTGCCGTCACCGCGGCCACGGAGGCCACCAGCGCTCCGTACGTGAGGAGCACGGCCCCGCGATACGCGGTCAGGGGATCGACCCAACCCTTCAGCGCCAGGTAGGAAAGGCCGCTGAGCTCCCGCGACAGAGGCGGATGCGTCACCCGGACGGGCAACCAGCGCCAGTGCTCGAAGACCTCGGTCCGACCCAGGGCCTCGGTGGGCGCTCCCCCCAGCACGGCCTCCAAGAGCTTGTGGGCCCACGCGATCTGGCGCAGGGAGCTGTGGAAGTAGAGCCCCACGTCACTGGCGATCCCGTAGTCGCGAGCGGTGAGGAAGGCGGCCGCGGTAGCGAAGAGGAAGAAGCCGAGGACCAGCCACCCGGTCCCGCCGGGGGGGATCTCGAACTCAACGTGCCGAGAGTCGGGACCAGGCATGGGGCCACCGGGCGCACGGCGGGAGGCCGCGCCGCCTGCCGTCCGGTGCGAGCCGTGGTCGCCACGCAGTCCCATCTCGCCTTCCCGGCCTACCACCGGTCTACCATTCGAGGTCGGGCCGTCCAGCCGCCTGCTCCGATCCGCTCCGGGCGTCGCTTCCGGCATCGCGGCGCCCGGCGCACTCGGCCTCCGTGCCCTCATCCCCGGCGGCTGTGACGGTGCTCCGCCCACCGCCGTCGGTCGCGGGGCGGCACACCGCGACCAGGGAAAGGCCGAGCGGGAGCCGTCCCCGCCGCACCGACGTCACCTCCCACCGGCAGAGTCGGTAGAGTGCCTCGTTCGCCCATGCCGGCAGCGGGTAGAAATCATCCCGGCGCATCGCGCCGGGCAACAGGCGCGCCCGAACCCGCTTCGCCCAACGAACGAGCCAGGCGACCGGAAAGACGGTGGCAAACCCGTAGCACAGCTGCACGACCGACAGGCCGTTCTCACGCAGCTTTCTCTCCAGCTCCTTGCGGGTGTAGCGGCGTTTGTGGTGCAGCACCTCATCGTGGGGGGACCACAGGAAACGGTGCGCGGGCACCGTGATGAGGCAGACCGCACCGGGGCTCGAGATTCTCCGCATCTCCCGGATCGCCGCAGCGTCATCCTCCAGGTGCTCCAGCACGTCGAGCACCAGCACCGCATCGAGGCTGCCGTCGGCGATCGGGAGCTGCAGGCAGGAGGCCCGCACGAGCCGCTCCACGCGGCGGGCACTGGAGTAGCGGATCGCCTGCGGCTCGTGCTCGAAGCCGTAGGCCACGGCGGCGAGGGGGAGTCCCGCCAGCATCTGCCCCGTTCCGCTCCCGAGGTCCGCGATCCGAGGCCTGGACCCCGGGACGACGAACTCCTCGAGGAGCGCGTACACGTAGTCCCGCTTGAGACGGAACCACCAGTACCGTACCTCAATCTCGAACATCCCGCGGTATTGCTCGGGCTCCATCAGGGCGCTCGCAGTCTATGGCCGGTCGGTCGGCCGGCGAACAGGGCGATCGCCGCCAGGAGAGAGGCCGCGCTGATCCAGCCGCCGACCCGGAAGCTCGCCGGCGCGAAGCGGAACGCCACCTCGCTCTCGCCCGCCGGCACGACCACGGCGCGGAAGACGCCGTTCGCCCGGTGGATCCGCGCCGGTCGGCCGTTCACCTCGACCCTCCACCCCGGGTAGAACCGGTCCGTGAGAACGAGGAGCATCGGGCGGTTCGCGCGGGCACGCAGACGGACTCGATTGTTCCGGAAGAGCATGCCCCAGAGCTCGCCCTCGGCCGATCCGCCGGCCGCGGATCCCGAGGGCAGCGGAGGCACCTCTTCCAGCACCACCCGCCGCTGGAGAGGAAAGTCCGGCTGAAGCGCCCGCCGCAGCGCCTCGGCGGGGGAGCCGGCCACCTCGTGCTGCGCGACGAGATACGCTCTCGGCACCGGGTCCTGGACCTCGTAGACCCGGATCGGGAGATCAGGGCTCGTGGCCACGAGCTCAAGTCCGTCCAGCGAGCCACCGAACTGCGTCGCGTCGGCGTAGTAGCGCACGTTCGTGGCCCGCAGGATCCGGACCGGGTCGGGGGTCCACTCGTGCAGCGCCGCCTCGATGAGTAGCGAGACCGAGGCGAGCTCCACCCCCTCGAGGCCATCCTGGGCCAGATGGCCGAACAGCAGACCCGCGTTGGGGCCGAGGGTCTGGAAGTCGAGATACATGTTGGTGAGCTCCCACGCCCCCTTCACCGTCACGATGCTCCCCATGGCGGCGGAGAGGGAAGAGCCCCGGAACCGGTAGGCCTGCCGGTCGGGTCCCCGCTCGGTCAGCAGCTCCGACGTCCAGGGAGGAGTCTCGTACACTGCCGCGTCCACCATGGGGTTGACGGCCCGGTGCGCCAGGACCAGGTCGGCCGCCAGGAGGAGCGTCGCGACCAGGGCGAGCGCACGCGCGCCGAGGCGGGCCCGCGCCCGCACGGCCGCCAGGACGAGAATCGCCCCCACAGCGCCGCTCACCCCGAGCGCCTCCAGGGCGTACAGAGAACGCGAGCCATCCGGATCGCCGCACAGAAGCGCATCTCGAAGCCACGAGCCACAGGCGCGGGAGAGAGCGCCCCGGTCGAGGGCGAGGAGCGCGGCTACCGAAAGGTAGACGGCGAACAGACCGAGGCCGATCCACACGAGGCGTCGCGCTCGCTTTCCGCCAGCCAGCCAGGTCTCGACGCCGTGCGCCGCCATCACCGGAAGCGCGAGGGCGGTGAGGAAGTAGAACTTCTCCGGATAGCGGAGAGGGCGGAGCAGCGGTACCCACTCGAAGAGGGCCGGATAGAGCGGCGTGTACCGGCCAAGCGCCAGAGCCACGCCCAGTAGCGCGGTGGCGCCCCAGAATGCGAGCCACCGGCGCGACTTCGGCTCGAGCGCTCCGTTGAGCGCGAACAGGATCACCAGCGAGCCGGGGTAGATGCTGAGGAGCCACGGAACGCCTGCCGTGGCCATGTTCCGCGTGGTGAACCCGTGCACCCCGGCGGCGAGCGCGGGCGGGAGAGCGAAGTGGAGCAGGCTCCTCGGCTCGAGCGAGCGCCGCGCCACATACTCCATGCCGATATCGAGCGTACGCACGGACTCCCGGATGTACTCCAGGAACGGGAGGAGCTGGACCGCCGCGAGGCCGAGTGCCAGCGCGCCGACGCCCGCGAAGGCGACGAGCTGGCGCCTCCGACCCATGTCGGCCCGCTCCACCCCGACGAGCCCGTGCAGGAAGAGCAGGAGGAGGCCGATCGCCAGCATCTGGGGCGCTCCGCCGAGGAACGCCACCACGCTCAGTCCGGCGAACACGACGGCGTCGCGGCGGCGCCCGGCGCTTACGAAGCGGTCCCACACGAGCATCAGCCAGGGGAGCCACGCCACCGTCTGCAGGTTGTTCGGGAAGTTCGCGATCGAAACGAAGTACCCCCCCAGCATGAACCCGAGCGCTCCGAAGAGCGCTGGGGCGGGGGCATGACCCCAGCGTCGCAAGAGCGTCCACATCCCCACCCCTGCGAGCGGGAAGTGAAGGACGAGAAGGAGGTTGAACGCGAAAGGCAGCGGCAGGAGGTAGAGAACGGCGCTCGGCGGGTACAGGACGCCCGGCTGGAGTGAGGCGAAGAAGGGCTCTCCGTTCACGACCCACGGGTTCCACAGCGGAAACTCTCCGGCACGCACCGATGCCGCCAGGTACACCTTCATCGGGTAGAAGAACGGGGCGATGTCTCGGCTGAAGAAGGCCTCTCCCCCGAACAGGGCGCTGTGGAAGAGGAGCCCGCACGGCAGCAGCAGCGCCGGGAGCGCTACCAATCCGACCCGCCATCTCCCCGAAACGGGCGGGATCATCGACCCACACGGAGGAACCGGAGCGGACTACGAGAAAAGGGGCGCAGTGACGGAACCACTGCGCCCCTGTTCGACAGGCGTAGGGCGAAGAGCCCGCTCGTTCGCCTTACGGGGCCTTCTGGATCTTCCCCTCGATGGAGCTCCCCGACCCCGACTCCACCCAGAAAGTGTTTCCGGATGCCGTGTGCGACGCCGTGACGAGGTAGCCGGCGGCGGAGCCGCCCGAGCTGATCGCGATGCCCTGACTGGTGGTGAAGTTTCCGGTCGCCAGGGCCGCGGTGGCGTACGCTTGGTTGTCCGCGAAGTACGCCTCCATCGCCGACATCGCGTTCCGGACGTCGCTCTTCGCCGTGGCGTCGAACGCCTTCTCCTTGGTGCTGGCGAACTGCGGGATGGCGATGGCTGCCAGGATCCCGATGATCACCACCACGATGAGGAGCTCGATGAGGGTGAATCCCTTTGAGTTGCGGAGCATCTTCCCTCCACTGGTTCGTAGATTGTGAAACGGTCCCTCGCCCTTTTGCCTGGGTGGCAACCGGTGGAGGGCTGCCGCCCGCGCACGCCAAGCGGCAACCCGCGTGCCGCCCTGTTTGGGATCGAGAGTGGCTTGCGTGGGCGTCACTTACCGGTAGACGGGGGGGGTTGTGGAGGGGCCGCCCGGAACTCCTGGCTTGCAGGTTGCAAGGAGCCATCCCCATCTGCAACGCCGCGGATCGGAGAGAATCCGTGCCTCGACAGCCCGTCAGACCACGGGAGCCCTTCTGCGGCCCCGCCCGGGGAGGGCGACCACCGACGACCGGTCCCGGGCCCGTCCCGGCCCGCCGGCCAGCGCCCCCTCCCCCGGCCACCGGTCCCCGAATACCCCGTCAGCCGTCGAGGTCGTATCGCTTGATCTTGCGGTACAGTGTGCTGGGATCGATGCCGAGGACCTCGGCGGCCCGGGTCTTGTTGCCGCCCTCCGCGCGCAGGACATGCTCGATGTACGCGCGCTCGATGATCTCGAGGGTGGGGTTGGCCGGGGGACCCTGCTGGACGAGCGGCTCCTGGGGCTTTTCCCGCAGATTGTCCGGCAGCACGTCGGGCCGGATGACGTCGCCGGACGTGAGGACCCCGGCTCGCTCCATGACGTTCTCGAGCTCCCGCACGTTGCCGGGCCATCGGTACTCCTGAAGGACGACCAGTGCTTCCTTGGAGAGCTTCTTGGGACCGTGCCGGCTCAGGAAGTGCTCCGCGAGAAGCGGAATATCATCCTCGCGTTCCCGCAGCGGAGGCAGGTCGACGCAGATCACGTTGAGCCGGTAGTAGAGGTCACTCCGAAAACGACCGTCCTCGATGTCCCGATCGAGGTCCCGGTTCGTGGCCGCGATGAGGCGAACGTCCACCGAGATGGGCTCCGTGGCGCCGACCGGAACCACCTCTCGCTGCTGCAGCACCCGAAGTAGCTTGATCTGGGTGGAGGGGGCCATCTCCCCCACCTCGTCCAGGAAAAAGCTCCCGCCGGAGGCGGCGACGAACAGACCCTCCTTGTCCTTCACGGCGCCGGTAAAGCTGCCCTTCAGGTGGCCGAACAGCTCGGACTCCAGCAGGCCCTCCGGAAGAGCTCCGCAGTTGAGCGAGAGGAACCTCGCGTCGGCCCGGGTGGAGAGGTCATGGATGTACCGGGCGAACACCTCCTTACCGGTGCCGCTCTCGCCGCGAATGAGGATGGTGGAATCGCTCTCCGCGACGCTCTCGGCGAGCTCGAGCGCCTCACGGAATGCCGGGCTGGTCCCGATGGGTCTGCCGGCGTCCTTCGTCCGCTGCTTCTTCAGCTCTGTCTTGAGCCCCTTGTTCTCCTTGACCACCCGGCCCCAGTCGAGCGAGCGCCGCAGGATCGCCAGTAGCTCCTCGTTGGCAAACGGCTTCTGCACGTAGTGCGTTGCGCCCAGGTTCACGGCCTGGATGGCGGACTGCAGGGAGGCCTGGGCGGTCATGAGCACGACCGGGGTTTCGGGACTCTTCTCGCGGATCGCTTGCAGCACCTCTACCCCGCTCATCCTCGGCATGCGCACGTCCGTGAGGACGATGTCGGGCCTCGCTTCGCCGAACTTCTTGAGGCCCTTCTCTCCGGTGAGAGCCGAAACGACCTCGAAGCCCTCTCGCTTGAGCAACACCGACAGCGTCTCGACCAGGCTCTGCTCGTCGTCGATCAGCAGCAGGACAGGCTTGTCTCTCATCTAGCTCCTCGGATCGGTGACGGGTCTCCATGTCGGCCCGTAGGCGACCGCCCCGGTGGACTCCGCCCGTTCTTCCCGTCTCGCGCCCGGAGGCGGAGACAGCGTGGTCCTGCGCGACTCGCGTGCCCGCCTCGGTAACACGATCACGAAGGTCGCCCCCCTACCCGGGGTGGAGCTGACGAGGAGCGCACCGCCGTGCGCCTGAACGGCGCGGTACGCGATCGACAGCCCGAGCCCGCTTCCTCCCTCCCTCCGAGTGTAGAACGGATCGAAGATGCGCGGGAGGTCGTCGGGCGAGATCCCGGGCCCGTCGTCGATCACCCGGATGCGCACCGGGTGCCCATACGACGGATCCGGAAGCATGAGCGAGGGCTGCAGGGAGTCCGCCACAACCTGGACGTGGACAGCCCCCGACTCCGCCCCCATCTGCACGGCGTTGAGCACGAGGTTGAACAGGGTCCTGTGAAGGAGCTCGGGATCCCCCCACAGATCGGTCATCCCCTCCTCCACGTCGACCGTCACACTGGCCGCCTCGGCCGCGGGGTGCTGCTTCACGACGTCCACCACCTCGGCGACCAGCTGCGCCAGATCGATCGGTACCCGCTCGGTGACATCGACGCGGGCGAAGTCTCCGAACTCGCGGAGCACCCGATTGAGCCGGTCGCTCTCGCGGACGATCAGCTGGCCCAGCATCCGGTCGTCCGCGTCGGCCGCCTCGCGCCTGCAGAGCTGCTCGACGGCGCTCCGAATCGAAGCGAGCGGGTTCTTCAGCTCATGGGCGAGCGAGGCCGAAAGCTCCGCTACGGCCTCCAGGCGACCGGTGCGGAGGCGCATCTCCTCGAGCTGGCGGACCATCCGGAGGTCCTGCAGGTGGAGGGTGAGGCTCGGCGGGGCATCGGGTCTGATGAGGAGGGTGGTGCTCACCCCGACCGGCGTTCCGACGGGGACCGGCGCCGCCGAGCGGGGTGTCTCGTCCGGTTGCGAGTGCGCCTTCGCCTCCCGCCCGGGGAGGCGGGCATCCGTCACGGCGTCCCTCCGGGAGCCTCCGGACAGCGGAGCCGGGACGGCGTCCGGATACACTTCCGTCTCGTAGTCCTTGATGTTGGCTCCGGAGGCGAGCGTCTGCCGGATCACGTACGCCACGCCAGGCGCGCGCCGGTCCAGCTCGGACACGATGTCGCGCCCGAGCCACTCGTCGGTCGTCACCCCGAGAAGATCGGCAGCGGCCGGGTTCATGTAGGCCATCGTCCCCTGCGCGTCGAGGGTCACGACGCCGGACGCCATGCTTCGGAGCACGTCCGTCGTGTCGAGGCGGAGGCGTTGCAGCTCCCCCTCCACGGAGCGCAGCTCGTGGCCGACCTGCCGGAGGCGGGCCCCGATCATGCTCGTCGCCGAGGCGACGACGGTGAAGATCCCGATCTGAAGCAGAAGAAGAGGGTTCAGCTCGGCCGGAAACCACACGGCGATGTCCAGCAGATAGGCGACGCCGGTACACAGCGCTACCACGATCGCCGAGCTGAAGGGGAGAATGAGGGCGTACCCGCTCGCCAGCGCGATGTACAGCAGGGGTGGGAACGGACTCCGGAACCCGCCCGTGATATGGACGATCCCGGTGATGAGCGCGACGTCGATGATCGCCTGCGAGTAGAGGAAGCCGAGACCGACCGGGCGTGCTCGCAGGTGACTGTACCAGTACGCCACGGGGGTGAACAGAGCGGCGACGGCCAGGCCGGCGAACCCCAGCGTCCGGATCTCGGGGACGAGGTCGATCCCCCGGGCGGCCCACACGTCACCGACCAGAACGGCGCTCCCGTACACGGCCACGCAGACGATGAGGCGCCCCGAGTAGATCCAGTACAGGACTCTGCTCGGGCGCAGGGCCGCCGCGGCTCGGCGGTCGCCTCTCCTGATCAGGACCACGCGGACCTCAGATGCTCCTCCCCGCGCGCCGTCCGCCGACGCTGTCGCGCCGGGGTGTTCGGCGTTTCTCCGGCGGACCGTCCGAACCGCTTCCCGGCAATATGCGAGAGCAATGAAACGAGATGTATTGCAGCATGCAAGAGGACACCGGCCCTTTCGGCGCGGCGCCCGGGTCGCCGTGGCTCGGTCGCTGCGGACGCGTGGCCGTCCGAACCGCGAATCCGGTGCCGGCCCGCGCCAGCGGGCTCAACGCCAGTCGGGCGGCTCGTCGAAGAGGGTGATCGCCGTGATCCGTCCCTCCCGAACCGTGGCCGTGAGGGTTCGGGCGCGCCCGGTCCCGGACGCGGGCAGCCCCCGCCTCACGAGGGGTGTTTGCACCGTGCCGGCCTCCTCGTCCGGAGCGCATGCAGGCCACAGACCGAAGGGGGCTGCCGCCTCGCGTAGAGTGCCGCGTCCGTTCTGGAGGGTGGCCGTCCACGAGGTGATCCGACCCTCCGGGCCCGCTCCGCCGCGTACGCGAAGAACCACGTCCGTCCATTCGAAGACCAGCCAACGTTCCCGTCCGACCGTGCTGTCGGCGGGGGGCTCGCCGAGCACGCCGGCCCAGCGATCGTGCTCGACGGGCCGATCGGCAGCGGGCCGCGCTTGCCCCGAACGAGCCTCCAGGGTGTCGAGCAGCTCACCGACCGTGTGCAGCTCACCCAGATTGCTCTC